>NZ_JAMDHB010000001.1:0-1002591 GCF_028656895.1 Pseudomonas sp. TNT2022 ID1044 | reverse complement strand
GCCTTTACTGGGTCAGTTTTCGGTCAGCGGCAACACTCTTGCGGGAATACCAGCCGCTAGCAAGGCGGACAAGACCATTCCGCCAATGGCATAGACATCCAAGAAAGCCCAGTCGCCGTAACCTTTAGGATCTTGGTAGAACACAAAGGTGTCTGAGAAATAGATGGTTTTAAACAAGGCATTGAGCTCTTCCCATCGGCCAAAAGCCTGAAGAGCATTGTCTACGACGGCGTACACCTCCTGTACGGATTTTGTTTTTACAAGCTCGCTGAAACCCAAAATATCGAGAAAAAGCAAATAGCGCCCCTGATTCAAAATACCACTCCAGTTATATACCAAGAAAGTCACAAACGACAAAGTAATAAACATATCAGTAGCGCATACTTACGCATGGATTTAGGCCTTATATATCTAGTACCTTCTCTCGCAAAGAATCGCTGAGCACATGTTGCATGTATACGTACTTTCTATGCTGGCAACCAGAAAGTCAGGTCATTGACTCCTTTCGAATAGTGATAGTGTCGACTACTAAAAGCCTGAGCGAGTAAGGATTAAATTCTGTTAGAATTCTTGCGCCGTTTAGATGGCGCCTTACCTTTTTGTTTGATCACTGTTTGGAGTCTTGTAGCCCTTCCTGGATCAAGTAATGTCATTATGTCGATTGGTTTAAATTCATACTCACTCGCAAGGGCGTCGAGCTTCGCTAGAAAGCGCGCAGCTTTCACAACTTCTGGATCTCGAAGAAGCGGCACTATCGCCTCATACTCCAACGTGATTCGATTGCTAAACTCGAAGAACTCTTGAACACTAGTCATTTGTTTTCTCCTCGTTGGCAGGCTCGTCACTATCTGCCTCGACCACTAGGGCCGGCACCGGTGATTCTACGACCGGTTTAGGGGGTAAGCCCACAGTGAGCATGGCATCACTGTCGAGCACGGACTCTCTATCTACGCTAGGAGTACCTTTCTCGCCGTTCGGCTGCAACCGCTCAATCAAGTCCAGCAAGCCTGTGGTCGTGCGCGTCTTAAGGCATAACGGGCCATTAGGCGCTTCAGCTTCTCTACCGCCAGCGACATTACTGCTCGCGCTATCAGCCGAGCTTTTGTACCTGGACTCAAGGAGATCAAAGACCTGAGAGAAGGTGTAGCCATGCTCCTTGGCTAGCGCCTCCAGCCGGAGGTAAAACTCAACGTCGAGTTTGTAATCAACCTCTTCCTGCTGCTTTTCTAGCCCGCGCAAGGCCAATTCAAGCTCGTGCTGCTTGCGTCTAAACTCAACGAGCGTATGTGTTCTGACCATGCATGACTCCGGCTAGCTGGTACTCCTGCCCGTGGGCGACTCGTGAGGCGCCTTTCTCATTATAGTGAGGTTAGGAGTTAAACAACACCCTTGTAACGGAACCGACCAAATCAGAATTAATATAGGGGATTCAATAAGTTAGGCTTCTAGCGAGTGCATACCGCTACCATTGGTCGGGTACCCAGGCGGGCGCGATCGTGAGCGAAAAATTCAACATGAAGGCGCCTCAAGATCGCCAGAAACCATACAGCAGACTGTTCTCCCTGGCGCAACAATGCCGTTCGTCACGCTGGAATCATCCTTGATTCGGTTTCTGTCAATTTATCAAATAAATTTGGCTTTGACTGGCAGGTGGCGTTGCTCTGAAAACCTCAGCCAGCCAATCCTATCCAGCAGACCATGACTCTCGAAATAATGCCGAGAAGTATCGACTAGAGCCCGCCACTCTAGCTCATTGAATTAACTATGTTTTTCTAACGATTGCGGACTGAGGCGGCGCGCAATTAAAGTCAAAATCGTTATTAAATGCTCCGCCTAACATTCGCCAAAGCGAATTTATGGAATTTCCTATCCTCCTTTCCCTTTTTTCAATTCCAGAGGGTTCAGATCGCTAGGTCTTCGGCTTCTTCCTGATGACTCTAGCCATCGCGGCTCCAAAGCTGCACCAGTGGGTCTTCCCTAGGCGGTGCCTCCATTCGATCTACTCGTCAAGACGCGTAGCTCGTCCTTCGAGCCGCGCGTTGCGCAGGCATTGCCTCCGAGAGTCCCGAGGCAGTCCGGACACGTTGAGGCTAATTCGGTCGCTACTGTCCTGCTCTTCTGCCCCCCTACATCCCTTACTTTCTACGACTCGCGGGGAAAATGGTTTCATCAATGGCCCAGGCAACTGCTTCCAGGTCTTTCTCATCGAAGATAATCTGCGCATGCCTCAAGTACGCAGATATTTGTGACCAGCTGAACGCCAGTGTGCCCAGGGCAGCAATCTCCGACCTGTTCACGGGAAAGGGTGTCGAATAGGGCCGAGTCGTGTCCCTGATAAAACCAGCCTCCACATCGGAGATCAGGTCGAAACTCACCCCAAGCATCCAATACGCAACCGCGAGATCACGGGGCCTAGCAGAGTCCGGCCTGAGACGATCCCGAACCTCGCCATGTAGTTTCTTCTTGAGCCCGGCATGAGGCTTGGTTAAGCGATAGAAGAAGTATGAGCGAGCAAAGCCCTGGGTCTTGCTCTCATCTGAATCCTGTAGCCAAAATGCCAGCAGGAACTCTGCTGCGCGCCTGGTCGGGGTGGATGTCTCTGATAGCGAGTAGAACCAGGTCTGAACCCGCTCTGCTAGATGGATGAGGCACGAGTTATCAGGGCTGACCAATTCCGGAATCGAGTGCTGAAGCGGAAAGCTGGACGTCAACCGCGCCGCCGGGCTCTGCACGTGCTCCTTGAAAGCGACCCAAGCCTTGTTCAAAACTGTAAAGTTCCGAGTTTCAAGCCGCTGCAGCATCACCCCGCCTTCGTGACTCACGCATATACAGCTTCGCGACTTTTGCCAGGCCAGCCGCCACACAGGATTCAAGCCCGCACTTAGGTCAGCGTGAAAGCACTGTGGGCAATAGTTTAAGGCATTTGGATACGCTACTAAGGCATCATCCGTCCCCTTGAACTGCTTTGAAATCAGCATTCGCTCGCAGGGAGGGAAATGGCTGAGAAGGTCCAGATTCGCGTACTGCCGATCAGGGTCGACGCTACCTTTGCTGCATAGCAGCATGAAGTTTTCAGCAAACAGGCTGTCAGCAGAATTCCGGGGCACCAGGCTTCTTCTCGCAGCCCAAGACGAAAATGTCTCATCCAGTACGGGAGTTACTGGTTCCTGGATAGATACCTGATTGTGATCCGGCTCGTATCTCCTTTCCTGACTGACCTCGTGTTCATCCAGGTAATACCAGTTCGGCTCACCAACAGGGTCAACCGGGGCCGTCATCTCCGTGAGGAGGTGCTCCATGACGTCCATAGCAGCGCCGATGCGACCGTCGGAGCGCTCATGAACCACGGTCGTGTCCACTGCGTCCAAAACGTCAGGGGCGTACCTGTCCACTAACCCATCTTTTAAATCCGCGAGAAACTGGTCAAAAGCCGGGCCTCCCGCCATAGGTTCAAGCGTGAAGGTGCGATGCTTGATCGATGCGGTTTTGAAACTAGCGCCCAATGTGGCAACGGCATCCGGAAGACCGCAGAACAAAAAACCCTTCTGCCTGAAACTCTTTACCCAGTGGGCCATGATCCAGAGGTTGGAATTTGCGTCCTTGTTCCGCTTTTGATAGGTCTGAACATCATGCACTACGAACGTATCGTAGTTTCGGGCGCTAAGCACGGCGTGCTGTACTTGGCCCAGCTCTGTCGCGGCCGCGTCAACCTTGGTTGCGAGTTCGCCGGGCATGCCAACCGAAATACTCAGCGCATGCCTGAAATCAGTCGGCTCTAGCGTCGTGCCTCCCAGCACCGAGAGGACGTTATGGCCTTCGAGACGTAAGAGAGAGGCCAGATGGAGCAGTAATGCGGTGGCTCCAGTTCCTGCTGGCGCAGCCAGTAACAGCACATATCGTTCGGGTGCGCTAGTGTTTGCCTGTGCAGAGGTCTCCGAGTCAGCTTGTTTTGCCACTGAACGAAGGCGGTCAAAGCACTGCTCCAAGACCCCTTGGTTGCCGGAGGCATCTGACCATTTTTCAGACTTGTTCGTCATAGCGCCTGATTCTTAATCCTTTCTAAACCCTTACGTTTTTTATTTTTTTTGCGCTTTTAGGCGAGGCAGTGCACTGCGCACGCCTCCTCGGCTTGACTCCCCGCCGCTGTCGCTCTCAATTCCGCCGCCAGTTAGCCCTGTAATGTGGTTTTCGAGGAGCTAACATTCACCCGCGCACGACGATAACGGTGCTCACGCATATGGGCCTATGTCTGGTCGAGCATAGTCATTGAGATTTATCTCTTCGATAACATTTTTCATTGCATGCACGGTGTTGACCAAGATCTCCGAGTTGACATATTCCTGCCCGGTCTCAACTGCCGCCCGGCATGCTTCGCGAATCAGGTCAGTCACCGCACGGCGAGAGTTATAAATAACCATTTTCTTTCGGACAGTGGTAGTTGTGAGCGTATTGTCTTCAAGTATTCTAAAGAAATTATCATTGAGCACAGAGGGCTGCTCTAGCGGCATGAGAGCTAAGTACCCATGGATAAAAGACCTCCCCTCCGCATCATTCTTCCAATAGCTTAGAGAACCCACCCGAATATTGAATCTTGACTTTAGCGTTGCATCATTATCGAACAAAGAATACATCTCGTCTGGGGTGCCGGTTAAAAAAACATTGAGTTGCCATTCGTGCCCGGCCAGCCCCTTTATCGAACCCAACTCACGATTCACAGGCGCCCCAGTTAAAGCGAGCCTTAACATCGGAGCCTCGTCAACGAAAACCCCGCGTACGTTATGCTCCCGAACTAAAGTCTTAGCCAACCCCACATCTCGATAGCTAAGATTCAATGGGCGTGTATGAAATCGCTCCCCGATTACAGCGAGGAACAGCTTCATTATGCTGAGGTTTGCGCTATTTTTGACCAGATCGAGATAAATGATCTTCCCCGGCCAATCTGACGCAGCGTTAAAGCTTCGCTTTTCCCAACTCACTCCAATCGTCGACTTGCCTAAGCCAGGAAGAGCGATAAGCGACATTCCAGCGTTTGACGTATTTCTGGGGGATGCGATTAGCCGCTTGGCACTGTGCTCCACAGCCATCGCCGAGGGGTAGTTAAGAAATACGTCACGCATGCACGCAAGCGCCCGCTCCTCACGAGGAAGCTCCAATAGCGCCAATGCCCGGGGGCTTAAGTGGGTCACAGGTCATCCCCCATCATGACTGGTATAGGGCCTTGGTGAGGCTTGGCAGGCGCTCTGGGCTCTAGCAGGGAGCTGGATGCAGGCTGATTGATCTTGCACATCTTGTCCTCAAGATCCCGGCTCTCCTGCAGCCGACGCTCCTGCTGTTGAGTCAGAAGAGACTGTTTGAGGTGATGCTGCTCCTCCATGGCCTGCAGACCTTCAGGGGTATGCTGTCCTACTGGAAGTCCGGATTTACGTTGGATATTCCACTCCATCATCGTTTTCGGAAAACTATCTGCGTTGATAAGTTTGACAGGAACCCATAACCCTTTGTCCATCACCCACGCCCTGTGCAAGTTCCCGTAATCGAGTTTAATGGTGACGGGCTCTCCGACTCTGTTCCAGTATGGGCCGGGCTCATACAACAACCCCAGAGTCAGATGCCCCTCACGCCTCACATGTATGTTCCTCTGATGGAGCATGTCGATCTTGAACTGAGTTGCGTCTTTGACTACTGGAGGCGTCCGTAGTACACCATCCTTTTCCCCGAAGTCTCTGACCCACCGCTGGTTGGGCGTTAAACCATCCTTCCCAGGGCGCTCGTGCAGAATGCATATCTGGGTAATAATAAGGATGAACAGGTCTTTGATGGAATATTCCGCAAGTTTCTCTGGATTCTCCCCTCTTGCGATTTTTCTACTGGATGCTATCGCTCCGTTCAGCGTCTGAATGAAATAACGGTTCAACACACCAATCTTGCGCTCCACCTTGCCGCCGCTCTGTGGTCGCACTCTGCGCTCACGACGTATGTCATTTTTAGCAAGCGTTGCAAGCACAGTTTTGGCGTTGAGATCGCCCCCTCCATCCGTCCGCAGCCTGGACAACTTTCCGTACTGCATCCATTTAAATAGTGCAGAAAGCCCGAACTCTGCCAACAGTTCATCTTTAGGCTGCAATGCCATGAAGAAAGCATTCGCAAGTGTGTTTCTTGAGGGCGCACCGTACGACAACCAGAATCCTAAATAGGATTCGGTATGGTCATCACTGATGATGGTGAGGTTCGGTCGCCCCAGTACTTTTCCAGTATCTGGATCGACCGCGTGGCAGTCGAGTGGACTGTTATCAGCCTGCCCAAGCTCAAGGGCACGCTGCGTGACGGTACCAAACGGAAAGGAGTCGAATTTATCCCGCGCTGCAACAGGGCCTTTGGTATTAGCAACTGCTTTGCGCATGGATGCCTGGGCACACCGTCTTTCAATCGTGGAGGCTGAAGGCGGATTTTTTGAAATATTTTTGCACTCCCACCGGACACGGTTGAGTACAGCGACTACAGATGCACCAGGCCCCTTGTAGTCCTCATTGATCGCTTTCGCCAGAATGTCTTCAACCTCATCCTCTAGCCGAGTATCACCCTGTCTTCGTCCAGAAACACCGGGCACCAGCGCTTCCCATGATTGCCATTCTCGATAGCGGCGTAGCAGATCATTCACAACCGTTCGCCCGAGGCTAAGTTTTTGCTCAGCCTCCTCTTTGGTGATCTGCCCCAGGTACAGTGGTGCGATGACCTCCTCCCGAGCTTTCCCCACAATAATTTGCTCAGGGGTATACGGGGAAACGGGCCTGACCTCATTGTCCGGCTCGGCGTCTTCGATGCTAATGTCACTTGCCGCGCGGATTTGCTCAACGGCACTGGTAGGAATCTTCTTTAATTTGTTCTTTGGTACCTCAATTGGAGGCACAGGTAATCCGGAGATTTTGAGCCAATAACTGTCGCGCTCCGGCACGTAGGCATCTATCAGGTAGATCCCGCCCTCACCTTTTACGAAAACTGCTTCACCCTTTAAAAATTCCATAGCTATGGCCCGATCAGTTCGCTACGCAATGAGCGATACCGGCTATGGAGCCTGCTTCTGACGAATCCGAGAGTTGGTGGATCGATGTCCAGCAGGTCACATTTGGCGCAGACGTCTCGCCAAATAGCTTTTAAGGAGTAGCTGGGGGCCAGATACTGTGATTCCAACAGGATGAGGAAGTGAGTGATTGACTTGATCCGATACGTGGCCCCTTCGTCCCTGGTAATGGCAAGGTATTCTGCAAACTCGCAAGCAGGATTCGATTCGTGCACGGGTTTAGCTGAGGCTCTGGACTTTTTGCGAGAGGCTCGGATGATTTTATCCATATGCTTGCGGAAGGCCCCGATCGGATCCGTTGACAGGGTCAGCCGCTCCTCGGGGAGAGCCAGTTGGAGTCCATCAGACAGTTTGCAGAGACGTACGACCCCGCCACGCTGCTTCCATACCGCGTCTACGACCAGCAGATCGGACGCCGTACCCACTGAGCAAAAATCGCCGACAAAGACCATTCGTTCATGCTCCAATCGTGAACCTGACGACTAAGCATAGACGCGTTCAGATACACGAGCGTACCGCTTATCCAAAAAAACGGAGGTTCGTAACCCATTGATTTATATGAAAGCTACATCACTAACATCCGTTTATTTGTGACAAATAAACGGATGTTAGTGATGAAAATTGAAAAAATGGCGCGTTATCAAGGAGATGAGTGGTGAACGGAGGAATCTGAATTTGGACAAGGTCATGTCTGTCTCCACCACTTTCCGATTTTTCAGGCGGCTAGGCTTTTCTCATTGGACGTCCTTCCTGACTTCGACACCTGACGTATGCATGAAAGTTTTGACCCGTCTGTACAAGAACTCCAGCCGGATACACAAACATCGCTTTTGATGCGTTCCAGCACGCATCGCCGATATAGCCGAGCGTTTACCTGATGTGATTCGTTTGCGGCGGCAACAACCAATGTCGTTCGGTGGTCCATCCGAGGAAAACCCGAGCCCCCTCACTTTTCTGGCGGTTCAGAGTCAAAGGGAGCCCGGCAGCTGCCACACGTAACCCTATAATTGCCGGTAGAAATCTCTCCCGGAATGCAGTTGGTTGTGCCGCGAAATATTCTTCAATGCTATCTATAGCGCAACGCCTCTCGGCGTCATCCAGCATGGATAAATAAAACACCATCTGGCGCCAGGCATAAGCGGTGTTTTTGAGCATCACCAAGCTTGAATGGTAGAACTTGATTTTCATCTGCTGCCGTATGCATATCCATTGGAAGCACTCCTGAGCGAGTGAACCCAGGCGATGATGTAGCAGCGCTTTCAAACCGAGCTCACCAAATAGAAGCGAAAGGTTTTGCGTCGTCAGAATCTGTTGTTGCTCGATGATTCTTCCGTTGGTTGCTGAGTGCCATGCACCCAAGGGTGCATTAGCCCGCTGTGCGCAAAGGTTCGCCAATGCATCACTGGTATCCAAGTCTCGCTGGAAATAGTTTCTGCGCTTCGATTTCGGCTTATCGGGAAGGATCGCCAGTTGGTTCGTGTCGATGTCGTAATAATGGGCGTAAAGGGTGCCACCTATCAAAGGGGCCGCTCGTCTGGCTGCTTCCACGAATTTGTTCGAGAAGGTTCCCATGAAAATGTCCACTGCGACCTCCTCCACAAAAGGAAGATCCAGCTTCGCGGTGACAGCAAGCGAACCAAACTCCTGAAGTAGTTTGTTCGGAAGGATTGCCTGAGGAAAAGCAGAAAGGGTCATTGCAGAGGATTCGATCAAGGCTTGTCTGGCTCCCTCAACACCGGCAGCGTGTGCCTCACGTTCACCTTCGACGGCCGCTACCCAAGGAAGCTCACTGATTTTGACTTGGCTCTGTAGGTTGATCAGCAGCAATGAACGGCGTCGGCGAAAAGCACGATACGTTGCGACAGACAACATACGCAGCGTCGTATCGCGAAATCCAGCACTGCAGATTTCGGCCGTCATCGCCGGCAGTACTCGCGCCACGGTATCCCCAGAGGTGATCAATCCCTTGTCAATCAACTCAGTAATGGTTCCCTTTCGACAGCGCTCGAGGCGTCGGCGGACCGCCGGAGGAATGGCGACACCTGTTATCAGCGAATATGCCTTCGCCTCCTCGTCGGTAATGGGCTCCAACAGGGACGAAAAATCAGAGATGCCTTCCGAACTCGAATAGCTGGTCAGACGCTCAGAAACAACCTTGGCGATGAGATGATGCTCGGGCGCGGCCACCTGACGGCGCTGCATTTTTCGGTGCTGTAGATGATCTTCAGATTCTGGATGACCATGTTTGCGCATGAAATCATTGACGATCCGCCGAATACGTCCGACTTGACGCCCTGTAAGCGAAGCTGGGTCACGGGAGCAGAGCCTAAGCAACGCGTACAACTCCCCTACCCGATCTCTGAAAGGTTCAACATTGAGGATGTCATTGTTACTGGTGGCATCGAACTGATTATTTAGAGTATTCGCCTGCTCAAGCCAGCCTTCAGGATATTGCCGACAAGGCCAATCATCCTGGTATGTTAAGAGGAAGAGCGAGATGGCTGCGTCGTAGAGAGTCAACCGAGTCGCGACCACATGTTTTTGCACCGCCAGGCGCTGCTGCACTGGGAGTTTTGAAAGCTGCTTTTTGATATCGCCGACATCGAAGATGTGCACTTCCGCCGCCGCGCGTGGCAGCCCGTCAGAAGCCATTGGAAAGAAGCGCAGTTGCTCAAAAAAAGGAGCGATCGACACAATCAGTTTGCGCGCTTCTTCCGTGCGCTGCTGGCCCAACAGCCAAGCCACGGACAGTAGCGCTGCCTCTTCTGGTACATCGACCCGATAGTTGCTGTTCACCAGCTGCTTTTGCAGTGCTTCGACCCCTTCATCCGTTAGATGCCAGGTGTTGAGATCAAGTCGTTCAAAACCAGGGCGGATGCCTGGGATTGAGGCGGCCAACCGCTGCTCGTACTCGGTCAGTGCGCCACCGGCCAGATACTGCCCAGTGGCAAAACCACCCGCGACAACCTCCAGCGTGACCCATACAGGCACATCCACGAATGGTGCACGCGAGCCATACAGCGCAGTGCCCTGCACCATGTGTTCGACCACCTGCTGCCAGCGTTCAATCCGTTCGCGTGTTTTTGCCTCAGTGTCGAGCCCCGATGCGGTCAATGCTCGAGATAACTGAAAGACCGCATCACCGGCGTTTATGCCGGCCATTGCATCCGATTCCCTATCGTGCCTGGACATATGTCCTTCTGACCCTGCGATGTAGTGGGTCCGGGGGCTGGATTCGAACCAGCGCCCACCCGGTTAAGAGCCGAGTGTTCTACCGCTGAACTACCCCGGAGCAGAGCGCGCATTGTCTACCAGCAACGAAGGGATGTGAAGATTGAAAACGTTGCCGCTCGTGACGCGTATCGAGATTATTCCCGTTCGAAATATTAGCGTAACTGGCCTGTGGCAACGGTGTGCAATTGATGCGGACCTCACAGGAGGTGGATGATTGCCCGTACGGTGATAAACCTACGCACCGCCGTGGTAGGAACAGTCGGTCATGAACAAGTTTTGGAGAGCCTGCGCTTAGTTTTTCTAGTTAAAATCCTTATTCTCAAAGGATTTATTTGAACTATGAACATCTGACATCGCCCATAAGTTAAACAACGCATCTGGGCGCGACTCCTCCTGATGTCAGCGTTGTTGTGACAGTTTTTTCCCGATACACAGGCACTGATGAAATTCCTGGCCTATCTTTGTTTGCGGCGATTAGTTAATCCGCAAGCCTTGAGCCTCCATTTCATAAGGGATTTCGAATGAGTGCACTGACCGACCTCAACGCCTTGCAAGCCAATATTGCTGAGTCAGTGCTCGGCCAGGATCAGGTGATCCGTCAGATTTTGCTGGGCTTGCTGGCTAACGGGCATTTACTGCTGGAGAGTCTTCCTGGATTGGCCAAGACTCGCACGGTGAAGGCGCTATCCAGGCATCTTGATGCAAAGATGAGTCGCATCCAGTTCACACCGGATCTTCTGCCTTCAGATATCACTGGTGCCGAGGTCCTGCATCAGGTCGAGGGTCGCAATGAAATCCGTTTCCAGCCGGGTCCGCTGTTTGGCAACCTGATTCTGGCAGATGAGATCAACCGCGCACCGGCCAAGGTTCAGGCCGCGTTGCTTGAAGCCATGGAGGAACGACAGATCACCGTTGCTGGCAACAGTCATCCGTTGCCTGCGTTATTTATCGTAATCGCGACCCAAAACCCGATTGAGCAGGAAGGCACTTACCCGCTACCCGAAGCGCAAATGGATCGTTTTCTGATGAAAGTCTTGCTCGACTATCCCAGCGCTGAAAATGAAAGTCAGGTGCTGCGCTTGTTGCGCGACGAGGAGTTCACCAAAGGTTCTGACACCGCGTCCAAGAACCACTTCGCGCTCGCCCAGGACGTGATTTTCGCAGCGCGTAAGGAAGTCAGCGCCATACATGTTTCGCCCGCCATTGACAGTTATCTGATCGACCTGATCAATGCGACGCGCTATCCGGCTGACTATGACGAAGATCTGGGTCGCTGGATCAACATTGGCGCCAGTCCGCGTGGTGGCATCGGCCTTGATCGCTGCGCCCGTGCCGATGCCTGGTTGCAAGGCCAGGACTTCGTCTCACCGGACAACGTGCGCGCCGTGGTGCATCCGGTGTTACGTCATCGGATACAGCTGAGCTATGACGCAGTGGCCGATGGAGTGACGGCTGACCAAGTGTTGGATCGGATACTGGACAAGGTAGCAATTCCGGCATGACCAGTGACGGGTTTGTCTATGTTTCTCTCGCCCAATTGATGGCATTGGAGTTTCCGTCCCGAGGGCTCAGCTTTGCTGCGCGTCAACCTCAGGGCAGCATTCTTGCCGGCAACCATGCTTCACGCTTACGAGGCAGGGGCCTGAACTTCGACGAATTGCGCCGCTATCAACCTGGCGACGATTTGCGCCATCTGGACTGGCGGGCTTCATTGCGTACCGGCAAACCGGTGGTGCGCACTTTCACTGAAGAGCGCGACCGCCCTGCTTTGATCCTGGTCGATCAACGTATGTCGATGTTCTTTGGGTCACAGCAAAGTTTCAAGTCCGTCGTCGCTGCCGAACTTGGGGTGCTGGCTGCATGGATGGTGTTCAACGCCGGCGACCGAGTCGGTGGTCTGGTATTCAACGATTCGCGTATCGACAGCATTGCTCCCCTGCGCAGCCGAAAGCGCGTGGAGGCATTATGCAGTCGTATTGCGGCGCAGAATCAGGCGCTTAATGCGTCCAATCCCGATGCCGAAGACGCCGATCAACTCGACAAGGTTTTGCAGCGTTGCCTGGCGTTGGCCGGCCATGACCACCTGATATGCATCGTCAGCGACTTCGCTGGCGCGGGTGAGCGCACGTTGCAACTGATGCGGCAACTGGCGGCACACAATGATGTGATTGCCATGCAAGTCTATGACCCGATTGCGATGAATCTGCCAACTGACGGCAGACTGTTGGTGACTCAAGGTGAGTTACAGGTGGAGTTGGCGGTGGGCCGTCGTCAGGTGCATCAACCACTGGGAGACTATCTCACCGGACGGCTCAAGGATGTTGCCACCCTGCTCCGCCGCAGCCGGGTACCGTTGATGATGTTCAGTACTGCCCAAGAGTCGCTCACTCAGCTACGGGCAGAGCTGGGCAAACAACCGGGGGGGCGACGATGAGCTTGAACGTCCCGAGTATCGCGCAACTCAAAGAGTTGACGTTGCCCGCGCCTGTCAGCTATTCGCCGCAAACCTGGGGTTGGTGGTTTCTATTGGCGATTCTGTTTCTAGCTGCCGCAATCATTGGCACCAGGCGCTTGATTCAATGGCGTCGTGATCGCTATCGGCGAGAGGCGCTGGCAAGACTGGAGCAGTTGCGCACCCATAGTGACGAGCTGCATGCGCTCCGGGAACTGCCTGGGCTGCTCAAGCGTGTAGCACTGTCTATGCAGGGACAGAAATCTCTCACCTCAAGCGCCGCTGCTGCGGCGTTGGGGAATTCTGAGTGGCAGACTTTCCTTCAAGCCCATGTCGATCAACAGCTCCCCGACGAGTTTGCGCAGCAGCTCGCGACGCTGGCCTATGCCCCTGACGCCACCCTGCTCGCCCTCTCCGCCCCCCGGCGCGATGCACTATTTGATACCTGCAAACTATGGGTGGAGCGACATCATGTGGCAGCTTGAGTATCCGTGGTTGCTGTTTCTGTTGCCGTTGCCTTGGGTTACTTACCGTTACTTGCCCGCCTACCGTGAAGCTCGCAGCGCTGTGCGCGTGCCGTTCTTCAGCGCAATGAGCCGCGCGGTGGGTGAGACACCGTCGTCTGCTGGCAGTCGCGCCAATCGCTGGCAATTGCTTTTGAGTCTGGTGATATGGGCGTTGCTATTGGTCGCCGCCGCTCGCCCGGTGTTCATTGAAAAGCCTATCGAGCGGCAACAACCCGTGCGGGATCTGCTGCTGGCCATCGATATTTCACAGTCAATGGAGACCGAAGACTTCACCGACGCCAATGGAAAAAAGACCAATCGCTTGGCCGCAGTCAAAGCCGTCGTGCAGGGATTTATCGACAAACGCAAAGAGGATCGTATCGGTTTGATCGTATTCGGCAGCGGCGCTTACCCTCAGGCGCCACTGACGCTCGATCACGCTAGCCTGTCACTGTTGCTGAACGACACCGGCATTGGCATGGCGGGTCCCAATACCGCCATTGGCGATGCCATTGGTCTAAGCCTCAAAATGCTGGAAAAAGCCCAGGAACAGGAAAAAATCCTGGTACTGCTCACCGACGGTAACGACACCAGTAGCGCAATTACCCCGGATCATGCTGCTGAGATGGCCGGTGCCAAGGGAGTAGTGATTCACACCATCGGCATTGGGGATCCCGGTGCTACGGGCGAAGCCAAAGTCAATCTGAGCGAATTGGAGCGTATTGCCAAAACCACAGGCGGCCAGTTTTTTCGGGCCGAAGATCGCACCGCGCTCGATCAGGTGTACAGCACACTCGACCGCCTCACCCCGCACCAGGTAAAGACCTTGAGCCATCAATCCCAACACGAGTTGTTCTTCTGGCCGATGGGGGCGGCGCTTTTGTTATTAGCCCTGTATCACCTGTCTGCCATGCTCGGGCCGCGGTTGGTGGCCTCAAGCCAGCGTCGGGAGGTGTGAGTTGGACATAAATCTCAGCGATTTCCACTTTCTGCGTCCGGCATGGCTACTGCTGGCGGCGTTCGGCGCGCTGCTGCCGTGGATCTGGCACCAAAGTCGCGATCTTCAGCGCAGTCTGCGTGGCAAGATTGCGGAGCATTTACTGCCACATCTGTTGGTCACACCACAGGACCGTCAACGGCTGCGGCCAGTACATTTACTCTGTGCATTGCTGGTACTCGGCGCAGTGGCCTCTGCCGGACCGACTTGGGAACAGGATCGGCCGGACTTTCTGGAAAACCGTGCACCGTTGATCATCGCCCTCGACCTGTCACCATCGATGGACGCCAATGATGTTCAGCCTACGCGGCTGGAAGCGGTCAAACACAAACTTCATGACTTGATTCAGCGAAGAGCCGGCGCGCGCACCGGACTGATCGCCTATGCAGGAAGCGCACACCTGGTCTTGCCAGCGACGAGCGACCCGGAGCTGTTGGACACGTTCATCCAGGCACTGGATACGGGACTGATCGAAAAGCAAGGCAAGGACGTTGCTGCGGTGATCGACCAAGCGGAACGCTTGCTGGACGCTGAGAAACTCCCTGGCACTCTGTTGTTGATCACCGACGGTGCCGACACCACCCAGTCAGACAGCCTTGGCAAGCAGTTGCAGGGCGGCTCGCTACAGGTTCTGGTACTGGCAGCCGGACATGAAAACGGTGGTGTGATTCTCGACAGCAATGGCCAGCCACGCACCGCTGCTGACGGGCGTCCGGTACTCGGCAGTTTTGATCCGGCCGCGCTCAAGGATTTGGCGGCGGCCCTGGACGCGCCTTTGGGAAGCCTGACACTTAACAACGATGATCTGGACTGGATCGAAGGACACGCGCAACAACACTTTCGTAGTGCCAGCGAAGAACAGCGTGTATTGCACTGGAAGGATGCCGGTTACTGGTTGTGCTGGCCGCTTTTACTGCTGGCGCTGTTCAGCGTTCGCAAGGGTTGGAGTGTCAACTGGATGCCGGCGCTGCTGCTGACGATTGGCCTCGGATACCCGAGCGCTCCGGCGCAGGCCAACGCGCTCACAGATGCTTTTCTCACCCGGGATCAGCAAGGGCGTTGGGCGTTCGAACATGAGCATTTCCCGCAGGCAGCAGCGCTGTTCACTGACCCGTTGTGGAAAGGTATCGCGGCCTATAAAGCGGCCGATTACGACTTGGCACTGATCTCATTCGCCCGCCTCGATACGCCACAAGCCTATTTTTATCTGGGCAACATTTATGTGCGCCGATTCAAGTTCGATGAGGCGATTGCCGCTTGCTCTCAGGCATTGAAACTGCAACCGCAGTTTCCAGAAGCCACCGCCAACCTCGCTCTGGCGCAGGCGTTGCAAAAAGACACCGAAAGCGCCGAGCAGAACGCGCCCGATACCAAGCCGGATCAGGTCAAGTTCGACAAGGCACCAGGAAAAGGTCAGAGCAAGACGATTGAAACCCAACAGGCAACGTCGGATGCGCTGTGGTTGCAAAACCTGACCACCTCGCCGGCAAAATTTCTCAAGCAGAAATTCAGCTTGCAGGATCAAGCAGGTGCCACGCCATGAGACTCTCCGCCTCACTCGTGCTGACCTCCTTGCTGCTATGCAGCGTAAGCGCACTCGCGGCCGAGCCCCAGCTCAAGGTCCGGACCCATTTGCAGCCTTCCGATGGTGCAATGGTCGGTGGGTTGTTGGAGTTACAGCTCGATATCCTGACAGACACCTGGTTTACCAGTGCCCCCACCCTGCCTGATCTGGTGCTTGATGGCGCGCGGGTATTACCTCCGGATGGCCAGGCCGAGCACCTTAATCAGACGCTCGATGGCCAGTCGTTCAGCGGCATGCGTTATCGCTATCTGATCACACCGAATGTCGCGCGCGACTTCACGATCCCGCCGCTGACGGTGCGCGCCACCCCGGGGCAAGCGACAGAGGAACAAAGTGTCGCCAGCCAGACAGTACGGTTCAGCGTGGCCCAACCGCCGGGCTTCGGAGCGGATGAGATACCTCTGGTTGCAACGGGACTGCGATTGAGCCAACGCATAATCAATTCAGCCACGCCCTTGAAAGTCGGCGACAGCATGACTCGACAGCTGACTCTGCAAGCCGACAATGCCTTGGCCATGACGCTGCCGGTGCCGCCGTTGGGCAAAGTTGATGGCCTGAGCCGTTATCTGAAAACACCCCGGATACGCAATCTGGATGATGGCCGGGGATTTTTGCTGGGTGGTGAACGGATCGACAGCGCCAGTTACCGTATCGATAGAGCCGGCACGCACACGTTGCCCGCTATCGAAGTGAAATGGTGGGACTCCAGCACCCATCAGGCCCGCGCCGCTCAAGTTCCTGCGGTCACGTTTGAGGCCACTGCAAACAATGCCTACAAGCCTGTGTTTTCGATCGCAGAGGACCTGCAGCAACTCGGGCAAAACAGTCGCTTGCACCTTTCCACGCGGTGGCTGAGCCGCCTGGTGCTCTTGAGCTTGCTGATCGCCGTCGTCTGGTTCGCCCGCCCATTGCTGGCTCGTGGCTACCGCGCCTTGCGCACCCGCCAGCAAGCGCGGCATCAGGCACGACTGCAATCAGCCGATTACGCCTGGCGGCAAATCAGACCGCAGATCGAAGGCCGGCCTCCTCGACTGACCGCATTGTATCTGTGGCTGCGCCGAGGCCGACTCGGCGTGAAGCTGGCGGCGCGCGACCCACATCTGCAAACGCTGTTAAGCGACGTCTATGGAAAAAAAACCAATAAAGATCGAGCGTTGCGTGAACTTCCTCAATCCTTGGCTAAGCTGCACAGTCAGGCCAAAGAGAAGCATGGCTCGTCGAAACCAGCCTTGAGACCGCTCAACCCCGTTCATGATAAGGATTACTCATGAGTCTCCCGAATCTGCATTTCCGTCGTTACGGTCTGATCCTGTTGCTGCTCATTGCGCTGCCAAAGCTGGTTCAAGCCGGTGAGCCTCTGCCTTCGTGGAATGACGGCCCGTCAAAAAAGAGCATCATCGAATTCGTCCAGTCGGTAACCGACCAGACGAGCAAGGATTTCGTCAAACCTGCCGAGCGTATTGCTGTATTCGACAATGACGGCACTTTGTGGAGCGAGCAGCCGGCGTATTTCGAACTCTTGTTTGCATTCGACGAGGTCAAACGCACGGCGGCGCAGCACCCTGAATGGAAAACCACTCAGCCTTTCAAGGCTGTGCTTGAAAACGACCATAAGGCGCTGGCCGCGACCGGCATGGACGGGTTGCTGAAAATCGTTGGTGCAACGCACAGTGGCATGACGACAGAGCAATTCAATGACTATGCCCAGACTTGGCTGATGCAGGCCCGCCATCCAAAGACCGGTAAACCCTATACCGAGATGATCTTCCAGCCGATGCTCGAAATGCTCGATTATCTGCGCAGCGAAGGTTTCAAGACCTACATCGTCTCCGGTGGTGACACAGGCTTCATGCGCGCCTTCGCCGAAAAGATTTATGGCATCCCGCCGGAGCAGGTCATTGGCACAACGTTCGACACGTCGTACCAGTTCAAGGACGGTAACGCATCCATCGTGCGCAACCCGAAGGTGGCGCATAACGACGACGGTCCGGGCAAGCCCGTGAGCATCGACAATATTATCGGCCGGCGCCCGATTCTGGCGTTTGGTAACTCAGACGGTGACCTGCAGATGCTCCAATGGACTGCAGCCGGCACTGGCAAACGCTTTATGGGTCTGGTACATCATACCGATGCCAAGCGCGAATGGGCGTATGACCGTCAGTCGCAGATTGGTCGTCTGGACAAGGCACTTGATGAAGCCCGGCAGCGAGGCTGGACGGTTGTCGATATGGCGACCGAATGGCAGCGTATCTATCCCGCCGATGCGGGCCAGCCTGCTCAGTGACAAGAGTTTTATCCCCCAGGCTCCCGGCGAAGCCCGAGAAATGTTAAAGCACTTTCGAATCGGAATAAGGCTGTCGTGCAATGTCTTCACGAGTTACTAGCGAAATCCCGGATATGTCTGTTGCTGGCCCCTCTCGTATAACCCTGATCGTTCCCGCGGTTTTGCTGTGCATATCCGGTGCGGCGGCATTGATCTATCAAGTGCTCTGGATCAAGCAGTTGTCATTGGTGGTTGGCGTTGAGGTCTATGCCATTACCACAGGCATCAGCGCATTTTTCGCGGGTCTGGCGTTGGGTGGCTGGCTGTTCGGCCGCTGGGCGGATCGCCTGCATCAACCCGCTCTGCTGTACGCCATTCTGGAAGTGCTGGTTGCCGTACTAGGTGTCGGCGCAACGTTCGCACTTAGCCTTTCTGCACCGGTGTTTGCCTGGCTGCAGCAGTATGTCGGCGTGCTGGCATGGGTGCTGCCCTTCGCTCTGGTAGGCGTCCCTGCTTTGCTGATGGGCGGTACGCTCCCCGTGCTGGTGCGATCGCTGGCATCAGCGCCGGACAAGGCCGGCGGCCAACTGTACGCAGCCAATACCCTGGGCGCGATTGCCGGTACTCTGCTTGCTGCGTTTGTATTGGTTGCCACCCTCGGTGTTCGGGGCAGCGCGCTAGCCGCCGCCATGTTCAATCTGCTGGCTGCCGCGGGCGCGCTCTGGTGGCAGTATCAGCAGCCGGCAATGAAGCTTGCTACGGTCAAGCACCAGTCTGAGCAAGTCCCCGACCGCACAGCCTTGTGGCTATACGCCGTAGCCGGCGGTGTGGCCCTGGGCTATGAAGTGGTGTGGTCGCAGTCAATCGTGCAATTCATGAGTACCCGTACCTACGCATTTGCCGTAGTGCTGGCGACGTATCTGGCCGGGCTCTTTCTTGGGAGCGCCCTCCTCTCCCGCCGCGTTGATCGGATCCGCGATCCATGGGGCGTCTTTGGTTTGCTTATCGTCGGTGCAGGGCTGGTTGCGCTGCTGGAAATCGCCCTGCTCGGACGTTGGCTGGTGATGGCACAAACTCAGGCCGAAGTCTGGTTACTGGCATTGGGTGCCAGCGAATTGGCGGGGATGAGTGCCCGTTTTGCAGTTGCCGCATTGAGCATTGTGTTTCTGCCGACGCTGCTGCTCGGGGCTGCATTTCCATTGGCGTTACGCCTGAGTGTTGGCAGTGAGCGAGTTGGCCGAGACGTCGGTGCGGTGGTCGCCTTCAACACCCTTGGCGGGATCATCGGGGTGCTGCTCTGCGGTTTTGTACTGATTCCCCTGCTTGGCCTCGTGCGTACTTTGGGCCTGCTTGCGGTCATTGCGGCGGGTATCGGTTACTTGGCTGTACGCAAAGGGCACGGAGTGAAAAAAGGGCGGCGCCAGGCTGTGGTTGCGTTCGGCCTGGTATCAGTAGCACTGGCGCTGTTAACGCCGGTTGATAAGCTGGCGAGCCTTTTACCCGGTGCTCGTAATGGAACACTGGCATTCTACGAAGAGGGTCGTGGCGGTACGGTCGCGGTGGTCACACAAGGCAAAGGGCAAAACGCATTCCAGCGCCTTTACATCCAGGGGGTTTCAAACACCGGCGACGCGATGCCGTCACTGCGCTACATGCGCATCCAGGCGTTGCTGCCGCTGCTCATCCACAATGGCGAGCCGCGCTCGGCGTTGGTGATCGGTTTCGGTACGGGAATCACCGCAGGTGCACTGCTCAAATATCCAGGATTGGAGCATCGAGTAGTGGCCGAATTGCTACCCTCCGTTATTAAGGCCGCCCCATTATTCAAAGGAAATTTCACCGCGGCCAGTGATCCCGGTGTCGACGTGCGTCTGCGCGATGGCCGTCAGGAGCTCTTGCGCAGTCCGCAAGACTACGACTTGATTACACTCGAACCCCCTCCACCCTCCGCCGCTGGCGTAGTGAATTTATATTCCCGGGACTTCTATCAATTGGCCGCCAGCCGTTTGCAGAAAAATGGCCTGGTCGCCCAATGGTTGCCTTTGCCAACACAGAATATCGAAGACTCTCGCTCACTGGTGCGCAGTTTTCTCGACGTATTTCCTTATGCGAGCGTCTGGACCAGCGAGTTTCATGAAATGTTGCTGGTGGGTTCGATGGAGCCGATCGAACTGGACGTAACAAAAATCAGCCAGCGTTTTCAGCAAGACTCTGTGCGCGGCACATTGCAGGATGTCGGCATTGGCTCGGCCGCAGCGTTGCTGTCAACCTGGGTTACCGACCGGGCCGGTCTTGAGCGTTTCGCCGCCGACGCGCCAGCCGTAACGGACGATCAGCCGCGCATAGAATACGCGCCATGGGTGCGCGCCAAGGAGATCACCCGGGTACTTCCAGCGCTGTTGGACCTGCACGTTTCGCCTCCACTGATAAACGCAGACGAGGGTTTTACCCAGCGTATGGAAGCCCATCGCCAACGCCTGATGCAGTTTTATCGAGCCAGCCTGCATGCCTATGACGGTAACCGAGATGCGTGGGCACGCGATATCCGGGAAGTCATGAGTGGCGATGGAGGTAATCCGTATTTTCGCTGGTTCGTCGGCCAGTGAAATTCCTATTGAACATTTGACACTCGCCTGCCCGCAGGCTAAAGCTGCATTTAGCTCAAACGCTCGCCTGAAGGCACATGGACCTGGACTACGGAAGTCGCAATGCCCAAGCATAAAAACAGAGCCGTACCGAACCAGCCCGACGCCGCACCAACCTCGATTTCTCGCTACCTGTTTCCCGTCACTATCGGCCTGCTGCTGACAGCCGTGGCGGGAATCGGCTGGTTTCTGCTCAGCCCGGCGCCCGCGCCGAGCAAGCACGTGGAGGTCAGCGCCCCCGTGGTGCAACCGGCCAAGCCTGTACCGGTGGTCGCAGCCAAACCGGCGACGATGGTCGCTGAACAACAATGCCAAGGCTGCCACAGCGAACAGGTCAAGGATTGGCAAGGCTCACACCACCAATTGGCCATGCAACCAGCCACCGCCGAAACCATGCTTGGTGACTTTAACAACGTCACCTTCAACGCCGAAAACGAGACCACCCGTTTCGTGCGCAAGGGCGAAGAATTCTGGGTCAACGCGCCGGGACTCGACGGCAAGAACGCCGATTTCAAAGTCGCCTACACCTTCGGCATCGCGCCGCTCCAGCAATACCTGATCGAGGTCGGCGAAGGTCGCTTGCAGGCGCTGGGTGTCGCCTGGGATACCGAGAAGCATCGCTGGTTTCATCTCTACGCCGGCCAAGGTGTGAACTTCAAGAATCCGCTGCACTGGAGCAAGCCGAGCCAGAACGCCAACTTCATGTGCGTCGAGTGCCACACCACCGGCTTCAAGCGCAACTTCGATGCGGCCAGCAACACCTTCTCCAGTCACTGGAACAGCCTTGGCGTCGGTTGTCAGGCGTGCCATGGCCCGGCGTCGAACCACCTTGAATGGACAGCGAAGCAAACCGACCTGATCCACGCCGGTTTTGACGTCGACCTCAAGGACAAGAACGCCACCGTCGAAATCGAAACCTGCGCCCGTTGTCACGCGCGCCGCGCACCGTTGGGCGACGGCTACACCGTCGGAAAGCGCTTGATGGACGATTACCTGCCAAGCGCCCTCACCCGCGAGCTGTACTCACTGGACGGCAAGATCAAGGATGAAGTATTCGAACATGGCTCGTTCCTGCAAAGCAAAATGTTCGACAAGGGCGTGCGCTGCAGCAATTGCCATAACCCGCATAGCAATGAGCTGAAAGCTCCGGGTAACGCGGTGTGCTTGCAGTGCCATAACACGGCTGGAAAGACCGCCGTCGAAGGTGTCGATGGCAAAGGCCTCCAGGCAAAAAACTACGACTCTGTCGAACACACCCGCCACGCCATGGGCCAACCGGGTTCGCAGTGCGTCGATTGCCACATGCCCGGCAAGTTCTATATGGGTAACGATTTCCGGCATGACCACAGCTTCAGTATTCCCAACCCGGAACGCGCGGCAAAACTCGGTACCCAGGACGCCTGTTTGACTTGTCACCAAGGCAAGGCCGGGGACAAGATCACCGCGCAATTCAAACTGTGGAACGGCTCGACTGCCCCGCAGGCGCCGCGTTACGACGAAAGCCTGCTGTTGATTCGCAATGGTCTCCCCGGTGCAGCGCAGGCATTATACGAGCAGTTGCAGCGCAGCAATCTGCCGGCTATTCAGCGCGCGACGTTATTGGCGGAGTTGCCGCTGTATCCGAGCGAACAAGCGTTGAAACTGGCAACACAGGACCTGAAATATCCGGCCCCGCAAGTCCGTGAAGCCGCAGTACGTGCTGTCAGCGCGTTTCTACCGCCGCCGGAGCGGGTGGCTCTGTTGACGCCGCTGCTGGGCGATCCAGTCAAGGCTGTGCGCATTGTGGCGGCACGGGATCTGTTGAGTGTCGCTCGCAACGGGCTGGGCCCGGCACAGGCCAACTGGGATGCCGCAATTGCCGAGTACGAATCCGTGCAGAAGAGTCTGTCAGAGCGTGCCGAAGCCAACCTCAACCTTGCGATGTTGTATCAAGCCAATGGACGTTCCAGCGAAGTAGAGGGGCTACTGCGCACAGCAATGAAGCGTGATCCGGACTTCTACCCCGCTCTGGTCACGCTTGTGCAATGGCTGGAAGGCAACAGCCGCAGTCAGGAAGCCAAAGCCCTGCTTGATGAAAGCCTCAAACAACATCCTGACGCCGCGTTGCTGCACCACACTCGCGGACTGTCATTGATCCGTGCGGGGAAAACCGCCGAGTCCATGCCATCCCTCAGCAAGGCTGCGCAACTGGAGCCGCAGAACGCGCAGTACGGTTACGTACTGGCAGTTGCTTTGCACGAGAGCGGCAAAGTGGATGAAGCGTGTGCGCAACTGGAGCGTTTGCTCAGGGCGCAACCTGCGAACCGCAACGCGCGGCTATCGCTGATCGAGTGGTATCTCAACAGCGGGCAGGAACCCAAGGCACAGGTGGTCTTGCAGTCCTGGAAAAAAATGAATATTGCGGATCCGGCATTGAAATGAGTGCGTTCTGAAGTTGTAGCCTCAGGTGAAAGGGGCTGGCCGTCCTTGGCCAGCCAGTTTATCTATCGCTCACCTATTCGCCCTGATCGCCAATCGAAGTAGATTTCGTGATTTTCATCCGATACCGAAATAAAAAAAGTTGCTGAACCGTGAAGCGCTTCTATCCTCAATGAAGTTTTTCCAGTCTCTAAAGTCCGCCGAGCGTATCCGATTGGAAGGTGTTACTGCGCGTGAGGTACAGCGCTTCGATTCGGTTCCTGGCCAATACGCATTGATGGACGCGAATTGGCGCTTGCGTGGTGCTGACGGACCTCGTGCGCTGAACTGCCGCAGCATCCTGCATCCGCATTGATGATCTGGTTGCGGCTCAGCAAAACAACGACAAACGTCTGGCAGCGTTAGTGGGCCGCACTGCCAGCAACTCCAGCAACGGTTGCCCTGCCGCCCAGTAAGGAGAGAGACCCTCATGTCAGCCAAGGATTTGCGCCGCTCCGGATCGCCGTTCACCAGCAGAAACTCAGTACGTGCAACCCTGTCGTTGCTTGGCGCCACAGGTTTATTCGTCAGCAGCCTGTCCGCCCAGGCGGGCGGTATCATGATTTACGAAGCAGGTCATGAGGGCACGGGCCTCGCGAACGCCGGGTCGGCGGTGCTGGCCACTGACCCGAGTGTGCTGATGACCAACCCGGCCGGCATCAGTCAGTTGGCTGGCACGCAGATCAACTTCAATGCCCAAGTGATCCTCGGTGACCTGAGTTTTTCCCGCGACAGCGCCAACACCTTCAGTGGCAACGAAGGCGGCAACGCACTGAAATATCTGCCAGGCAGCAGTTTTTTCATCAGCCATGAACTTGATGATCGATCGACAATCGGCTTCGGTATGTATGGCAACTTCGGTCTGGCACTGGATTATGACGACGACTGGGCAGGACGATATTTCACTCAGGAGTCGGCCATTATCGGTGTGTCATTCCAGCCGACCTATGCTTATAAAATTTCAGATGACTTATCGATCGGCTTCGGGCCTCGCTTCATGCTGGGCTACTTCCGCACTGAAGTAGCGGTCAATAACAACGTGCTGGGGCTGGGCAACGCCGACGACGGCCAGTTGCGCTACAAGGACACAGACTGGGGTACAGGCGCGAATATCGGTTTGCTCTACAACCTCAATGATCGGACCAGGCTCGGCGTTGCATGGACGAGCAAGGTCAAGCTGGAGTTCGAAGACCGACCCGAGTTGAAAAACATCACCAACCCCCTGCTCCGATTCGCGCTGAACCGTGTTGACGTCGACCAACTGAGCATTGACATGAATGTTCCTCAAACAGTCACCACCAGTGTTTCCTACCAGCTCGATCCTCAATGGACATTACTGGGTAGCCTCGGCTGGCAAGACTGGAGTGACTTCGGCAAGGTGGGTGTCGAGGTCGACACCGATGCTGCATCGACTTCACGCACTGCCGATCGGCAATACAAGGACACCTGGCACGTTTCCCTCGGCGCGCAAAACCAGATCAACCCTAAGCTGCGCTGGAATGTCGGCGTCGCCTATGACTCCTCCGCCGTCGAAGACAAGGATCGCACGGTCGATAACCCGATGAACGAGTCGTGGCGGTTGGCAACCGGATTCAACTATGCGCTGCAGGAAAACCTCGACATGCACATGAGCTACACCTTGGTCTACCTCGCAGACATGGAGGTACAACAGACCAAGTCCCGTTCTGGTGGCTCCGTGTCCGGCGAGTACAAGAACGCAGCGCTGCATGTAATAGGTGGGGGGCTGGTCTGGCGGTTTTGAATCATCCGACAAAAGAGGCTGGGCCGTACGTCCCCAAAAAGCACAGATCACCGCGGATGGTTTGGTAAAAAACCCAGCTACTCCTACGCTTAATCTGTTCGTCGCGATGCGTCGGCATTCAATGGAATGATTCAGCACGTAGCAAGAGGGCCGATCATGAATGGTTCACGGGGTGGATTTTGCGGGGCACATCTACGTCCGCAGCGTCAGTCGTTGGCATTGGAGCCAAGAATCCTGTTCGATGGGGCCGCGGCCTCAGCGACGGTCGATCAGCATCACAGTGACCCTGCCGCCCAGCCTGCTGCGGTAGAAGCGCAAGGCCCTCACGCTACGCCTACTGAAGGCCGAGCCGCCACCGATCAAGCGCCTTCTGCCGCGCGCAGTTTGTTGGTGATTGACAGCCGCATTGAAAACCGCGACCAGTTACTTGCGCAATTGCCCGGTAATGTCACCGCTATTGTGGTGAATGCAGGTGAGGATGGTCTCGCAGCGATTTCCGCTGCCCTTGCGCAACTGGGCAAGGTCGACTCGATTCAGGTCATGTCCCACGGTGCGTCCGGACAATTTACCTTGGGCAATCGAACGATCAGCTCGGACAACGTCGACTCCTTGGCAAAAAACCTCGAACAATGGCGCGCCAACCTCACCGAAGGTGCGGACATCCAGTTGTATGGCTGTGACGTCGGTGCCGGTGCGGCCGGGCAAACCCTGGTAACCGAACTCGCGCGCTGGACGGGTGCCGATGTGGCCGCTTCCAGTAACGACACCGGCAGCACCAAGGCTGGCGGTGACTGGGCGTTAGAAACCAGAGTCGGCGATATCGATAAGAGCATCGCCATCAGCGGCCTTGCGATGGAGAGTTTCAACGGATTGCTCGCCGATGCTGCACCCACCGCCGTGGTATCAACCGGCGGCAGCGACGTGTTGCTGGGAGATAGCTTCACCTTCACCGTGAATTTCACTAATGCTTCGACACAAACCGGGTTTGCCCCGTTCATCAATCTGGCCATGCCATCGACTGGCAGGGATGGCGACGACGGCGTCAACTTCATCTCCGCCACGTATCTTGGGCAAACCCTGACCAGTCACGTGGTTACTTTCGACGCCAACGGTAACGCCACGCATCCGCTGGCGAAGGACGCCAACGGCAACTTCCTGATCATTAACGCGGCGACCTATGGCATGCGCGCCGGCGACAAACTGGTGGTCATCGATCTGCCATTCGCCAGCGTTACCAATCAACAACCGGTGATTGGCGTGCAGATCACCGCCAGCCTGAGCAATCTTGCTGACACGGCGTTCTCCAACGGCACGCCTGATCTGACCATTCGCGCCAGTGGTGGCTTCCAGTTTGGTAATGATGCGCTCGATAACCCGACCAACGACCCGAGTCTGATTCAGGCTGGCAGCGCCGCATTCGTGGTGCATCCGACAGTTATCACGGTCAGCGAAACCATTAATACCCCTGAGGGTGAAACCGCCACTGGTCCCAACTACGTGCGCACGCTGACCCTGTCGGCGACGCCGGCGCCGGGCCAGACCCTGACCAATGTCATCATCACCCAACCGCTGCCAGACAATATTCAGGTCAACTCCATCACCCCCGGCGCCGGCGGGCAGGTGACTTCCATTACCCTTCACGACGGCACGGTGGTGACCGGCGCGGCACAAATCGCCGTGTTGATTGCGGCAAACGACGTCTACATCAACTCGTTTACCGTCGAGTACGCCAGCCTCACCGGCACGACCGATACGGTGGTCGCGTTCTATGTGCCCGAAGTCGATGCCAACGGCCAGCCCGTCATCAACCCGGTGACCGGCGATGCGGTGACAGTGACCCTCGGGGCGCCGAGTGCTTCGGGGCAATGGGTACCACTGGACCCGCGCGACGTCACCGCACCGAACACCACCATTGATTTCAGCGGCACCGGTCAAACCACGCAGTTCATCGCCAAGTCGATCACCCTGCTGAAAACCGCGACGATGCAGACCGACATCGGCCACACCGGTATCAGCCCCGGCGATACGCTGCAATACACCCTGAATCTGGCGATTTCCGACTACTTCGCCTTCGGCAAGGACTTCTTCAATCAGGGCCAGTTGGTCATTCGCGATCAGCTCAGCGACGGCCAGACCCTCAGCGGCACCCCGACGCTTACCGTGACCATCAACGGCGTGGTACAGACCATCACGCTGGTCACCAGCGTGGTCGACAATGCCGATGGCACGACCTCGATGGTGTTCGACATTGCCCAGTCGCTGCGCAATGCGTTCAACAACGTGCGTGGCTGGCTCAACGGCGACCTGGCTTTTGACGAGACGTTGCAAGGCGCGGTAGTCGCCGTGCTGAGCTATTCGGCGATTGTCGGCCAGACCTACAAACCGCCTTCAGGCAATCCGCATCCGGACATCAACGAGGGCGATGAACTGGGCAACACCGCCACGGTGGACGGCACGCTGCTGGTTGACCAGTTCAACCTCACCGGACAGAGCGAAACCGACGGCTCCGCGACCACCAGCGTTGTGCCCACCAGCAACGTCGATATCAGTCTGGTTGAGGTCAATAACGGCACACCACCGGGCAACGGCGAACTGCGTCCCGGCGATGAAGTGACTTTTGAACTGAGCTATGACCTGGTCACCGGCGACTACGAGCAATTCAAACTCACGGCTTATCTACCGCTGCCGCTGTTCAATGTCACAGGAGTTACCTGGGGTTCTGGCAGCGATGTCGGCCAGTGGCAGCTTGGACCGGGCAACACCAACGCGGGCGGCGTGATCAGCGTGACCAGTGCCGATGGCAACTCGGTAGTGTTCGACTTCGGCAGCTTCGCGACCAGCACCACCACCGGCAGCCGGATCGTTGTCCGGTTTACCGTGAGGGTTGGCGATCAACCCTTTGCCGACCAGCGCTCCCTGGACGTTTTGGCCCAATCGACACAGCAGACCACCCTCACCGACCGCACGTTGATTTCCTCCGACGTAGTGGCGATTGTTTCCGTGGCCGAACCGGTGCTGGGCATCAAGCACGGCGTGGTGTCCGGCTCCAACGGGACGGTCACTGGCACCACCGGCAGCTGGAATCCGCCGGGCAGCAGCGGCGTGCCGTTCAACGGCAGCATCACCGATCTGTCAGCCGTGGACGGCAACATCAGCAATATCGACGGTGCTGACCAACTGCGCCTGGTGACCGCGATTGAGAATACCGGTGGGGGCGGCGCATTCGATGTCAGCACCGCCATTACCCTGCCCGGCGGATTGAGTTTTGTCGGCGGCAGCCTGGCGGCGGCCAATCTGCAGATCTATCGCGGCGACGGCACCCTGCTGGTGCTTGGCACCGATTACAGCGTCAGCGGCAACCAGATCACCTTCCTCGATGCCGGCGGCCAGGCCTCCCTTCTCGCTGGGCGCAGCGGCACGGCTGCCGACACCAGCGGCGCCAATGTGGTGGTGATCAGTTACGACGTCGTCGTCAGCGCCACCATTGAGGCCAGCCGCACCTTGCAGACCAGCGCAGCGTTGACGAATTACGCCAGCGTCAACGGCGGCAACGATTTCACCCCCACCGACCTCACCGATCTGGCCAATCAACTGGTTGCCGCGCCAGTGATCAACAAGGTCTTTGCCGACGGTACGCTCGATGCTGGCGATTCCAGCGCCAGTCACACCACCGGCAGCGATCTGGTGATTGGCGAAAGCATGCGCTACGACATCGTCATCACCCTGCCCGAAGGCACCACGCAAAACCTGCGCATCGAGGACCTGATACCTGCGGGCATGCGCCTGGATACCAGTTTCAACAACGGCCAGGGCTATCAGATCATCACCACCCGCGCCGACAGTGGCGCACTCGGTGCGGATTTCGCCGGCAGCGTGCTGGTCAGCGGTTTCGCCGGGATTGGCGGCACACTGGGCGCCGATGGCGTGGACGGGCGCTGGACGTTCAGCGTCTCCAGCGTGTCGGCGGACAACCAGACCGGCAACAACACGTTCGTGATTCGCCTGCAACTGGTGGCCAACAACGTCATCGCCAACCAGGCGAATGTCTCGCTGCAAAACAACGCGCAACTGGTCTACAGCGATCCTGACAGCGACACACCCAATGGTGCCGTCGCCCTTGATCGCAACGTCGCCCTTACCGGCGGCCAGCCGACCGTGACCGTGCGCGAGCCAACCCTGCAAATCAATCAGGTGATCACATCCACCTCCGGTCTTGGTGGTTATGACGAAGGCGACACGGTGACGTTCAATATCACCATCAGCAACGGCAATGGCAGCACCGATTTCAGTGCCTTCGACATCAGTTTCCTCGACACCCTGCCCACTCAGTTGAGTAATGTCACGCTGGTCGGCGTGCTGTATCAGAATGGTGCAACCAACAACGGCGGCGTCGCTTTCGAAATCGTCGGGGGCCAGTTGCGAACCGCCACTGGCGCCAATATCGACATCAGCAAGGGCGGCAGTATCGTTCTGCAACTGAGCGGCGTGGTCAACGCCAGTGCGGCGGCGCTATCGAGTATCACCAACGTCGCCAGCGTGCAGTGGACCAGCCTCGACGGCGGTATTGCGGACGAACGAACCGGTGTCGACGGCACCCTCAATGGCGGCACGCTCAACGATTATCGTAACCTTTCGACCCTGCTGATTCCCGTGGCCCAGGCCATCGAGATCTCCCGCGTAGGTGGTCTGCCGGACACTGCTGCTCCCAACCCGACCACGGGGGCGGTCGAGCAAGTGACCGTCGGCGAAGTGATTCGCTATCGCGTGGTGGTACTGGTGCCCGAGGGCAACAACCCCAACTATCAGGTACAGATCACCCTGGCCAACGGCTTGCAGTTCATCTCGCCGGATGCGCTGGTCAATGCGTTGCGCATCGCGTTCATTTCCAACGGCGGGCTGACCAGCGACGCCAACCTCATCGTCGGCGGCACACTCAACATCAACGGTAACGAGAACAGCCCGGAGGCGTTGCCCATCACCTCGGATCTCTCCGGACTGGCGCCGCAGGGCATTTTCGATCCAGGCCGACTGATCATCGTCACCAACCCCGACGGCAGCCAGGTGGTGACGTTCGACCTCGGCAATGTGGTCAACGGCAATGGCGACGATGACGACCTCGAAGGCATTTCCATCGAATTCAACGTGCGGGTGACCAACATCGCCACCAACATTGCCGGCGAGCAACTGGCCGTGACTGCGCGGGAGATTGTCGGCGGCGCAGGTCGCGCGGTCAGCGACACGGTGTTCGAGCGCGTGGTCGAGCCGAGCTTCAGCGGCCTCGACAAACAAATCGTCACCTTCAATCCGAACCCGAGCGGAACGACCGGCAACGCTACGGTGCAACTGAGTTTTACCCAGAACGGCGGTCTGCCGGCGTTCGATGCGCAAGTCAGCGACAGCTTTGCCGGCGGCAGTAATTACACGCTGCTGAGCGTGAGCGTCAATGGCGTGACCTATGGGCCGGGCAACCTTCCGGCCGGGATCACTTTCAGCACCACCGGCGGTTTGAGTGTCAACTTTGATCAACTGGATATCGGCGCGCAGATCCAGGTGCGTTACTCGGTCGATCTGCCCAACTCAAGCATCGTCGCCAGCAGCAACGCGACACTGACCTGGAGCAGCCTGCCCGAGGATTTCACCAGTTGGGGCGGCGACAGCGTCGGGGTCGACGGCAGCACCACGGGTGAACGGACCGGCAGCACAGTGGGCCCGAACCAGTACATTTTGCGCGACAACGCCGGGCTCGGCGTCATCACCGGCACCTTGTGGAACGACACCGCCAGCCCGACAGCCAGCGCCACCCCGGACGGGGCCGGGCTGGCCGGGCAAACCGTTACCCTGACCTGGGCCGGCGCCGACGGCTTGCTCGACACCGGCGCCGACAACCTGCAATTCACCACCGTGACTGACGCCAACGGCCAATACCGCTTTGGCGTTTTGCCGCTGGGCGTATTCCGCATCGACGTACCCGCCGGGCTGGTCAGTTATCCGCAACCGCTGGGTGATTTGCGCGTGCGGGTCGACAGCGATGCCGGCACCCTCGGCCAGATCACCATCACCCTCGGCGACGCCGACACGCAAAGCGCGAATGCCGGTTACGTCGAACTCAACGACGCGCCGGTCAACACCCTCCCCGGCACGCAGAACGGCCAGGAAGATGTGGTGCTGAATATCGGTGGCATCAGTGTTGCCGACCTTGATGCCGACCGTGACCCGAACCTCAACGACCGCGCGATCAGCGTCATCCTCACAGTCACCCAAGGCACGTTGTTCCTCGGTGCGACAGTGCCCGGTGTCACCGTCATAGGCGCCAATACCGCCGGCCTGACACTGACCGGCAACCTGGCCGACATCAACACGGCACTGGCCAGCCTGCGCTATTTGGGCAACGCCAACTTCAACGGCACCGACACCCTCACCGTGCTCAGCAACGACCTCGGCAACTACGGTGATGCCGATGGCGACGGCATTCCCGGCACTGGCGCCGATGCCCTGACCGACTCCGATACGCTGCAAATCATCCTTGCCGCGGTCAACGACACCCCGGTGGGCGTCAACGACGCCGCCACGGCGCTCGAAGCGGGCGGCAATAACAATGCCTCCGCCGGTATCGACCCGCGCGGCAATGTGCTGAGCAACGACACCGACGTCGACATCGGCACCAATGCCGATCAACTGCAGGTTGTATCCGTCGCCCCTGGCGCTGGCGCACAGATACCGCTGGCCGGTGTCACCGTGATCAACGGGCTCTACGGTCAGTTGGTCATCAGCAGCAATGGCACCTACCAATATGTGGTCGATAACAGCAACGCAGCCGTGCAGGCGCTGCGCCTCTCGGGCCAGACCTTGCAGGACAACTTCAACTACGTCCTCGCCGACCTTGCCGGGGAGACCTCGACGGCCACATTGACCGTGACCATTCAAGGCGCCAACGACACGCCGCAAGGTGTCGATGACGACGGCGTTGCGGTAGAGGCCGGTGGGGTCAACAACGGCACGGCGGGCAGCGATGCCACCGGTAACGTGTTGACCAACGATACTGACGTCGACAGCGCCGCCAACGGCGAAACCCGCAGCGTGACCGGCGTGCGCCCGGTGGCTGAAGCAGGCACTGGCGAGTTCACCGATGTCAACGCTGCCACTGTGGTTGCGGGCCTTTATGGCACCTTGACCATCAATCCCGACGGCACTTATCGCTACGTCGTCAATAACGCCAGCGACGCCGTGCAACGCTTGAGTGCCGGTCAGCAACTGGTGGAGTTTTTCAGTTATCGGCTCACCGACACTGGCGGCCTGAACGACGTCGCGCAATTGCGCATTGTGATTCAGGGTGCCAACGACAATCCGCTGGCCAGCGACGACGCCGCTACGGCGCAAGCAGCCTCCACCAACGGTAATGCCTCGGAAAGCAATCCGAGCGGCAACGTCGTGCAGTTCCCGAGTCGCCCCGGCACGATCACCCAACCGGGCGGCAACGGCGTCGATCAGGACGTCGATGCCAACGACCAGCCCAGCAGTCAGTTGCTGGTCAACGGCGTGATCAACAAAAGTGAGGCCAGCTACAACCCCGCTGTCGATGTCCTCAGCGGCGTCGCTACAGGCACCACGTCGGCTAACGGCACCGTGGTGGTGGGGCTCTACGGCACCTTGCGCATCGGCGCCGACGGCTCGTTCTTCTATGACGTGGACAGTACCAACGCTGCGGTACAGGCGTTGGCGTCAGGCCAGACGCTGACCGAGTTCTTCACTTATCGTGTTACCGATACCACCGGGCTGACCGACACCGCGCAACTGGTGATTACCGTACGCGGCGTCAACGATCCACCCGTGGCGCAAGACGTGATTGCGCTCGCTACCGAACAGGGCGGTGTTGGCAACGCCACGCCGGGCGTCAACCCGTCTGGTGACGTGACGGCCAATGACACCGATCCCGACGGTGATGATCTGACCGTCACGCTCATCAAAACCGGCGCCACTGGCGATCCGGGGACGCCGATAGCAGTGAATATCGGCGGCACGGTGATCGCCGGGCTGTACGGCACGCTGACGATTTTCCCCGACGGCAGCTACGTTTATGAGGTCGACAACAGCAACCTCGACGTGCAGGCATTGCGCCGCAGCAGTGATCTGCTGTCGGAGCGCTTCACCTATACGGTCAGCGATGGCAATGCGACGCCAGAAATCGACACTGCAGAAATCATCGTGCTGATTCGCGGGCAAAACGATAACCCGGTGGCTGGTGACGACTCAGGCATAGCGATCGAAGCCGGTGGATTGAACAACAGCCAGCCGGGCCAGGATCCTACCGGCAACGTGTTGACTAACGACACCGACGTCGACGGCGGCGAAGTCCCGGCTGACCTGCCCGACCATGCCTATGGCGAAACCCGCGCGGTGTCGTCGGTGCGCACCGGCACTGAATCGGGCAGCGGATCCGCCGGCACGCTGGGCGCGGAATTGCGTGGCACTTATGGCTGGCTGACGCTGAATGCCGACGGCAGCTACAGCTATCGCCTCGACAACAGCCTGGCGGCCGTTCAAGCCTTGCGCGTCGGCAACAGCTTGCTCGACTCATTCAGTTACGAGGTGATGGATGCGGCCGGTGCAACCGATCGCGCCACGCTGAACATCAATATTCAAGGCCGCAACGACACCCCGGTCGCGCAAGACGATATCAACACGGCCACCGAAGCCGGAGGCCTGAACAACACCACACCAGGCAGCAATCCGAGCGGCAATGTGCTGAGCAATGACACTGATGTCGACGCTAACGGCGAAACGCTCAGCGTCATCGCCGTCAATCAGGGCGCCTCGATCGGCGTCATCGGCAGCGGGTTCAACGGCGCTTATGGCCAACTGACCCTGAACGCCGACGGCAGCTACAGCTATCTGGTCGATAACAGCAACGCACTGGTCCAGGCGCTACGCACCAATGTCCAAACCCTGACAGAAACCTTCACTTATCAGATCCGTGACCTCGCCGGTGCTACCAGCACCGCGACACTGACCATCACTATTGACGGTGCCAACGACAACCCGATTGCCGCCGACGACAGTGCCGTCGCGGTCGAAGCCGGCGGCACCTTCAACGGCACGCCGGGGGTGAGTCCGAGCGGCAATGTCCTGACCAACGACGCCGATGTCGATGCCAATGACGCCAAGCTGCTGACCGGTATTCGTACCGGCGGTGAAGCCGCTGGCGGGACCTTCACGACCGTCGGTGGTGCGCAAACCTTCAACGGTTTGTACGGCACGCTGACCATCAATACCGACGGCACTTACAGCTACGTGATCAACAACACACTGGCGGCGGTTCAGGCGCTTAAAGTCGGCGATTCGCTGGTGGAAACCTTCACCTATCGCATGCGCGACATTGCCGGTGCGACCGACACCGCACAGTTGAGTATCCGCATCGACGGCGCATGGGACGCGCCAGTAGCGGCCAACGATACCGTGCTGGCCGTGGCTGATAACGGCAATGGCAATGGCGTCAATCCGAGCAGCAACGTGCTGCCCAACGACACCGACGTCGATCAGGGCGACAGCAAAACCGTCACGGGTATTCGCTTCGGCACCGAAGCCGCCGGCGGCCCCCTGGCCGGGGTCACTGCCGGCACCGACAACGGCAATGGCACGCTGATCAACGGGCTCTACGGGCAATTGATCATTGGCGCCGATGGCAGCTTCACCTACAACCTCGACTCCAGCAACGCGGCGGTCCTGGCGCTGGGGCCACTGCAGTTCCTCAACGAACACTTCACCTATCAGGTCACCGACCTCGGCGGGCAAAACGATCTGGCGCAAATCAACGTCATCATCCGCGGCCGTAACTCGGCGCCTGAGGCCAATACTGACACCGCAACAGCGGTCGAGGCTGGCGGCAGCAACAATTCCGAGCCGGGAATCGACCCGGTTGGCAATGTCTTGAGCAACGATACCGATGCAGAAAGCGACCCACTGTCTGTGATCGGCATCCACACCGGCAGCATCAACGATATCGGCACGGTGGGCAGCGTCGGCACGTCATTACGCGGTTTGTACGGCGATCTGCTGATCAATGCCGACGGCAGCTACACCTACACCGTCGACAACAGCCTCGCTGTCGTGCAGGCCTTGCGCCAAAGTGGCCAGACCCTCAACGAAGTCTTCAGCTACACCATCGAAGACCGCTGGGGCGACACCAGCATTGCCGAGTTGCGCATCACCGTCGATGGCCGCAACGACACCCCGGTTGCCGTCGATGACAACGCGACTGCCGTCGAGGCCGGCGGCGTCAACAATGGCACCGCGGGCAGCAATGCCACTGGCAATGTGCTGGACAACGATACGGACGTCGACAGCGTCGCCAATGGCGAAAGCAAACAGGTACAGAGCGTCAGCAATCAGGCCGGCCAGTCGACCGGCGCCGGGCAAGTGCTGATCGGTGTGTACGGACAACTGACGCTGAACGCCGACGGCAGCTACACCTATGTCATCGACAACAACAATCCGGTGGTCCAGGCGTTGCGCACCGCCGGTGAAACGCTCAGTGAAACCTTCACCTACCGCATGATCGACACCGCTGGTGCGACCTCAGACGCGCGCCTGACCGTGGTGATCCAGGGGGCCAACGACGCGCCGGTCGCGCAGAACGACAGCGGGTTCGCCAGCGATCAGGCTCCCGCACCGCAAACCACTGGCAACGTGCTGCCCAACGATGGCGACGTCGACGCCAATGACAGCCTGGTAGTGGTCGGCGTGCGCACCGGTGGAGAGGCCGAGTCCGGCAGTGCTGGCGTCATTGGTCAGCCGATCATCGGTCTGTACGGGACGCTGGTGCTGAACGCCGACGGTAGCTACACCTACACCATCGACCAGAACAATCCGGCCGTGCTGGCCGCCGCCGGTCTCGGGCAAATCCTGCGAGACGTGTTCACCTACACCATCAATGACCGCAACGGCGCCAGTGACCAGGCCGAACTGCTGATCACGCTCGACATCGCCACACCCTTCATTCCTGCACCCGGGGGCAATTTCTTCGAGCGAGATAACACCAGTCAAAACCCAAACCTGCTGATTCCCGATCCACAACCAGCGGTTTTCGTCACCCCGGTGGTCGAGCGCGCGGCTGCCGCATCCGAATTGACGGCCATGGGGGTGGACGGCAGCAGAATCCGTCTTGCGTCGGTGGGTGAGTTCCGGAGTGAGTCGCTGGCCAATGGCTTGGGTCTGGTGCCAGGGCAATTCGTTGCGCTAGCGGTGCGCGAAAGCCGTCTCGACAGCGAACTTGACCTGCTCTGGATCCAGGGGCGTCAGGGCCGTACCAGCCTGAGTGCCGATGGTTTATTGAGCGATCCATCGCTGTTCACCTTGATCCCGGCGGATCTGACCCATGGGCCGGTGCCGGCTGAAAAAGAGCGTGGAAAACCGTCAACCAATGGTTTCAGCGCGCAATTGCGCGATGCAGCCCAACGGATGCGGCCGGCAAACCGTGATGGTGCAAACAGTCGAACAGAATAAATTCGAAGAATACAAAGGAATGAACATGCGACTACATGCGACCCGGCTTCTCAGTACCGCCATCGCTTCTGCACTGTTGCTCAGTGCTTGCTCATCAACGGAACCGAAACCCTCCACCGACGAAGAAAACCGCCAACGGATCATTGCCGACCAGTCACGCATGTATTCCGGCCAGGAGCCGGTTACTGCACCGATCACCTTTTACGAAGCCGCCGCCCGCGCACTGAAATACAACCTCGACTACCGCCTCAAACTGATGGAAAGCGCGCTGGCCTCGGACCTGCGCGACGTATCCAGTCACGAGATGCTCCCGCGCCTGGTCGCCTCGGCCGGTTACGCCGGCCGTGACAACGATTCCGGCGGTACCTCGATCGGCATCGAAGACCGCCAGGTCAGCTTGCGTCCATCGACCTCGGAAGAACGCTATCGTGAAGTGTATGGTTTGGGTCTGAGTTGGAGCCTGCTGGATTTCGGCGTCGCTTATTACCGCACCCAGCAGAAATCCGACCAGATCCTGATGGCCGAAGAGCGTCGGCGCAAAGTTGCGCAGAACGTTCTGCAGGACGTGCGTAACGCTTACTGGCGCGCACTCGGCGCCCAACGTCTGATGCCCGAAGTCGACAAATTGCTGATGCGCACCCATACCGCGCTGACCTCGGCTCGTGAGGCCGAAACCCGTGGCCTGCTGCCGCGTCAGGAAATCCTCGCCTATCAACGCGCCCTCCTCGACTCGATCTACCTGCTGACCGTACGCCGTCAGGATCTGGAGTTCGCCCAGGCTGAACTGTCGGCACTGATGTCGTTACCGCCAGGCTCGAAAATGATACTCGCCGACACGGCTGATCCGGCCCTGCCAGAGGTGCGGCAAAGCATGGCGCGGCTGGAACAGTTGTCGCTGGAGAACCGCCCGGAAATCATGGAAGAGTGGTACCGCAAACGGGTCAACCAGAAGGATCTGGAGATCGCCAAGGCGCAGTTGTGGCCGAACGTCAGCGTCGATTTCGGCTACAAATACGACTCCAACAAATACCTCTACAACAACGACTGGATGAGCACCGGCCTGCAAGTGTCGATGAACCTGATCCGCCTGCTGCAATTGCCTTCGCTGAACGCCGCCGAGAAATCCCAGAGCGAAACCGACGACACCCGTCGCGTAGCGCTGTCGATGGCGATCCTCACCCAGGTACGGGTCGGCACCCTGCGCTATCAACTGGCGCGCCAGGAAGTCGAGTTTGCCGAAGACAGCCTGCGCGTCGATCGCAGCCTGCTCGACTATGCTCAGGCGGCCAAGACCGGTGCGCTGGGTTCGGAACTGGAGGTGATCCGCTCCGAGGGACGTTATCTGCTCTCGCGTTATCAGCGTGAAGCCGCGTTTTCCAGCGCTCAGGCGGCCTGGGGGCGGATGTACAACTCGGTGGGCCTCGACGTATTGCCCAAAGAAATTCAACAACACGACATCAAGACCCTGGCCCGGGAAATCCAGCGCACATTAAATGAACAAGAACAACAACGCCTGCTCGCCGCCACTTCGCAAGGAAAGCCGAATGCGCAAAATCGCCCTTGAGTCCCGTTTCGGGGCCCTGCTGTTGGCCAGCCTGATCCTGCCCGTCCACGCCGAAGAAAGTCCTTCTGCCCCCACACTGGAAAGTGCCAGCGCGATACGCGTGTTACTTGCCGCCGAACTGGAAACCACCCTGTCCAGCCAGATGGCCGGCACTCTGGGCGAACTGAAAACCGGCTTCGGCGAACAGGTCGCCAAGTCCGCCGTACTCGCCCGTTTCAACTGCAATGAAGCCGAAGCCCGCGCCAAAGTCGCCGCCGCCGAACTGGCGATGGCCAAGCAGAATCTGCAAGCGAAACAACAGTTGCGCCAGCTCAATGCCGTCGGCGATATCGAAGTGTCGATGGCCAATACCGAAGTGCAAAAGGCGGCCGGCGCGCGGGCGATGGGTGCGGCACAGAGCAGTTATTGTCAGGTGCTTGCGCCGTTTTCCGGGCGCGTCGCCAAGGTGTATGTGAAGCCTTACCAAACCGTGGCCGCCGGCACTCCGTTGTTCGATCTTGTAAGTGACGGCGCGCTCAAAGTGCGTCTCAACGTGCCTTCCAATCTGCTCAAAGACCTCAAACCCGGCATGCCGCTGCAAGTCAGCATCCATGAAACCGGCAAGACCTATCCGGCTCACGTCAGCGGCATCAACTCACGCGTCGATGCGGTGGCGCAAACCGTCGAGCTGGAAGCCCGACTCGACAACAAATACCCGGACCTGATGGCCGGCATGAGCGGCACTGCACAGTTCGATCAAGCCGCACGCCCATGACCATGAACGAGCCGCTGCCCCACCCTAACCTGCTCCTGGAGCTCGACGCGCTGCGCGACAAAGCCATGGCTGCCGACTCACTGAATGCGCTGGCATTCAGCATGGCCAACGACTTGTACCCGTTGCTGCACTTTCATCAGGCATTGGTGTTTGCTCAGCGTGAGTCGTCACTGGAACTGCTGAACGTCTCGGGCCTGTCGCGCCCCAGCGAGGACTCGCCGTATCTGGTGTGGCTACGCCGTGCCAGTCGCTGGGTATCCGCGCAGGTTCCCGCTGGCGAACCGGTCTGGCTGTCGCAGGAAGTGACTGCCCCACCGCCGGATATCGCCGAAGGCTGGAACGAGTGGTGGCCGACGGGGCTGTGGTGCGTGCCGGTGCAGGATCGCGACGATCAGCGCCTGGGGTTGTTGATCGTGTTGCTGGAGCAGGCACCGCCGACCTTGTTGTGGCAACACCTCAAGGGATTGGTCAACACGTGGGCGTATTGCTGGTCGGCGCTGACGCGACGCAAGCGTTTCAGCCGCTGGCGACCAAATCGCAAACAACTGTTGCTGACGTTGATTGTGATTGGCGCCTTGCTGTTGTTGCCGGTACGGCAGACTGCATTGGCGCCGACCGAAATCGTCTCGCGGCAGGCGCAGATCATCAGTTCGCCGATCGATGGTGTGATCGAAAAGATTCAGGTTCGACCGAATCAACCGGTCGACGCTGGCACATTGCTGTTCTCGCTGGACGAAACCACCCTGCGCAGCCGCGCCGAAGTGCTCGGCAAGGAAGTCGCCGTGGCCGATGCAGAATTACAGGCCGCCAGTCAGAGGGCGTTCGATAACTCGCAAAGCAAAAGCGAACTGACCCTGCTGGCCGGTCGCGCGCAACAGCGTCGGGCGGAACTGGCGGCGGTGCAGGCGCAACTCAAGCGCACGCAGGTTTTGTCTCCGCGCGGCGGCGTCGCGGTGTTCAGCGACCCCAATGACTGGCTGGGTAAACCGGTGGTGACGGGCGAACGCATCATGCAAGTAGCTGATCCGACACAACCGGCGATGCTGATCCAGCTGGCGGTGGCCGATGCCATCGCACTGGAGCCCGGCGCCGAAGTCACGCTGTTCCTGACCGCGTATCCGCTGACGCCTCTCAAAGGTGAAATCCTCGAAACCAGTTATCAGGCGCGCCCCGGCGATGACGGCGTGGTCGCCTATCGCTTGCTCGCCAGCATCGAAGGCGCCCCGGAACACGCGCGCCTCGGTCTGCACGGCACCGCGAAAATTTATGGCGGGCGGGTGATGCTCGGTTATTACCTGCTGCGCCGTCCGTTGGCGACGTTGCGGGCCTGGAGTGGCTGGTAATGCTTGATCCTGCCGATCTGCCCGTCCCGCCACTGCGCGAAGACTTGCGCCTGAGCGAAGCAGCCCACGGCAGCAACGGTGAACCGGCGTGGGTGATTCAAGACACGGTGATCAACCGCTTTTACCGCATCGGCTGGCTCGAGTTCGAGTGCCTGCTGCGCTGGGGCCAGTCACCGCGCAAGATCAGCGAGCAGATTGCCGAAGGTACGGCGCTGAGGCCTGATGTCGAGCAGGTTCTGGATTTTCGCCAGTTCCTCGAACAGCATCAATTATTGCGCTCAGGCCCAGCGGCGCTGGAACGCCTAAAGGCCAAAGGCGAAGAAGGTGGCTGGCTAACCTGGCGCTGGTGGCTGCACCACTACCTGTTTTTCCGTATCCCGTTGCTGCGCCCGCAGAAGCCGCTGCAGAATCTGGCGCGCGCCTTGGGCTGGTTGTTTCATCCGCTGACCGGGATGCTGGTACTGAGTCTCAGCGTGCTGGGGATTATTCTGGTATTGCAGCAGTGGGACGTGTTCACCAGCGCCGTGGTCGAGTCGTTTTCCACCGAAGGCCTGTTCAGTTTCGCCCTCGCGTTGATCGTCGCCAAAACCCTGCATGAACTTGGCCATGCACTGGTCGCCACGCGCTTGGGCTTGCGCGTCGGGCACATGGGCATTGCGTTCGTGGTGATGTGGCCGATGCTCTACACCGACACCGGTGAGAGCTGGAAACTCAGCCGCTCGCGGCAGCGCTTGGCGATTGCCTCAGCAGGGATTGTCACCGAACTGTCGCTGGCCGGAATCTCAACGCTGGGTTGGGCCTTGTGTGATCCCGGCGCTTTGCGCAACGCCTTGCTCTATCTGGCGACCACGAGCTGGTTGCTGTCACTGGCGCTGAATGCCAGCCCATTCATGCGCTTCGACGGCTACTTCATCCTCTCCGACCTATTGGATTTCCCCAACCTGCACGAACGCGCCTCAGCACTCGCGCGGGTCGCATTGCGGCGCAATCTGCTGGGCTTGCAGGAAGACTGGCCGGAATCATTTCCTGTAAGTCAGCGGCGTTTGCTGGTGACCTTCGCGATCATTACCTGGATTTATCGGTTGGTGCTGTTTCTGGGGATCGCGCTGGCGGTCTATCTGTTTTTCTTCAAGATCTTGGGGATTTTCCTGTTCATGGTCGAACTGTCTTGGTTTATCGCGATGCCGGTGATGCGCGAACTGGGTCACTGGTGGAAAAACCGTGCGGCGATTCCCGGCCGCCGCAAAGTGGCGTTTTACGCGGTGCTGCTGTTGATACTGCTGGGGCTGGCGATGCCATGGCGCACACAGATCGATGCGGTCGGCGTGGCCCGTGCTGAGCACCAGTTGCGCGTGTATGCGCCCTACCCGGCGCGCCTGCAATCGATTCACCCGGAGGGCCCGGTCAAGGCTGGGGAAACGCTGATCACCCTGGACGAGCCGGACATCGCCTCGCGTCTGCAAACCAGCGAAGCCAGCGCGCGCAGCTACGAGGCGCGGCTGTCCGGGCTGATTGCCGATCCCGGCGGCCTGGCCGAAGACGCCGTGACCCGCCAGCGCCTCAACGTGCAATTCGAAGAGGCCCGCGCTGCCCGTTCGGAAATCGCCCGACTCAACCTGCAGACGCCGTTTGCCGGGGTCTGGCTCGACGTCAATCCCGACTGGAAGGCCGGGCAATGGGTCGGCCGCCAAGAGTCGCTGGGCATACTGATTGACCCACAGAGTTGGCAGGTCGATGCGTATGTCGCCCAGGACCAGGTACACCGCATGGCCATCGGGGATCACGTTCGTTTCTATGCGGATGGCCAGACCACGCCGATGTCCGGCCGTGTCGTGCAGATCGGCAGCACCCGCGCCAGTCAGCTGTCGCACCGCATGCTGTCTTCACGCTTTGGCGGGCCCGTACCGACGACCAATGCCGAACATGCGCTGATTCCGAGCAATGCGCTGTTTCAGGTGTTGATTCAGCTCGATGAGCCCCTGCCGAGCCTGCGCGAAACCCGCGGGCATCTGAAGATTGAGGGTGAGCGGCGCAGTGTGCTCGCCGACGCTGCGACTTATGTACTGGCGGTATTGATGCGCGAAAGCGGCTTCTGACAATACGGTCTAGCCAGCCGCGACGAATACGATAATCGGCCCGCACACGGCCAGCAGCACATTGGAAATCGCATAGCACACGGTGAACCCGATCACCGGGGTGTTACTCCCCGACTGCTCGATGATCTTGTTCATCGACGCCGCTTCAGTCTGCGCGCCGGCCAAGGCGCCAAACAGAATCATCGGGTGCAGGCGCAGCACATAGCGGCCGAAATACAACGCCACCAGTGGCGGCAGAATCGTCACCACGGCGCCGGACAGCAACAGTGCCAGGCCCTGCTCTTTCATTGCGGCAAACGCCGCCGGCCCGGCTAGCAAACCGACCACGGCGCCGAACGCCGTCAGGCCAAACTCGGAAAATGCCCACTGCGCCGCTGGCGGCAACGCACCGATTTCCGGGTGGCGCGAGTTGTACCATCCAATCACCAGCGCGGCGACCAACACCCCGCCGCCGATGCCCAGTTCCACCGGAATCATGCCGACATGGGTCGAGAGCAATCCCAGCAGTGAGCCGAGCACCATGCCCAGGGTGTGCATGGCGATGTCGCTTTTATAGTTGTTCTTGCGGATCCGCCCCAGGCGTTTGGCTATCGCTTCGACGCTGACAGTGCGTCCGGTAAGCGTCAGCACGTCGCCCCGGCGCAGCACTGTGTTGGGCAGTAGCGGCAGATCGTAGCCCTGCCGGGAGATGGTGTTGACGAAACATCCCAGGCGTCCATCGCTGGCCAATCGGATTTTCGCTTCATGGATAGTCTTGCCGGCAAACTCGGCTGAAGTCAGGACGATGTCCACTTCCCGCGTGGGGAATGACAAGGAGTCGGGGTGATCGATTTCCGGCCCGACCCAGTGGCTCAGCAGCCCCACGGCATTGCGCAAGGCATAAACCCCAAGGACATCGCCGGCCGTCAGGACGAAATTTTCATCACGCTCGATGATCTGCCCGGCTCGCACCACGCGCTCAACAGTCAATGAGTCATGCAGTTTTTCAAAATCGATGATGCGCTGGCCATCCGCCTGACCATTGCTCGCCACTTGGTGAGCCCGCACGACCATGCGCGTGTAGGGCACGGTGATCGCCTCTTCTTCCTTGGCGATGCCCAGTTCCAGCTCCAGTTCACGCGCCGATTCGCGCAGATTCACCCCGAGCAGCTTCGGCGCAATACTGCCGACAAACACGATCAGCCCAATGGTACCGAACAAGTAGGTAATGGCGTAGGCAATCGCCATGTGGCTGTTGAGCTGGGCCTTGGCTGCGGCATCAATCGTCAGTTGGTTAATCGCGCTGGTCGCGGTGCCCATGATCGCCGTGTCAGTCAGCGCACCGGCACCGAGGCCTGCGGTAAACCCGGCGTCGAAATCGAACACCGAGTACATCAGCAGAATCGCCCCCAGCGCGGTGCCGCACAGCACCACCGAGAGCAGCACCAGTTTCAGTGTGCCGCGATTGAGGCTGCCGAAAAACTCCGGGCCACTCTTGAAACCGACGGCATAGATGAACATCACGAAAAACACCGACTTCAGACCCACCGGCACCTCCAGACCGATCTGCCCGATCAGCAAACCCATCAACAACGCGCCGGCCACCGAGCCGAGGTGAAAACTGCCGATGTGAATCCGACCAACAAAAACGCCCAGGGCAATTGCCAGGAACACTGCGATTTCCGGGTCGGTGCGCAAGGCGTGCAGGATGAATTCGAGCATGGGGCGGACTCCTTTGAGCGGCGGTCATTGATCCTGCGGTTTTTGCGCCGGTGCCGTGTACCAATTTTCCCGTGGCACCCTTTTCTCGCTCTGCGGATCGCCCAAATAGTGCGGCGACATGATCTGCACGCCGTACTCGTTGAACACGTCCTGAATATTGGCGTGAAGCATGCTCAGCAGCACCGCGCGCGGACGTGGCTGGCTCGGGATCGCTTGGGCGACCAGCCGGTATTCGGGGTAGAAATCAGACAGAGCGGTCTGGAACACCTGCGCCGGCGGGTCCTCGAGAATTCCCGGTGTGCGCTTCGCGGCTTCCAGCAGCATCGCTTCGACCTGGCGCCAGGGTGTGTCGTAGCCGATCGTCACCACCGTATCGACGACATAACCCGGGCCTTGTACGGTGCGCGAGTAGTTTTTGGTGACGGTACCGGTGATCATCGAGTTGGGCAGTGTCAGCACTTCACCGAGACCGGTGCGGATCCGCGTGGTGAACATGCCCAATTCGGTGACGGTGCCTTCATAGTCGCCAATCTTGACGAACTCGCCGGGGCGCAAGGTGCGCGTGTAGGTCAGGATCAAACCGGCGGCGGCCTGCCCGACAACACTGGTCGCGCCAAGAGAAATCATCAGGCCAATCAATACCGACAGGCCCTTGAATGCATCGGTGCCGGCCCCCGGCAAGTAGGGATAGGCCATGGCCAAGGCAAACAGCCAGATCGCCAGCGCGGTCAAGCGCTGCGTCGGTTGCAGGGTTTCGTGATTAAGCCAGCTGAATGTCCCTGGCGTTGCCATGCGCCGCAGAATGCGTCGGGTAAACGCGGTGACGCCACGGGCGATAAAGAAAATCGCCAGTGCCACGCCCAGTCCGGGAATCGCCCCGACAATGCCTTGCAGTAAATAACCGGCCAGCTCGAACAGGTAGTTGTTGAGGCTTTCACCCCATGGCCGGGTGTAGGGAAACCGCGACAGGACAAAGCCCAGCCATTCATAGGTCAGCAGCAGAATCACCAGCCAGCGCAGCAGCAACAGCAGACGGCTGACCAACGGATAAAGAAAATTCGAGTCGATCAGTTGCACCCGCCCGACCTTCAACGCCTGAGTGTGGCGATCCATCAGCGCAGGTAATTTTGCCAGCAACTTGCGCCGCAGGTACGCCAGCCACCACAGGAGCGCAACATAAATCAGCGTCGCCGCCGCGGCCAGCGCCAGCGAGCGCAGGATCAACTCAAGGCTGCGCGCCTCCCGGGTTTCATTGACCACCTGGCGCAACTTCTCGGCAGCGCTTTCGGCGGCGTTTTGCACCGACGAATAGGCCAGCTCGTCGATGTCCTTGGGGGCAACGATAAACGCACGTTTGGCGCCGATCAGCACCAGGTAGCTGTTCTGGATCGGGTCGATGGAGACCGTCAGATCATCCGCCTCGTCCAGCGCTTCATTGATGACCATCTTCGCCCGCTTGACCCGCGAGGCCGGCGCCTCACCGAGTATCGTCGCGCGAAACAGCATGATGCTGCGGTTGGCCACCTTCAGCTCAACCGCTTCATTGGCAGGTTCTGTCGCATCCTCGGCGGACCAGCCGAGCCCGCTCCATAGCGCTGCGCACACCACCATCGATACCGCCAGCAGCCTACTTCGCATGCGCCTGTTTCCTTACGCCCAAGTGTCAAAGGTGGATACGTTAGCCAGCGTAGTTCAGCGATGAAAGGTTGTCAGATCTGAAGACCGAGCTTTCTTTAACGATAAGAGCAACAGCAAACATGCGGTCATAACAACGAATCAGAACTCGCCCACTATGCTGGCTGAGGATAAAAAAATGCCGGCAAATATCGCTGGGAGTTTGAAGGTAGCCCGCCAGATGGCAAGACAAGGTCAATCAAACCTTCCTGTAACCGTTCCTCTCCTACACCACCAGTCAACTCAAGAAGCGAGTCCTCTCCGTTAACCGTTGCCTGGTGCCGCTAATCTAAAAAGCAAGGCTCAAGACCGGGCAAAAATCCAGTGCTGGTCTATCGTCCTTAGGGGTGTCGAATTGTGCTGTTCACTGCTGAAACCAGTTGAACTCACTCACCGCATTCGCAGCAAAAACAGGACCGCATCTGACATTAAAGTCGCAATAGTGCGACCCACCGGCCAAGGAGCCAGTCTTATGACTCGCGTACGCAAGTGGTTACCCAAACTCGCCATATTGGCGACATCGCTCATTACGTTGTCTACAGCCGTTTCGGCCGCCGATAAACCCAACATCCTTGTGATCTTCGGTGATGACGTCGGGCAGACCAATATCAGTGCATACTCCCATGGGGTCGTTGGCTATAAGACGCCGAACATCGATCGAATTGCCAAAGAAGGCATGATGTTTACCGACTACTATGCGGAAAACAGCTGCACCGCCGGGCGTTCGTCATTTATCACCGGTCAATCACCATTGCGTACCGGGCTCTCTAAAGTCGGTATGCCGGGCGTGCCAGTCGGTCTGCAAGCAAGGGACGTTACGATCGCCCAAGTGCTGAAAGCCAAGGGCTATGCCACCGGACAATTTGGTAAGAACCACTTGGGCGACAAGGATGAATATCTGCCCACCAACCACGGCTTTGATGAATTCTTCGGCAACCTCTATCACCTCAATGCCGAGGAAGAACCCGAGCGCGAACTGTGGCCAAAAGACGATACGAGTTTCGTCAAGGCGGCCTCGCCTCGCGGCGTGATCCACAGCTTCGCTGACGGAAAAATTGAAGACACTGGGCCGCTGAATAAAAAGCGCATGGAAACGATTGATGATGAGACCACGCAGGCCGCCATCAACTTCATGGACAAACAAGCGAAGGCTGACAAGCCGTTTTTCGTTTGGATGAACACCACGCGCATGCACGCCTTCACTCATGTGCGCGAATCCATGAAAGGCCAAAGCGGCATGCCGGGTAATGAATACGCAGACGGCATGCTGGAACACGACGGCGATGTGGGCAAGTTGCTTAAAGCAGTTGATGACCTGAAAATTGCCGACAACACCATCGTGGTCTACACCACCGACAACGGCCCGAACCAATGGTCCTGGCCTGACGCTGCCACAACCCCGTTCCGAAACGAGAAGAATTCGAACTGGGAAGGCGCTTTCCGCGTACCGGCGATGGTCCGTTGGCCTGGCAAAATCAAGGCCGATACGGTTTCCACTCAAATGTTCTCCGGTCTTGACTGGTTCCCGACACTACTTGCCGCAACTGGCGACACCGATATCAAGGAACGCCTGCTGAAGGGTGCTGACGTTGGTGGCAAAAACTTCAAAGTCCATCTGGATGGCTTTAACCAGCTCGATTACCTCACCGGGAAAACCGAAAAGGGTGCTCGTGATGAGTTCTACTATTTCAGCGATGACGGCGACCTGGTGAGCATGCGTTATGGTGACTGGAAACTGGTGTTCTGCGAGCAACGCGCACCGGGCGGTCTGAAGGTCTGGAGTGAACCCTTCACATGCCTGCGGGTACCGAAGCTTTTCAACTTGCGCATGGACCCTTACGAGCGCGCCGATGTCGTGTCCGACCAGTATTACGACTGGCTGACCAAGAACGACTTCCTGCTATTCAATGGCACGCGCAAAGCAGCAGCGTTCCTGCAGACTTTTGTCGACTACCCGCCTAGCCAGCGTCCAGCCAGCTTCAGCATTGATCAGATTCGAGCTGATGTAGACAAAAAAATCGAGGAAAAAATGAAGCAACAGAAATAACAGGAGCCGCATCCAAGCGTCCGCCCGATGGCGGACGTTTTGGTTTGTGGAGCGATTTGCTCAATTGATCCTGGATTAAATCAAAGCGATGGGAAGAAAGACTTGAGTCGCCAGGTTTTTGTTATCCATGATTGTGAGTCCCGCACTGCTTGCGACACTACTGCATCTATCCTGTGAGACCAGCTTTCGCCAGATTGTAAAAAAGCTTGTTAGGATAGGCATGCAAACATCTCGTTTTTACCATAGGAACAGCGGGGCTAACGACCACTGCACGTCATAACGTGCCACCATCAAGGAGGCTCTCATGGGCCGAACACCTGGGGATGATCTACCAGACAAACCTCATAAAAGCAGTGAGGATGGCATTCCTGCTCCTAGCGGGGACGCCAATCTGATTGACACCGACTACGTGATCGGACAGGACAATATCAAAGGTGAGTTTTCATTTTCCCTTGATATCCATGGCAAAGTGTTTGTCATCTCAGCTGCCACCATCTTGCTGTTCGTCATTTTGACGCTGGCGCTCCAAAATGAAGTAGAACCGCTGTTCAGTGCCATCCGAAACTGGCTGACTGCCAATCTCGCTTGGCTGTTCATGAGCATTGCAAACATATTTGTCTTGCTTTGCATCGGGCTGATTTTCTCGCCGCTGGGGAAGGTTCGATTGGGCGGTAGGGATGCCAAACCAGACCATAGCTACGTGGGCTGGTTCTCAATGCTTTTCGCTGCAGGAATGGGCATTGGCCTGATGTTCTATGGCGTAGCCGAACCCATGTCTCATTATCAAGCGTCCATGGGCGGTGTAACAGTCGATGCGAGTGGAGCCCGAACCGACTGGGCACCATTAGCAGGTGCAGCAGGCGACGCCAAGGTATCAGCCGACTTGGCAATGGCCGCCACTATCTTTCACTGGGGACTCCACCCTTGGGCGATCTACGCGATTGTCGCTCTGTCCCTGGCCCTGTTTTCTTACAACAAGGGCTTACCGCTCTCTATACGGTCGATCTTTTATCCATTGCTAGGCGAGCGCGTCTGGGGGTGGCCGGGGCACTTGATAGATATCCTGGCGGTATTCGCCACATTGTTCGGACTGGCGACCTCGCTGGGGATAGGAGCCGAGCAGGCAGCAGCAGGGATTGAATATCTCTTCGGTATTGAGTCGACAAATCTAAGCAAAGTAGTGCTGATCGTTGGTATCACCATAATTGCCCTTTGGTCAGTACTTGCAGGCTTGGATAAGGGCGTCAAGATGCTGTCGCAGATCAATATGGGCCTAGCGTTGCTGCTGCTGGTGTTCATCATTGTTGTTGGGCCGACCTTGGCAATCTTCACTGGATTCTTCAAAAATCTGGTGACCTACGCTGAATACCTACCGGCACTTTCCAATCCTTTCGGACGCACTGACACGGAATTCACGCAGGGCTGGACTGCATTTTATTGGGCATGGTGGATCAGTTGGTCTCCATTTGTGGGTATGTTCATTGCGCGGGTCAGCCGTGGACGAACAGTCAGGGAGTTCTTAATCTCTGTTTTGTTAGTTCCTACCCTGGTGTCCGTGTTATGGATGACGACGTTTGGTGGCACTGCCATCGACCAAGCTACTGTACAAAACTTGGTTGGCGTTAAGGATGCTGTGCTGGAGTTGAAACTGTTCGCCATGCTGGGAGAACTGCCTCTAAAAGAAATATCTTCGTTCTTGGGCATTGTTCTGGTCATCGTCTTTTTCATCACTTCCTCAGACTCCGGCTCCCTGGTCATCGATACGATTACAGCAGGGGGCAAGGTCGATGCGCCTGTTCCACAGCGTGTATTTTGGGCCGTCATAGAAGGAGTGATTGCCATTGCGCTGTTGTTGGGCGGAGGTCTCGTGGCACTACAAGCCATGGCGGTATCTACGGGTCTGCCTTTCGCTCTTGTGCTGGCTCTGGGCTGCGTGTCTCTTGTGAAGGGCCTGATGTCTGAGCCCCGCTAGTCAATATTGAGGCGCCAGGCATCCCGTAATCTTTACATAACCCGCCAGGTACGCGCTGGCGGGTTAAACCTCGAAAAGAGAACGTCAGAATTTTTCAAGAAACATTAAATTTTTGATGACGAATATCAGCCCTGCCAAATGCCCCGAGTGCTGGGCCGTCAGTCCCATAGCGCACCAATAGGTGACGCTGATGAATAATGGGTAGCTATCTGCGCTTGTAGCAGTTCCGCGGTCGCGAGGGCATCGGTTAACGCATGATGCCCTTGATAGGCTGGAAGGTTATAGCGCGTGCGACTGTCGGCCAATCGTATCGAGGTCTTCGGACGGCGCATGAGCCTGGCAACCCAACCTTGCTTTTGCCGATGCATCCTGGCTTCCAATTGCATCGTGTCTACGACCGGAAACCTCAGGCCTTCTCCGAGGTGCCTGCGCAGTGCTGCATCAAGGAACTCACGCTCGATATTGCGGTAATGGACGACCATCACTTTGCCGGCCATGGCCTGCAGAAGTGGCTCCAGTACTTCCGGGAGCGAGGGAGCATTCAAAATCTCAGCGTGGGTAATGTGGTGAAAGGTGACTGACTTTTCACTCAGTTCTGATGATGGGTTTAGCACCCAATACGCCGCCTTGCTACAGAAGATGCGCTTTAACGTGAACGGCACCAAACCAATGCTGACAATACTGTGAGTCTGGGCATTGAGCCCGGTTGTCTCTACATCCATCGCAAGAAACTGCACGCTTTCAATCAGAGTGTCTGGTGAGACGACGCCCGCCTGATAAAACGTTCTCAAGCAAGAATTAGCCGACTTCTGCGCCAATTCCCGGAATACGAATGGCCAGTTCGCCGGGTCAGCCGGCTCCACCTTAGCGCCATTCATTTTGAGGTGCGGCCCTTTGGCGGGTAACGGAAGCGCAAAAAATTCTGGCCGTTACTCAAGACCTGGAAAGCCTCTTTGAGGTTGTGCCGCTCGCTATTGGAGAAGCGTTCAGGCTCGATATAGTTATTGGGCGTTTCTCCCTGCTCCAGCGCCTCTACCTGATGCCGAATTCGCACCATGGAGAGGAACTCCAGCGCATAGCGCAGGTGCTTCAGTGCTTCGGGCGGCATGATATTAGCGCTAGTGATTGCATCGATACGATCAAACGAGTTCTGCGCCGTACTGCCGCAAGCAAGAGCATGGATACGAATAAGGTCGGTGAGCGGTGCGGTACCGCGACCTTTCAGATTGATGATTCTTTTCTGCTGGCCATCTGTCTCAACGACAAAGGTACGAAAAAATCCCAGGGGCGGTGTCCGGTTGAGCGCGATCCTCGCCATGGCATTGAGGAATCCTGGATGTAAACTGGATTTGTGAGCAGATAGAACTTTGAGTTCTTGCACTAACGAGAGCTGGCCAAATACGCCATCCAGATCGAAAAAGATGCAACTGTTAAGCAAGGTTGTCGGCTTTGGTTTTTCGATCCACTGTTCAAAATAGCCCCGCCAAACCCTCAAAGGCTGGCGCCATTGATCGTTGGTAGCCATGACTCCGCCCTTACAGTAGCTGTATCCACACGCGGCCAGGCCATCGCTGACAAAGGTTGCCAAACTACGAAAATATGCGTCATGCAAGGAAGGATCGAATCGATCATCCAGCACTAAGGCGTTATCTTGATCGCTTACCAGCAGTTGCTCATCGCGCGCCATGGAGCCTAGAACCATGAAGCAGTAAGGTACGGGAGGTGGGCCCAGTTTTTCTTCTGCAAGTTCCAGCAGACGCTGCGTGAAAGCTCTGCCGATACCTGAAATAGCGCTACCGATCATGTGCGCGGTCGCGCCATCCCTCACCATCCGGATGTACGTTCCACGCAGGTCTCGTAAGAGCGACTTTAGACCGTCGACCGAGGTCTGGTTAGATATTCTGTTGACCAGGTACAAGCTACTGTGGGATTCGTACCGAATAATATCTGAGAGGTTGATTACGCCAATCGGGCGCCCATGATGGAGAACGGGCAAGTGATGGATGTTGCGGCGCAGCATGACTAGCATCGCTTCAAAACCCGAGTCATCAGCATTTATGCTGACAGGATCTGTCGTCATGATGTCGCTGATGAGCGTTTTGTCGGCGTTCTTCCCGGCAGCGACGACCCGGGTGCGAAGATCTCTGTCGGTCACAATCCCCTGGGTGTCTCCTGCCTGCAGCCCCGATGGCGACATGACCACGACACAAGCAACGCGTTGCTCAGTCATCAGCCTTGCAGCCTCGCCAACGGTAGTATCTGACGTCACCCACACCAAGGAGCGTGACAGCAAGGCTCGGCATTTGAGCTGGATCAATTCGCTCGCCCGCCCCTGCGCCTCGACTGCGGACTTGAGCCTGGAGTGCCCTTCCGCTTCAACGAAATCCGCAAAGGCTTCATGCTGTGCGCACAGTTCGGCGAATACGTCGGCGGGGATGTAGTAAATCAGACTGTCTTCAAGTGCTCTCGCAGGAAAACGAACTTTGTTGCTGCGCAAGAGCCCTGCCTGGCCAAAGATATCGCCTTCGACAAGCCGATTGTAAAGCTCGCCGCTGCGTCGATAAATCTCCACTGCGCCGCTGCGCACATAGTGCAGATCCTGGATAACGGCACCCGCTTCCAGGATGTCGCTACCGGCCTTGAAGTAACGCACATCAACTCGCCGAGCCATAGCATCTACCGACTCCCTGGGCAGTTGATCAAACGGGGAAAAACGATAGAGATGGTCGCTGATTTCCTGCATCTCGGCTTGCATGGAACCTCGGTATGCTGGAAGGAAAAAATCGCCAAAAGGCGTATGTTGAAAGTTGCTGTTCGCCCCAAAAGCCTATCAGATACTTTCTATCGAATTACAGGATTAAGGCAACTCAAGCCGAGTGGGCAGCAGCGGCCTTGGCAAAATACGGCCTCCATCCGCTCTTGACAGTGGACTGGAGGATTGGGGTCTATGGCAATCTCTCTGTATCTAGACCTGTGAAGCCTGACTCGCCTGCGTGGCATCGAAGGACCCTATAGATCTCCAAAACCACCTGCATCGTTGCGTCTTCGATCGTTCCTTCATTACGGCATAAAACCCAGCCGTTATCCGAAGTCGCTTGCTCGAACGCCCTGGTACAAGCGACATGTTCCTCCAGCTTGTGCATCACCGTGCTGCTTAGCCCACGCCGTCTTGCCGCTGCCCTCGCCCATGAAATTTCAGGGGCGGTAACCACCCCGACATGCAGGTCTGGCACTCGAACGTTTCGGCCGATGTTCAACTGTAGAATTTCTGCAAACGGGACTATCCGGCGAAACGCGGCATCGGACGGGTACCAGCGATCAATCAAAATGATGCTGCCGGGTGGCTGTTTAGGCAGCACGTGCCGGGAAATCCAGCTACGGCTATCAGCAAGGCGCTGACAAATCTGCAACTCCAGATCGCGGGTGGGATTTCTGACGAGTTTGTTTACCAGGGCCATTGTTTCACCCCTATGGGGATCGCTTTTTCTCTCGCATAGCCGGATCACCATGTTGTTGTCGGCCCTGAGTGCTTTCGTAACGGCCTCCAACAGTGTGGTTTTGCCAGCTCCCTTGGGCCCATCCAGAGATACAAACAACGGACGATTCATTTTCACATAACGATAGAGATACGGTTTTTTTGCCCTGTTCGTTCGCTGAAACCGCGTGGCGCGACTACGCGAATCGAGTGAAGGGAGCTTTTGAGCTGACATTGATCACCAGTCTACCCCGGTTTCTGGCTAACGAGTCTCAACGTCCAGGGCTGGATCCCGCAGTACTACTCGATCCATACCTGTCACAAATCCGCTGATCCCTGACATAAAAAAGCTTTTTGCTAACGTTTCAATGATCGCGCAAATCCCTAAGGCGCGCTGGTCTTCGCTCAGGCGCGAAATTGAGCCACGAACTACGCTTGAATCAGAATTTATGATTTAACTAGGTAGTTAGCTATCTATATAATGCACCCATCATTTCAACGGGACATTTAACGTGAAGCAGAGTCAACGCCTCTCGGGCATATCAAAATTCATTCTGGTCGGGCTGGGCGTGATCATCGCCCTCCTCGGCCTGGCACTGGCTGCAGGTGGCGTGAAGTTGGTCAGCCTGGGAGGGTCGTGGTACTTCCTGGCAGGTGGACTGGTGATGACCATTTCCGGTCTGTTGATCGCTCGCTTCAAAACGGCCGGCGCCTGGTTGTTCGCTGCGTTTTTGGTGGGCACGGCAATCTGGGCTGTGAGTGATGCCGGGCTGGTTTTCTGGCCGGTCTTCTCGCGCCTGTTCATGTTCAGCGTCGTTGGCCTGGCGGTCACGCTTGTGTACCCGTTGCTCAAGCGTGCCGATGGTGGCATCCCGGGGCGTGGCGCTTATGGCATCGCTGCTGTGTTGGCGATTGCGCTGGCGGTGGCCGCTGGCAACATGTTTGTTGCGCACCCGACTGTCGCCGCCACGGGCACTGGCCCGGGTCTGACGCCCGTCGAGCCAGCCAACGCGCAAAAGGACTGGGCTCACTACGGTAATACCGAGGGCGGTAGCCGCTTTGCTGCGCTGGATCAGATCAACCGCAACAACGTCGACAAGTTGAAGGTCGCGTGGACCTACCACACCGGTGACGTCGCCGAGAGCGATGGCAATGGCGCCGAAGACCAGCTTACCCCGCTGCAGGTCGGCAACAAGGTGTTCATCTGCACCCCGCACAACAACCTGATCGCACTGGATGCCGACACCGGCAAGGAGCTCTGGAAAAACGCGATCAACGCCAAGTCAAAAGTCTGGCAGCGTTGCCGTGGCCTGGCCTATTTCGATGCCACCAAGGCAATCGCTCAACCAGGCAACTCGAGCATCATCGAAGCCAAACCTGCCCCGGCTGCCAACTGCCAGCGCCGACTGCTGACCAATACCATCGATGCTCGCCTGATCGCGGTCGATGCCGACACCGGCGAGTTCTGCCAGGGGTTCGGCAACAACGGCCAGGTTGACCTGAAGGCAGGCCTGGGTGATGTTCCGGACAGCTATTATCAGTTGTCTTCCGCCCCGCTGATGGCGGGCACCACTGTGGTGGTTGGCGGTCGCGTGGCCGACAACGTGCAGACCGACATGCCGGGCGGCGTGATCCGTGGGTTTGATGTGATCACCGGCGCCATGCGTTGGGCTTTCGACCCCGGCAACCCGCAGGATCGCAATGCACCGGCCGACGGCAGCACTTATGCGCGCAGCACGCCGAACAGCTGGGCGCCGATGTCCTACGACCCGGCGACCAACACCGTGTTCCTGCCGATGGGCAGTTCGTCCACCGACATCTATGGTGTTGAACGCAGCAAGCTCGATCACACCTACGGCGCCTCGATCCTGGCGCTGGACGCCACCAGCGGTGAAGAGCGCTGGGTGTTCCAGACCGTTCACAACGACCTCTGGGACTTCGACCTGCCGATGCAGCCGAGCCTGATCGACTTCACCAAGGACGGCAAAACCGTACCGGCGCTGGTCATCGGCACCAAGGCCGGGCAAATCTACGTGCTCGATCGTGCCACCGGCAAACCGCTGACCGACGTTAAAGAAGTGCCGGTCAAAGCCGCAAACATCCCCAACGAACCGTACTCGCCAACCCAGCCGAAATCGGTGGGCATGCCGCAGATCGGTGCGCAGCATCTGACCGAATCCGACATGTGGGGTGCAACGCCGTACGACCAGCTGTTGTGCCGTATCGATTTCAAATCGATGCGTTATGACGGTCTGTACACCGCGCCGGGTACCGATAAGTCGTTGAGTTTCCCGGGGTCGCTGGGCGGCATGAACTGGGGCAGCATCTCCACGGACCCGGTGCACGGTTTCATCTTCGTCAACGACATGCGTCTGGGTCTGTGGATTCAGATGATCCCGTCGCAGAACAAAGGCCAGGCCACTTCCGGTGGCGAAGCATTGAACACTGGCATGGGCGCCGTTCCACTCAAGGGCACGCCTTACGCCGTGAACAAAAACCGCTTCCTGTCGGTAGCCGGCATTCCTTGTCAGGCACCACCGTTCGGCACATTGACCGCCATCGACATGAAGACGCAGAAAGTCGCCTGGCAGGTTCCGGTCGGCACCGTTGAAGACACCGGTCCCCTGGGTATCCGCATGCACCTGCCGATCAAGATTGGTCTGCCGACCCTCGGCGGCACCCTGTCCACTCAGGGTGGCTTGATCTTCATTGCCGGTACCCAGGACTTCTACCTGCGCGCCTTCAACAGCGGCAACGGTGAAGAGGTATGGAAAGCTCGCCTGCCAGTGGGCAGTCAGGGTGGCCCGATGACCTACGTCTCACCGAAGACCGGCAAGCAGTACATCGTCGTCACCGCCGGTGGTGCGCGCCAGTCGACCGATCGCGGCGACTACGTCATGGCTTACGCCTTGCCGTAAGCCGCGGTGCCCGCCTCGCTGGCGGGCATTCTCTCTGAGCGCGGCACCTGCGGGTGCCGCGCTGCTTTGCGAAATCATTCAAGATTCCATCAGGACGATTCACATGTTTTTGGCTGTCCGCTTTTCTCATGCAGGCTGGCTTAACGGCTTGCTATTGGGCCTGACCTGCAGCACCACCCTTCCCGCCTTCGCCGATACCGACTCGAATCTATTGACCCGCAATACGCTGACCGGTGATTGGGGTGGCCTGCGCCACCAGATGGATCAGGACGGCATCAAATTCACCGGCGATTACAGCGGCGAAACCGCCTACAACGCCGATGGCGGGCTCCATCGTTCGGCCCGCTACTCGCAGAACATCAAGCTCGGCGCGCAGTTCGACCTGAGCAAACTCTATGGCGTGGATAACGCCGGCAAGATTCAGCTGACCATCAACGACCGACGCGGCAATAGCGCCTCCGAGGATCTGGTCGGCAACCGTTTGCCCATCCAGGAAAACTACGGCGGTCTCTACACTCGCCTGACTGAACTGAGTTATGAGCGCAGCCTGCTCACCCCGGCGCTCAACGTGAAGCTCGGTTACATGGCCATGGGCAACGACCTCGGTGGCCTGGACAGTGGCATTCTCTGCAACTTCATGAACGCCGGTTTCTGCGGCCACCCGCTGAACATGTCCGGCGGGAGTGGCTGGACCAACTACCCTAACGCCCACCTGGGCGTACGCGTGAAGTACGACCTGTCGTCGTCCTGGCAGCTGCGTGTGGCGGCCTTCAATGTCGATCCTGAAAGCAACGGCAATTCCAGCCGTGCCTGGCATCTGGGTCCGAAACATACGACCGGCACCGTGGTGCCGATCGAACTGGTGTACAAGCACGCGGGTGAGTTACCCGGCGAGTACAAGGTTGGCTACTACTACGACAGTTCCGACGTGAAACGTATCGGCAGCGATAAAGAAGTGTCCGGCCGCGGCGGTCATTACCTGCTGATTGATCAGGCCGTGTGGAGCTCGCAATCCTCCGAGGGCCGCAGTCTACATGCCTTCGGCCAATACTCGGCAGCCAGCGAAGCGGCTTCACCGTTCAGCAAGTGGTACGGCACCGGGGTGGTTCTGTACAAACCGTTTGAAGGTCGCCCGCGTGACACCGTTGCTCTGGGTTATGGCCGGGCCGTGCCCAATCCGCGCAGCCGGGATGTGCAGCAGGACGCCGCGCTCGCCAATGGCACAACGCTCCCGAATCTGGACAGTGCCGAACAACTGATCGAGCTTGGCTACGGCTACCAGGCCACGCCGTGGCTGACGTTGCGCCCGAATGTGCAATACATCATCGAACCCGGCGCGTTTTCCGGGCAAGACATCGACAATGCGCTGGTGCTCGGTTTGCAGGTGAAAGCCGCGCTCTGAACGCTCGATCAGGGAGCCGCAAAAAACAGAAAAACCGGTGCAAGACCGGTTTTTTTGTTCGGTTATTCAGCCCACTCCGCCCCATGACACCTACCGCAAAGGCCGTGGCAGGGCCTTATAAGGTGTAAGAAATACCGACTTGAACTGTTCTCGGCTCACCGGGGTAAGCGTAGACATTGCCAAAGGCACCTTCCTCATAGTCACGGTCGAACACGTTCTTCACATCCAGATTAAGCCTGACCTTGTCGTTTATTTTGTAGAAGCCGAGCAAATCGACGACGGTATAGCTATCCATCGAAAACGCCGTGTCAGCCGTCTGGCCTGCACGCTCATCGACGTACTTGCCGCCGACACCCAATCCCAGTCCTTTCAGATTGCCATCCTGGAATTCGTAAACGTTGAGCAAGCTGAAGCTGTTCTTCGGAATGTTCATCAATCGGGTGCCCGACTGGATCACGTTGTCTTGGGTGACCTCGGCGTCGACATACGCGTAGCCACCAATCACCCGCCACTGCGGGGTCAGATTACCTGCCACGTTCAAATCAAAGCCACGGCTACGGACCTCGCCAGCGGCCACGCTGAAGGTCGAATCCACGGGGTCGGTGGTCAGGACGTTGCGTTTCTCAATCTGGTAGATCGCCGCGTCAACACTCAACTGGCTATCCAGCGCTTCCCATTTGATCCCCATTTCATAAGACTTGCCCTCTTCCGGATCAAAGCCACCACCCTCTCGGCTGGCTCCGGTATTGGGTTTGAAGGAACGCGCTGTATCGGCATAGACCGCCACGGTATTGGTCAGGTCATAAACCACTCCGAGTCGCGGCGTCACCGCATTGTCGCTCGCCTCCCAGCTTCGACCACCCGGTACAAAGGTTTGGTAGTCATGCTCGAAACGCTCGAAGCGGGCGCCCGCCAGGACTTTCAGGCGCCCAGTCAACGCCACCTGATCCTGGACGAAGGCCGCGTAGGTCTTGAGGTTTTCCTTGTCGTGGGTTGGCGTGCGGGTCAGGGCTGGACGAGGCTGGCCATAGACCGGGTTGAAGATATCAATCGGGTAGGCACTGACCGCGCCACTGGAACGCTGGATGATCGACTTGTAGTCGTAATCTTCGTATTCGACACCGGTCAACAAGGTGTGATCAAAACCACCGATGGAGAAATGCCCCGTGAGGTTCAGTTGAGTGTCCTTGTCCGTCCACTCAAGCTTCCTGTAGTTAAAGTTGCGGCCCAACGTGTGTCCGTCGGCGGCGATCCCGTTGGCCTCTACGGCATTACCTTCAAGGGTGCCATCGAGCCATTGGAAACCACCACCCAAGGTCCAGTTATCGCTCAGCAGATGCTCGAAACGTAACTGCGCCATGTTGTTGTCGTTGTGCAATTTGCCAACGTCTTTTTCACCGAAGAACGTGTCACGCGACGCGGTGCCAATCTGATTCGGATAGCGCGTCACGCCACGATCCAGCGGGTGATTATTGCGCATGAAATCGCCCTCGAAGATCACCTTGGTGTCGTCGTTGGCCTGCCAGGAAATGACCGGCGTCACACCATAGCGTTCGGTTTCAACATGATCGCGGAAGGTGTCACCGCCCTCACCCACCACATTCAGGCGATAGGCCAGGCGACCTTCTTCATCCAGCGGGCCGGAGGCATCCAGCGTGCCCCGCTTCATGCCCTGGTCATCGAGCTGGCTGCCCAGCGTAACCGTGGGCACGGCCAGAGGTTGCTTGGAGATGACGTTGAATGTGCCACCCGATCACCCCGGCCATAGAGCATGGTCGCCGGCCCTCGCAGCACTTCGAGCCGCTCGATGGTGTTTGCATCAGGCATGTTCGGATAACCGCGATTGATCGGAAATCCGTTGCGATAGAACTCGCCGGTGGTAAATCCACGCACTGTGAACGTGGTCAGGCCCTGGCCGCCAAAGTTGTTGGCCCGCCCCACCCCGCCAGTGTAGTCGAGCGCGTCCTGTAAACGGGTGGCACTGATGTCCTCCACGACATCCTTGGGCACCACCGTGATCGATTGGGGTGTTTCATGGATCGAGGTGTCGGTACGGGTCGCACTGGCCGAACGCGTCGCCCGATAACCATCCACCGGCCCCAACGCTGTTTCAAAGTCCGCAGTACCCACGATGTCGGTCGCTTGCAACTCCAGACTGGCTTTATCGGTTGTCACCTGCTCCGCCCAAGAAGCCGCGGAAAACGCCTGAAGCACACAGACAGAGACCAAAGTACGACGCATCGAAGAAACCTTGTGAAAAGAGCCAAATAGGACGGCATACGTGCCAATAAATTGCGGCGCATGGTATACCACCTCATCAGCTTTTGATACTTATTCGCATTCGTATGTACGTTCGCGGACAAACGCCCAAAAAAACAGCACGTCTGCTCAATTCTTGATTTATACAAGGCGCGACCATTTCTCTGACTACCGGGAGAGGATTGCCATGCAAACGATGAATGACACGGCGGGCAACAAGTGACTGTTCGAAGCGTGACTTGTTGCCTGCTTTTGTCCATCTGCGCCCGCAGCGGAACAGCCTTGGCCTCCGACACCACTGAAACCTCGCCAGGGTTTCGGGACGGCTCGTCATTTGAAGTGCTCAGCCGAAACTTCTATCTCAACAATGACTTTCGAACCCCCTCGCCTTCAGGCAAGAACTACACCCGGGAATGGGCCCAGGGTTTCATCAGCTCATTTGAATCCGGTTTTACCGGCGGCACCGTTGGAATCGGAATTGATGCCCATGCATTCGTGGGGTTGAAACTGGACGGAGGAAAGGGTCATTCCGGGACGGGACTGCTGCCCCTCGATCAGGAGGGGCGAAGCGAAAACGATTATTCCAGCGCAGGTGGCGCCCTGAAGTTACGTACCTCCCGCACCACCTTGGCGTTCGGCGAAATGATGGTGGAAACGCCAGTGTTCGATACCGCGGACAAACGCCTGCAGCCCGAGTACGCCACTGGCTTTCTAGTGGATAGCCGTGAAAGCAATGACGTGCATTGGCTCGCGGGCCACTTCACCGCCTTCAAGAATCAGAACGCTTCGACCAGCAAAGGCAACTTCTCCGGCTACGGTGTCAGTACCGAAACCGGGAGTATCGATTTCATCGGCGCCAATCTTTTTGAAGAGCGCCCGGTGGGAGGCGCCCTTTACGCTTCACAACTGAGCGACACATGGCGCCAGTACTACGCCAACCTGCACATCAAGCAGTCCGGGTTGTTTGTGGACAGCAACGTTTATCACACCACCGATTATGGCGATGCCGTGGCCGGGGCCATCGATAATACGGCCTACAGCCTGGCCGGCAAGTACACCGCCGGGGCTCATGCCTTCACCCTCGCCTATCAAAAGATCAACGGTGACACGCCGTTTGACTTTGTGGGTGGCGACTCCATTTACCTGGCCAACTCAATCAAGTACGCCGACTTCAATGGCCCGCATGAGCGTTCCTGGCAGGTGCGCTATGACTTTGACCTGAGCAGCCTCGGCGCGCCCGGGTTGAAATTCATGACCCGCTACGTCACCGGGCGCGGTATCGACGGAACCCACGCACCTCAAGGTGGCGGCTATAACCCTTTCGATGAAGCACTGGGACAGTACGTGCCCCAACAAGGCGATGGAGGGCGCCATTGGGAGCGCGATATCGATCTACGCTACGTTGTGCAGTCGGGGGCGGCCAAGGACTTGTCCCTCCAACTCTCCCATGTGACACATCGGGCAAACAGCGCTCAAGGCGGTGATGACATCGACAGGATCTACATCGTGATCGAATACCCGATCAAGTTTGGGCCGTTTTAACCACCTGACTCGCCAACATTTCCTTGCGGAATGTTGGCTGCCGCGCAAAACAAAGCTCAACCACCAACAGCAGGGAATGACACCATGACCTCGATCACAACAAAAGACGGCACCGAGATCTTTTACAAAGACTGGGGCCCAAAAGATGCGACCCCGATCATGTTTCACCACGGCTGGCCACTCAGTGCCGATGACTGGGACAGCCAGATGATGTTTTTCCTGGAAAAAGGCTATCGCGTCATTGCTCACGACCGTCGCGGTCACGGGCGCTCGACGCAGGCGTGGACAGGTAATGACATGGACACTTACGCCGCCGATGTCGCCGAGCTGACCGATGCACTGGACCTTAAAGGTGCGATTCATGTCGGCCACTCCACCGGTGGCGGCGAAGTGGCTCGCTATGTCGCCCGCGCCAAGCCGGGTCGTGTGGCCAAAGCGGTGCTTGTCAGTGCCGTGCCTCCGATCATGGTCAAGTCGGATAAGAACCCAGGGGGACTCGGCATCGAGGTCTTCGATGGACTTCGCAAGGCATTGCTTGAAAACCGCGCGCAGTTCTATCTGGACGTTCCAACCGGCCCGTTCTACGGTTTCAATCGTCCAGGCGCCCAGGTCTCGCAAGGCACTATCGAGAACTGGTGGCGCCAGGGCATGATGGGCGGCGCCAAAGCCCAATATGACTGTATCAAGGTGTTTTCCGAAACAGACTTCACCGAGGACTTGAAGAGCATCGAAGTTCCGACGCTGGTCATGCACGGTGATGATGACCAGATCGTGCCATACGCGGACTCTGCACCTCTATCCGTCAAGTTGTTGAAGAACGGTACCCTGAAAACGTACGCCGGTTTTCCACACGGCATGCCGACGACGAATGCTGCTGAAATCAATGCTGATATCCTGGCGTTTGTACGCGGCTGACCTTCGGCAAAAGGGGCCGCGAAGGCCCCTGTTTTCTCAGGTCACAAGACCGTTGCCAATCAAACCCGTCGACGCAACCACTGCAAAAAGCCCCTCTTCTCAGTTGCCTTCGGCTCTTCCTGAGTCATCGTGTGCGCAATCTGCAAACGGAAATCCAGCAACGCTTTCATCGCTTCACTGATGTCATGGCGGGCTTCCACACACGGCCTGAAGAATTCCTTTTCGATCCGGTACAGATTGCAGAATGTCAGCGCGGCGAACTCCGCCGGTAACGCCGTGCCCGAGACGATGCCGCCTTCGCCAATCACCTCGCCCGGTCCCATGCGCCCGGCTTCGAACTTCACGCCGGCACGGCTCAGGGCCACCGTCACCACCCCTGACTCGATAATGTACAGGTGCTCGCTGACCTGGCCGGCGGGCAAAATCACTTCACCCGGCTGGAAGATCTGCCGGGTCATGGCCTGGCTGACTTCATCCTTTTCCTCCTCGCTCAAGGTCGCCGCGAAAATGCTCGCGTTATCCAGCAACCCCCGCGCTTTTGACTGCACGGGGGGCAAACTCGATTCAACGGTCGACAACCAGTTGATACCGGCCGCCTGCAAATGCCGATACGCCAGATCGTAGAGCTGGTTGCGCACCGAGCGTTTCTGATCCATCGACACCACGAAACCGCTGACCTCGTATTCCACACCGTTGCCGCCGGTGCTTTTGATCGTCACTTTGGGGGCCGGTTTGGTCAGCAGGATGCGGCACCCCTGGGCGGCCCGTTCAAGGGCATCGAACACCCGGTTCGGGCGCACCAGGGGGCTAATGAGCAAGCTGATCGAGACCCCGAACATGTCGCTGGGCCGACTGAAGTTGGTGATCTTGGCCTTGGCCGCCATTGAATTGGGGATCACGATCATGTTGCCCTGGGAGGTCTGCAGGAACGTTGCGCGCCAATCGATATCGGTCACCCGGCCTTCGGTGCCGTCGATCGCGATCCAGTCATCGATTTGATAGGGCTTGGTGGTATTGAGGACGATCCCGGAAAACACATCGCTGAGGGTACTTTGCAGGGCCAGACCGACAATGATTGCCAAGGCGCCGGAAGTCGCCAGCACGCCCTTGACCGGCAGATTGAGCACATAGGCCAGGGCGGCGATCACCGCGACCAGGAAAATCACCGCGCCGAGCAGGTCCTGGAGCAAACGCCCGGTGTGCCCGACCCGGTACATCATGACCGCGCCGATTATCACCGTGAGGGTACGTGCGCCGAACAGCCACCACATAATCTGCAGCACCGTGGTCGCAAACTGCAGCGTTGTGTCACTGACCGGGGGGCCCGGCTCCCACGGGCTCAGGCCTTGGTGGAACAACAGCGCGCTGTAAAACGAAAAAATGACCACCCGCGCCAGCACTTTCCAGTTGTAGCGGTGGGAGGCGACCACTCGCCACATCACCATGTCGATAAGGATCAAGACCAGGCCGCCCATTAACGGGCTTTCAGTGAACAAGGACAACATCAGGTATCTCCCGCTCGGGCCAGTGATCACTGCTCTGTGGCGGACCTGGATCCGCCCATTCAGGATAGCCCTTTCCAGCCACCCAGCCGTCAGCCGACGTGGCAAGTTCTGAACACTGACTTACACTGCGATACACCCGAGGCACTCCGGTGATCTGTGTGACGCCAACATGAAAACGGTCATGGCCTGTTTCACCTCTTTATTCGCTGCCAGCGCCTGCCTGGTGACGGTCCCTTGCGCGCACGCGGCGTCCTTCACCACCAGCTACGACTGCACCCGGGCAACAGCGACTGTGGAAAAGCTGATCTGTCGCGACTCGCAACTGGCACAAATGGATATCGAGCTGATGCGCCTTTATCGCCTGGCGCTGACGGATGAACACTCTGTCCCGCGTCCGGATAAAGTGTTGATCGACCAACAGTTCTGGATGGATGCCCGTAACCAGTGTGCCTCCGGGCCTGATCCCCGAGGCTGCACGATCAGCAGTTATGCCAGGCGCGCGCACCAGTTGCGCCAAGGCTCGGCCATTGTCAGGACCAAAGACCCGTACAGACTCACCGAAGGCCCCCTGGCATTTCGCTGCACTGGGTTGAATGCTCTGATTGCCGCGACGTTCTTCACCACGCAACCGGGTGTGGTTTACCTGGCCTGGGCGAATAGCTCGATCACGCTGAACCAGGTGCCGAGTGATGTCGGTACGCAATACATCGGCAAGGATGCACTGGGACGCTACAGCTTCCGGCAAGACGGCGATGCCGTCCTGTTCCAGAAGCCCGGCTCGGGAATGCTCGACTGCGTGGCTGAACCGACGGGCTGAAGTTCAGGCCGTACGGCTCAGCCAACGCACGTCGGTCACGTTGCGGATGTTGGTGAATCCTGTACCCACTGCCAGAACAGTTGATAACCGACCGCCAGTATCACCGGGCCAATGAACAGACCAATGATGCCGCTGGTGACCATGCCGCCCAGGGCGCCAATCAACACCACCGGCATCGGCACGTCGACACCACGCCCCAGCAGCAATGGCTTGAGCACGTTGTCCACCAGACCGGCAACGAACACGTAAATGGCAAACACAATAGTGGCGGTGCTGGGGCCTTCGGTGGCGAAGACATAGGCAATTACCGGCACGGTAATCAGCGTCGCCGGTAATTGCATGATGCCCAGCAACAGCACCGCCAGTGCCAGCAGGCCTGCGCCGGGAACGCCCTTCAGGACAAAGCCGAGCCCGACCAGGAGCATTTGAATGAAGGCGATACCCACGACGCCGAGCGCTACCGCACGGATGGTTGCGGTGCACAAGGCCGCCATGCCTGGGCCTCTGTCCGGCCCGCTGATCCGCGAGGCAATCTGTACCGAAGCACGGCTGCCGGCCTCACCGTAGGCCATGAAAATCCCGGCGATGATCAGCGAAAAGATAAAGGTCAGGAAACCCATGCCGACACCGGCCAGTTTGCCCAGCAAGCCGAGGCTGAAACCTTTGATTTGCGGGATGTATTTGGCTGTGAGCCCGGGAAGATCGGTGGCCGCCTGTTGCCACAGTGCATACACCTTGTCACCTATCAGCGGCCATTGCGCCACAGACTCCGCCGGCGCCGGAATTCGCACGCCCTCCTCCTTGACGACGCTCATCGCACCTTCCACGGAATCGGCAATCGACGTGCCCAACAGGTAGATCGGCACCATCAGGATGATGATCGCCACCAGCACGATCACCGTCGCAATGCGGCCGTCCTTTTGCCCCAACGGGCCTCTGAGTCGCTGTTGCAGCGGATACAACGTGATCGCCAGGATCACCGACCACAGCATCAAGTCACGGAACGGGCTGAATATCTCGAAACAGAACAACACCAGCACAACAATCAGTCCGGCGCGGATCAGCACATCCAGCAATCCGCGGGACAAGGCCTTCTCTGACAGCGGTAAAGGCACCATGGAAATCTCCTTACAGTGCACTGCGTAGGTAGGAAGTCGTTTTGCCCAGCATAGACGTACATCGGCAAACGTGAGGCTCGTGTAAGCGTCAATATTCAGCACAGGAAAATGGCGGAAGGTAGCCGGAGTCGAACCTGCCCGGGAACGGATGCCGTCCCCAACCGGGTTTGAAGCCCGGCCGCGCCACCGGGCGCGATTACCTTCCTTGAATTCAGTGCCCGGATTGCCGGGCGAAGGCGTTGTCCAGGCGTATCTGGCGGCGATCGCCAAAGCGCCTTGTCAGGCCGAGCCGGTCGAAGTATTCGAGAATCTGGATGCTGCGTTTGCGGCCCAGCCCCACGGCATCACGAAACGCCGAAACCTGTATCACCGGATTATCATCGGCCAGTTGCAACAGCATAGTCGCCAAACGCTGGATCGTTGCGTCGGTATAAAACAGGTCACGGACCACCTGATGCGCCAACCCCAGCCTGGCCATCTTGCGCAGCAACGAACGCACAGCCACCTCGTCGTGGCCTAGCTCGCGTACCCACGGCGGATCAAAGCCCGCCGCGTCGAACAGCGGTTGCAACTGCTGCCACAGCGCTTCATCTGCCTCGCTCAGGCGCACCTGGTGTTCTGGCAAATGCAGCCATGGCCCGCTGGCGGCAATCGCACCCTTGGTGAGTAGAGGGTCGAGCAGACTCATGAACGTTGAGCGTTCAAGAGTGCTCCCGGTGAAACGGCGCAAGCGATCGCGGTCCGGCCCCATTTGATCCGGTTCCAATTGGTGAAAGCGCGCCAGGTGCTGCAACAGTTCATCCTGCAACGTTTGCCATCGCAGGCTGCTGAACAACACCGGCGCCTGCCGGGTTTCGATCAGGCGCACGTCTTCAGGCAGTAACCAATCCGCTCGCGGGTGATTGAACTGGCGTTCCAGACGTTGCGGATCGAGCCCGGTTTCGCTGTTGCTCAGCAATGGCGCGAGCACCTCTTCCAGGCGATTGCTCGCCGCCAACGCCTGTAGCTGGGCCAATCGCTCCGGGCTGCGGCGATGTCGGCTGGGGGCGAACGGATCGAGGACGCGGCCACCGCCAAGGGTTCGTTGAGCACTCTGGTCGCGCAGGATCAGCGGATCATCCTTCACCGCCTGCACCGGTGAATTGAGCAGGATCTGCGCGAACATCCGCTCGCCCGGCGCCAGGGTCGGCCCCTCCAGCAGCGCCACGCGGCCGGTGACGTCTTGCGTACCGATGTGCACGTGAACCGGCTGAAAATGTTCAAACGCGCGTGGCTCATCGGGCATTAACTGAAAGTCGAAGTCCAGGCGTTGAGTCGGCGCGTACAGCCACTGTGCCGCGAGCCACTGACCTCGATGAATCTGCTCCAGCGCCAGGCGTTCACCGCTGAGGTTCAACGCGACACGCTGCCCGGCACTCGCGACTTCAGCAGCCTGGTTCTGTGCATGCAGGCCGCGCACGCGCACGGTTTTGCCCAGCGGGCCGAGGATCAGCGTATCGCCCACCGCAACCTGCCCGGACACGGCCGTGCCGGTGACCACGATACCGGCGCCAGCCACGCTGAATGCGCGATCGATAGAGAGCCGAAAACCACCTTCGAGACGGCGTTGTGCGACCTCGTTCTGAGCTTGCAGCAGCGCCTCACGCAAGGTGTCGACGCCCTGCCCGGTTACGCTCGACAGCGCAATCAATGGCGCAGCGGCGTAAGGCCCGGGTGCCAGCAATGCACTGACTTGCTCGCGCACGGCGTCCACCCGGGGTGGCTCGACCCGGTCGCACTTGGTGATCGCCACAACGGCATGAGCAATGCCCAGCAGTTCGACAATCGCCAGATGCTCTCGTGTCTGCGGCATCACGCCGTCATCGGCGGCCACCACCAGCAACACCAGATCAATGCCTTGCGCCCCGGCCAGCATGTTGTGGGTGAAGCGCTCGTGTCCCGGCACGTCGATGAAACCGGTCAGGGGCGCGCCTGGCTCCAGCTCGGCATAGAGATAGCCGAGGTCGATGGTCATACCGCGCTCGCGCTCTTCCCTTCGCCGATCACCCGCCTGGCCGGTCAAGGCCTGCAGCAACGCTGTCTTGCCGTGGTCGATGTGCCCCGCCGTGCCGACAATCACCCTGCCCGGCCCTCCACTTTCAATTGATCGAGCTGCGCCAGCCATGCCGGTTCGTCGTCGAGTTGCCGCAAGTCCAGCCACAGGGCGTCGTCATCGATGCGGCCAAGCACCGGAATCGGCAACCCTCGCAGTGCCGACTCCAGCGCCAGCAGCGATCGCCCCCGCAGGCGTTTGCTGGTGTTGGGGCGCAGGCACAACGCGGCGCTTGGCAATCGCGCCACCGGCTGGCTGCCACTGCCGATCATGCCCTGCGCCGGCAACGCGCTGACGCTCCAGCCTTCGCCCAATTGTCTGGCCAAGGTTGATTGCAGGCGTTGGGCCTGAGCAAGGATGTCGGCCTGTGGTCGGGTCAGCAGGCGCAGGCTGGGCAGACGCTCGGCCAGTCGGTCCGGATTGCGGTACAGGCCGAGCACCGCTTCAAGGGCGGCGAGGGTCAGCTTGTCGACGCGCAAGGCGCGTTTGAGCGGGTTCTTCTTGATTTTGCCGATCAATTCTTTGCGCCCGACAATCAACCCGGCTTGCGGACCGCCGAGCAATTTGTCACCGCTGAAGGTGACGATATCCGCGCCATCAAGCAGTGCCTGGTGCACCGTCGGCTCAGCGGGCAAACCCCAGCGCGTCAGGTCCAGCAGACTGCCGCTGCCGAGGTCTTCGAGCAGCGGCAAGCCGTGCTGATGTGCCAGTTGCGCCAGTTCGGCGGTCGGTACGCAGGTGGTGAAGCCTTGAATGCTGTAGTTGCTTGCGTGCACCCGCATGATCAAACCGCTGCGCGGGCCGATGGCGGCTTGGTAGTCGCGGGCATGGGTGCGGTTGGTGGTGCCGACTTCATGCAGTTTGACCCCGGCGCGGGCCATGATGTCGGGAATGCGAAAGGCTCCGCCGATTTCGATCAGCTCGCCACGGGAGATGATGCCTTCCTTGCGTGCACCCAGGCTGTTGAGGCTCAGCAGCACGGCGGCGGCATTGTTGTTGACCACGGTCACCGCTTCGGCGCCGGTCAGTTCGCGGATCAAGCCTTCGATCAGATCGTCGCGGTCACCGCGCTTGCCACTGTGCAGATCGAATTCCAGATTCAGCGGATAGCGTGCGGCCATTTGCACCGCCTCAATCGCCTCATCCGGCAATAACGCCCGCCCGAGGTTGGTGTGCAGCACCGTGCCGGTGAGGTTGAACACCCGGCGCACATGGCTGCGGTGTTGAACCTGCAGGCGTTCGCCCACACGACCCGCCAGCACTTCAGGGCTGACCTCAATCGCCTGGACCAAACCCTGTTGTACGGCTTCGCGCACCTCATCTAGCAACTGCCGCAACGTCGTCAGCAACGCGTCGCGCCCATAGCGCTCGGCCAAAGGCTGACACGCCGGATGACGCAACAGGCTGTCGATGGAAGGCAAACGCAGGTGGGGGCTGGCACCGCTGGCGGACATCTGGCACTCCTGAAATCGAAAGACCGTCGCGCCAGAGTGTAGACGCTGTGGTCATTCGTCTCCGGGAGCCAGCAACAGATTCGGCGCCAGACGCTGGTAGCCGTCCTGAGCCAGGCGCATGTCCAGCATCAGGCTACCGAGGTCCGCCGACAACGCTTCAGCGGCCGCATCGTTTTCCAGGTAGATCAATTTCAGATAGCTGTTGCAGCCGGGGCACACCTCGGCGCGCAGCGGTGCCTGATTGGCGGCGTGGCGATCGTCTTCCAGGCTCAGGTATTCCAGGCCTTTGCTCTGCTCGCAATACACACATTTAACCCGCACCACATGCCACTCGCAGGCGCACAACGAACAGACCAGATAGCGCAAACCGTTGTGTTTGCCGCGATTGCGGATCACCCCGGCCATGGCCGGCGAACCGCAACACGGGCACTGGCTGAGGCTGTCACCGGGTTTGAGTTGCAGGTTGGGCGTGCTCAACAGCCAATGGCTCCAGGCCGCTTGCAGGGCGGCGCCGAGGAACGGCACCAACGCCGCTGGCACCAGCGAATATTGGCCGCTGACCAGCGCCACCGCCCAGGCACGACGTTGGCCGGAGCTGGCTGCGCGCAACGTTGCCAACGCCTCGATCACGGCCGGTTGAGCGGGCGGCGCGTAACGCTGCAACAACGCGTCCAGATACGGTTGCCAGTCGTCCTCGCGGGCCAGACTGTCGGCGGCGAACGGTGGCAAGCCATGTTGCTGGCACAGTTCGATGCGCTGCATGTCCAGTGGTGCGCCTGCCGGCGGGTCATCCAGCAGCTGTTGCTGTGCCCGGCACAGGCCTGCGATCAAGCACAGGTAATCGGCCAACGGATGATCCACGGCCAGTAGCTCAAGGCGTTGTGCACGCAGGCTGAACAGATTAGGTGGCGGCAGGTACAGAAACGGCGGCGAACTGGCCGCCGCTTCGATTTGTCCGGGTTCAAGAATGGTTGGCAAGGGTCAGCCCTTTTTAGTGATCGGTCGCTCGGGCGTTTCGTCGCGCGGCGCGTCCTGCGTCACCTGGCGATACCAGAGTTCGTGGTGTTTCTTTGCCCAGGCGCGACTGACCCCGCCATGCATCATGGCGCTCACCGAACCCTTGATCCAGATGCCGGCGTAGATGTGCACGATGATGCTCAAGATCAGCACAAAACCCGCCAGCGCGTGCAGCAGCATGGCCCAGCGAATGCTGGTAATGCCGAAGTACTCACTGAAATAAGCACGCCAGATCACCAGGCCGCTAAACAGCAGCACCAGCATGCACAGCAGTAAAGTCCAGAACAGCAGCTTCTGCCCGGCGTTGTATTTGCCCACCGGAGGAACCTCTTCCTCATTGTTGGCCATCACCCGATCGATGCGCTTCAGCCACTGCCGATCATTGCTAATGAAAAAGTTGGCGCGCCAGAAGCTGAACACCAGACCGAGGAAAAACACGAACATGAGCACGCCCATGAAGGGGTGCAGGATGCGCGTCCACGGCCCGCCGCCGAACAGATTGGTCAGCCAGAACATGGCCGGATGAAACAACGCGAGCCCGGACAGGCCGGCCATGAGGAACAGAATCGCCACCAGCCAGTGATTGGTACGCTGGTTACTGGTGTAGCGCAGGATCGTCTTGTTCATGGCCTGCCCTCCCCGCGTGGATCAAAGGTGTGCACCGCCGGATCGACTTGATGCACCGACGTATCCGGCGGTTGCGGGTGCTCGTCTTCCTCGACCCGGTTCGGTCCGATACGCACATAGTGGAAGAACCCGGCCAGCACCGCCGCGCCCATGGCAAGTAGCGCCAGGGGTTTGCTGATGCCTTTCCACAACCCCACCAACGGACTGATGGCCGGATGATCGGGTAAACCGGCATACAGCCTTGGTGTGTCGGCATGGTGCAGCACGTACATCACGTGGGTACCGCCAACACCTTCGGGGTCGTACAGGCCGGCGTTGTCAAAGCCGCGACTTTTCAGGTCGACGATGCGTTCGGCGGCGTGTTCCTTCATGTCTTCCTTGGTGCCGAACACGATGGCGCCGGTCGGGCAGGTTTTCACGCAGGCCGGCTCCAGCCCCACCGTGACCCGGTCCGAACACAGGGTGCACTTGTAGGCTTTATGGTCTTTTTGCGAGATGCGCGGAATGTTGAACGGGCAACCGGTGATGCAATAGCCGCAGCCAATGCAATGGTCCTGGTCAAAATCGACGATGCCGTTGGCGTGCTTGATGATCGCCCCGGGGCTGGGACATGCCGCCAGGCAACCGGGCTCGGCGCAATGCATGCAACCGTCCTTGCGAATCAGCCATTCCAGGTTACCGGCATCGGTTTCATGCTCGGTGAAGCGCATCAGCGTCCAGGTGTCGGCGGTCAGGTCATGGGGGTTGTCGTAGGTGCCAAGGTTGTGACCAACCTCGTCACGCAGCTCGTTCCACTCCGAACAGGCGACCTGGCAGGCTTTGCAGCCAATGCATTTGGTGGTGTCGATCAGCTTGGCGACTTCCTCCACGCCGCGCACCGACGGCGCGGGGGTGGTGGTGGCCGAGCGGGCAATGATGTCTTGGCTGGCCATTTAGACTTTCTCCACGTTGACCAGGAACGACTTGGATTCCGGGGTCTGTGTGTTGCCATCGCCGAGGAACGGCACCAGGGTGTTGGTCAGGTAACCGTGACGCGTGAGGCCGGTAAATCCCCAGTGCAGCGGAATGCCGATCTGATGCACCACCTGATTGTTGACCTGCAGCGGCCGAATCCGCTTGGTCACCACCGCCACTGCTTCGATAAAGCCGCGCTTGCTGCTGACCCGCACCCGATCACCGCCAACGATGCCTTTCTCCTTGGCCAGCACTTCGCCGATTTCCACAAACTGCTCAGGCTGGGTAATCGCATTGAGCTTGCAGTGCTTGCTCCAGAAGTGGAAGTGCTCGGTCAGCCGGTAGCTGGTGGCGGCGTACGGGTAGTCCTTGGCCACGCCAAGTGTGTCCCACACCGAATCGAAGATCCGCGCCGCCGGGTTGCTGGTGGCTTTTTTGTTGTTCGGGTGCAACGGGTTGATGCCGATTGGCGTTTCGAACGGCTCGTAGTGCTCGGGGAATGGCCCCTCGTTCATCTTGTCGACGGCGAAGAACCGCGCCACGCCCTCGGGGTTCATGATGAACGGATTCATCCCGGCTTCCGGTGGCGAATCCGCCTTATAGTCCGGCACATCGGTACCGCCCCAGGTCTTGCCGTTCCACCACACCAGACGTTTATTCGGGTCCCATGGCTTGCCTTGCAAGTCCGCGGAAGCGCGGTTGTAGAGAATCCGCCGGTTGGCCGGCCAGGCCCACGCCCAGCCTTGATGCTGATGCATGCCGAACGGGTCGTTGTTGTCACGGCGGGCCATCTGATTGCCCGTTTCTGTCCAGCTGCCACAGAAAAGCCAGCAACCGGACGCCGTGCTGCCGTCGTCCTTCAATTGGCCGAAACCGGCCAACTGCGCATTCGCCTTGATCACCGCGCCAGTGGCGTCGGTGAAGTCGATGGTGGCGGATCCGTTGATTTCCTTGGCCAGTTCCTCCGGCGAAGGTTCGTCGGCAATCTTGTACGGCCACGACAGTTTGAGCAGCGGATCGGGGAACTTGCCGCCATTGGCCTGGTAACGCTGGCGCAAACGCAGAAACAGTTCACTCATGATCCGCACGTCGGTGCGCGCCTCGCCGGGGCCGTCGGCGCCTTTCCAGTGCCATTGCAGCCAGCGGCTGCTGTTGACCAGCGAACCGTCCTCCTCGGCAAAACAGGTGGTGGGCAGGCGAATCACTTCAGTCTGGATCTCGGCGCTGTTGACGTCGTTAAACGGCCCGACCTTTTGCCAGAATTCAGACGTTTCAGTCGCCAGCGGGTCCATCACCACCAGCCACTTGAGCTTGGCCAGCGCCGCCATTACCCGGTTTTTATCGGGCAGCGCGGCGATGGGGTTGAAGCCCTGGCACATGTAGCCGTTGACCTTGCCCTGGCCCATCAGATCGAACACCTTGAGGATGTCGTACTGCGGGATGTCGAGTTTCGGCAGGTAGTCGTAAGCCCAGTTGTTTTCGACCGTGGCGTTGGCGCCATACCACGACTTCATCAAGCTCACGTGGAACTTGCTGTAGTTCTGCCAGTAGGACAACTGCCCCGGCCGCAACGGCGTTTGCGTGCGCTTGGTGATGAAAGCGGCGTAATCCTGTTCGGAGTCGCCGGGCAGCGTCAGGTAACCGGGCAGCGAGTTGGACAGCAGGCCAAGGTCCGTCAGACCCTGGATATTGGAGTGCCCGCGCAAGGCATTCACGCCCCCGCCCGGCATGCCGACGTTGCCCAGCAGCAGTTGCACCATTGCCGCGCTGCGGATGATTTGCGCGCCGATAGAATGCTGGGTCCAGCCCAAGGCATAGAGGATGGTCATGGTCTTGCCCGGCTGCGAGCAAGTGGCGATTTCCTCCCAGATTTTCTGCATGGCATCGACCGGCATACCACAAATCTGGCTCGCCAGTTCGATGTTGTAGCGGCTGTAGTGCTGCTTCATCAATTGATAGACGCAACGCGGGTCTTGCAAGGTGGGATCAACCTTGACGAAGCCGTCTTCGCCGAGTTCATAGCCCCAGCCAGACTTGTCGGTATACAGACGCTTGGCCGCGTCATAGCCACTGAAGATGCCGTCTTCGAAGCCATAGCCGGCTTTGACGATGAACGACACGTCGGTGTAGTTGCGCACGTATTCGTGCTGGATCTTGTCCTCGGTCAACAGGTAATTGATCAGCCCGCCCATGAAGGCGATGTCGGTGCCGGTGCGAATGGGCGCGTAATAGTCGGCCACCGAGGCGGTCCGGGTAAAACGCGGATCGACCACAATCAAACGCGCCTTGTTGTGCGCCTTGGCCTCAGTCACCCATTTGAAGCCGCACGGATGCGCTTCTGCTGAGTTGCCGCCCATCACCAGAACCAGATTCGCGTTGGCGATATCGGTCCAGTGGTTGGTCATGGCACCACGGCCGTACGTCGGGGCAAGACTTGCCACCGTCGGGCCGTGTCAGACACGCGCCTGGTTATCAAACCCCAGCATGCCGAGACTGCGAATGACCTTGTGGGTGATGTAACCCGCTTCGTTGGACGCCGCCGATGCCGCGAGGAAACCGGTGGTCACCCAGCGATTCACCGTTTGGCCGTTGGCATTCTTCTCGATGAGGTTGGCGTCGCGGTCGGCCTTCATCAGGTCGGCGACGCGATCGAGCGCTTCATCCCAGGAGATTCGCGTCCACTCCGTGCTGCCAGGCTTGCGCACCTGCGGGTATTGCAGGCGACCGGGGCTGTGTATGAAGTCCAGCAAGCCTGCGCCTTTGGGGCAAAGAGTGCCGCGGTTGACCGGGTGGTCGGCGTCACCTTCGATGTGGATGATGTTTTGCGCGACGTTCTTCCCTGCATCGCCCTGGCTGTACATGATCAACCCACAGCCGACCGAGCAATACGGGCAGGTGTTGCGGGTTTCACGGGTGTGGGCAAGCTTGAAGTGGCGCACCTGCTCGGCGAAGGCCTGCGTCGGGGCCATGCCCAACGCGCCCAGGCTCGAGCCCGCAAGGCCGATACCAGCGACCTTGAAGAACTGACGACGGCTGAGGTCCATCGTGCACTCCTGATCAGGTGGAAATCCGGTGCGTTGCCGGATTGTTCTGGACAAACACGGTTGCGGCAGCCGGGCTGCCGACATCTGGATTCTAGACAAGGCTGTCGAAATCACCATGACAGCCGACCGTCGGACGCACCCGGTCATCAACCCAATCACACGCTCGCTCCCACAGGGATTGGCGATTATCATGGCGACCATCACCCACCCGCTGTTACGAGACCGCGCATGACTTTCGATTTTGATCAGGTGTTCGACCGCCACAACACCGGCAGCACCAAATGGAGCCGCTACCCGGCCGACGTGTTGCCGATGTGGGTTGCCGACATGGATTTCGCTGCGCCGCCAATGATCATCGAGGCCCTGCAAAAGCGTCTGGAACACCCGATGGTCGGCTACAGCGTGGCGCCGGACAGTCTGCGCGAGGCCATCGTTGCCGATTTGTGGAACAAGTACGCCTGGCGCATCGAGCCACAAGAGCTGATCTTCCTGCCGGGTGTCGAATCGGGCGTCAACATGGCCCTCAAGGCCTTGGTCCAGCCGCCACAGAACGTGGTCGTGCAAGTGCCGAACTACCCGCCGCTGCGCCATGCACCGGGGCATTGGGGCCTGAACAAGGTCGAGTTGAATTTCGACCCGCAACCCGACGGCAGCTACACCACGCCACTGGCTACCTTGAGCCAGTCGTTGCAAGGTGGCGGCGCCCTGCTGCTGAGCAACCCGCACAATCCGCTGGGCAAGGCGTTTCCCCGTTCCGAACTGCAAGCGATCGCCGACATCTGCCTGGAGCACGACGCCTGGATCATCTCCGACGAGATCCACGCCGAATTGTGCTTCGACGGCCGCCAGCACGCCCCGATGGCTTCCCTCAGCCCGCAAATTGCCCAGCGCACCATCACGCTGATGTCGGCGAGCAAGGCCTATAACATCGCCGGGCTGAAAACCTCGTTCATGATCATTCAGGATCGCCACCTGCGCGAGAAGATCAACCACGCCCGCTGCGGCATGGTCGACAGCGTCAACCCGCTGGGCATGGAAGCCACGCGCGTCGCCTACAGCGAAGCCGGGCCCTGGCTGGCCGCGCTGAAGGATTACCTGCAAGGCAACCGTGATTATCTGGTCGACGCCGTGCGCACGCGCCTGCCGGGCATCACCATGAACGTGCCGCAAAGCACTTATCTGGCCTGGCTCGATTGCACGGCGCTGGGGCTGGACAACCCGCACCAGTTCTTCCTCGAACAGGCCAAGGTCGGTTTGAGCCCGGGCCTGGACTTCGGTGATGACGGCCAGCAATTCGTGCGCCTGAACTTCGGCTGCCCACGGTCACTGCTGGAAGAAGGCATCGCGCGGATGGAGCGCAGTTTGCAGCACCTCAAGGGCTGATATGGCCTAAGGCAATCGTTATCCCTGTGGGGCGGGCTTGCCCGCCCCACAGTGTTTTGCGTACAGCAAGTCATCTGAAATTCAACCGAACTCCAGCCAAAGCCCCACAGTCAACTCGAACACGACCCGCTGTTCGGAGATTGATGATGAACGACTACCCAAAACCACCCTTCCCCAAGCAACAACAACCCGTCCCCGGCTCTCAACGCAAAATGGACCCCTACCCGGACTGCGGCGAGCAAAGCTACAAAGGCTCGGGGCGTTTGGAGGGCAAGATCGCGCTGATCACCGGTGGTGACAGCGGCATTGGCCGCGCGGTGGCGATTGCCTTCGCCCGTGAAGGCGCGGACGTGGCCATCGCCTACCTCGATGAACAGGAAGACGCGCAAGAAACCGCCCGTTGGGTCGAACAGGCCGGCCGCCAATGCCTGCTGCTGCCCGGCGACCTGGCGCACAAGGTGCATTGCCACGCACTGGTAGAGAAAACCGTTGAGCGCTTCGGGCGCATCGATGTGCTGGTCAACAACGCCGCGTTCCAGATGACCCACGAAACCCTCGAAGAGATCCCCGACGAAGAATGGGTGATGACCTTCGACGTCAACATCACCGCCATCTTCAGGATTTGTCAGGCCGCGTTGAAACACATGCAGCCGGGCAGTTCGATCATCAACACCAGTTCAGTCAACTCAGACTTCCCTAACCCGACACTGCTGGCATACGCCACGACCAAGGGCGCCATTGCCAATTTTTCCGCCGGCCTTGCCCAGATGCTGGGGCCGAAGAACATCCGGGTAAACAGCGTCGCCCCGGGCCCGATCTGGACACCGCTGATCGTTTCCACCATGCCCGAGGCAACCGTGCAGAACTTCGGCGCCAACACCCCCCTTGGCCGCCCGGGTCAGCCCGTGGAAGTGGCGCCGATCTATGTGCTGCTGGCCTCAGATGAAGGCAGCTACATCACCGGCCAGCGCTTTGGTGTGACCGGCGGTAAACCGATCCTTTGAGCTGCCGCGGAAAAAATGAACCCGTGGACATTGGTTGCGCTCAACACCTTATAGGGCCCTCCACTGGCGGGCCTTTCGATATCTGGAGGTCGCCATGTCCGCACCTATCGTCAAGCTGTTTACCCAACCCAACTTCGCCTGGACGGATTGGGGTGTCGGGCCGCTGGTGCTGGTCACGATCCTGCTGGAAATGATCCTGGTGTGGTTCAACGTCCTGACCCCTGAGTATTTACGCGCCCAGTCGGTTGATTAACCAAGCCATGGGCTTCATTGCCTGGGTCGCCGTGCTGGGCGCCGTGCTGCTGACGCTGGCGCTCACCTCGTCGTACCTGCGCTGGATGCCGGTGACCACCTCGGCTGTGTGCCTGGTGCTGGGCGTGGCCATCGGGCCGGCGGGGCTCGACTGGCTCAGGCTGGATATCAAAGACGCGTCGTTCTGGATGGAGCACCTGACTGAAGTCGCGGTGCTCTTTTCAGTGTTCGTCTGCGGACTCAAATTGCGGCTGCCGCTCAAGGATCGCAAATGGCGCGTGGCGTACGGGCTCGCGGGACCAGTGATGCTCCTGAGCATCACCGGCGTGTGCCTGTTGCTGCATTTTGCCTTCGACCTGCCCTGGGGGCCGTCGCTGCTGATCGGCGCCATACTGGCGCCGACCGACCCAGTACTGGCTTCGCTGGTTCAGGTCAATGATGCCAAGGATGACGACCCGGTCCGCTTCGGGCTCTCTGGTGAAGCCGGCCTGAACGACGGGATCGCGTTTCCCTTTGTCATTCTCGGTCTGTTGTTTATTCAACAGGGCGAGGCCTCCTCAACGGCCTGGCTTGATGACTGGGCACTCAAACGGCTGTTATGGGCAGTGCCTGCGGGTTTGCTGATCGGCTATTTCATGGGCCGTGGCATCGGGCGCCTGACCTTGTCGATGCGCATCAGAAACGCCGACAGCACCCTATCACCCAACGATTACCTGACCTTCGCGCTGATCGCACTGGCCTATGTCGCGGCTGAGACGGTTCACGGCTACGGGTTTCTCTCGGTATTCGCCGCAGGGCTGGGCTTGCGCGGCGCCGAGGTCAAGTCCACCGGAAATGCCCAGCCACCGGCGGAACATCTGGTGCAAGCGGTGGTTGGCCACCAGAACGTTGAGCCCGACGCTGCCGTGCATGGCGATGTGGAGCATTTGCAAGACACGCAGGTTGCCGCCGGGATCATGATCGGCGACATGCTGTCGTTTGGCAGCTTGGTGGAACGGGCCATGGAAGTGTTTTTGGTGACGTTGCTCGGCGTCGTGCTGATGGCCCACTGGGACTGGCGTGCCCTTGCCATCGGCGGCCTATTGTTTTGCCTGGTTCGCCCCATGAGCGTCATGCTCATACCCTGGGGTGGTTTGCTCGACGGTCGGCAACGACTGCTGATCGGCTGGTTCGGCATTCGCGGGATCGGCAGCTTTTTTTACCTGTTCTATGTTCTCAACCATGGGCTGGCCCCTTCGGTGGCAACCCTGTGTACCGACCTGACACTCTCCGTGGTGGCGCTGAGTATCCTGGTCCACGGCATCAGCACCCAACCGGTCCTCGCCCGTTATGAGCAGCGTAAAAAGCCGATCGTTGATCCGCGAACGGCATGAGACATCAAAGTAGAGGAGACAGAAATGTTTCCTCAGGTGAAGAAACTGCTCGGCACAACTACGGTTGTAATTTGCAATCACTTCATCGTCGACGCAATGATCTCCACCAGGTTGAGTTGGGTAAACGGCTTCGACAACCTTGGCAACCCGGCCTCAAAACTTTCAAGACGCTCTGCATAGCCGGAGGCCAGGATAATCGGCATGTGCGGTTTGAGCCTGCGGATGGCGTCCGCCAGTTGCGCGCCACTCATCTGCGGCATCGCCATATCGGTGATGACCAGGTCGATGACTTGATCGCCGGCTAACATCTCCAGCGCTTGTACGCCCGATGTCGCCGCGATCACCCGATGGCCGAGATCCTCAAGCAACAAACAGGTGCTGGTCAGCACCAGACTATCGTCATCCACCACCAGCACGCTCAGCCGAGGCACCTGCGGCGTAACCGGCTCATCGATAACAACGTCAGGGGGCGCGTTACTGTTCGCGACGGGCAACCATAGCTCTGCGGTTGTTCCGTGGTCCTTCTTGCTTTTGAGGACGAACCGCCCTCCCAATTGCTCGATAAAACCGTGGACCATCGATAATCCCAGCCCGGTCCCTTTACCCAGCCCCTTTGTCGTGAAAAACGGGTCCATTGCCGATGCCAGCGTCGCGTCATCCATGCCCTCTCCCGTATCGGTGACAGACAGACACACATATCGGCCCGCCGCCATAGGCGGTCGAATGTCATCACAAACGTCTTCGGTCCGGGTGCTGATGACGATTTTTCCACCGTGAGGCATGGCATCACGGGCATTGGTTGCCAGGTTCAGTACGGCCAACTCAAGCTGGTTGACGTCGGCCAGCACCGGTTCGAGCTCCGCAGGAAAACGGGTTTCGAGGACCACCGAAGGCCCGAGCGAGCTGCGCAACAGCCCGGAGATGCCTTGCACCAGTGCCGGTATCTCGACGGGTTCGGATTTGAGTTCCTGACGCCTGGCAAAGGCCAGCATGCGCTGGGTCAGGGAGACGCCTCGCAAGGCACCCTGGGTGGCGTTGTCGAGCAGCCGGGTAATTTTCGGGTCGTCTGAAATTCGCTTACGGACGATTTCCAGATTGCCGAGGATAACGGTCAGCAAGTTGTTGAAGTCGTGAGCGATACCGCCGCTGAGCTGGCCGATAGCCTGCATCTTCTGCGCCTGGAACAGCGCTTCACGGGTTTTCTCCAGGGCTTGCTGCGCCATCTTCCGGTCGGTCAAATCCCGGGTGATCTTGGCAAAACCGAGCAATTGGCCCGAAGGGTCGTATATCGGGTCGATCACCACGTGGGACCAAAAATGCGTGCCGTCCTTGCGCACACGCCAGCCCTCGCCCTCGAAACGCCCCTCGCGGATCGCCGTGTCCAGGGCCTTTTGCGGCTTGCCGACTCCGCGATCGTCATCGGTGTAAAAGCGCGAAAAATGCTGACCGATGATCTCGGCTTCTTCATAGCCTTTGAAACGCCGCGCACCAGCATTCCAGCTGATGATGATGCCGTCGGGATCAATCATGTAAATCGCGTAGTCAACCACCGCATCGATCAACAAACGAAAACGCCTGTCCTCGAAAGCCGTGGTATTGGTTTGATCTTCGCTCATTGATCCCTCTGTATTGGTTGATGTGGGGAGTATGCGACAAACCAGAAATTTGGAAAGCCGTAAAACCACTGAACGAGCGGTTAACGGTAAACGTACTTCACGATGTAGGCATACAGGTCGTTAGGGGTGTGTCGGTGCTTCTGACATCGCTCGATTTCCTGATCGAAGAGCCGGTGAAAGTGATACCCGGCCATTTCAATAAAGTGCGTTTCCAGTGATTGTTCAAACCGCGGTTTGATTTAACTTATGTCCATGATTTGAAAGGTAATAATTCCTACTGGGCGGAGTGAAAAAGCGTCGGTTCTATTGACCACCAGCGAGGCAACAATTGCCTGACCTTGCCCTCGCCGAAGCGGTCATCGATCAACATCACCACCCCTTGATCCTGCTGGGTGCGAATCACTCGGCCCGCGGCCTGCACCACTTTCTGTACGCCGGGATACAGATAGGTGTAGTCGTAGCCCGCCCCGAAAATCGCCGCCATGCGTCGTTTCATTTGTTCATTGACGGGATTGAGTTGTGCCAGCCCAAGTGTGGCGATAAACGCGCCAATCAGGCGTGCACCGGGCAAATCGATGCCTTCGCCAAACGCCCCGCCCAATACGGCAAAGCCAACACCCTGGCTTTCGGCGGTGAATTGATCGAGAAACTGCTGACGCTGCTCCTCTGCCATCGCGCGCGATTGCGACCACAGGTTGATCTGCGGATAGCGCTCGGCCAATAGCTGCGCGACTTGCTGCAAGTAATCGAAGCTGCTGAAGAACGCGAGGTAATTGCCGGGACGCCGGGTGAATTGTTGCGCGATCAGCTCGACGATCGGCGCCAGCGACGCCTGCCGGTGGACGAACCGCGTGGAGATCTGATTGACGATGTGCACCTGCAACTGGTCGGCGTGAAACGGCGACTCCACGTCAATCCACACAGTGTTCGCCGGCGTTCCCAGCAAATCAGCGTAATAGTGCCGAGGGCTGAGCGTCGCGGAAAACAGCACGGTGCTGCGTGCAGCCGTCAAACGCGGCCCAATGAAGCCGGCGGGCACCACGTTGCGCAGGCAGACCTGCGAAAGGCTTTTTTTGCGCTCGAGGTCGCGCTTGCTGATATCGAACAGAAACTGCTGATCGAAGAGTTCGCCCACCCGGCAAAACTGCAGCATCTCGAAATAGAAGCTCTGTAGCGCGCTGTCCAGTCCTTGTGGGTGATCGTTCAGATAGTCGCCGATGCTCGCACTGCACGACGACAACGCCTGCAGCAACTTGTCCGGAGGCTTGTCATAGGCCTGATAAGCGCCCGCTTGCTGATTGTGCAGGGCATTCCATTCGCGGTTGACCCGTTGCAGTGGCTTTTTTAATGCTTCGGGGGCGGTTTTTCTTACGCCATTGAGGGCCGATTGGTCGAGGCTGGCGCTGTACATCTGACGGCCGCGCTCCACCAGATTGTGGGCTTCGTCCACCAGCGCCGCGACTTTCCAGTGATTGGCCTGGGCCAGTCCGAACAACAAGGCGCTGAAGTCGAAGTAATAGTTGTAATCGGCGACCACCACGTCGGCCCAGCGGGCCATTTCCTGGCTCAGGTAATACGGGCAAACCCCATGCTCCAGAGCAACCTGGCGCAGTCCATTCTGGTTCAACAGGCTCACTTCACTGGCCGCCTGACGCGCCGCTGGCAAGCGATCGTAGAAACCCTGGGCCAGCGGGCAGGATTCGCCGTGGCAAGCCTTGTCCGGATGCTCGCAAGCCTTGTCCCGAGCGATCATCTCCAGAATCCGCAGGGGCGGCGCATCGGTGCTGTCGAGAATCACCTGCGCGGCGTCAAGTGCCAGTTTGCGTCCCGGGGTTTTAGCGGTGAGGAAAAACACCTTGTCCAGTTGCTGCGGCGCCAGGGCTTTGAGCATCGGGAACAAGGTACCGACGGTTTTGCCGATGCCGGTCGGCGCCTGAGCCATCAGGCAACGGCCGGTACTGACGGCCTTGAACACCGATTCGGCGAGATGACGCTGGCCCGGGCGGAAACCGGCATGGGGAAATTTCAATTGCTGCGCCGCGCGATTGCGCCTTTCGCGATGGACCATTTCCTGTTCGGCCCAGTGCAAAAACAGCAGGCAATGCTGCTCGAAAAACGCCTGCAGCTGCCCGGCGCTGAAAGACTCGACCAGGCAGGTTTCTTTTTCGCTGACGATGTCAAAGTAGACCAGCGCCAGATTGATCTGCTCAAGCTGCAGTTTCTGGCACATCAGCCAGCCGTAGACCTTTGCTTGCGCCCAATGCAGTTGACGGTGGTTGGCCGGTTGCTTGCTCAAGTCGCCACGGTAGGTTTTGACTTCCTCCAGGCAGTTTTGCGCCGGATCGTAACCGTCCGCCCTGCCCTTGACCTTCAGGCTTTTGAACAGCCCTTCGAGGGCGACTTCACTTTGGTAGCCCTCGCTGCGCCGGGATGCCACCGTGCGATGGCCGACAATACCTTCCAGCGCCGTTGGCGACGGTGTGAAGCGCAGGTCAAGGTCCCCGACCTTGGCGGTGAACTCACACAGCGCCCGCACGGCAATGCTGTAGCTCAAGCCTCTTGCTCCGCCCATTGCACGTAGCAAACGGCAATCGGCATGCGGTGCTCATGGCAGAATTCCAGCCAGCGCAGCTGGTTATCCTGCAAGCGGTCCCCCGGCCCTTTGACTTCGATCATGCGGTAGGTCTTTTGCTGCGGCCAGAACTGGATCAGGTCGGGCATGCCGGCGCGATTGGCCTTGATGTCGAGCAACAACCGGTTGAACCAGTGCTTGAGATGCTCCGCCGGCAAACAGTCGAGCGCCTGTTCCAGCAACGCCTCGTTGAGCACGCCCCAGAATACGAACGGCGACTGCACGCCCCATTTGTCGGTAAAGCGTTCACGGATGGTCTGCCGATAACGACCGTCGTCGAGTTCTTCCAGGCACGCCCGGAACAGATCTGCCCGGCGCTCATGGAAATCCTCGTTGAGCAGATCCACCGGCCCACGCTGGAACGGGTGGAAAAAGGCGCCGGGCAACGGCGCGAAAATCGCAGGCCAGCACAACAGCCCGAATAACGAGTTGATCAACGTGTTTTCGACGTAATGGACCGGTGCGTCGTCTTCCGAAAGATGGGCCTGGACGTACTGCTCCACCGATAACTCCAGGTCGGAACGCGGCAAGTGCAAGTCCAGGCGCAGCATTTCCCGGGGCGACGGGCGTTTCATCGGCGGCCCGCCGAGCTTGCGCCGCAGCCTTGGCAGCATCCGCAGCAGCACCTGTCGTTCGGCGGCACTTTCCGGCGTTTGTTCGGCCTGGATGGCCAGTTCCAGCGCCAGTTCAAATTCACTGCAGCGTTCCAGCACGCGGATTAACCGCAGCCTCGCGCCGGGATATTTGCACTGGCGATAAAGCGCCAGCGCAGAGGCGAAATCGGCGATGCGTTCGCAATGCTGGGCGATCTGGAACAGCAGTTTGTCCCGGCGCCTTTGCAGCCATGGATTGCTCAATGTCAGCCCGTTGACCAGCCCGACCACATCGGCCAGCGCCTCACTGGCCTCGAACAGTTGCTGGCATTGGTGCAGGAACATGCAGGCGTCCACGTCCTCACGGCTGCGCAGGCCTCGGGATTCAGCGCAGAAATCGACTTTTTCGTAGGTAAAGATGCCGAGGTCCGCCAGCACGAACTCCGACCAGTCCTGGTAAAGATTGCCAAAAAACATCAAGCGCAGGCGATCGCACAGGCCCATGATGGTCAGGCTGAGCAAGCGGTCGTTGAGCGCCGGGCTCCACTGGTTGAAGCTACGCGCCTCGGGGAATTGCTCACTCAGTACCGGCAGCCAGTCAGTCTTTTTCCCCTTGGGTTGATCGATGGCCGAACCCAGGCACTGGAGAATTTCGGCCTTGAGCAGCACCTCGAACAGTTCCTCCACCGTCAGGGCCATCTGTTCATCAACCCACCCCAGGACCAGCAACGGACTGGCAGCGGTGGCAATGTCGCCGATCTCGGTGTAATGCAGTTTGCCGGCCCTGAAGTGAATACCCTTGCGCATGATCATGCGGACCAGTAATGCCCCGGACTCACGTGGCAAGCCCTTGAAGTCGCGAATAAAGCATTGCTCCTCGTCGCTCAGCACGTCGGCATAACGATGCTCAAGCCAATCAATGACTTGCATGAAGTTATTCAAGTAATAGAACGGATCGTCGAGGGGATTTGCAGTCACAGGAAATAAAGGCCATGGCAAGCGAGTACTGGTTATGCGTACAGATACCAGCAACCACCTGCCCGGCGCAAACGGAAAAGGATAAGCGGCGGCGCTGACAGGTTATTTTTTTGGGCGCGCAGAACTTTCCGCCGATCCATGGAACCAACCGCGTTACAGGTGCTGTCGTGCGCAACCGTCGCAGCTTTTTTTGTTTAAGAGGTGGTTATGAATATCAAGACTCTGGGATTGCCCCTGGCGGCAGTAGCCTTTCTGGCCCTCGCCGGTTGCTCGACGCCAACCGTGGTGACCTTGCAGAACGGCACCCAGTATTTGACCAAGGACATGCCGAAAACCAAGAACAAGGATGGCTTCTACGAGTTCGAGGATATTTCCGGGGCGAAGGTCAAGGTCAAGGCTGACGAAGTGGCGACGGTTCGCGAGGAAGACTGAAGACCGGGTTTTCGCTCATCGCGAGCAGTCTCACTCCTGCAGGGTGCTCCAGTTCCAGGAATGAGACTGCTCGCGAGGAGACCTAGATAGTCGCTACCGTTAACCTGATCAGCTACCGGTACGAATCTTGTTCCACACCCGCGTCCGAATCCGGTCGATATTCAGTGGCATGGCTTCCAGGGCGAACAATTTGCCCATCATTTGCGGACTCGGGTAGACCTTGGTGTCGTTCTTGATGGCCGGGTCGATCAGGCTGTCTGCCTGTTCGTTGCCGTTGGCGTAATGCACGTAATTGCTGATGCTGGCCATGACGTCCGGGCGCAGCAGGTAGTTCATGAAGGCATAACCGGCCTTCTCGTCCGGCGCATCGACAGGCATGGCGACCATGTCGAACCAGATTGCAGCGCCTTCTTTGGGAATCGAGTAACCGATGTCGATGCCATTCCCGGCTTCCTTGGCACGGTTTTCCGCCTGCAGGATGTCGCCGGAGAAGCCGACAGCCACGCAGATGTCACCGTTGGCCAGGTCGCTGGTGTACTTGGACGAGTGGAAGTAGCTGATATAAGGCCGGACCTTCATCAGCAAGTCCTCGGCCTTTTTATAGTCTTCCGGGTTTTTACTGTGATGCGGCAGGCCCAGGTAATTCAGCGCTGCGGGTAACAATTCGGGGCCGTTGTCGAGGATGGCGACGCCGCACTTTTGCAGCTTTTGCATGTTTTCCGGCTTGAAGATCAAGTCCCAGGAATCCACCGGCGCGTTATCACCCAGCACCGCTTTGACTTTGGCAATGTTGTAGCCAATGCCGGTGCTGCCCCACAGGTACGGGAAGCCGTGCTCGTTGCCCGGATCGTTGGTTTGCAGGGCCTTGAGCAACACCGGATTGAGGTTCTTCCAGTTCGGCAGCTGGGACTTGTCGAGTTTCTTCAGCGCCCCGCCTTCGATCTGCCGCGCCATGAAGTGGTTGGACGGAAACACCACGTCATAACCGGATTGGCCGGTCATCAGCTTGCCATCGAGGGTTTCGTTGCTGTCGTAGACGTCGTAGGTGAAGTCGATGCTGGTTTCTTTCTGGAAGTTCTTCGTGGTGTCCGGCGCAATGTAGTCCGACCAGTTATAGATTTTGACGGTCTCAGCTGCCTGGCTGATGGCGGCGACCAGCATCAGCGGGGCCAGTGTCAGTGTCTTTCGGATCATGAGTCGATTCCTGTAGGGGTTGTTTTTGTTGGCAGGCAATCAAAGGATCAAAAAATCAAAACGTAAGTCTTGCGCACGGTTTCCTGGATATCCCAGATGCCGAGGCTGTTGGCTGGCAACATCAGTGCGTCCCCCGCTTCTATGTGCAGGGTTTCGCCATTGTCCGGGGTGAAGGTGCAGCGCCCCTGGATGAAATGACAGAATTCCTGGGCAACGATCTGCCGCCGCCAGCGACCGGGGGTGCATTCCCAGACGCCGGTTTCGACGCCGTCGTCGCGCTCGACACTGGTGGTCGAGGCCACGGCCACCGGCGTACCGAGTGGCACGGCGACCGGGTTCGACTCTTCCAGCTTCAGGGTTGCGGTGTTTTTGAACTGCGTGATGCTCATGGGAGTACCTGTGGTTGTGAAACGCGCCGTTTACTGCATGAAACCTTCCATGAATCCCGCCACCCCGCTGGCAAGTCTGCGCCGCCAAGGGGCAGTGGCCGGGTTGGCGAGGGTCTGGTCTTCGTGGACAAAGCTGCGGATGATCGCGTTGTAACCGAGCCAGCGGCAGGGTTCGGGCTCCCAGGCCCGGAGTGCATCAAGACCGCCTTGGGGAATGACCCACGGCTGACGCACCCGCTCGGTATCGCGTTGCAGGATCAGGTCGGCCAAGGTCCGTCCGCCCAGGTTGCTGGCGCCCACACCCTCCCCGCCATAACCGCCTGACAGGGCAATGCCACTGACCCGGTCGCACAGCATGTGTGGCTTGAAGCGTCGGGACATGCCAAGGTTGCCGCCCCAGCCGTGGGTGATTTGTACATTCTTCAGTTGCGGGAACAATTCACCGAACAGATAGCGCCGCAGCTCGATTTCGCTGCGCGTCAGGTCGAAGTCGTGGCGCAACTGGCCGGCAAACTGATAACCGCCCCGGGCGCCGAAGATCAGCCGGTTGTCCGCGGTGCGCTGGCCGTACGTGACCTGCCGGCTGCTTTCACTGAACGCCTGTCCACGACTCAGGCCGATTTCGTCCCAAGTGGCGGCGGACAGTGGCTCGGTGGCGACGATCAGGCTTTGCACCGGTAACTGATAACGCCCCAACGGCGGCAGCGTCACCGAGTAGCCTTCTACCGCCGGCACAATCCAACGGCTGCGCACCGAGGCTTTCGCCGTGCGCAGGCTGCCGGACTGCCATTGGGTCACCGGGCTGTTCTCATAGATGCGCACGCCCATGCGCTCCACCGTGCGCGCCAACCCGCGTACCAGTTTGGCTGGGTGAATGGTCGCCACGTGGGGGGCGTAAATGCCGCCGTAGGGTTTGGCGACCCGGATCTGCTGCGCCAATTGCTCCGGACTGAGCCAGCGGTAATCGCTTTCGTTGAGCCCTTGCTTGTAGAGCTTGTCCAGATACTGGCGCAGGCTGGCTTCCTGCTCCGGATAGCGGGCAGCGCAGTACAGCGCGCCCCCTTTGCGGTAATCGCAGTCGATGCCTTCACGTTCCAGGACAATCGCTACTTCATCCGGAATGGCGTGCAATAGATCGTAAGACGCCCGTCGTTGCTCGGGTGACAGGCCAGCCAGAAGCCGATCCTCGCCCAGCAAATTGCCCATCAACCAGCCGCCATTGCGACCCGATGCGCCAAACCCGGCGGTTTGCGCCTCGATGATGGCGATGTTCAGGTCAGGGGCCTGACGCTTGAGGTAATACGCGGTCCACAGGCCGGTGTACCCGGCACCGATGATCGCGACGTCGACGTCCAGATCCTGTTCCAGTGCCGGACGCGCCAGCAACGGCTCGTCGAGTTGGTCCATCCACAAACTGATAGTGCGCCACGCCGGCATGCAAGACTCCGCCAATCAAACTTCGTTGGCGCTGATCCTAGTGCGAGGGCTTAAGCGTTGTCTTGCGCGCGTGCACGCAAAGAAATTTGTTTGGCGTAGGCCTTGGGTGACTGCCCGGTGTGTTGGCGGAAACAGCTGTAGAACGCCGACAGCGAATTGAACCCGGCAGCGAACGCCAGTTCGTCGATGCGCAGCGGTGGCGCAGCCTGGTCCAGGGCCGCGAGCAAGTGTTGCAGGCGCGCCTGGTTTACGTAGCGATAGAAGCTCTGCCCCAGCACCTGATTGAGCAAGTAGGAAATCTGGTTGCGGCTGTAGCCACACTCCTTCGCCACCCGTTGCAGGTCGAGCTCAGGGTCGAGATAGGGTTGCTGGCGCTGGAAATACTGTTGCAGATCATCGGCCATGAAACTCAATTGACGCGGTGACAAGCCGAGACGACTGACCGCCGGCCGCTGAGTGCCGCTGCTTTTACTGCTGGGTTGCTCATGCACCAGCGAGGCATATTCGTTGACCCGCCAGATCAGCCCGTCCTTGACGGTGATCGCTTCACTGGCACGAAACGACACCAGCCCCTCGCCTCCACGCAGGGTAATGCGGTACTGAATGAACGCGGTGTTGCCATCCAGGCGGATGCGGTCCGAGTGCTCCAGCGCTTCGTCCGGATCGCGGGGCATGCTGCTGCGCACGTACTCGCGCAACTGTTCAAGGCCCATGACGCGGTTTTGGAAAAAGTCGTTGTACTGGACATCGGGGTGATAAAGCGCCATGACGCCCTCCAGATCCCGGTGTTTCCAGCGCAAATGATAACGCATGACCGTCTCGCCCGTGGCCTGGGTTTGCTGCGGGCCATCATCCTCGGCGTGCATAAAGGTCTCGACGTGAAAAAGCCGAGCTTGCCCAACTTCGGCTTATGCATCAATGGCTAAACGAACGCCGCCGGTTCTGCGAAATCGTTTGCGCAGCCGGGTGAGAATAAAAAACGTGAAGCAATCGCCAAATGACCTGAAAATTCCACATTATTTTCACATCAAGCTGCTACTTTTAAGGTCTGTCATCGGTTGAGCCATTGAAGGCTCTTCCCTCCTAACGTGAGCTAAAGGAAGCGCTCGATGAAGAAGGCGGGCAACACATGAATAAAGGGTTCAGTCAGGTTACTTTTCCAAACGCCTGCCAGCTGATGCGCTGGCATTTTCATCCCATGGGTTTCGAGGCAAGCATGGATGCGCCGGGCAGCATGATCGCCCGTTTGTTTGATCGAGCCACTGGCGAAACCATGATCGCCATTGCCGGTATCCCCTGTGCGACGGTGATGAATGCCGCCGATGTGGAACGAATAATCGAAGCCGTGGAGGATGAGCTGGAGACATTCATCCCCCCGGTGGCTCTCAGGAGTTATGCCTGAAGGTAGATAGTCATGAAAAAGCCCACTTGATGTGGGCTTTTTGTTGGGTGAATCAAAGGATCGCAGCCTTTCCTTGGCGATGATCGACAAAGAACGCCTTGCCCTTACCAATACGGTCCGAAGCCTTCGGCATATTCACCGCCTGGGTTTCCTGCCCATCGACATACCAATAGCAGTGGCTTACCGCCCGGGTAATGCCCACGTAAGCCAGGCGCAGGATTTCGTCTTTCTGCGCATTGTCGTACGGTTCGCTGTCGCCAGCCTTGCCCAGGCCCGCCATGCGGTACACCTGATTCTTGTAGGGCGAACTGGTCAAGTGCTGGCAATCGCCGAGCAGGAACACCGCGTCGGCCTGCAGCCCCTTGGCGCTGTGATAGGTCAGCTGTTTCAAGCGCCTGGCTTCATACGGCAAGCTAGAATCAACATTAACTACAGGATTAATATGCTCTTCAATCAATGACTTATCGCTACCTTTTCGATAGAGCATCAAGATTGAATCACCCTTCCGGTAATGCTCCATCAGCCTTTGCGCCATGCCTTGGTCATCCCGATCCAGTACGTTGACCGGCAGCAACGGCTTCGGCTCACCACTGGCCTTGGCCTTCTTGCCGGGGATCGCCGGCGCGGCACGCACGATGTGTTCGGCGGCGTCGATGATGTGTTGATGGCTGCGGTAGTTATCGCTGAGCATGACTTTGGTGGTGCTCGGTGACGAAAATTCCTTGTTGAACTCCATGAAGTAACTCGGCGAACTGCCGCGCCATCCGTAGATCGACTGCCAGTCGTCCCCCACGCAAAGCAATGACGAGCGTTGCGCGCCACGCCCGACGTGCATGGCCGGGCCGCGACTGCGGATTTCCGTCAGGCTGGCGCGGATCCACGACACGATCTGCGGTGATACGTCCTGGAATTCATCGATCATCAAATGCGACAGCGGCCGCAGCAGCTCATCACTGAGCAACTTGAGGTTTTCCGGCGAGTGCTCGCTGAACAGGGCGAACATCCGGTTGTACGTCATGATCGGTGGCTTCTGGTCGAGCAAGTGATCTTCCAGCGCTCGCCAGTACAGACTCAAGGCTTCGAAAAAGAACCGGTCCGGGTCGTCCTTGCCAAAACTCATCTGGCCCACGGCGGTCGGTACATCCAGGCCGAGGTTCTCGATAAACCCGGCGGCGGCGACAAAACAGTCGAGCAACGGTGCGGAGGCGAGTTCACCCTTGACCTTGTAATCGAAGCCCGGCCCGGCACTGGCATCCCCTGCCAGCGAAGCCAGAACACGCCTTGATGACTCATAACTATCCAGCCATATCAAAGGCTTACAACAGAAAGCTTGAAACAGGGTGCGTTTTACCGCCCATTCCGCGCGCACGCTCAATTTGGCATTGGGACGTGTCAGCTGCGGGTTTTCCCGGGGGTCGAAGCCCAGCACCACCCAGGCGTCCAGCGACGGAATATAGCCGTGGCAATGGAACGTCGAGCCATTGATATCAAACGTCTGACGATCAGGCTCTATCCCCTTGATCGGCCAGGCTTTGGCTCGAAACCACAAGTCCTCGATCGTGTCGCAGAGTTCTTCATCACGCTTGGCGGCCAACTCGGTCACCGCCACGCGTTTCTGCACATCCGGGTGATCGCGCTCCAGTTCCTTGAGTTGCAAGGCATGGCGCGATAATGGCTTGATCAGCTCGCGAAAGCGTTCGTCGCGGGTGTACAAGGCGTGATAACAGGCATTGAGTTGCTGGCGCTGGGCATCGTTGATGCGCAGGTCGAAGGGATTGCTGTCCACCTCTTCGTCGCTGCCTTGAGCTCTGTGGCTGAGGTTCTCGAAGGCCTGCAAATGCTCGAAGCCCGGCAGGCTGCGCACCATGGGCAGGATTCGCGAGTGGAAGGTTCGCACCAGGTCACGGGCTTCCTTGAAGCTGAGCGCTCGCCCCCAGAGCGCGAACAACTCGATCAGTTTATTGATGAAGTCTTTGCGCGATTCGCGGGTGAAAGTCACCACCGTCATCGAACTCAGCTCGAATCCCAGGTACTGCGTCAGCAACACAATGCGCAACACCAGCGTTGTCGACTTGCCCGCACCGGCGCCGGCGATCACCGATGTAGACGGCGTATCACTGAAAATCATCTTCCATTGCGCAGTGCTCGGTTGAGCGTGCGGCGGCAAGAGTCGGGCAACGTCGGCCTTCATGCGCTTTTTCAGCTCGGCGGTTAGCGGCAAGCGCCAATCATCGAACAGGTGGTCATCAATGTTGGGTGGTCGATGCTCGGTGCTGCGCGAGTCACGTATCAGCAACACCTGACGGCCTTCTTCCAGCCCTTCAAGCTTGCCTTCCTTGTAGCCGTAATCCACCCCGGCACTGTGCCCGCTGCGGAAACCGTCCGCTTGGCCGTGCAGCCAGGACGCGCGGTGCTGTGCGCGCAGGCGGGTCAAGCCATGGCCAAAAAACCGGGCGGCCAGGCGTTTGAGCAGCGGCATCTCGGCCAGAGGACGAAGTTCAGGTGGAAGATCGGGGGTGTGTTGCGCCACGCGGACGGACTCCAGGGTCTGAGACTGTTGAGGGCTATGGTGTCTGCATTTACCGCTGAGTTCTAGTCAAATGCTTATGACTCATTGGCTTATGCGATGAAGTGAAGGCTGGATGAGAACGTTGGGACGGTTTTCATATCAAGACATTCGATTGTTATGAGGCATTTTTTACGCTTTTTCTCGATGGTTGCCTGCTGGATGATGACCGTCATCAACCACCGGTCTCGCTTCATGGCTCGCGCGTCAGGCGCCATGACGAACCTTTCAGGAGACGATCATGCTTGAACTCAGACCTTTCAACTCGCTGGGCGGCGCCCACCACGGCTGGCTGGATGCCCATCATCACTTTTCGTTCGCCGAGTATTACGACCCCAAACGCATGAACTGGGGCAACCTGCGGGTATGGAACGACGACGTGATCGCCCCCGGCACCGGGTTCCCCCAGCATCCGCACCGGGACATGGAAATCATCACTTACGTACGTGAAGGTGCGATTACCCACCAGGACAACCTGGGCAACAAGGGTCGCACTGAAGCCGGTGACGTTCAGGTCATGAGCGCGGGTACCGGGATCGCCCACAGCGAATACAATCTGGAAGCGACGCCGACCAAGATTTTCCAGATCTGGATCATTCCCAATGAATCCGGCCTGGCACCGTCCTGGGGCGCCAAGCCGTTCCCCGCTGGTCAGCGCGAAGGTTTCGTCACCCTGGCCAGCGGCAAGGCCGGCGATGATCAAAGCCTGCGTATTCGCGCCGATGCCCGGCTGGTGGCAGCGAACCTGAAGGCCGGCGAAACGACTGAATACCAACTGGACAGCGGCCGTCGCGCGTACCTGGTTCCGGCCACCGGTGTCATTGACGTCAATGGCTTGCGTGCACAAGCTCGCGACGGTGTTGCGGTTGCCGATGAGCAGGTATTGCGGGTAACGGCGATCGAGGACAGCGAAATCGTGTTGGTGGATCTGGCTTGATTGAGTAACTGCATGTCTGGTCCTGAAACAGGTTTACACCTGTTTCAGGACCAGACACTGCACGCTACCTGTAGGAGCCGGCTCCTACAGTTATTGGGTAGAGATGGCGCCATCCACCAATGTCTGCGCTTCGGCCACCAACTGCTTGAGGTGATCGTCGCTGACAAAGCTTTCCGCATAGATTTTGTAGATGTCTTCGGTACCCGACGGACGCGCCGCGAACCAGCCGTTCTCGGTCATGACCTTCAAGCCGCCGATCGCCTGGTTGTTACCTGGCGCGTGGCTCAGAATGCTCTGAATGGCCTCGCCTGCCAGTTCGGTCGAAGTAACCTGTGCCGGCGACAGCTTGCTCAGCAGCGCTTTCTGCTCGGGGTTGGCCTTGGCGTCGACGCGCACCGAGAACGGCTCGCCCAGCTCATCGGTCAACGCACGATAGGCCTGGCTTGGATCGCGGCCGGTGCGCGCGGTCATCTCGGCGGCCAACAATGCCGGGATCAGCCCGTCCTTGTCGGTACTCCAGACGCCACCGTCCTTGCGCAGGAACGAAGCACCGGCGCTCTCTTCGCCACCAAAGCCCAGCGAACCATCGAACAAACCATCGGCAAACCACTTGAAGCCGACCGGCACTTCGTACAGGCGACGACCCAGGCGCTTGGCCACGCGATCGATCAGGCCGCTGCTGACCACGGTTTTGCCGACGGCGGCATCGGCGCGCCACTGCGGGCGGTTCTGGAACAGGTAATCAATGGACACCGCGAGGTAGTTGTTCGGCGCCAGCAAGCCACCGGACGGCGTAACGATGCCGTGACGGTCGTGATCCGGGTCGCAGGCGAATGCCACGTCGTAGCGCTCTTTGAGGCCGATAAGGCCCTGCATGGCGTGAGTGGACGACGGGTCCATACGAATCTGGCCATCCCAGTCGACGGTCATGAAGCGGAAAGTCGGGTCGACCTCTTTGTTCACTACGTCGAGGTCCAGGCGGTAATGCTCGGCAATCGCCGACCAGTAGCGCACCCCTGCTCCGCCCAGCGGATCAACGCCCAGACGCAGCTTGGCATCGCGAATCGCGTCGAAATCGATGACGTTGATCAGGTCGGCAACGTAGGTGTTCACATAATCGTGACGATGGGTGGTGCTGGCCTTCAGCGCTTGTTCGTAGCTGATGCGCTTGACGCCCGCGAGCTTGTTGCCCAGCAGTTCATTGGCCTTGGCTTCGATCCACTTGGTGATGTGGGTATCGGCCGGGCCGCCGTTGGTGGGGTTGTATTTGTAGCCACCGCTTTGCGGCGGGTTATGGGACGGTGTGATGACGATGCCGTCGGCCAGGCCCGAGGTGCGCCCGCGGTTGTAGCAGAGAATCGCATGGGAGATTGCCGGCGTCGGGGTGTACTCGTCGCCCTCGGCAATCATCACGGTCACGCCATTGGCGGCCAGCACTTCCAGGGCGCTGGCGCCGGCTGGAGTGGACAGCGCATGGGTATCGATGCCAACAAACAGCGGGCCATCGATGCCCTGGGCTTCGCGATACAGACAGATAGCCTGGCTGATGGCCAGAACGTGCCATTCGTTGAAACTCAGGTCGAAGGAGCTGCCTCGGTGCCCTGACGTACCGAACGCCACGCGCTGGGTCGAAATGGCGGCATCTGGCTGGCCGGTGTAATACGCCGTAACCAGTCGCGGGATGTCGACCAACAATTCTGCCGGTGCCGGTTTGCCCGCATATTGACTGAGTGTCATGCAAAACCTCTGGAATAGAGTGGTTCAGGAGTTGGATCGCAGTTTACTGGCAGTTTGACCGCCGCGCGACGTTATCGATCCCGTCCCAGGCGCACGGGCAATGTTATAAAAGTCGAGCATTGCGCCAGACCGGGAGCGGCACTCACTCGACCGCCTCCAAACGCAGCGCATCCGCCAGCTGCCCGAGGGCGTTCGCCAGATCCTGTTCAGCGCATACGCTATGACTCAAACGCAGGTGTTGAGCATGCAAACCTTGCAGACTGAACAGTTCTCCCGGCGCGATGACCACCTGCTGTTTGAGCAGGCGCTGGAACACGCGGCGTACGTTGACCCGTCGCAACGGGCGCACCCAGATGGTTGCCCCCCCTCGTGGCTCGACGAAATGCAAGGCATCGGCCAGCCGCTCTTGCAGCAACTGAATCATCTGCACCTTGCCGTCCTTGAGACGACGCCGCAGCAATTGCAGGTGTTGGTCGATGCGCCCGTTGCTGTACAAGCGGGCAATGGCTTTCTGGCGGATGGCAGACAAACGAAACGCTCGCAGCAGAAAATGTCGCTGCAACTCCATGCGCATGTGGCGCGAAAGCAGGTAACCAAAGGGCGCTTCCGGCCCCATGATCTTTTCGAACGAGGAAAACACGATCAGACGTTCCGGCGTCAGCAGCTCCCGGAATCTCGGCCCAACGGGTTCGAATTCAAGTTCGCCGTAGCAGTCGTTCTCCAGGACCCAGCAGTCATGCGCCTTCAACAGCTGCGCGATGGCCTCACGGTTGTCATCCGGCGCCTGGCTGCCCCTGGGCATGTTCAGGCCGGATGAAACCATCACCAGGCGTACAGACTCGGTTTCCAGCAGGTCCTTGAGAAGATCATGGTTCAGGCGGTCATCGGCCATGACCGGCCACTCGATGACCCGAACGCTTGCCGCTTCCAGCAAACGCAGAATCCCCCAGTCGCACGGTGATTCGACCACGACCGTCTCCTCCCTGAGGCCCAGCACCGCAATCAGAATCTCCAGCACACCCCGCAGGTCCGCCCCGATGTAGATGTCGTCAGCGTGCCAGCAACGTAGCGGCGAAGTGGTGTAGCGCGCGGCCAATGCCATACGCAGCTCGAGTTCGCCACAGGGTTGCGAGTGCGCGTGCGGCTGCCGTGGATACTGGCGCAGCAATTCTCTTTCCAGCAGTAACAGCGGGCTGTCGATGGGCTGCAACATCGCCGGATCGTCTGCACTCAGCACCAGCATCCCCGGGCGGCGTGCGTTGACGTAGAGGCTTTCGAGCAAGTCATTGCCGCTGTGTAGCGTGTTCGCAGCGGGCACCGGCTGCGCGAAGTAGCCGGATTTTGCCATTGAGTACACCCGCCCTTCTTTCTCCAGCAGTGCGTAGGCGTACTGAATGGTGGAAATCGACACATTCAGCCGCTGCGCCAGTTGCCGCAACGAAGGCAGACGTACACGCGCGTCGCTGGCTGTTTCGCCAATGAGATGGGTCAGGTAACGATAAACAGCCTGGTAAGCGAAATCGGTTTCCCGCGGCCTTTTCATGGGCGAGGGCCGCATGTGTGATGACGAAGGTTCACTTTCAACCACCGGCTGACGACTCACCCGGCACGGACGAGTGATCTTTGGCTGTATCAGCGGCGGCATCGGCGATTGTCGGCCCGGCCACCCTGCGCTCATCCATAGCCACCGATTTCATGCGATACAACGCGCGGACCAGATTGACCGGCAGACCACTGACATCGGTCAGCCATTGCATGATCTGATCTGCAACCTGATGCCCTTGCATGGCCCGATGCAAATCAGGCAACGCCACCATCATCCCCGGGTGGCACTGACGCAGGAATCGCTCGAGGCTTGCGCCGTTGTCGACAAAAGGCGCAAACAGCAGGCACACCAACTGGGCTTCGTTCAACCCGATGTTGCGTTGCAGTTCAAGGGCCGTCCGTGCCCGCTGCTCAGTAAATGCCAACGGGCCGCCAAATGTTTCCACCGCCTGATCGCACAAGCGTTCCGGCAGTTGTTTACGGCGCATCATCACCAAGGCCCGTTGCAGATATACGCCTACACCCTCTTCATAGGTACGCCCTTGCACGAAACAGGCGTGCAGCCCTCGCATGTGTGCACTGACCGGAAGGCTGCTGTAGTCATTGTCACAAAGGTGAGCTGCGAGTTCGTCCGCCTGGTAACCGAGAAACTCGGTCAGCAGGGGCCATCGCTCTTCCAGTTTGCTGACCAGCAGGTCGTGAATATCAATCAGCGTTGCGCGGCGGCAGGTTTCAAAGTCTTCCGCCGGGCGCCAGGGCTGGCGGCCCGCTTCCGGATAAAAGCGCTGATAACCATGAGCGCCAAGGTCGTCAATCAGGGGGAACAATCCTTCATAGCCGGGGGCGTAATGCCTGGAAGCGTCATGGCCGGCCTTTGCAGCAGCCCGTTTCAGGCCTTCGATAAATCGTTTTTCCTGGCGAGGTGCGTCGTGGCTGATAAAGGCGTCGACGCCATGTTTCCAGCGAGTAATTTGTCCATAGAACTCGCCGGTGGCCAGGTAGCCGTTGTCCCACAGGTCAAGTGGTCCATCCATGGCCCGCACATGGCCAATCATCAGCAGGTGGGTGCGCTCGGCCTCGCGGCCCTCCATGGTCATCGGCGCCAGGGGGTCAAACGGCAGGACCTCGCGGTTATCGACCATCAACACTTCAACCCGCGGATCGTCGTAGACGAACAAGGCGCTGTAGGTGCGATGAATGTTTTCCAGGGCCACCGGGCTGGTGCTGCTCAGACGCAAGGTTGCCACGCGTAGCTGGAACGTTGCCGGCGAACGACTGGCGATGGTCAATTGAGCGGCACGCAGCAACGCCAGGGAGAAGCAACTGTCGCGAGAGCCGGTCTGAATCGCCAATACCTTGAAGTCACCGATTTGCTCCATGCCGCCAGCGGCCACCCCCATGCGTTGTATCAACAACTGCAGTGCCGTGCGTTCAGCCCGGGAAAAGAAACTCAACAAGCGTTGCAGCACTTGTTGATAGACGTTGCTCATGGCTTGTTCATGGATATTGGTCATCTTTATGTACCTGATACTCGTAGTTCAATATCGCGCACATAGCTGAACGCGCAGCGCAGGAGATTGACCTGAACATGGTTTGAATACTGGTTATATGGGGAAATGCTAGCACTTAAATGTTCATATCAATACTTGAGTGCGTGACTGGTTACGCTGACACTGCACACCGCCGGACAGCCTTGCAGCCCGCATTGACAGGGGCTTTCTGGATGGCCTTCGATGTCCTAGGAAATGTCCGACAGCGTCCCACAGACGTTTAACACAAGAAATAAAGAAAGAAGCAACCAACAATTGTCCGGCTAGTGCACAAGCGCGGATTAATTGTTGGATATTTATCAGCAGCGAGCATTGAAAAGTATCAGCCTGATTGCGGCCCATAGCTCATTCCTTGAGATGAAAGTAATCATTCAATTATCAGGGCTTAGATGCTGATTAGAAGCTACAGATTGAGAGCAAAAACCAGTTCAGTTGCTGAACGGCTCCACTGATAGATCAATGGAAGGTCTCATGTAGGAAAGTACTGATAGCAAAAGAGTCCGTGATGGCACGGACTCCTTAAGAACGTCAGGCTGGCTCGACCTGGAGCGCAACCCTTTCGCGGCAAGGGCATTCGTCCATGTAGCGGTGAGCTTCGACAAACTCGGTAAACGGAAACACCCGAGTCTTGAGCGGCAGCAGCACGCGGTCGGCGGTCAGCTGGTTGATGTCACGCAAGGCTCGTTGCAGCGCGACCTGGTCCTGGATGATGCCCAGTTCCGGCTTGCCGGTGAAGTTACCGATACAGTGCACGAAGAACTGAATGTTCTTCTGGAATGCCGCACAGGCCGGGAATGGCGTCTGGTTACCGCCTTGCAGACCGTACAGAACCAGGCTGCCGCGCGGGGCAAGAACGTCGCCCAACAGCGACATCTGTGGGCCGCCCAGGCCATCGAACACGACATCCACGCCGCGATTGTCGGTGATTTTGTTGATCCGCATCAGCAGATCTTCTTCCTCGGTGACAATCACTTTCTCGGCACCCAGCGACAACAGGTATTCACGTTCATCCGCCGACTTGGTGGCGGCAATCACCCGCACACCCAAGGCTTTGCCCAGTTGCACAAACGAAGGGCCGGCGCAGTGGCTGGCGTCAGTGACCAGGGCGAATTGCCCGGGTTTGACCCGTGCGAGATCGGCATAAGCGAAATAGGCAATCAACAGCGGCGTGTAATGCACGCTGGCTTCAATCGGGCTCAGCACGTCCGGGTAGCGGGTCAGGGACGAGCGCGGCAGCACAATCAACTCGCCATACACCGGATAATCGTTCGGGCTTTGAGCCGGGAAGCTGGCGACCTTGTCACCAATAGCCAGGTCTTCGACACCGTCACCGACAGCGGTGACGATACCGGCCATTTCCTGGCCAAGGCCGGATGGCAGTTGAGCACGGGACGACGCCAGGTTTTGACGCCAAAGCGTGTCATACCAGCTGATACCAATGGCTTCGACGCGCACTTGCACTTCACCCGGTGCAGGCAGAGCGGCCGCATGCTCTTCGCATTTGAGCACCTCGGCCGGACCAAACTTGTGAAAACGGATCGTGCGGGACATCGCAAACCTCGCCAGTTAAACCTCTAATGCCATGAACTCTAGCTGGGCTTTCAACCCAACACTATCTGTGGCCATTAATAGTCGACATGCCTGTCATTGATTCCGCATGAGCGGCGACATCGTCAAATGTCGTAAGAAACCGCAGCAGCCTTTGTAGGAAATCTGAATTACTCGGTGCAGAGTACCAGCCTTTCCCCGTAATATTCCTGCTGGCCATTGTTCTCATATGGCCGCTCACGTCAAGTTTACTGACTCTGCCAGGATTCCAGATGAATCGTAATGACCTGCGTCGTGTCGACCTCAACCTGTTGATCGTATTCGAAACCCTGATGCACGAGCGCAGCGTGACCCGTGCCGCAGAGAAGCTTTTCCTCGGCCAGCCAGCCATCAGCGCGGCGCTCTCGCGCTTGCGTGGATTGTTCGATGATCCGCTGTTTGTGCGCACCGGCCGCAGCATGGAGCCGTCGGCCCGGGCCGTGGAGATCTTCGCCCTGCTCTCTCCGGCACTGGATTCGATTTCCACCGCCGTGAGCCGTGCCGCCGAGTTCGACCCCGCCACCAGCACTGCGGTGTTCCGTATCGGTCTGTCAGACGACGTCGAGTTTGCCCTGCTGCCGATGCTGCTCAAGCGCCTGCGCGCTGAATCCCCGGGGATCGTGCTGGTGGTGCGGCGCGTCAACTACATCCTGATGCCAGGACTGCTGGCGTCCGGCGAAATCTCCATCGGCGTCAGCTACACCACCGACCTGCCGGCGAACGCCAAGCGCAAAGTGCTGCGCCGCAGTTCGCCCAAACTGCTGCGCGCCGATACCGTACCGGGGCCGTTGAGCCTGGATGACTTCTGCGCACGGCCTCATGCACTGGTGTCGTTCGCCGGTGACCTCAGCGGGTTCATTGATGAAGAGCTGGAAAAACTCGGGCGCAAACGCCACGTAGTCCTCGCCGTACCGCAGTTCAACGGGCTGAGTACGCTGTTGAGCGGCACCGACATTGTTGCCACCGTTCCCGACTACACAGCCGAAGCCCTCACGGCAGCGGGCGGTGTACGAGCAGAAGAACCGCCGTTGCCGGTGCGCAGTTTTGAATTGCACATGGCGTGGCGCGGGTCGCAGGATAACGATCCGGGCGAGCGTTGGTTGCGGTCGCGGATTCAGATGTTTTTTGGGGACCCTGACAGTCTTTAGGCGTTGTCGGGTGGGCTGTTCATCTGGTCATTTTTGCCGCGATGGTTGCAAATTGGCTCGCCACATCACAAATGCCGTCCATCACTCTGCCTGCTGCGTTCGGGGGCACCTGCGCTTCCTCGGCAAACCGAAGCATTTGCGCGCGGGAAATCGCCAGCGACTCTCCCATCACGTCCATCTGGTGGTATCCACTTGACCCCTCGCGGAAGGTCACGTCGTAAGCCGGCGACAGTCTCCACTGCCCCTCTTTCGACATGATGCAGGCAAAGTTCTTGGAACGCTTGATTTCTGACTTTAGCCGGATAGCATTTGTGAACAACGTGGTGGGTTTACACAGCTAGCCTGCCAGCGATGTACGCACCTCGACCTCAAGCCTTATTAATGCGTTTTCGGCAACACAGAATTAACATCAAGCCAATTGATAGCCCGCTAACCAGAGGTGCAAGCTAGAGGGCTGAATCGGGTCTTATATCATTCCGGATGATAGTTACCTTCGGCTCATTCGATTCGTGCGATACCACCCTGCCGAGCATCATTCGCCAATCTCAACACATTGGCGGATGCATCCATGGAACAGTCATTCAAACATTTGCGCTTCCCGTTGGCTTTATTGGCCATGGTGGTGATCAGCGCTTGCGGCAAGGCTCCCGAAACTGCCGCCACGATGCCGGCGGCGAAAGTCAGCGTGGCCAAGGTGCTGGAGCAACCGGTCAACGAGTGGGACGAGTTCACCGGGCGCCTTGAAGCGCCGGAAACGGTAGAGATTCGTCCACGGGTCTCCGGCCAGATCGATGACGTGGCGTTCACTGAAGGTGCATTGGTCAAGAAAGGCGACTTGCTGTTCCAGATCGACCCGCGTCCGTTCCAGGCCGAGGTCCGCCGCCTCGAAGCACTGGTCGCCCAGGCTCGCGCCAACGCCACACGCAGCGAAAACGAAGCCCGGCGCGGTGAGCGCCTGCGCACCAGCAACGCGATTTCCGCCGAGCTGGCCGATTCGCGGACCAGCGCATCGCAAGAAGCCCGTGCCGCTGTCGGCGCCCTGCAAGCGCAACTGGACCTCGCCAAGCTGAACCTGAGCTTCACCCGCGTCACCTCGCCCATCAGTGGCCGCGTCAGCCGTGCCGAAATCACCGCCGGCAACCTGGTGACCGCCGATACCACTCCGCTGACCAGCGTGGTGTCCACCGACAAGGTCTACGCCTATTTCGATGCTGACGAGCGCGTGTTCCTCAAGTACACCCAGCTCGCGCGCCAGGGCAAACGCGGCGCTACCACTCCGGTTTACATGGGCCTGTCCAATGAAGACGGCAACCCGCACCAGGGCGTGATGAACTTCATCGACAACCAGGTCAACCCGAAAACCGGCACCATCCGTGGTCGCGCCGTGTTCGATAATAGCGACGGCAGCTACACCCCGGGCCTGTATGCACGCCTGAAACTGGTGGGCAGCGGCACCTACAACGCCATGCTGATCAACGACGAAGCCGTCGGCACTGACCTGGGCAAGAAGTTCGTACTGGTCATGGATGCCGACAACAAAACCGCTTACCGCGCGGTCGAGCTGGGTCCGAAAATCGAAGGTCTGCGCATCGTGCGCAATGGCCTGAACAAGGACGACACCATCATCGTCAAGGGTCTGCAACGAGTGCGTCCTGGCTCGCCTGTCACCCCTGAAGTCATCCCGATGGCCAGCGAACAAACCCTCGCGGCCCTTGCACAACAACGACAAGCGCTGGAAGCCAGCAACCTGCCCCAAGTCGCGCCTGCCAAGGTCGCGCCGGGTACGGCTGTAAAACTGGCTGCAGCGAACCCACGCGGTTAAGGGATAACGACTCCGATGAACTTCTCCCAATTCTTCATTTCACGGCCGATCTTCGCAGCGGTGCTTTCGCTGTTGATCCTGATCGCCGGCGCGATCTCGCTGTTCCAGTTGCCGATCAGCGAATACCCGGAGGTTGTGCCGCCGACCGTTGTGGTCCGCGCCAACTTCCCGGGTGCCAACCCGAAAGTCATCGGTGAAACCGTGGCCGCTCCGTTGGAGCAAGCGATCACCGGCGTCGAGAACATGCTTTATATGTCCTCGCAGTCGACCGCCGACGGCAAGATCACCCTGACCATCACCTTCGCGCTGGGCACTGACCTGGACAATGCTCAGGTGCAGGTGCAGAACCGCGTGACCCGGACCGAGCCGAAACTTCCCGAGGAAGTGACGCGCATCGGTATCACCGTGGACAAGGCGTCGCCCGACCTGACCATGGTGGTGCACTTGACCTCGCCGGACAAACGCTACGACATGCTCTACCTGTCCAACTACGCCCTGCTCAACATCAAGGATGAGCTGGCGCGCCTGGGCGGTGTCGGTGACGTGCAACTGTTCGGTATGGGCGATTACTCGCTGCGAGTGTGGCTCGACCCGAACAAGACCGCTTCGCGCAACCTGACTGCGACGGATGTGGTGTCCGCGATTCGTGAACAGAACCGTCAAGTGGCTGCCGGTGCACTGGGTGCGCCCCCTGCCCCGAATGCGCAAAGCTTCCAGCTGTCAGTCAACACTCAAGGTCGACTGGTTTCCGAGGAAGAGTTCGAGAACATCATCATTCGCGCTGGCGACGACGGTGAAATCACTCGTCTGAAAGATATCGCCCGGGTCGAGCTGGGCTCCAGCCAGTACGCCCTGCGCTCGCTGCTGAACAACCAGCCGGCGGTGGCGATCCCGATCTTCCAGCGTCCTGGCTCCAATGCCATCGACATCTCGAACCAGGTTCGGGGCAAGATGGATGAACTGAAGAAAAACTTCCCTCAGGGCATGGACTACAGCATCGTCTATGACCCGACGATCTTCGTGCGCGGCTCCATCGAGGCGGTGGTTCACACCCTCTTCGAAGCGCTGATCCTCGTGGTGCTGGTGGTGATTCTGTTCCTGCAAACCTGGCGCGCGTCGATCATTCCATTGGTGGCGGTGCCGGTATCGTTGATCGGTACGTTTGCGGTGATGCATTTGTTCGGTTTCTCGTTGAACGCCCTGTCGCTGTTCGGCCTGGTACTGGCGATCGGTATCGTGGTGGACGACGCGATCGTGGTGGTAGAGAACGTCGAGCGCAACATCGAACTCGGCCTGACACCGGTCGAAGCGACCAAAAAAGCCATGGGTGAAGTAACCGGCCCGATCATCGCCACGGCGCTGGTGCTCTGTGCGGTCTTCATCCCGGCAGCGTTCATCTCCGGCCTGACGGGGCAGTTCTACAAGCAGTTCGCCCTGACCATTGCGATTTCGACGGTGATCTCGGCCTTCAACTCGCTGACCCTGTCACCGGCCCTGGCGGCGGTATTGCTCAAAAGCCACGACGCGCCGAAAGACCGCTTCTCCAAAGTGCTGGACAAGCTGTTTGGCGGCTGGTTGTTCCGTCCGTTCAACCGCTTCTTTGAAAAAGCCAGCCACGGTTATGTCGGCACCGTTGCCCGTGTGATCCGCTCAAGCGGTATCGCCCTGCTGCTGTACGCCGGCCTGATGGTCCTGACCTTCTTCGGTTTCTCCAGCACCCCGACCGGTTTCGTACCCGGCCAGGACAAGCAGTACCTGGTGGCCTTCGCGCAATTGCCGGATGCGGCGAGCCTGGATCGTACCGAAGACGTGATCAAGCGCATGTCCGACCTGGCCCTGAAACAGCCTGGCGTGGAAAGTGCCGTGGCCTTCCCCGGCCTGTCGATCAACGGCTTCACCAACAGCCCGAACGCCGGCATCGTGTTCGTGACGTTGAAACCGTTCGATGAGCGTAAAGACCCGAGCATGTCTGCCGGGGCGATTGCCGGTGCCTTGAACGGCCAGTACGCCGAGATTCAGGAAGCCTACATGGCGATCTTCCCGCCGCCGCCGGTACAGGGCCTGGGCACCATTGGTGGTTTCCGCCTGCAGATCGAAGACCGGGGCAACCTGGGCTACGAAGAGCTGTACAAAGAAACCATGAACATCATCGCCAAGAGCCACAGCGTTCCGGAACTGGCCGGCCTGTTCACCAGCTACACCGTGAACGTGCCGCAAGTCGATGCCGCCATCGACCGCGAGAAAGCCAAGACCCACGGTGTGGCGGTCAGCGACATCTTCGACACCCTGCAGATCTACCTGGGTTCGCTGTATGCCAACGACTTCAACCGCTTCGGTCGCACCTATCAGGTCAACGTTCAGGCCGAGCAACAGTTCCGCCTCGAATCCGACCAGATCGGTCAGCTGAAAGTGCGTAACAACAAGGGCGAGATGATCCCGCTGGCGACCTTTATCAAAGTCAGCGACACCTCGGGTCCGGATCGCGTGATGCACTACAACGGCTTCATCACCGCTGAAATCAACGGTGCGGCAGCCCCTGGTTACAGCTCCGGCCAGGCGGAAAAAGCCATCGAGAAACTGCTCAAGGAAGAACTTCCGAACGGCATGACCTACGAATGGACCGACCTGACCTACCAGCAGATTCTGTCCGGCAACACCGCGCTGTTTGTGTTCCCGCTCTGCGTATTGCTGGCGTTCCTGGTACTGGCGGCTCAGTACGAAAGCTGGAGCCTGCCATTGGCGGTGATCCTGATCGTACCGATGACACTGCTGTCGGCCATTACCGGGGTGATTGTCTCCGGTGGCGACAACAACATCTTTACCCAGATCGGATTGATCGTACTCGTGGGGCTTGCCTGTAAGAACGCGATTCTGATCGTCGAATTTGCCAAGGACAAACAGGAAGAAGGCATGAGTCCGCTGGCTGCGGTACTGGAAGCTTGCCGTCTGCGTCTGCGGCCGATCCTGATGACCTCCTTCGCGTTCATCATGGGTGTGGTGCCACTGGTGTTCTCCAGCGGTGCCGGTGCCGAGATGCGTCACGCGATGGGTGTGGCGGTGTTCTCCGGGATGCTCGGGGTGACCTTCTTCGGTCTGTTGCTGACGCCGGTGTTCTACGTACTGATCCGTAACTTCGTCGAACGCGGTGAGGCACGCAAGGCCGCCAAAGCGCTGAAACTGCACAATCAGCTGGAGTCGCATTGATGAGTTTGAAAGCTTTCCTGCCAAGCCTGCTGGTACTGGCACTGAGCGCCTGTGCCGTTGGCCCGGACTACCAGACCCCAGCCACTGAACCGGCCAACATCACCACCGCCACCGAGGGTGCGGCCGGTCAGAAGAACTTTGACCGTTCGCGATTCGAAGGCATCTGGTGGCAGCAGTTCGAAGACCCGACGCTCAACCAGTTGGTAACCGAATCGCTCAAAGGCAACCGTGATTTGCGCGTCGCCTTCGCCCGCTGGAAAGCCGCGCGGGCGATCCGTGACGATGTCAGCAATGACGCCATGCCGACCATCACCAGCCGGGCCAGCAGTGATCTGGGCAAAGGGCAGATTCCTGGCCAGACCACCGACCGGGTGAGTAGCGAGCGCTACGACCTGGGTCTGGACATGGCCTGGGAGATCGATCTGTTCGGCCGTATCCAGCGCAACCTGGAATCGGCCGACGCCGAGCAGCAGGCGATTGAGGCTGACTTGTATCAATTGCAAGTGACCATGATTGCCGAACTGGTGGACGCTTACGGTCAACTGCGCGGCGCTCAGCTGCGGGAAAAAATTGCCCTGGCCAACCTGAACAATCAGCAGGAATCGCGCAAGATCACTATCAGCCTGCGAGATGCCGGCGTCGGCGATCAGCTCGATGTGGAGCGCGCGGACGCACGTCTGGCCTCGGTTGAAGCCAGCGTGCCGCAATTGCAGGCGGAGCAGGTGCGGCAGAAAAACCGCATCGCTACGCTCTTGGGTGAACGCCCGGACAAGTTGACCGTGGACTTGAGCCCGAAAGACTTGCCGGCAATTGCCAAGGCGCTGCCGATCGGTGATCCGGGTGAGCTGCTGCAACGTCGCCCGGACATTCTCAGCGCCGAACGCAAACTGGCTTCGGCCACGGCGCGGATCGGCGTGGCCAAGGCGGATCTGTTCCCTCGGGTCAGCCTCAGTGGTTTCCTCGGTTTCACCGCCGGGCGTGGTTCGCAGATCGGTTCCTCGGCGGCCAACGCCTGGGCGCTCGGCCCGAGCATCACGTGGGCCGCGTTTGATCTGGGCAGCGTGCGTGCCCGTTTGCGTGGCGCCGATGCCGATGCCGAAGGCGCGCTGGCGAGCTACGAGCAACAAGTGCTGTTGGCGCTTGAAGAGTCGGAGAACGCTTTCAGCGACTACGGCAAACGCCAGCAGCGGCTGATCTCGCTGATTCGCCAGAGTGAATCGAGCCGTTCTGCGGCCGATCTCGCTGAGATCCGTTACCGCGAAGGCACCGCCGATTTCCTGGTGCTGCTGGATGCGCAGCGCGAACGCCTGGCGGCTGAAGATACCCAGGCCCAGGCCGAAGTTGATCTGTATCGCGGCATCGTCGCGATCTACAAGGCCCTTGGTGGCGGTTGGCAGCCGGAGACGGTGGCCAGCGAGTAACACGGTTTTCTAAAGAGCTCCTTTGGTTGGCCGCAACCAACCAATTTTTTTGCCCCGCGTATCATTGGGTCGCGGGGTTTTTTTTCGCCTGCACGAAATGTTGAACTCACCGCCGCTCCCACAGGGTTAGCGGTGCTCTTCAGGATTGTGGTTTTCCTGCACCGTCACGGTCGCCGTTGTACCGGCGCGCAATTTGTCTTTGCCGGGGTATTCATCGTCAATCTTGATCCGCACCGGCACCCGTTGCGCCAGTTTGACCCAGGTGTAGCTGGGGTTGATGTTGGCCAGCAATCGCCCGCCTGGCAGGTTTTCCCGGTCGGCGATGGCGAAGGCGATGCTTTGCACGGTGCCGCCAAATCGTTCGCCACTCATCAACTCGATGTCGACCCGGTCGCCCTCCCCGATTCTTGGCAATTTGGTTTCTTCAAAGTAGCCGCTGATATAAAACGAGTCACTGTCCACCAACGCCACCAGCGGACCACCGGCAGTCGCGTAGTCGCCCTGGCGGGTCAGCAGATTGGTGACAAAGCCACTGACCGGTGATAACACCCGGGTGCGTTCAAGATCATGTTCAGCCTCGGCCAGCGCGGCAATTGCCAGCTGCACGTTGGCTTGGGCAAACCCCAGGTTGGCCTGGTTGCGTAACAAGTCGGCTTCGGCCACCGACACGTCGGTGTTGGCTTTCTCCCACTCTTCGCCGGAAATCGCCGATCGTTCCTTGAGAGTCCGCCGACGGCGTTCCTCGCTTTGCCGCTGTTTGAGCAATGCCTGGCTGGCGACAATCGTCGCTTGCGATTGCCCTAATGACGCCTTGGACACTTCCACCGCACGCTTGGCGTGTTCCACCGCGAGGTTGTAGCGCGAGGGATCGATTTCAAGCAACAACTGGCCCTTGTCCACGTGCTGGTTATCTTGCACGTTGAGTTTGACAATGCGTCCGGCGACATCGGCGGACAACGTCACTACATCGGCGCGCACCCGGGCGTCCCGGGTCCATGGCGCGCGGGTGTAATGTTCCCAGGCAAACCAGCCGAGCACAAACGCCAGCAGCACCACCGCTACCGTCGAGAGTCGGGCAAGAATCGTCTTCAAGGCATCAGGCTCCCATGAACAAAATCAAGGTCGCGCACACGCAAGCGTACAACGCGCCTTCGAACAAGGCTTCATGCCAGACGAACCGCAGCACACCGAGACGCCGCAGCATCCAGTCCAGCAGCAAAAAAATGGGCACGCCCAGCAACAGCGCCTGGGCAATCGGCGGCAGGTAGACACCGCCTATTTCCAGATCAATGGGCAAGTGCGGGCGCTCCTTGGGGTTGCGGGGATTCAAAGTGGCCTCGGTGTCTCTCCAGGAATGACACTACGATCAACAACGCCACGCGCATGCGAAACACCGACCACAGGTGTTCATGGACACTGGAATGCAACGCGTCCAGTTCATCGCCCAAGGCACGCAACTTGTCGAGCAGGCCGTCGACTTCGGTGTCGGGCCGGGCTGCGACCAACCGTCCGGTTTCGCGTACCGTGGCGAGCACGCGACTTTGCGTGTCCGGACTCAACAGGCTGTTGTTCTGCGTCTGCTGCCTGAGCTGATTCAAAGCGATGCCCAGGGCCATGCTGCCGAGACTGACTTCAAACAGATCTCGCGCAGACGTGTCTTCGATGGCTGGCAGCAGACCCAGCATCATGGTGAGGCGATCGACCATGCGGCTTTCGAAGGCGAACTGGTTTTCATCGGTGGCCGGCATTTTCAGCAAGGCGTAAACCTGCTCGCAGTTTTCCTGGTGTAACCGCCGAAGGCGCAGGCCGGGCCTGAAAGGGAAAATCAACGCATAGACACTCAAGGCCAGTGCGGCGGCGCATACGTAAGCGCCGGCAAATTCGAACCATTGCATCGCAGTGTTCTGCCCCAACCCGGTGTTTTGCGGTCCCAACAGCAAAAACGTCGTCAGCCCCAGACCAATCCCGGTCCCTGTGGTGGGTGGGCTGGACAACCCCACAGCGACCGCATACAGCAAGGGCACCAGCAGCAACGCCAGCATTTCGAAACTGCTGATCATTGGCACCAGGGCGAACTGCAGCAGCGCCGACACCACCAGCGCCAGTCCCAGCCCCCGGGCGTAACTCTGGACCGCCAGCAATGGCCGGGGAAACGTCGCCATCAACGAACAGAGGATGCCAGTCACGATCATCCCGCCCCGGGCGCCGTCCCAGCCGGTTTCGATCCAGATCAGGCCAGCGACCATCAAAGCGCTGTACGCGCGGATGGCGTTCATTGCCGCCAGCGTGTAATCAAGATGCAAGGGGTTCTTCTGACCACGAAACATGCTGCTGGCACCGCGTCCGCTCTGGATCGCGTCGCTCAATTCCAGAATGGTTTCCATCTGCTGCAGCATTCGCGCCTGTTCCCAGCGCAATGACCAGGACAGCGATCGCAACGTCGCCTTCAAGGGTTCGGTGAGCTGTTCCGAACGGTAAGCCAGCGCATCGAAGCGTTTTTGCAGGACCGCAAACTGTCGCCGTTGCGCTGCCGGAAGCGCGCGCCCTTGCCGGGCCAATTCATCGAGAAACTCCAGTTCTTGCGTGAGCAGCTCACGAATCTCCAGAGGGATTTCGCCCTCCCAGCGTTCCAGCAATAGTTCGCGCTGATGGCGCAACGCGGTGAGCCTTGCCGTCAACAGCACCAGTTGGTTGCCCAGCAATTGCACCAGATCATCGGCACTGCGCAAACGCGGAGCGTCGTAATACAGATGCCGACGTACGCCTTCCAGTGCGCCAATCTGCCCAAGCAACTGCATTTGTCGACGGTGGAACTCTGCCTCGCTTTCCTCGGTACGAATCACGGCGCTGGCATGGGTGGCCAGCAGCTTGATCACCTGATCGATCCGCGCGAAGTAATCCTTGGCCACGGCCTCCGGGCGTGCGGTCAACAGGCTGACGACACACACGCAGGCCACCGCCAGCAGTGTTTCGGTGACCCGGGTCACGGCCAGCAAAAACGTGCCATCCGGCTCCGGCACGGCCAGCAGCCCCACCACCACCGCCGTATAACCGCTGAGTACAAACGCCTGGGAACTGGTGTAGCGCAATAAGGTGCCGCCCGCGGTACAAAACGCCAGCCACAGCGATAGCGTAATGAGGAACGGCACCGGCGCCTGGGGAAAGATCGCCATGATCACCACGGCCACCGCCGCCCCCAGGGTGGTGCCGATGACCTGGCCAAAGCTGCGGGCCAACACCATGCCGGCCAAGGGCTGACTGATGATGACCACAGCCATGATCGACCATTTGGGTTGCTCAAGGTCAAACACAAATGCCAGGTACAACGTGAGCAGCCCGGCGGCAATGGTTCGCAAGGCAAACAGCAACACGCCGGGGCCGGGGTGGAGGATGGCTTTGAAGTACTCAAGCAGCGCTTGCATGGAGACGCTCGATGACGGTTCTCCAGCAAGCGTAGACACTGCTGCGCAGCCTCGACAGTTTCAGGTGTCGAGGCCCCTGTGCAAGTGATTGATTTTCACCACTTGCAGATGGTGAAGAATGCATCAGGCGGGTTTATTCGGTGAGACGGTTGTAAACCTGCGATTAAAGACGGAATTAGCCGGCCGAAACAGATTGTCACCGTTAAATTGAACCGGTTTGCTACGCTCGATACTTTTTTCAAGCGCCATAGGGTTCGCAATGAAATTGCCCTGTTTGTCATAGCAGCCGATAACGGCCGAGTCGGGGATGCTCTGGCCGTAATTGACTTCATAAGGCCGCATCCCTAATTTCGAGGTCGGGTGTTTCACCCAATTGTCATTGGCGTACAGATGGTATCCCCTGAGTTGCCTGGCATCGATAACATAGGTATACCCTCCCCGAGCACCGCCATATTGATACGCCCCTGCCCCACTGTGTTTGTAATAAGGCGATGTCGATATGCCCATACCATCCGGGTCCAGCGCATTTTTGCCACCACCGAAGCCACCCCTCATGCCATTCACCTGATTGACATCCGTGATGGTCGTTCGCAACTTGAAGCCTCCCTCGAACACTACTTTCGGTGGTCGCATGTCGCCCCGCAGGACAAACCCCTGGTAAACATATCCCTCCCGGGGTCCGGAAAAATAAATGACCTTGGTGTCCTTGATCAGTTTTTGCGCATATTCCGGGCCTTTGCCAAGTGTCTGCAGCTGACTGACGGTTCGATGGCTGTTGAATTTTTTCTGAATTTTTGTAGTCAGAACCTGCTGATCCAGCACCGTGGGTGCGATCCATTGGGTCGGTTTAGGCAACCTGTGCGTCATGGATTTAATTCGATTGAAGACCAAACGGCCAATACGCGAAGCAACGCCGCCAGACAATGCCTTGCCAATCAGTCTACCCGCCAGCGGCCCCGCGAATTCCATGATGAAGCCACGATAGGCACTGGACCTGAACTGCTCCGCCACGCCGGGATCATCAGCCATCTCGCCCCGAAGCAAATCTGTCGCGCTGGCACTGACGCCAAATAAAAACGACGCAGCCATGCGTGCTCCATTGGTTGCAAGCACGGTGGCCCCTGGGACGATCGTGACGATGGACAGTGCTGCCAGTAACTTGCCCAAGGCATCGAGCACTCCATCCGTAAATCGCTCTTCGTCAGTTGAGACCAGGGTGTCGATGTCAGATTGCACTTGTGTCAATTGTCGCTTGTAGAGCTCGTTCATCGCATCCGAGGTCGTATCAAAAAGCACGGGGGCATAAAGCGGATAGGCGCCGAAAATACTGGAGACAGGCTCACGGTATTTGAAGTCAGTGTCTTCACGCGACAGCTTCTGATTAAGAGGAATCCGGTCCAGAAGTCTGGTTTGAAGAACCGTGTCAGTCTCGATGAGCTGACGCTTTTGTGCACTTCCGGCAGGCAATTCAACGACGGCGTTGTTACCGCCCAAGAATACAAACAGGCCAGTCTCGTCGAGGTTGTCGCTCAAATAAAGGGTATTGCTGACTTTGGCAGGGCTGTTTTCACGGGGATTTTGTAGGTAGACAAGATGGGACCTGGTGTAGCCCTCAAAAAAACTGTCAACGATTTTTATCCCTTCGACAGTCGCATTCGCAGAGTTTTTATAGGATTCCAATGCGGCTTTTAATTCGTATTCCTTGCTCAGCTTCCAGAGTTGTTTTACATCTGGCCGCTCAAGGGTCGACGTGATGAGTTCCTTGTAAGCCGCCTGCAGATCGGCATTCGCAATCGTGTTTATCAAATCCTCAGGGAAGCTTTCCGGCCAGAGGATCGTGAATTCCTCGTCAGCTTTTTTCACTCGAAGGTGATAATCCACACACAGTTCATACAATGAGAATTTCTGAATCCTTTCCGGTTGTGAGGACTTGGTACTCTGTTTGCCCTGCAAGGGTTTCTTTTTAAATCTGACATCAACGGTTGAAGCTGGATCAAGGGTTTGCTTCAGTGAGCTGGGCAGGCTCGATTCACTGATGATGGCGTTGACACTATCGCGTATGAAAGTTTGCGGGTCGGTGATCGCCGCGGCGTCTTTAAGGACCTTAACGACTTTGTCGGTGAGTAGATCGAGCGTGTACCCGGGAGCTATTTCTTCACCGCGCTGATCAGACGGGATTTCGGCCATTTTCCTCTCGCGCACTACTTCAACCATCCAGTGCACGCCGAATGCGCTAACCCTTTCCAGACTACGCTTTTTGCGAATCAACACGTTAGGCTCTCTTGTTTGAGCCGTTGTCGTAGTATCCGGAAGTTGCTCCTCTTCAACTGGCTCATCGGCTTGCACCAACCCGATGACCTCATCTATCCGATCCAGAAAAGTGATGTCGGGATCGCTTGGCGTGTATTGTTGGAGCATCGCCCCAATCTCCTCCAAAAGCTGGAAATCGAGATGTGGGTCCACGTAGGTCGATTGCTCAAGACGCTTTTCAAGAGCCTGAACCAGGTCCGGAAACTCATCGAGTATGTCGTTCAATTCGACGAGGATGATTTCTCGCTCCTGAGTGGCCGAATCAGAGACATAAAAGAACTCGGATGACGCTGAAGAACGTGTAGGGTCTTGCGCCTCGGGCAGAAACCACGCCGCATAAAAATTGCTGATGGCCATGTAGGCTGCGAAAGCACCCAGTGCAACTTTCGGATGGTTTTCAATCAGTTGCCCGGTATGACTGAGGAAGGCAGCACCAGTGCTGACCAGGCTGACAGCCATCCTGTTGAGCCAGTCATGTAACTGCTCACCCAAGTGTTCCATCCGTGTCGCGAGTACGGCAGATTGAGCATCGTCCAGAGGCACGGTCGTTTCTTCATAAACTCTGCGCAGGTCATCTGGCATATCCATGGCCAATTCAACGTATTGCGCATTGGCTCCGTTCCATGGCGCGACTGTATTGAAGAATTGGGTGACAAATTCATCTAACTGCGCTGCACGCAGTCCCAGCGTCGCCCACATTGGCCATATCTGCGCGGTGTCCACCAGATGCTCTCCACCAGGATCCTGCGGCGGTACAGGCAGGTCTTGATTCCCCTCAAGCTTATGTGGCGGCGGGTTCGGCATGCTTAACAATGGTTGCACCGCGCTCAGCACATTCAAGGCACATACGACCGACTCGGCCAGGGTGGTTGGAATACGAGGGCCCGCCGGGGTGAAGGTCGAAAAATCTGCACTGCGCTCAAATTTTTGCAGCTGCGAAAGCAATGAGCTCTCGCGATCCCGGTTCAGTGGTTGCCTGACCGATTCAATGGGCGCCGCCGAAGTCAACGTTTCGCGCAATCCCTTGATGGATGCCGACAACGAAACCGGTTGGCCAACGAGGCTCTCCAGCCAGCTTGGCCCGATGATCCACTCCAGCCACGACTGCTTCGATTCTTCGGCGGGTTTTAGCTGTGCGTAGACAGCTTCAACCTCCTTGGGAAAACGTTCAGGCCAACGAACGCGCTCGCCCGGTGGAGGTTTGTCGAGTTGCTCAATGAACTGAGCCAGATACTGCCGTGCTTCTTGAGGAGTGGGACGAAGGCTGCGCATGTCTTCAAGCATCATCAATGCGCTGTTGAGCGGGTTGTCGCTTGAATGGCGAATGTACTGTCGGGCCTGCCGGGTAACGTGCTGAACGGCCTCCCACTGCGTATCCGCCAGCAATTCATCGTTGGCAATGCGCACGTCACGCTGCATGCCTGCACGTTCCAACTGCGCCTGAATGAATCCCGTAACGCTGTCAGTGCTTTGCCCGGGTGAAAACCGCACTGTTTCGCCCAACGCCGCCTGCCATTGCGCAGGTGGCAAATGACAAATCACGTCGACGATCTCTTCCAGCCGCTCTTCACTCAGCTGCCCGACAGGACGGATCGAGCGCAACATGGCGTCGGCAAACAGTCCGGCAATCGCCTTGCCAGTTGGCGTCTGCAATATGCCGCTGCTGAGAATCGCATACGCCTCCTGTTCGCAGATTGCTCCATCACGGAGAGTTTTCTTCAGTGCCTTCCATTGCTGGTCAAGATCGGTCTGATCGATAAAATCGGGCCTCTGCGAAAAAAGCGTAGGCGCAACAAGGACCGGCGGGGGCACATCACCATTGAGCTTCACCACGGGAATTGACTGCAGGGAAGCGCAATCATTGTGGGCGTGCAGAAGGTGATTTGGCAGTGGACTTCGCATCTGGTCAGGGCCGTGCCATTCGTGTATCCGGGACGGGCGACCGGCTGCGGTAGCGTTTTGAATGGGAGGCATGCTTGTTCGCTTCAAACAGGTCAGATGCATACAGGATATTTATCCGCCGTAATATCCTCTTTCAAAAACAGCCCAAGGTTTGACTCACAGCCTTCCCTGACCGAAGCTGATCACTTTGCAAAAGCTTGCCAGCCCGGATTCTGCATGCCCAAGTCCCGCCGTTATCTGCTCATCAGCCTTTGTGCCCTGTTCGCCATCGTCCTTGTGTGGACGTTCCTGCGCAGTTCGACGCCCGTTGTTCCGGAGGCCATCAAGCGTGGTTACAGCGAAGCGCTGGCGAAGGCTCGTGCCGGCCAACCGGGCGCGGCGCGGGTGCTTTACCAGCAACTGGCCCGGCCTGATATTTCGCCGAAGCGACGGGTGTGGCTGCATGCCGAGTTGCCCAATTATCCAAGTTCTGTCGCGCTTAAACTGGCCAATGCGGATTTGCAGCATGAATCACCAGACGTGCGCATTGCCGCGATCAAAAGCATCACCGGATTGGTCCCCAGTGGGCAACGCAGTCTGCTGTTGGGGCCGTTGCTCGATGACGCCGAGCAGAGCGTACGCCTGGCCGCCGTCAACGCGTTGCTGGGGCTTTCGCCGGATGATCTTGGCTTGTATTTCGGCCCGCTGGAACAGGCCATCGATGCCTGGCAGCATACGCTCAAGCGTGAGCCGCAAAGCGCCGAAAACCAGTATCAGCTGGCCCGCTTGTACACACACAATGCCGAGTTCAAAGAGGCGCAGCAGGCCCTCGAAAACACTCTGCGCCTTGCCCCGGACAACTTGCCGGCGCTGGTGATGCAAATCGAGGTGCTGGACAAACTCGGGCAGAACGATGCCGCCCGCCAATTGCTGGCCAGACAACTCAAGGCACAGCCGGATTCGGCCTATCTGCAACACGCGTTGGGGCTGTGGCTGCTGCACCACGGCCAAAGCGAATTCGCCCTGCTCGGCCTGTCCAAAGCCGTGGAACTCGAGCCGGACAACAAGGATTACCGCTATGACCTGGCCACCACGCTGCACGGTGAACAGGAATTGCAGGCGGCGCAAAATCAATTGCAGGAAATCGTCCAGCGCCACCCCAATGATCGCCGGGCGCGGGTACTGCTGATCAATTACTGGAAAGAAAGCGGCCAACTGCAAAACGTGCAGATTCTGTTGGCCCAACTCGAACAACTGAATCCGGACGATCCGGCTTTGCAGCAGGGTCTGTAAGGCTGCGATCCATCACTCTGGTTTTTTTGCGCATCACGCACCTGCAGCAAAACGGTTGAACCGTCGTCTCGGCCAGCGGTCAAGTAAAACAGGCAGCCCATAGTGGCAATCGTGTCACCTGCCTCGCTTCCCCTAGTCAAGAGAGGGCATTTTTTGTCTACATCTAACGTGTTCATCAGCGAAAAAGCTGCAACCGGTATCGCGGGTCTGGATGACATCCTCGATGGCGGACTGTCCCGCGGCCATGTGTTTTTGCTCGAGGGTGAGCCGGGAACCGGCAAGACTACCGTCGCGTTGCACTTTCTCATGGCTGGCGCTGAAGCCGGCGAGCGTTCGTTGTACATCACCCTGTCTGAAACCGAGCGTGAGTTGCGTCAGGGCGCCCGCTCCCACGGCTGGGAGCTGGGAGAAAACGTCAACATCTTCGAACTCACCCCCCCTGAAAGCGTGCTCAATGCCGAGCACCAGCAATCGCTGCTCTATTCTTCCGACCTCGAACTGGGTGAAGCCACGAGGCAGATTTTCGAAGTGGTCGAGCGGGTCAAACCAACCCGCGTGATCCTCGATAGCCTCTCCGAAATCCGCCTGCTGGCGCAAAGCTCGCTGCGCTACCGTCGGCAGATTCTGGCGATCAAGCATTACTTCGTACGTTATGAAGCCACCGTGCTGCTGCTTGACGACTTGACCACCGAATCCCTGGATAAGACCGTGCACAGTGTGGCCCACGGCGTGATTCGGCTGGAGGAGCTGACGCCCAACTACGGCGCCGAGCGTCGGCGCATCCGCGTGGTGAAGTATCGCGGTCAGAAATACCGTGGCGGCTTTCACGACTTCACCATCATGGCCGATGGCGTGCACGTGTTTCCTCGATTGGTGGCTGCCGAGCATCGCGGCGCCTACCTCCGGCAGCAATTGACCAGCGGCATTGCCGAAATGGATGCCTTGCTGGGTGGCGGTATCGAGACCGGGTCCAGCACGCTGATTCTCGGCCCGGCCGGTACGGGCAAGTCGCTGATCTCGATGATCTTCGCCGCCGCTGCTGTAGCCCGAGGCGAGAAAGCCGCGCTGTTCATCTTCGACGAAGAGCTGGGCTTGCTGTTCGAACGCATGAAAAATATCGGCATCGACCTGCAGGCGTTGCAGGAGAGTGGAAATCTGATGATCGAGCAGGTGGATGCCGCTGAATTGTCCCCTGGCGAGTTTTCCCACCGGGTGCGCCGCTGCGTTGATGAGGGCAACATCAAGACTGTGGTGATCGACAGCATCAACGGCTACCAGGCAGCGATGCCAGAGGAAAATGCCCTGGTGCTGCACATGCACGAATTGCTGCTTTATCTCAACCGCAAAGGCGCAGCGACCTTCATGACCGTCGCCCAGCATGGCCTCGTCGGCGACATGCAAACCCCGGTGGACATCACCTACCTGGCCGACACGGTGATTCTGTTGCGTTACTTCGAAGCCTTGGGCAAGGTCCGCCGGGCCATTTCGATCATCAAGAAACGCACCGGCAGCCATGAATCGACCATCCGCGAATACCGCATCAGCGCCAGTGGCATGACCATCGGCGAACCGCTGGAAGCTTTCCAGGGCGTGCTGCGTGGTGTGCCCACTTATATGGGCGCGGCCATTCCATTGCTTGGGGATGAAGGCCAGTGATGATCCAGCCGGCGACATCCGAACGCGCACTCATTCTCGCGCCACTGGGGCGTGACAGTCAGATCGCGATGATGTTGCTCAATGAGGCAGGTTACGACGGGGTCATCAGCGCGGACTTGCCGCATCTGTGCCGCGAACTGGAACAAGGTGCCGGCCTGCTGCTGATCTCTTCCGAAGCCTTGTTGCGCAGTGATTTAGGACCGTTGTTGACGCTGATCGATCAACAGCCGGCATGGTCGGACTTGCCCATCGTCCTGCTGACGCACCACGGTGGCCCGGAACAGAACCCCGCGTCACGCTTCGGCCCGCAACTGGGTAATGTGACCTTCCTCGAGCGACCGTTTCATCCGGAGACGTTGATCAGCCTGGTGACCACCGCCCTGCGCGGGCGTCGACGACAGTACGAAGCCAGGGATCGGCTGGTCGACTTGAGTCAAAGCGAACTTCGCCTGCAAAACACCCTGGAAACCCTGGAACAACAAGTCGAAGAGCGTACCGCGCAGTTGCGGCACAACGAAGAAGTGTTGCGCCAGTCGCAAAAAATGGAGGCGGTCGGCCAACTTACTGGCGGTATCGCCCACGACTTCAACAACATGCTGACGGGTATTATCGGCAGCCTGGAACTGCTGCGCCGGCGTCTGGCCCGTGGCCGCACCGACGACCTGGAAAGCTTGATCGATCTTGGTGTGACCTCCGCCAATCGTGCGGCCGGCTTGACCCATCGCCTGCTGGCGTTCTCGCGACGTCAGTCGCTCGATTCCAAACCCGTGGAAATGAATACGCTGGTGGTTTCCATGGGTGAGCTGTTGCAACGCAGCATCGATGAAAGCATTCGCCTGGAGATGCAGTTGAGTGATCAACTGTGGGTGGCAGAAGCCGATCCCAATCAACTGGAAAGCGCCCTGCTCAACCTGGTCATCAATGCCCGCGATGCCATGCCCGATGGCGGTAAATTAGTCGTGACCACGTCGAACCAACGTCTGGAAAAGCCTTTCACCGACCTGCACAGTAATCTCACCCCCGGTGATTACGTGACACTCAGCGTTAGCGATAATGGCTGCGGCATGCCGCAGAGCACCATCAACCGCGCCTTTGACCCGTTCTTCACCACCAAGCCGATTGGCCAGGGTACAGGGCTTGGCTTGTCGATGATCTACGGCTTCAGCAAGCAATCACGGGGCCATGTCGCCATTCAAAGCGATGTGGGCGAAGGCACCACGATGAGCCTTTATCTGCCGCGCTACGGTGGCGACCTGCCGCAAGATCTGCCGATGGACAGTCACCATCCACTGTTCGCACAACATGGCGAAACCGTTCTGATCGTTGAAGACGACCCGGCAGTGCGGGCACTTGTCAGCACGGTGCTGAGTGATCTGGGGTATGCCTTTGTCGAAGCCTGCGATGCCGACAGCGCGGTGCCGATCTTCGATTCCGCGCAACGCATCGACCTGTTGATCAGCGACGTCGGCCTGCCCGGCATGAACGGTCGGCAATTGGCGGAGATCGGTCGGCAGTATCGCCCCGGCCTCAAGGTCTTGTTCATCACCGGTTATGCCGAGCACGCGGCGGTGCGCGGCGGTTTCCTTGATTCGGGCATGCAGATGATCACCAAACCGTTCACGTTCGACCTGTTGACGGCCAAGGTGCGGGAAATGATCAGCGACTGAAACCCAACCCGCCAGGCGCAGCTTTCGGCAGCGCCTGGCGGATCAGGAAAGCATGTCCTGCATGATTTCCTGCAACACATTCAGGTCGAACGGCTTGGCCAAAATCGGTGCCGTGCGGGTGATCGGGCTGTCTGTCTCGCGGATTTCCTGTGGGTAACCGCTGATGAAGATCACCTTGAGCTCGGGTCGCAGTTTTACCGCGGGCTCGGCGATCTGCACGCCGGAGATCCCGCCCGGCAGGCGGAAGTCTGTGATCATCATGTCCAGGTGCGGCTTGCTGGCGAGGATTGCAAAAGCCTGCTCGCCGTTTTCGGCCTGCAACACGCGGTAGCCCTCCCCCGACAGATAGGCCGACAGCACCATCAGAATCGAGGGGTCATCTTCGACGATCAGTACGACGTCTTGTGCATCTTCACTCATGGGAAGCCTTTGTTCGGTCAATAGCTGCTGATACGACCGTGGGGTCGATCAGAGGTTGCGTTTATCTGGCTGTTTTCCTACAGCGGCAGACAAACGCGAAACAGGGCGCCTTCGCCAATCCGGCTTTCGACGGTAATGGTACCGCCATGGGCGGTGACAATCTGTTCAGAAATAAACAATCCCAAACCCAGCCCGGCGACGGCGTGTCTGGCCGAAACCCGCTCGAACTGCTGGAAAATCCGTTGCTGGTTTTCTTCGCTGATGCCGATGCCGCTATCACGGACTTCAACCCGCGCCTCGCCGCGCTCACTGTATACCTTCACACTGATCGGACTCTTGGCACCGTAGCGCAAGGCGTTGGTCAGCAGGTTGGAAATCACCTGTTCAATGCGAAACTCGTCCCAATTCCCGATCACCGGATGCTCGGCTTCGAGGGACACGGACGCTTCGGCGGCATCAATCTGTTGCGCAAAATTCTGCAACAAGCCGCGAACCAGGGCTGAAAGATCGAACATCGACGTGCGGATCGACAGCTTACCGGTGCGGATGCGCGACACATCGAGCATGTCTTCGATCAGCCGGATCAGGCTTTTGATCTGCCGCTCGTCGCGATCGACCATCGCGTGCATTTTATCGAGGGTGAAGGCAGCGGCGTTATCCCGAGCCAGGTGCATCTTGCGCAGTTGGGTTTCGAGAATCAGGCCGTTGAGCGGCGTGCGCACTTCGTGGGCGACAATCGACATGAAGTCATCGCGCATGCGTACCGCCTGTTGCAGCTCCAGTTGGGTGCTCTGCAATTGATTGAGCAGCGCTTCCTGCTCGCGGCGACTTTGTTCCAGTTGTTCAACCTGCTGCTTCATCGCCTTGCTCTGGCGGAACAGCTCGACGAAGACGTTGACCTTGCTCTTGACCGCGTGGATATCCAGCGGTTTGTGCAGGAAATCCACGGCGCCGCTTTCGTAGCCCTTGAACGCGTAATTGAGCTCACGGCCGGCGGCACTGACAAACACAATCGGAATGTTCTTGGTCTTTTCCGTGCTGCGCATCAATTCGGCCAGTTCAAAGCCATTCATCCCGGGCATCTGTACGTCGAGGATGGCCATGGCGAATTCGTGCTGCAGCAAAAGCGACAGCGCCTCGTCGGCAGACTGCGCCTTGTACACGGTTCGGTCTTCGCGCTTGATCAGCGCTTCGAGTGCCAACAGATTCTCCGGCAGATCGTCGACGATCAGCAGTTTGGCCTGGATATTACTTAGCATGCGATTCGTTCCAGCTCGACAAGCAGACGGCCGATGCCGCGGATAGGGAGAATGTGGTCAGGCTGGTGAATATCCAGCGCTGCCTGGGGCATGGTTGCGACTTGCGCTTCCTGCGGGTCTTGCACGATGGTTAACCCGCCGCGCTGTTTTACCTGCGCCAGCCCCCTGGCACCGTCACGATTGGCGCCAGTCAGCAAAACTGCCGCCAAGGAGGGACCGTACGCGTCGGCGGCAGACTCAAAGAGATAATCGATGGCCGGCCGCGAATGGTGCACGCGGTCTTCCAGGCTCAGGGAAAAACTGCGGTCGTGCTCCACCGACAGGTGATAACCCGGTGCGGCAAAATACAGGGTGCCGGCCTCGACCGGCGTCTTGTCGCTGGCCTCCACAACCGGCATCGACACGCGCCGGGCGAACACTTCGGCCAGATGGCTGCGGCGTTCATCAGGCAGGTGCAACACGACAATGATCGGCAACACGAAGCCTTCACGCAGCGGACCGAGGAGATTGATCAACGCCTCGACGCCACCGGCCGAGGCGCCGATCACAATGGCTTCCACAGAAGGCAAATCCGTTGCACTGTTCATGACTTGCGATAGATCCGTTCTTGTTTGACCAGTGGTTCAAACCGGTTGCCGAAGGCTGAAAAATCCGGGGTTTCCTTGCTGCCCAGCACCAGGAAACCGCGATGACACAGCGACTCATGAAACAAACCGAAAGCCCGATCCTGAAGTTTTTTATTGAAATAAATCAATACGTTGCGACATGAAATTAACTGAGTTTCTGAAAAGACGCTGTCGGTCGCCAGGCTGTGATCGGCAAAGGTCACATTCTCGCACAGCGACTTGTCGAATATCGCGTAACCATAGGCCGCCGTGTAGTAGTCGGCGAACGAGCGCTTGCCTCCGGCCTGCTGGTAGTTGGACGTGTAGGCGCGGACATTCTCCATCGAGAAGATGCCTTGCTTGGCCTTGTCCAGCGAGCGCGGGTTGATGTCCGTGGCGTAAATGATCGTGCGGTCCAGCAGTCCCTCTTCACGCAGGAGGATGGCCATCGAATAGACCTCTTCCCCGGTGCTGCACCCGGCGATCCAGATCTTGATCGAAGGGTAAGTCTTGAGCAGCGGCACCACTTCCTCACGAATGGCCAGGAAGTGCGAGGGGTCGCGAAACATCTCGCTGACCGGAATCGTCAGCAATTGCAGGAGCTGCATGAACGCCGTCGGGTCATGCAGGACTTTTTCCTGCAATGCCGAAATGGTGCTGCATTCGAACTGCGTCAGCGCATGGCTCACCCGGCGCTTGATCGATGCACCGGAGTAATCACGAAAATCGTAGCTGTACTTGAGGTAGATAGCCTCAATCAACAGGCGCAATTCGATTTCGCTGCTTCGCTCCCCAGAATAATTGCGTTCCACTAGATACGTTCCATCTTCGGTAACCACACACGAATCAGCGAAAACAACCGGTCCAGGTCGATGGGTTTGGCCAGGTAATCATTGGAACCCGCCTGCAGGCAGCGCTCCTGATCGTCCTTCATGGCCTTGGCCGTCACCGCAATGATTGGCAGCTTGCGCCAGCGCGGGTCCTTGCGGATCTCGATGGTGGCTTCAAAACCATCCATCTCCGGCATCATCACATCCATCAACACCAGATCGATGTCTTCGACTTCATTCAATCGTTCAATCGCTTCCCGGCCATTACGGCCGATGACCACGACTGCGCCCTTTTGCTCCAGTGCACTGGTGAGGGCGAAGATGTTACGTACATCGTCGTCCACCAACAGCACTTTGCGCCCCTCGAAGACCTTGTCGCGGCTGCGCGCGGTCTTGAGCATCTTCTGTCGCTCATGGGACAACCGTGATTCGACTTTGTGCAGAAAAAGTGTCACTTCGTCCAGCAAACGCTCGGGCGAACGCGCGCCCTTGATGATGATCGAGCGCGAATACTTGCGCAGCTCGGCTTCCTCATCCCGAGTGAGGTTGCGGCCGGTGTAGACGATCACGGGCGGGAACGAGCAGATGTCCTCGGTGGACATGCGCTTGAGCAAGTCATTACCGAGCATGTCCGGCAACTTGAGGTCGATGATCATGCAATCGAAGATCGTCGTACGCAGCAAGTCCAGTGCATCCTGGGCCAGACCGACGGCGGTGATTTCGATGTCATCGTCGCCAATCAACCGGGAAATACTGTCTCGCTGCAGGTCATCGTCTTCGACCAGCAACACGCGTTTGACCTTCTGGGTCAGCTTGGCTTCCAGACGCGCGAATACATCCTTGAGTTCCTCGCGGGTGGTCGGTTTGACCGCATAACCAATCGCGCCCATGTGCATGGCGGCTTCGACCCGGTCCTCGACCGAGATCACGTGCACCGGAATGTGCCGGGTTTCAGCATGTTCCTTCAGGCGTTGCAGCACGGTCAGACCGGAATGGTCCGGCAGGCGCATGTCCAGCAGGATGGCGTCAGGAATGAATTGCCGGGCCAGGTCATAACCTTCATCGGCACCGTGGGCCACCAGGCAGTGATAGCCCAATTCATGGGCCAGGTCGTAGAGGATATGCGCGAAATTCGGTTCGTCCTCCACCACCAGGATGCAGCGAGTGGTGAACGGTGCCTTGCCGCGGTCATCGTCGAAGCGTGGAATCTCTTCGTTCATCAACGGCGCCAATGCGATGGGTGCCACATAAGATGGCGCCGCCACCGGTATGGCCCGCATCGGCTCCACGGCGTCTTCACCCTGTTCAACGTACTGTTGCGGCAACACCAGGGTAAACACACTGCCCTGCCCCGGCGTGCTGCTCACGCTGATGGAACCACCCAGCAGCGCGGCCAGATCGCGGGAAATCGACAGCCCCAGACCGGTGCCACCGTAACGCCGGTTGGTGGTGCCGTCGGCCTGGCGGAACGCTTCGAAAATGCTTTCGTGCTGATCGTTGGCGATGCCGATCCCGGAATCGCGGACGCTGAAGGCAATCCCGTCGTTCGGCGCTGCGGCAACGCTCAGGCTGACGCTGCCTTTCTCGGTGAATTTCACCGCGTTGGACAGCAAGTTCTTGATCACCTGTTCCAGGCGCTGGCGATCGGTGAACATCATGGCGGGCGCACCGTCTTGCAACTCGACATGGAACGCGAGCTGCTTGTCCGCCGCCAATGGCTGGAACATACCGCGCAGGCCGTCCACCAGACGCGCAACGCTGGTGTTCTCCGGTCGTATTTCCAGCTTGCCGGCCTCGACCTTGGAGATGTCGAGAATGTCGTTGATCAGGTTGAGCAGATCATTGCCGGCGGAGTAAATCGATTCGGCGAATTTCACCTGCTCGGCGCTGAGGTTTTCCTGGGGGTTTTCCGCCAGCAACTTGGCCAGGATCAACGAGCTGTTCAGCGGCGTTCGCAGTTCGTGGGACATGTTGGCGAGGAATTCGGATTTGTACTTGCTGGAGCGCTGCAACTCTTCGGCGCGCTCCTCGAGCTGGCTCTGGGCCTGATTGAGTTCGGTATTTTTCAGGTCCATGGCGTCGCGTTGTTCGGCCAACACTTGGGCCTGTTCGGCGAGTTGCTCATTGGTTTGTTCCAGCTCGACCTGCTGGGTTTCCAGGTGGGCCTGGGATTCCTTGAGAATCCGCGACTGCTCTTCCAGTTCTTCGTTGGCGGTTTTCAGCTCTTCCTGCTGCACTTGCAGCTCTTCATTGAGCTGCTGGGTTTCGGCCAGTACTTCCTGCAAACGCTGGCGATAGCGCGCTGCCTCGATCGACGTGCCGATGTTGCCGGCAATCAGCTCAAGCAGTTCAATGTCCCGATCATTCAACGGGCGCAGGAAACCCAGTTCGATAACGCCGTTGACCCGGTCATCTTCGCTGGTCGGTACCACCAGCACGCTGCGAGGCAGACCTTCGCCGAGGCCGGAGCTGACCTTGAAATAGTCGCTCGGCACATTGTCGAGTCGAATCAGGCGTGCCTGTTGCGCCACCTGGCCGACGATGCCTTCATCGCTATAAATATGTTGCTCGAGGGATTCCTGTTCACGGGAGAAGCCATAAGACGCTACGCGCCGCAAGCCACCGTGCTCTTCGCGAACATAGATTGCCGCCACGGCGCTGCCGAGGTACTGCGCACAAAATTGCAGGATGTTGCGCCCCAGCGCATTCAGCGACAGTTGCCCCAACACTTGCTCGGCCAGTTCGGTCTGGCCATTGCGCAGCCAGGCTTGCTGTTCCAGGCGCAGGGCGCTGGCCTGCTGCGCAGACAGGGTCGCGGCGTAGCTTTGCGACAGGTTCACCAGGTCGCGGCGGCCGATATAGGCCAGCAAAGCGCTGATACCGGCAATGAATGCCAGATAAAGACCTATGCTCCAGATCGTGGTCCGCCGCACCTCTTCGTTACGCGTGGCACGCAGTTGCTGCTCCATGTCGATCACGTCTTCGAACTGCTTGCGGACCTCGTCGGTCAGGCGCTTGCCCTTCCCGGCCTGGACCGCGCTGCGGTAGTCGCCGCGGGTTCGCTGCAAGTCGATCATGGTTTGCGCGTAGCTGGCCCACTCCTGCTGTAAGGATTGCAGGCGATGCAGACGATCGGTCTGAACCGGATTATCAGCCGTCAATTCGAGCAACGTGTTGAGCACGACTTCAACGCGGGGCTTGGCCGTTTCATAGGGTTCGAGAAATTTTCCGTCGCCAGTGAGCAGAAACCCGCGCATCCCGGTTTCCAGGTCGACCGTCAACTTGACCGCCTCGTTAGCGTTATTGATCACCCGGTCTGTGTGCTCGACCCATTGGATCGTCGAGAGCAAATAGGTAATCAGCGAGACAAAAAAAACAGCACTGATGGCGCCAACACCCAGCGGGAGGCTGATGTTGCGGCTCAGGAGCTTGCGGAATCGTTGTTCATCAACCAAAGACGCTGAGGTCATGGGGCAGGCCTTTCGAACTATCAGAATTGCGCGAGTTTGCCCCAAAAGTGGCCCATGGATCCATTTTTCTCACATGTTTTAGCCCAAGGTCCTACATTCCTCTGCGCCAGTTCGTGGGTGCGGGTTATCCTTGTCTGACTTGCGCGGCCATTCTTTTTCCTATCCTTGGGAACTTGTCGGGAGCCGCCACTTACTCATGCAAGAGACCGGCATTTTCGATCGGCCGGCAACCGCGAATTCAATTTTTGGGAACCCTTACTATGTCCGCCAACGCGTCCATCATCCTGGTAGTCGAAGACGATGCCATCGTGCGCATGCTGATCGTCGATGTGCTGGAGGAGCTGGAATTCAAGGTACTTGAGGCCGACGGCAGCGAAAAGGCGCTGGAGTTTCTCAATGACGAAGACCAGCACATCGACTTGATGATGACCGACGTCGGCCTTCCGGTGATGGATGGTCGTGAGCTGGCGGTTCAGGCGCACATGCTGCGCCCAGCATTGCCCATCCTGTTTGCCAGTGGTTATGCCGAAAGTATCGATGCGCCCGTGGGCATGCATGTCATTGGCAAGCCGTTTTCCATTGATCAGTTGCGGGACAAGGTCAAAGGGATTCTTGGCCACTGAAAAACAGCATGCCTGCCTGACACACGAGAATTTACAAATAGTCTCATCAATTTTCAAAAAAGTGGATCGCTTACCTTTCTTCGCTTGATGCCTTGGTCGCCCGATGTCGTGGGGGGCCAGGATTAACTTCGTCTTGCGAATCGATAAGAGTCCCCATGCCGCCCGTCAACGCTACTGCAACCACCTCCCGTACGGTTCCAAACCCAATCCAGACAGCTTTGTCGCCAACAGCCAATAAACTTTCCATCGCGCAAGTGCGCAATAGTGCAAGGGCTCGAAATATAGAGATAGTGCCTGAGCGAGCTGCTGCCGGGAGTAGTCCAACACCTCGTGATTCGACACTGCCGATCCCCTGCCCGGTGTACAGCTCAATCCTGGGGGCCAAAGACATCCCTGAAAGCTGGAAAAAAAGCTCGATATACGATCAGGCTTCCCTGGAAAAAAGCTGGTCGAAGGTCGTAGTGCAGCTGCAAGACGGGCACGTGTCCGAGAAAGACGTCTACCAGACCCTCAAATCCGGGTTTCTGCAAACGCCGACCGGAAAAGTACTGGCTCCGCTGTTCATTGAGTCGATCATGCGTTCGATCAGGCCACTTGGGGACCTCAAGCAGGAACAATTGCGTGAGTTTGTGGAAGTCATCTGTCTTTTCCCACCCGCGCGCTGGGCAGATAGTTTCGGAGAAAACGTCAACTTTCCCCGAGGCAAATACGGTGAGGGCGTACATGGAATCATCCAGGATCAACTGACGGCCACACGGGCGGAGCGAGACCAGAAAATTGCCGACGGCGAGCTGCTCGACGATGACACATGGCAGGCGCTGCGCGACTTCACACAACAAACCCGTCAATACATTCCAGCCTCAAGCGATGCGGAACTGAACGCCATTTTGACGCAGCTCGAAGATCTCGTTCACATTCGGCCATCACCGAAAGAAGCCAAGTTGCTCATGGATGATTTTGTTGAAGCCATGAACGAGCAACGACCGAATGAGTTTCAGCGCTGGCCGGAAAATTTTTCAGCCATCGTGCAAAAATTCAGCGAGCGGTTAAAGGCAATTGAGATTATCGATAACCGGCCTGACCGCACTTGGCTTGAGGAAATCGTTGCGATTGGCGCACTCAGTCCTGTTTCACTCAAGGACGTTGGGGGCGCCGCGAGTTCCGCGGTGAAAATGGCTTACGATTTTGTTTTTGGCGGTAAGACTGAGCCAGCCCCCCCAGAAAAAATGCAGGGTCCATCAGCGTCGAAGTTGCTGCTGGCGATGCAAGAGATCGAAAGAACATCCAGTTTTTATGATGAAGTGGTCATGACAGGGCCGGGTGTACCCAACGGCCTTGCGGCAAAGATGCTGTATGCAGTAAACGCTATGCATACGGTGGGGCTGATGGACGTATTACCAAACCTGCCGCTAACCTCTCCCGCGACATCACCAACTGCCCTTGCCATACTGCCAAAGACAGCAACAGTCCACACTCCCTCCACGCTCAAGGAGCAGGCAGAGGGACTGGCAGCTGAAGTCGATGACTTTATGGCGTCCATAAAGTCCGCAACCAGAACCGGTTCAGAGGAAAACGTCAGCCACGATCCGGGGGCTGCCGACGTTCCAGCATCGTCATCCGTATTGCCCATGCTGGACCAGTTGGCGCAATCGATTCGGCATGTGTTGAGCAGAGTCGATGATGCTTTGACATTTCCGGCGGCTTCGGCTTTGCCTGCTGAAAACATACGGTTGGCAGCCATGGAAGCGGGTGAGGACTTTGACCCTCTGAACGCTCCCGGCCCCTATGCCGATACCGTTGAACCTTCCCCAACATGGCGAGAGACCTTGGCTCCAGCAATCAATCAGTTGGTCTCCCAGCTAGCCTCGGTGCTCAACACCTTTGGTGGATACGCTGTCGGGGCTGCCGCTTCCGGCTATCAATTGGCCAGGAACAATCCGGGGACAACCGCTACCGTGGGTTTAATCGGAACGGGAGGAATCCTCACCGCGCTGGGGACTTACCTTACTTTTTTCAAAGAGCAACTCCCGGAACAGCCGGCCACTGATAAAGAGTTGACCAATACTCCACCGCGTGAGGAAGAAGCCCCCGCGCTGACTCAACAACAGATTGATAATGAATTGGAATCGGACACAGCCACTTCCGTCAATACTCATTCAACACCCATCGCAATCTCGACGCCTGACGAGCCCAAGACAACGGTTGATACCACCGTCACTGCAGAGTCTGGCGAAGTCACAACGCCACTCGACAGTACGACTCTCCCTCAGGAGCGAGTAGATGAAGAAACGACCGTTGTAACAGCCGATTCCATGCCGGACGCTGATCCCGCCATCGTCGAAACCGCTGCATCAGAGCAAGAACGGGTCGATGGCAAAATCGTGAACATCATCAACTCCCCCTCCGCCGAGGACCAGTCGCCCCCGTCAGAAGCGATTCTTGAACTGATGTACCAGTCACCCGAGCACAACTTGCTCAGTGACGAACACTTGCTTCACGAGGTGGCATTACTGCTGAACCAACACACCCAAAGCGACCCCGGAAAAACCTACGTAGATTTGATCCTGGCGGCCGAGGCAGGTTTGCCGGTACAGACTCAGCCTCCTCAGTCGCAGACGACGACTCAATCCACGCCACGCCACGCGCTCGGGCCAACAAAAGTCAAGCATGCAGCAGATTTTTTTGCCCCCCCTCCATTGCCTCACTTGGCGGCAATGATTGTCGCTGACGATGATGACGTCCCGGCAAGCCCCATCAGTGACGAAGCGCGCCTCGATCAGTACCTGGCAACAATGGCTGTGCTGCAAAATCCTGAGGTCGCTCCTGATCTGGAGATCGAAAATGATATCGGCACCGCTGATGACCCCGCACTGAGCGTCGCACGCGATGTGATCGTGTTGTTACGTGGCAGGCGCAGTGCCCTCTGGATGGACGCTTCGCGGGCAGCCGGTGACAAGGAATTGTTGACCCGATACACCGATAAGGTACTCGCGTCCCAGGAGTTCCCGATGACGGACGCCACTGTCGTGGTGCCGACACACTCCACATTCGGTCAGTCCTACCTGAACTTTAAAATGGCGATCACGAACCCGTTCTTTAAAGAGTGGGCTGCCAAGGTCGGACTGGACCTGGCGACGGTGAAGGTTCACCTCGACACCAATAGAATCTCCGGCAGGGCCAATGGGCATCGGACGCAATTCACCCTGACGGACGGTTTAGGCTTGGACAAAGTGTCTGGCCCGATATTCAAGGCAGCCAGAGTCATCAGCCCCACGCATCACACCGTGAAATACCCCCTTCCCGGTGGGGCCGTGTCAATCCAGCAAGTAGCGGGCTTTTATGGAGAACGCGAACTGCCGGACATGGCCAGTGCTCAATGGCGTGCCAAAGAGCTGATTGCAAACGGGGCGTTTTTCCAGCTCCCGGCTGATGACCCTCTCAGGCCCGCAGAGCTTAGATCCGAAGCGGCCGTTAAAAGCTTAAAACAACATCTCGGGGACCTTTACAACCATCACCAATTGGTGACGGGCTTGAACAGTCTCATTCAGGGGAAGTCCGATAATGCACGCGTAAAACTCGATGATGTTTCGATAGGTGCTTCGCCTGATTCAACGTTCGCGCTCAAGCACCCGGTAGAAGCCCAAAAGATGGTCACTGTACATCGGTATATCAGTGCCAATGGCTGGACAGTGCCAACGAACGTCGCCCAGGTACGTAATCTGGTGGAAGTCCTGACCACTCCTTTTCCCGTGAGCCCGGAGACAGGGAACTTCTGGGGGGCATTGGCTTATCCGCGTCCCTTGACATCCAGCCAACAAACTACCATCACACGTGCAACGAGCCACTTTTTGGGTAGCAGTGAGGTCAGCGGGCTGCTTGAATACCTGTTGCAGGACAAGTCATTCACCACCCCATCCCAGGGCCTGCAGCTTGCGCTGAACGCTGAGGAGGCGAACACGCTCGACGAGACGGTGCGGGTGAAGCTCAATGCTCTACCCACGAAACACAGCAAGAATGACTGGGTGTCGGCAGCGCTACTACTCGATCTTGATCCCACCCCGGGCCGGCCGCGCAACCATGTGGCCGGGTACGACTTGACACAACAAGCTAACCTGGGCCGAAAACCCTCAGAAGTAGTCGCGGATTTCGAGAAGTACCTTGTGGCGCAAGGCAAAGTAACCGCCAGAACAGCGCCTGTCGCCGCGTATCACTTGTTGGCAGGCAGTGCTCCCGAGCTTCTGGTTAAAGACATACCGGAAAACCTGATCTACAACACACACACATGGACAATGTTCAGGATCGCGGTATCGCAAATAGAACAACTGTCCCCGGGTGCGTCGCTCGGGATGAAGTTTGCGGACATAATGAAATATGGCGACCTGGAGCCTATTACCGTAGGCCAGGAGATCGCCGTTCAATGGCTTTCGGTAAACCCGCTCATCGATTGGGCAATCGCCAGCGGGGTCATCCCAAAAAACGCCAGCGATTCATATACACCAGAGCAGCTGAAGATCGCCGGTGAGAAGTTCCAGAGTGTCAGGGAAGAACTCGCCAAGGCCGGGGGCTATCTGACAGCACCGGTTCCCACCCGAGAAGCGCTGGCGAAGGCTGAGCTGGAGCGTGTTTTCGGTAAAAATGTGCCCTTCGAAGCGCCGTGTTTCAGGACTGCACAGATGCCCAGTACGGCACCGGGCTATTCGCTATTGGATATTTACATCACAGGTCGATTTGAGGCTGGTAAATGGACATCATCGAATAGCGAAATTCCCATTGCAACAGTGGAAACGAAGCTGCCGCGGTTAGAGAATGCTGCTCAGCTATTTGAGCGCGAATTCAACAATTATTACAACGACTTGCAGACCGGATCGCAGTCGATATTCAAACACCTCGTATCGCAATTACCTATAGAAGACCGCCGAAGCCTGGAGTATGGCACGCAGACATTTTATTCGGTGCGTAGCGAGGCGATCGTCGAAGAGCTGACCCCTGAGGTAAAGGATAATCATAAAGGCCGACATGGAATCCTGATGGTTTCCAAATACGGGGACATGGACAGTGTCTATGAGCTGTTTACTTCGCCTCCGATGATTCGCAAACGAACAGACTTGCCTCTGCCGCTCCCGCTTGGGGGGCGGTCTAGAACAGTCATGTCCCCAGATAATCCTGGCAAGCGCATCACTATTGCGGGAGCCATGCCTTACCCAGTGGATTCGCAAGCCTATAAAGAAGGTACACCACCACGAGAGGGCAAAATTTCTCCGGTCATCATTGACCAAATATTTTTTCAGACACTCCGCACAAAGCTAACGGGATACAGTTACACCTCCGGTGTCGTGCCCAATACATTTGCACCCGGCTCTTGGGCAAGCCATATCGCCGACGTCATGGTAAAAGAACACTTTATTACTGGGCGGGAGCAATTGCGCGAACTGGCAGCGGGGGTGACAACGTGGGAAGAAGAACAAGCACACTCCGCTTCCGTGATGCGCTTTTTTGAAAGCCTGATACCTTTCAAAACATGCATTGATAACATACAGAGCGGAAATGTCGGAGACGCGGTACTTGACTGTACGCTCGATGCAGCGGGTTTTGTCATCCCTGGCATCGGCGTCGCAGGCAAAGTCGCCCAGGTCGCAAAGTCTGGCGCAAAGTTAGGCTCTAAAATTCTGGACAGCTCTCGGATCATTATCCGCTACATCGTGACCAATGCCAATCCACTGGACGGTGCTGTCGATACGATGAAAGGCTTAACCAATGCAGTGGGCAATCTGGCAACCCGAGCTTATAGCGCAGTCAACAAAGGAGCTGAGCAACTCAGAAACCTGTATGGCACGTCAAAGGCTGTTGATCCGGTGTTCGTCTCAAAACGGGCGGATATTGCCGAAGGAACTGTCGGTGCCGCGTCGGTCGGCGCCCAGGCTGAAAAAGTCAAAGCCGTTTTCAAGGGTGGCAAATGGTATGACTTCAACCCCGTCAAGAACGAGGCCTACGGCCCGCCACTCGAAAACTTCACCCCGGACAGCGCCATTGCGCTTGAGCGGACAACGTTCAGGGATGGTTCAACCGCCTTCTCCAACTCACGCCTCTTTAACGAAGACTCGCACACGTTCCCGCACTCGTTATTCACCGATGTAGTGGTCGGAGAAAAGGTTTATCGCTTTAATCCGGTTCGACCCACTGTACTCGAAGATTTAACGTCGCCCACGCACAACAAAGAGCTGCCAGATTTTGAAGATGTTTGCAGTATAGGAAACAGAGCCAAGCGTAGCCCTCATACTTGCTTTTCGAAAATAGTCGAGAAGCGATCAACCCGCGCCGAGAAACAACTGCAATCCATCGAACACAAGCGCTTGTATCCATCGAGTGCAACAGGTGGCGGACCTCGTATGGTGGTACATGAACGCCGGATATTTACCATCGCTGACAATGGAAATACTCTAACGCTTGTTCCAGCACCGATGACAGAACCTTTGCAGTTCAGATCCAAAACAAAAGGCAACATTATCAACGACCAATATTTTGGGCTACCGTCAAAACAAGTTGATGCTCAGCTTGAAAGCAAGACCCGGGTGGTCAGGGTCGACGGAATTGTCCACGGAATAGACGACCAACGAGACGCCAGAGGGCTTCTGGTCAATTACGACTACCAGAACGGGGGAATGAAAACCTATTTGGTCGTGGAGTCAGATGCCGGGCTCTTTTACTATAGCGAATACGATCCTGCGACTGTCAAGAACCTCGAACTCAAAAAGATAGACTATCGTTTCGCTGATTCCCTCGATACTGGCCTGATAAAACAACATGGCAAACTTAAAGATCAATACCTGACAGCAGTGGGTCGACCAATCAACAATGATTTTGTCGCGTTGCCTCCACTGGAGTCCATTTATATGGATCTCGTGCTGAATAAAGGTTACACGCCGCAAAAAATCGAGAATTTGAAGGCAAAAATCGCACTGTTTACGGAGGAAAAGAAACGTGAATTCGTTCTTGCCGTATGGAATAAAGGCAACGGCGGAAACGTCGAAGTCGCCGCCCAAGCCATAAGAGTCGAACCAATAACCAAGGCGCCCGGCTTCGACCAGCTTCCAGCCGCGGATCAAAACAAATTCTATGCCGAAATGGCAAAATCCCAAGTGGACGCACAGTTCAAGGCGACGGGTTTGGGATCGGCTAATAAGGTTGTTGCGAACGATCCGATCGATATGCAGCGTCAGGTGCTCGCCGATCCTGTGGTGATATGGTCCTATAATAGGATCGAGTCACCAGAAGCTGAGGATCTGATATTAAGGACAGGCGCGGGAAACTGTGACCAAGTGGCCTGGACTGCCAAAAAAATCATTGATGAGAGTGGAGGCATTGCCGACGTTTGGACAATGCCGGGCCATGCGTTCACTGTGGTAGGCGTGCCTCGTGGGACGATTGCCAAAACCGTCGACTTCAGCGAGCCTGCTTTTAAAGATGCCTGGGTCGTGGACCCGTGGGGAGGTATCAGTTGCCCCGCATACATGTTTACCATAAGGCTTGATTTAGAAATGATGGCATGGAAATCGGAAGGAAGAATGCTGTTGGCACCTGATTCGCTTAATCCCAACGGACCTATGGTCTGGGAGAGTCCGACCGATGCAGAGTGGATCAACGATATTCTCAATGCAGAGAAAACGCCTGTTTCCTGATTGATTGTAAAAACCGGCGTAGGATTCCGATGCCAGATACATGGCGCCCTTGATCGGGGCGCCAGCTTGCCATTAATGTTCTAATCCCGCCTCGTTCATCCTTTCCCTTACTGTCCTGTTTGTATCAAGGAATCCCCCCTCATGATTCAACCCTCCGCAACCAAAGTCCTGGTGATCGGCTACGTCTGGCCCGAGCCCCGTTCTTCGGCAGCCAGCGGGCATGTGATGCAAATTCTCGAGGTTTTCCTGCAGCAAGGCTGGGATATCACCTTCAGCAGCCCGGCCGGCTTCGGGGAGCAGCGCGCCGACCTGACGGCATTGGGTATTGATGAAGTACCGATCGAGCTGAACAACAGCAGCTTCGACACTTTTATCAGCGAACTGCAACCCGACATCGTGTTGTTCGACCAATTCATGATGGAAGAACAGTTCGGCTGGCGCGTCGAAAAACACTGCCCCGCTGCCTTGCGCGTGCTTGAAAGTAGCGACTTGCAAAGCCTCAGGCATAGCCGTCACCAGCGGCTCAAGGAGCGTTTGAAGGCCAGTGACGACAACAATGATTTTCGCGAACTGTTCGCCCCGGCGTTGCGCGAAGAATTTGAGCACATGGCCGATACCGACCTGGCCAAACGCGAGATTGCGGCTTTTTATCGCTGTGATCTGACACTGATGGTTTCGCAAGTGGAAATCGAACTGCTGGTCGAGCAGTTCAGATTTGCGCGCAATCTGCTGCACTGGTGTCCGCTGATGGTCGACCTTCCAGACAGCTCGCCCGTTCCGTTCGAAGAACGCGCGCATTTTCTCCATATCGGCAACTTTCGCCACGCCCCCAACTGGGATGCGGTGCTGTGGTTGAAAACCGCGATCTGGCCGCTGATTCGCGAGCAGTTGCCCAGCGCTCAGTTGCACATCTATGGCGCCTATACACCGCCCAAGGCGACAGCGCTGCATAATCCGGCCCAAGGCTTTCACATCATGAACTGGGCGGAAGATGCCTTGCAGGTCATGTCGGCGGCCCGTGTGTGCATGGCCCCCCTACGTTTCGGTGCCGGTATCAAGGGCAAAATTGTCGATGCGATGCTCTGTGGCACGCCTAATGTGACGACGCCAGTGGGCGCGGAAGCGATGCACGGCGAGGAAGCCTGGCCCGGCGCCGTGGTAAATACCGCTCGCGAATTCGCCGATCACGCTGTGCAACTCCACACCGACAAGGCGCGATGGCAGGCAGCACAGGCACATGGCAATACCTTGCTCGCCAATCGCTATCGGCAATCCCTGCACGGACCGGCGTTGATACAAAAACTGAAGGAGTGCCAGGAAAATCTGGTGAATATAAGACGGGATAATTTTACCGGCAGCATGTTGCGCCATCATCATCACAAAAGTACCCAATATATGGCGCAATGGATTGAGGCAAAGAATCGAAATCCGCTCGAAGTTATATAACTGGCAGCCATTAGACTCAGTTTCAGCCATACCCATAACGCCGACAAGATACGTTAAGTATCAAGTCGGCGTTTGTCATTTTAGTTGCGCTGCTTTATAACTTTCTCGAACTTTAAAAATCAACCTGACACACACAAAAGAGAGTGTGTCTTTCCCAATGCAAGGAAGCATTCATGAATAACGTCCCGTTAGAAAATCTTAAAAACAGCCAGTGGATGGCCGCCACTCCAAGTATTGATTCGATGGTACTTGGCGAGTTGATTTTACCTGGCGCCCATAACAGTGGAGTGGACAAAAAAGCCACTTATGCAGCCCCAGGCATTGCTCACTGGGCTGCGTGCCAGAACAACTCCTTTCTTGAACAGTTACAAAACGGCGCCCGCGCACTGGACCTGCGGTTGGAGTACGACATTGACTCCAGAGGGGTCGGCACGTTCTGGTTCCAGCACAGCGGCATACGGTCATCGCGCTCGCTGGAAAACCTGATCATGCAGTTAATCCGCTTCCTCGAGGCAAACCCCGACGAGTTCGTGCTGCTGGATTTCCACGAACTGGTAGCCGGCAATAGCGCATTCGACCATCGGGAATTCAACCGCTTTTTGACCGTGCATCTGGGACCGAGGGTGATTCCCTCAAGCAATCGCCACCTCACTCTTGATCAATTGAAAAAGGAAAGTCGTGTCCAGCGCGTATGGTTGGCTGCTGCGCGCCACCCGGCGCTGAACAGCGCGTTTTTCCTGCCGGGTATCGAGCATTTCTGGAGCGGAATCGGCACCACCAGCGTCAGCGAGTTGCAGGCTCACATCGCGAACGTGTTACGGGATCCTCACTTCAGCTCAATGCCATGGTCGCTCTCTGCAACCAGCTATACGATTGCTATGGGGCCGCTGGATATCAAGGAGCACCTCGATCAGTGGTTCAATCCTGATAACAGTTGGGTCCACTCGTGCAGCATCATCAATGCGGATTTCTTCGAAGAATCGCGCCTGGTGCACCACTGCCGCACCGCTAACATAATCCGGGCGCAGCAACGCGATAAATAAATAGCACCGCTGCGTTAGTTCGACAGGCTAATGTTTGGCTTCATATAACGTGAAGCCACTTTTACTTGGGAGTGGACTTACTCTGACAAAGGAATCGCCATGCCAACTTCAGCCAGCGGAATGCTCAATAAACAAACCTGGATGAGTCTTGTCCTTGATATCGACAAGCTAAAACTCACCGATATTGTCTGGCCCGGTGCACACAATGCCGGCGTGGACAAAAAGGCATCCGGCCAGGATGCCGTGGTCGGTCACTGGACAAGCTGCCAGAACGATACGTTTGCCTGGCAACTGGCTAACGGCGCCCGGGCTTTCGATATCCGTCTCGGTTACACGCAAAGCCCCGAACCGCAGTTCTACTTTCACCACAATGGCTTCCGCTCCGGTCGTGACCTCGAGGAGTTGATCGACGCGCTGCTGCAGTTTCTCGACCGAAATCCGGACGAATTCATCGTGTTGGACTTCCATCAATTGGGGGATGGTGATGATTCATTCGACCATAAGAAACTCAGTGATCGACTGGTGCGTCGGCTCGGATTGCGCGCCATCCATCCCGCCGACGTGGTTAAAACGGTCGCAGAGCTCAAACGATCGAGCCGTCATCGCAGGATCATCCTGGCGGCGCCTTTCCACTCCGGCATGGACCGTGACTATTTCTGGCCACGCATCCCCCACAAATGGCACGACAGCACATTCACCGATGTGGGCGAACTGCAACGTCACATTGCCAGGACGCTGGAGAATGCCCCTTACGAGACGTTTCTCTGGTCACTGTCGGCGACCTGCTACTCCTTGCTCGGCGGTCCTGCGAACATCAAGCGTCAGCTCAATCATTGGTTCAGCACAACGGGTGGCTGGGTTACCCGTTGCAGCATCATCAGCACCGACTTTTTCGACGAGTCCGACATCGTTCGTTATTGCTGGAGCGCCACCAGTATGAAAGCGGTGTATGGCCAGGCCCTGCATGAGCCGCAAGGCCGGCAGTAAGTTTTCGGGCCACTGCGAACTGGTATTTGCGGCGTCGAAAGAGGCATGATCAACAGGCAGAAACAAGAAAAGCGACCTGCCATGACCCGAATCGCCAGAGTCACCGACCCTTCCTATGAATTGATGGACGACCACAACGGGTTGTCCATCATCTATCGCCAGCACGGTTTCCCCTGTCCGTTGGTGCGCTGGCATTTCCACAAGGAGTACGAACTGCATTTGATCGTCGCCAGTTCGGGCAAGGTGTTCATCGGCGATTACATTGGCAATTTTTACCCCGAAAGCCTGTTTCTCACCGGCCCCAACCTGCCCCACAACTGGATCAGTCAGGTGGCCGAAGACGAAGTCGTGCCCAAGCGCGACATGCTGGTCAACTTCACCGACGAGTTGTTCGACAGCGGCTATCAGGTGTTCGCCGAACTCAAGACCCTGGCCCCGCTGCTGGAGCGCGCGAAGTACGGCATCGAGTTTCGTGGCAAGCACACGATTGGCAGGGCGATGGACCTGATGCAACGCATCGCCGATAGCAGCGGCGTGACCCGGCTCGGGCACTTTTTCATTTTGCTGGAGTTGCTTGCTGCTTCTGATGACTATCAGTTGCTGTCCGGCGCAACCACGCCGCAACTGGCGGACGAGCACAACATCGACCGCACCAACCGCGCGGTGGATTACATTTTTGCCCATTACGCTCGGGACTTGACGCTGGAAGAAGTCGCCGAGCATCTGGGCATGAAACCGACCTATTTCAGCCGGGTATTCAAGCAGGCGACCGGACGCAACTTCATCGAGTTCGTCAATCGCCTGCGAATCAGCAAGTCCTGCGAATTGTTGGCGGATGGCGATAAACCGGTGACCGATGTGTGCTTCGAGTCAGGTTTCAACAACATTTCCAATTTCAACCGGCGCTTTCAGCAACTCAAGGGCATGACGCCTTCGCACTACCGGCGATTGGTGGTGCAGCGATTGACCGAACAAAACCTGGGCTGATTCCTGAACAACCTGTGGGCGCAAGCTCGCTCCAGGTACGGCGTTCAAGCTGGAAACCTGTACGTATTCGATATCGCTCCCGCGCTGGAAACCCCTTCCCTGCGTCTGCACCTTCAAACCCCAGTGCAAAAAAGTATCGATTAAAGTGCGACTGATGATTTGTCTCGTCCGGGATTGAAGGCTGTAATCAGCACAGATTCTTCCTGCCTTCGGAAGACACAAAAACAATAACTGTCCTTCTGTAACCCGCCGGGTGCAGAAAAGGAGTGCACGATGCAACCTTCTGTAAAAGCTCTGCTTGCCCTCACCTGCATGACCCTCAGCAGCGTCAGCCTTGGCGCCCAGACCCTGACCATCGCCACCGTCAACAACAGCGACATGATCCGTATGCAGAAGCTCTCGAAAACCTTCGAGGCCGAGCACCCGGACATCAAGCTCAACTGGGTGGTGCTTGAAGAAAACGTCTTGCGTCAGCGCCTGACCACCGACATCGCCACCCAGGGCGGGCAGTTCGACGTGCTGACCATCGGCATGTACGAAGCGGCATTGTGGGGCGCCAAGGGTTGGCTGGAGCCCATGAAGGATTTGCCCGCCAGTTATGACCTCGACGACGTGTTCCCGTCGGTACGTGAAGGCCTTTCGGTGAAAGGCTCGCTGTATGCCCTGCCGTTCTACGCTGAAAGCTCGATTACCTACTACCGCACCGACCTGTTCAAGGACGCCGGCCTGACCATGCCCGAGCGCCCGACCTGGACCCAGATCAGCGAGTTCGCCGGCAAACTCACCCACAAGGATAAGGAACAGTACGGCATCTGCCTGCGCGGCAAGGCCGGTTGGGGCGAGAACATGGCGCTGATCACCACCGTGGCCAACGCTTACGGCGCGCGTTGGTTCGATGAGAAGTGGCAACCGGAATTCAACGGCCCTGAATGGAAAAACGCGCTGAACTTCTACGTCGACACCATGAAAAAATCCGGCCCCCCGGGTGCATCGAGCAACGGTTTCAACGAAAACCTTGCCTTGTTCAACAGCGGCAAATGCGCCATCTGGGTTGATGCCAGCGTCGCGGGTTCGTTCGTCACCGACAAGACCCAGAGCAAGGTCAGCGATCACGTCGGCTTCACCTACGCGCCCCATGAAGTCACCGATAAGGGCTCGGCCTGGTTGTACTCATGGGCGTTGGCGATCCCGACCAGTTCCAAGGCAAAAGACGCCGCGAAAACGTTCAGTGCCTGGGCCACCTCCAAGGAATATGGCGCGCTGGTCGCCGAGAAAGACGGCATTGCCAACGTGCCGCCAGGCACCCGCGCCTCGACCTACAGCGACGCTTACATGAGCGCTGCGCCGTTTGCCAAGGTGACACTGGAATCGCTGAAGGCAGCGGACCCGAGCAAACCGAGCGCGAAACCGGTGCCGTACATCGGCATTCAACTGGTGACGATTCCTGAGTTCCAGGGCATCGGCACCCAGGTCGGCAAATCCTTCTCGGCGGCGCTGATCGGCCAGACCACGGTCGACCAGGCCCTCGCCGCGGCCCAGCAAACCACTGAACGTGAGATGAAGCGCGCCGGTTATCCCAAGTAACCCCGAACCTCTGTAGGAGCCGGCTTGCTGGCGATGAACGATAACGCGGTCCACCTGAGGGACCGCATCGTGGCAATCGCGAGCGAGCTTGCTCCTACAGCTGATCTCATTCGCCTGTAGCCAATCGGTTTGATCACCATGAATACTTCAACTGCCAAAGCTCAGATGGACATCCCCCAACCGCTGCGCAAAAGCCGCCTGGCCAACCCCGGCTGGTTTCTGGTCAGTCCTTCGGTAGCCCTGTTGCTGCTGTGGATGATCGTGCCGTTGGGCATGACGGTCTACTTCTCGACCATTCGCTACAGCTTGCTCAATCCCGGCGAGAACGAGTTCGTCGGGCTGGAAAACTTTACCTACTTCCTCACCGATTCCGGCTTCCTGCCCGGCGCTACCAATACGCTGTTGCTGGTGGGCAGCGTGCTGCTGATCAGCGTGGTGGTCGGTGTGTTGATCAGTGCACTGCTGGAGGCCAGTGAATTTTTCGGTCGCGGCATTGTGCGGGTGATGCTGATCTCGCCGTTCTTCATCATGCCCACGGTCGGTGCGCTGATCTGGAAGAACCTGATTTTCCATCCGGTGTCGGGGATTCTCGCCTACGTCTGGAAACTGTTCGGCGCGCAACCGGTGGACTGGCTGGCGCACTACCCGTTGCTTTCGATCATCATCATTGTCTCCTGGCAATGGCTGCCCTTCGCGATCCTGATCCTGATGACCGCCATGCAGTCCCTCGACCAGGAACAGAAAGAAGCCGCGCGCCTCGACGGCGCTGGCCCCATCGCGATTTTCTGGCACCTGACCCTGCCGCACCTGGCACGGCCGATTGCGGTGGTGGTGATGATCGAAACCATTTTCCTGCTCTCGGTGTTCGCCGAAATCTTCACCACCACCAACGGCGGCCCCGGCTACGCCTCGACCAACCTCGCCTACCTGATCTACAACCAGGCTCTGGTGCAGTTCGACGTCGGCATGGCCTCGGCGGGCGGGTTGATTGCGGTGGTGATCGCCAACATCGCGGCCATCGTGCTGGTGCGGATGATCGGCAAAAACCTGACAGATAAAGCCTGAGGCCTGCCATGACTCTTCAACAATCCCGCCGCCTGCAAAGCCTGCTGCTCGGCACCCTGGCCTGGGCCATTGCGATCGTGATTTTCTTCCCGATCTTCTGGATGGTGCTGACCAGTTTCAAAACCGAAATCGACGCATTCGCCACGCCACCACAGTTCATCTTCGCGCCGACGCTGGAAAACTACCTGCACATCAACGAACGCAGCGATTACTTCAGTTTCGCCTGGAACTCGGTGGTGATTTCCTTCAGCGCCACGGCCCTGTCCCTGCTGATCGCGGTGCCGGCCGCTTACTCCATGGCGTTCTACGAAACCCAACGCACCAAGGGCACGCTGCTGTGGATGCTCTCTACCAAGATGTTGCCACCGGTGGGCGTACTGATGCCGATCTACCTGCTGGCCAAGAGTTTCGGCCTGCTCGACACGCGCATCGCGTTGATCGTGATCTACACCCTGATCAACCTGCCAATCGTGGTCTGGATGATTTACACCTATTTCAAAGACATTCCCAAGGACATCCTCGAAGCCGCCCGCCTCGATGGCGCCACGCTGTGGCAGGAAATGGTCCGGGTGCTGCTGCCGATCGCCAAAGGTGGCCTGGCCTCCACGGTGCTGTTGTCGTTGATTCTGTGCTGGAACGAGGCGTTCTGGTCGCTGAACCTGACCTCGTCGAAGGCCGCGCCACTGACTGCGTTGATCGCTTCGTACTCAAGCCCTGAAGGTTTGTTCTGGGCCAAGTTATCGGCGGTCTCGACCCTGGCCTGTGCGCCGATCCTGATCTTTGGCTGGATCAGCCAGAAGCAATTGGTCCGCGGCCTGTCGTTCGGTGCCGTGAAATAGCCCTCAAAGAACAAGTACAAAAGGAGCGCCACCATGGCCAACCTGAAAATCAAGAATCTGCAAAAAGGCTTCGAAGGGTTTTCCATCATCAAGGGCATCGACCTTGAAGTGAACGACAAGGAATTCGTGGTCTTCGTCGGCCCGTCAGGCTGCGGCAAATCCACCCTGCTGCGGTTGATCGCCGGCCTGGAGGAAGTCAGCGGCGGCACCATCGAACTCGACGGCCGCGACATCACCGAAGTCAGCCCGGCCAAACGTGACCTGGCGATGGTGTTCCAGACCTACGCGCTGTACCCGCACATGAGCGTGCGCAAAAACATGTCGTTCGCCCTCGATCTGGCCGGCGTGCCCAAGGCCGAAGTGGAAAAGAAAGTCGGCGAAGCCGCACGCATCCTTGAACTGGGGCCGATGCTCGAACGCAAGCCCAAGCAATTGTCCGGCGGCCAGCGCCAGCGCGTGGCGATTGGCCGGGCCATCGTGCGCAACCCGAAAATTTTCCTGTTCGACGAACCGCTCTCCAACCTAGATGCGGCGCTGCGGGTGCAGATGCGTCTGGAGTTACTGCGCCTGCACAAAGACCTGCAAGCGACGATGATCTACGTGACGCACGACCAGGTCGAGGCCATGACCATGGCCGACAAAGTCGTGGTGCTCAACGGCGGCAAGATCGAGCAAGTGGGCTCGCCACTGGATCTGTATCACCAGCCGGCCAACCTGTTCGTCGCCGGTTTTCTCGGCACGCCGAAAATGGGTTTCCTCAAAGGCCGGATCACCCGGGTCGACGGCCAGGGTTGCGAAGTACAACTTGATGCCGGTACCCGGATCAGCTTGCCGCTGAACGGCGCCAACCTGAGCGTCGGTAGCGCGGTGACGCTGGGCATTCGCCCGGAACACCTGGAACTGGCCAAACCCGGCGACTGCACGTTGCAAGTCACCGCTGACGTCAGCGAACGCCTGGGCAGCGACACTTTCTGCCATGTGCGTGCAGCCTCCGGCGAAGCACTGACCCTGCGCGTGCGCGGCGACCTGGCGAGCCGCTACGGCGAAACCCTGAACCTGCACCTGGACGCCGGGCACTGCCACTTATTCGATGCCGACGGCGTGGCGCTGACCCGTCCTCTGCGCGTTGCCGCCTGATTTCCGAGAGTTTGCGATGAAACTGAATAAACAGAACCTCAACCGCCTCGCCCCCGAAGTGACCCTGCCCGCCTACGCCCTGAGCGACACGCGCCAAGGCATCGCCCACATCGGCGTCGGCGGTTTCCATCGCGCCCATCAGGCGTATTACACCGACGCCCTGATGAACACCGGCGAAGGCCTGGACTGGGCCATTTGCGGGGTCGGCTTGCGCGCCGAAGACCGGCGTGCCCGCGATGACCTCAAAGAACAGGATTACTTGTTCACCCTGTTTGAGTTGGGTGACACCGATGACACCGAAGTCCGGGTCATTGGTGCCATCCGCGATATGTTGCTGGCCGAGGACGGTGCGGCAGCGCTGATCGACAAACTCGCCGACCCGCAGATTCGCATCGTTTCCCTGACGATCACCGAGGGCGGGTACTGCATCGACGACAGCAACGGCGAATTCATGGCCCACTTGCCGCAGATCCAGCACGATCTGGCCAACCCGGACGCACCGAAAACCGTATTCGGTTTTCTATGTGCCGCACTGGCCAGGCGCCGGGCCGCGGGTACGCCTGCGTTCACCTTGATGTCCTGCGATAACCTGCCGCACAACGGCGCGGTGACCCGCAAGGCGTTGCTGGCCTTCGCCGGGCTGCGTGACGCTGGTTTGCGTGACTGGATAGCGAGCAATGTCAGCTTCCCCAATGCCATGGTCGACCGCATCACGCCGATGACCAGCACTGCGCATCGCCTGCAACTGGCGGACAAGCACGGTGTGGACGACGCCTGGCCGGTGGTCTGTGAACCGTTTGTACAGTGGGTGCTGGAAGACAAGTTCGTCAATGGCCGCCCAGCCTGGGAACAGGTCGGCGTGCAGTTCACCGACGACGTCACGCCTTATGAAGAAATGAAAATCAAGCTGCTCAACGGCAGCCATCTGGCGCTGACGTATCTCGGTTTTTTGAAGGGCTATCGCTTCGTCCACGAAACCATGAACGACCCGTTGTTCGTACGCTACATGCGTGCCTACATGGACCTCGACGTCACCCCGCAACTGGCGCCGGTGCCGGGCATTGACCTGACTGATTACAAGAACACACTGGTGGCGCGTTTCTCCAATCAGGCGATTGCCGATCAACTGGAGCGGGTGTGCTCGGACGGTTCGTCGAAGTTTCCCAAGTTCACCATTCCGACCATCAACCGCCTGATCGCCGATGGCCAGGAGACCAAACGTGCCGCACTGGTGGTGGCGGCGTGGGCCTTGTATTTGAAGGGGGTGGATGAGAATGGCGACACCTATTCGATACCGGACCCGCGAGCGGCGTTCTGTCAGGCGTTGGTGGCCGATGATGTGTTGATCACCCAGCGCTTGCTGGAGGTCGAGGAGATATTCGGCACGGCCATCCCGCGTTCGGCGGAGTTTGTCGCGGCGTTCGAGTGGTGCTGCAACAGTTTGCGCGAGGTGGGGGTGACGCGGACGCTGGAGCGGGTTTTGACCTGAGACATGCGGTGAAGCAACTGCTCGCGAATGGACTCACCGATTTCGACCTGACACACCAAGGACATTCCATGGCAAATCAACAATTATTTCTCGGCATCGACTGCGGCACCCAAGGCACCAAAGCCATCATCCTCGACGCCGTCAGCGGTGAGGTGCTGGGCCTCGGTGCCGCCTCTCACACGATGATCAGCGGCGCCAACGGCCGTCGCGAACAAGACACCAATCAATGGCTGGAAGCCTTTGCCCTCGCCACCCGCCGCGCCTTGCTCGCAGCCGGCGTCGATGGCCAGGACATCCTCGGCATCGGTGTCTCCGGCCAGCAACATGGCTTGGTCTTGCTCGATGATCAGGGCCAGGTGCTGCGCCCGGCGAAACTCTGGTGCGACACCGAAACCAGCGCAGAGAATGATCGCCTGCTTGAACATCTGGGCGGCGAGAAAGGTTCGCTGGAGCGCCTGGGCGTAGTCATCGCACCGGGCTATACCGTGTCCAAACTGCTGTGGACCAAAGAGCAGCACCCAGCGGTGTTTGCCCGAATCGCCCACATCCTCCTGCCCCACGATTACCTGAATTTCTGGCTCACCGGCCGCCGTTGCAGCGAGTATGGCGATGCTTCAGGCACGGGCTACTTCAACGTGCGCACCCGCCAATGGGATTTGCAGATACTGCGCGACATCGATCCCGGCGGACGCCTGCAAGCGGCGCTGCCGGAATTGATCGACGCGCACGCCGCGGTCGGCACGATCCTGCCGGCAATCGCCGAACAGTTGGGTATCAATCCAAAGGCACTGGTCTCCAGCGGTGGTGGCGACAACATGATGGGCGCCATCGGCACCGGCAACATTCGCCCGGGGGCCATTACCATGAGCCTCGGGTCGTCCGGCACGGTATACGCCTATGCCGATCAACCGACCGTCAGCCCGGACGCGGCAGTCGCCACGTTCTGCTCTTCCAGCGGCGGCTGGTTACCGTTGATCTGCACCATGAACCTGACCAATGCCAGCGGGGTTATCCGCGAATTGTTCGACCTTGATATCGAGCGCTTCAACGCGCTGGTTGCCCAAGCCCCCATCGGCGCGGAAGGCGTGTGTATGCTGCCGTTTCTCAATGGTGAACGCGTCCCCGCCCTGCCCCACGCCACCGGCAGTGTGCTGGGTCTGACCATGACCAACCTGACCCAGGCCAACCTGTGTCGCGCGGTCGTCGAAGGCGCTACCTTCGGATTGCGTTTCGGGCTGGACCTGTTGCGGCAAAATGGCTTACAAAGCCGCAGCATCTGCCTGATCGGCGGCGGCTCGAAAAGTCCGGTATGGCGGCAAGTGGTCGCCGACATCATGAACACGCCGGTGATGTGCACCGAGCAAAGCGAAGCCGCGGCCCTCGGGGCGGCGATTCAGGCGGCGTGGTGCAAGTCCCGGGCAAGCGGGCACGAGGACAGCCTGGCGGATCTGTGCGAGCGCTGCGTCAAGCTCGATCTGGCCAGTGAAACCCTGCCGATCGCCGAAAACGTAGTGCTCTCGCAGCAAGCCTACGAACGCTATCAACGGCATGTCGCAACCCTTTAAAGAGCGAACAATTATGTATCTGGTGTGTGGCGAAGCGCTGTTCGATTTCTTCAGTGAAGACGATGCCAGCGGTCTGGCTTCCAAAGTGAACTTCAAGGCGATTGCCGGCGGTTCGCCGTTCAATGTCGCGGTAGGCTTGCGCCGTTTGGGAGTGGACGCGGCGTTGTTTGCCGGGCTGTCTACCGACTACCTCGGCCGCCGACTGCTGCAAGTGCTGCAGGATGAAGGCGTACAAACCGACTATCTGGTGGACTTCGCCGCACCGACAACACTGGCCATGGTCGCGGTCGGCGCCAATGGCTCGCCACAGTACAGCTTCCGTGGCGAAGGCTGTGCTGACCGTCAGTTGAAACCGGAACACCTGCCGGCGTTGGGCCCGCAGGTGCGCGGCTTGCACATCGGTTCGTTTTCGCTGGTGGTACAACCGGTTGCCGACACCCTGTTGGCTTTGGTACGCCGGGAAAGCGGCAAACGCCTGATCAGCCTCGATCCGAACGTGCGCCTCAACCCTGAGCCCAACATCGAGTTGTGGCGCTCGCGGATTGCCACGCTGGTCGAGCACGCCGACCTGATCAAGGTCAGCGATGAAGATTTAAGCCTGTTGTATCCCGAACAGGATCCTGCGCGGGTCATTGATGGCTGGTTGCAGCATCGTTGTCAGTTGGTGTTCCTGACCCGTGGTGGCGAGGGTGCCACGGTGTTCAGTCGAGCGCATGGTTCGTGGTCGGTGCCGGCCTGCGCGGTCAAGATCGCCGACACCGTGGGCGCGGGCGATACCTTTCAGGCGGCATTGATCGCCTGGCTGACCGAGCAGCAACTGGATTCAGTTGAAGGGTTGCGTGAGCTGAATCGCGAGCAGATCGAAACGATGGTGCGGTTTGCGATTCAGGCGGCGGCGCTGACTTGCAGCAAGACCGGGCCGGATTTGCCTTATCGTCAACAGTTGGTTATTGACTGAATTCACTGGGTGGATCCGCCGAACGGTAGTGGCAAAGCGACAGGTGGCGTTCAGGTGAATTAACCAATGCTTAATCGTGCAGTCCAACAATAACTGGACCGCACGCCCTCAGAGTCCTCTGACGCCCAGTGCGGCAGGTTCGACGATACGTCGAGCTGACTTCCGTCTGCACTGGAGATTGCCCCCATGAACTCGCGCGTCTTGCTCGTTTCTTCAGCCTTTGTCTGTGCCGCCTTTTCAGGTTTCGCCCTGGCTGACACCACCTCCGCTCAACCTGTGGCCTCGTATCATTACGGCATGCCACTGCATGTGGGTAAAGTGATAGCCCTGACCGAGCCCACTACGCTGGAATGCCAAGTGGTGACGGCAAAGATGACGTATATCGACGAGCAGTCGGGTAGACCCGCAGAACTGACCTACCGAAAACTGTCGGACGCTTGCAGTTATCAGAACTGACGGTCGCACTGGAGCCGGGCCTGGCATTGCTCCAGGCCCGGCACATCTCGCAAGACATTGAAATCGAGTGTTAGAGCGCTTTGCCGACCACGCGACGATGTTCGCTTTCTACGTGATGATTTCCGAGATCGGTGCGCAAGTCTGCAATCAATTCGTGGATTTCCCGACAACTGTTCAGATGTTGGGCATCGATATCGGTTCTCAAGAGATCGAGGGTATCGGTGCCACCGTCGGCGTAAACCTTGACAGTCATCTTGAGCTCAGGCGTTAGCGAGCACTGACAACGTTTGGGCAAAAAACTGCTTTCAATGATGTTGCGAAGTTCCAAGGCAGAAAGAAACATGGCGACCCTCTCCTTTGTGAGATTGCCAAACAACTATTGAGGCTGGCTCATGTGAAATCCCGGTCAGCTTGAGAACAGCTACAGCATAAAACATGCCTTGAATTTGGCTTTGCAGCTCATCGGTAAATCAAAGGTTTAGTTTAACAACAGGTAACAGCGGTCATGCATTTTGCAACTAAGGCCTCATGCGGCCCTGCAATTTGCACTCACATAGTGTGTTTGCATCAATTGCCTGCGACAGGGAGAATGCGCGCGGGCGAGCGTTCGCCCTCTGTCTTACACGCAAGGAGGCATCATGAATCCCTCGATCTTTCGCACATCCCTCGCCGTTTTCGTTGCAGCCGTGTCCGGCGTAGCTCACGCGGCGTCCGTGGAAAAAATCGCGCCCTTTCCCAAAGCCGAAAACGGCTTCAGCCGCCAGGTCATACACTTGGCGCCACAACCCCGGGAAGACGATTTCCAGGTTGAAATCCTCGCGGGTAAAACCCTCACCGCCGACTGTAATCGCCAACGCCTGGGCGGTATGCTCGAAGAAAAGAACCTCGAGGGCTGGGGCTATCCGTTCTACCGCCTGGAAAAGGTTATCGGTCCAATGAGCACGTTGATGGCCTGCCCCGACGCAAAGAGCAAACAGGATTTCGTGCCCGTTGTCGGTGACGGCTTCATGCTGCGCTACAACAGCAAATTGCCAATCGTGCTCTATGTGCCCAAGGACATCGAAGTCCGCTACCGGGTCTGGTCGGCATCGAGCACGGTCGAAAAGGCCGTCAACGAGTAACCTGCCCGCTTCACGCCGAGGCGACGCTGATCGCGGCGCGCTCGGCAACATGGCGCAGGCTGTCGAAATTGATATTGGCACCCGAGTCGATGGCCACCAGCGTCTGCCCCCGGATTCCCGTGCGGGCCACGTACTTCTTGATGCCGGCCACGGCCAGAGCGCCGGATGGCTCGGTGATCGAACGGGTGTCGTCGTAGATATGCTTGATCGCGGCACAGAGTTCATCGTTACTGACCGTCAGTACTTCATCCACGCAAAACCGACACACCTCAAACCCGTGAGCGCCGATCTGCGCAACCGCCACGCCGTCGGCAAAGGTCCCGACGTTGGGCAGCACCACGCGCTCATCAGCCTCTAAGGCGGCCTGCAAACAGGCGGAGTGTTCCGACTCGACTCCGATGATGCGCACCTGCGGTCGAAGGTATTTAACGTACGCGGCGATGCCGGCGATCAAGCCGCCACCCCCCACCGGTATGAAGATTGCGTCGAGCGCCCCCTGGTGCTGACGCAGTATCTCCATCGCCACCGTACCTTGCCCGGCAATAACATCCGGATCATCAAACGGCGACACGAACGTCCTGCCGCTTTGTTCTGCCAGCTCCAGCGCCCTGGCAAGGGCGAACGGAAAGCTTTCACCGTGCAGCACCGCCTCAGCACCACGGCTGCGAACGCCGAGCACCTTCAGCTCCGGTGTCATGGCCGGCATGACAATGGTTGCGGCAATGCCCAGTTCGCGTGCGGCATGCGCCACGCCCTGGGCATGATTGCCAGCGGAAGCTGTGATGACACCCCGTGCCTTCTGCTCATCAGTCAATTGCACCAGTTTGTTATAGGCGCCACGGATCTTGAAGGAAAAGGTCGGTTGCAAGTCTTCGCGCTTCAACAGAATTTGATTGCCCAGTGCTTCGGACAACGCAGGCGCCGCTTGCAACGGCGTTCGCACCGCCAATTCATAGACGGGTGCCGCGAGGATTTTTTTCACGTAGTGCTCAAGCAAGGCTTGTTGTTGGGCGGTGTTGCTCATGGCTGTCTCCGGTGCGCAGGGTCGGCGACCTTGCTGAAAAAACCCTGAGACAGAAAGTGAAAACCCGCCTCTAGGGCGGGTTGGGTGCTGCAGTCGTGAGCTAGCCCGCCAAATGAGGAATGGCGGTAATAATGCTTGGCTGGCAGCGCAATACGGTGGAAGTCATGGCCGGAAATTAGCCGGGCGCGCGGGCCAAGTCAATGGTAAATAGCTGTCGATTCCAAGATGGCTATCGCGAGCAGGCCCGCTCAGGTTGTTTCGAAAGTCCGGTTTCGTTACGCAACTTTTGCGGCGGTCATATGAATACATGTTTTCGTTTGGCGGTATTGGAAGACTTACCCGAGTTGTTGCAACTGGAGGAGCAGTGTTTCACCACCGATCGGCTCAACAGTCGCAGCTTTCAATGGATGATTACTCGTGCTCACGGGCAACTGCTGGTGGCGCAGGCCGGTGAGCATTGGCTGGGTTACGCCGTGGTGCTTTTTCATCGGGGCACGTCGCTGGCACGCGGTGTACGCGACGAACATAAAAAAGACGTAATGCGCCTGGTGCATGAGGCGTTCACGCAGCAGCTGCTGGCCAGCGATGTCGAGTGCGAGATCGGTGGGCCGCTGAAGCTGCCGCAGCTTCTGGAACAAGGGGGGCAGCCTTTGGTGCTGATCAGCAGCTATCGCCTGACGCGTTCGAAATCACCGCACTGGGTGATCGTTACCGATTGCGATGACGAGTTCGTCTATCTGCACGATCCCGATGTGGACCATAGCCAGCATCGCCAAGCCATGGACTGCCAGCACGTGCCGGTCAGCCATGGGGAATTTGACAAGATGTGCAGTTTTGGGCGGGGCAAGTTGCGGGCGGCGGTGATTGTGTATTCCAGGTGAAACTGAAAAAAATCGAAGCCTGCGGCCGCTCCTGCAGGGGATGCTGCAGGTGCGGTCTGTTATTTGAGGCCTACCTTGTAGAGTCCGCCGTCCTCTTCGTCGGTCAGCACATACAAGTAACCATCCGGCCCCTGCCGCACATCACGGATACGCTTGTTGAGTTCACCCAGCAGGCGCTCTTCGTGAACCACCTTGTCGCCGTCGAACTGCAGACGAATGAGTTCCTGGGTCACCAGCGCGCCGATGAAGACGTTGTGCTGCCACGCTTTGAAACGATCGCCATCGTAAAACGCCATGCCACTCAAGCCGGGTGATTTCTCCCAGAAGTGCCTTGGCCCGACGGTGCCCTCGGTGGTTTTGCCCTGCGCTTCAGGGATGGGCAGGCCGGAATAGTTGATGCCGTGGGTTGCCAACGGCCACCCGTAATTCTTGCCGCGTTCGATGACGTTCAACTCGTCGCCGCCCCGGGGACCGTGTTCGTTTTCCCACAGGGTGCCGGTCCATGGATTGAGCGCAGCACCTTGCGGGTTGCGCACACCGTAGGACCAGATTTCGGGGCGCACACCGGACTGACCGACAAATGGGTTGTCGTCCGGTACTTTACCGTCGGGATAGATACGAACGACCTTGCCTTGAAGTTTGTCGAGGTCCTGTGCGGTCGGGCGGTCGTTGTTTTCCCCGAGGGTGATGAACAGATAACCGTCACGGTCAAAGACCAGTCGCGAACCAAAATGGTTGCCAACGGAGAGCTTTGGTTCCTGACGGAAAATCACCGTGAAATCCTTGAGGTTCGTCAGGTCCTCGGACAACCGCCCGCGTCCGACAGCCGTGCCGGCCTTGTCACCCTGACCGCCACCCTCGGCGTAGGACAGGTAAATCAAGCGGTCCTGCTTGAAGTCCGGTGATAACACCACATCCAGCAAACCGCCCTGCCCCTTGGCCCAGACCTTGGGCACGCCGCTGATTGGCGAAGATACCTTGCCTTGCGGGCTGACCAGCCGCAGGTTGCCGGGCCGTTCTGTCACCAGCATGCCCTGCCGATCGGGCAGAAACGCCACGGACCATGGATGCTCCAGCCCCTTGGCGATTGACGTGACCTCAAGGGTGCCTTGTTCACTTTTCATTTCCTGCGCGGACGCGGCCAGAACCGGCAACGTGGCCGTCAACATTGCACTGGCACAGAGAGCACTCAGAAGGGATTTACGTAACATGCACGATTCCTTTTGTCATGAGAATGGTGGGCAGGAATGAGCGGCCTGCCGTTTAACGAGTGGAGGAGCCCGAGTCCCGAGCAGGTGGATTGGGTATGAATTTGGGTGGACTGGCAGGCGCAGTCGGCGTCTGCCGGGAGCGATTGCCGATGCCACCGTTATCAAGCGTGGGTGGGCGCGGCACGGGCACGGTGTTCGGCCCGCGGATAGCCGGGGCGCTGGGCTGCGTGCCTTGCATGCTGTTGGGATTGGCCCGGCGAATCGGACTGTTATACGGATTGTTGTTGCCGCTGTTCGGCAGGTTCTGCGCCACCAGCAACGGAGCACGAAGCGAGGGGGCTTGCGCCTGGGCCAGGGGGCCAAGAACGGCACTCAAGGCCAACAGGATGAAGCCGAAGATGCATCTGTTCATGGGTTGCCTCTGGACGCGCGCGTATAAGGACTTCGATAGCACGCTACGCCCCGGGTTCGGATTTGTTAACCAAAACCTCAACAGCAAGATGTAACACGAAGTTGATCTGCCGCCCGGGACGGGCTGCAGGCCGCTGAAACTTTTGCTTGAGGCCAACGGTCACCTGATCATCACTCGCGAGTACACGACCATGGCACGGGCAATCTGGAAAGGCGCGATCAGTTTCGGGTTGGTGCACATCCCTGTGGCGCTGGTCTCGGCAACGTCCTCCCAGGGGGTGGATTTCGACTGGCTCGACAGTCGCAGCATGGACCCGGTGGGCTACAAACGGGTCAACAAAGTCACCGGCAAGGAAGTGACCAAGGAGCACATCGTCAAAGGTGTCGCTTATGAAAAAGGCCGGTATGTCGTGCTCAGTGAGGAAGAAATTCGCTCGGCGCATCCGCTATCGACTCAGACCATCGATATTTTTGCCTTTGTCGACGGCGATCAGATTCCGCTGCAAAACATCGATACCCCTTATTACCTGGCACCGGATAAGCGCGGCGGCAAGGTCTATGCGTTATTGCGCGAGACCCTGACCAAAACCAGGAAGGTCGCGTTGGCGCGCGTGGTGTTGCATACCCGCCAGTACCTTGCCGCTTTGATGCCATTGGAATCGGCCTTGGTGCTGGTCAAGCTGCGCTGGCCGGCGGAGGTCCGCAGCCTGGATGAACTGGCGTTGGGGCCGGACGTCACCAAGGCGGAACTGGCCAAAGGTGAACTGGATATGGCCAAGCGCCTGGTAGAGGACATGAGCGCCGAATGGACACCGGAAGATTATCGCGACGGTTTTGAAGAGAAGATCATGGCGCTGGTGGACAAGAAGGCCCATGAAGGCAAGATCGAGGATGTTGAAACGGATACCGGCGAAGAAGCTCGCAAGACGGCGGATGTCATTGATTTGACCGAGTTGCTCAAACGCAGTCTGGGGGGCAAGAGCGCCGATAAGGCGCCGGCAAAAAGCAAGGCGGCGAGTAAGCCGGCAGCGCGGAAAAAAGCCAGCAAGTGATGGGCTGGAGTACTGGCCTCATCGCGGGCTTGCCCGCGATGGCGTCGGCTTGACACACGAATGAATCAAACCAGAACAAAAATCGCCAGCAACCCGCCGAAGAACGCCCACTTCTGCAAGTAATACAGCTTGCGATTACGCTTCTTCAGTTCCTTGGCACGCAAACGAATTTTGTAGATCTTGCCGAACAGACGGTTGATGCCACCGGTCTTGTCCCCCGCCTCGTTCGGCGCGCCGGCAGCCGACATCACCGTGCGGCTGAACCAGCCGTTGAACGCCGCCGCCCAGCGATACTTCATCGGACGCTCGACATCGCAGAACAGAATGATGCGGTTCTGCTGCGTGGTGTTTTCGGCGTAATGGATGAAGGTCTCATCGAACATCACCGCTTCGCCATCACGCCAGTGGTAGTTCTCGCCATCGACGTTGATGTAGCAACCGGCATCATTCGGCGTTTCCAGCCCCAAATGATAACGGTAGGAACCGGCATACGGGTCACGGTGACGCACCAGTTTGGAGCCCGGCGGCAGTTCGGCGAACATCGCGGCTTTGATTGAGCCGATGCTCTGTACCAGCTCAGTGGTGCGCGGGCACAACTTCATGGCCGACGGGTGGCTGTCGCCGTACCACTTGAGGTAGAAACGCTTCCAACCGGTCTTGAAGAACGAGTTGAAGCCGACGTCGTCGTATTGGTTGGAACGCTTGATCTCGCCTGCCCGCAGCAGGTTCTGGCCTTCGGCGCGGATTTCTTCCCAATGGGTCTGCAATGGGCTCAGGTCCGGGAAGTCCGCCGGATTGAGGTAAGGCTTGTTAGGGATTTTCGAGAACATATAAAGGAAGCAATTGATCGGCGCCAGGAACGTCGAGTGATCGCTCAATTGGCGACCCAGCTTGTGGCGCACGCGACCACGCAGGTGAACGTATGCGATGGATACTACATAAATAGCGGCAATGATCAGTTTCACGGAAATCGTCACACGTCAGAAGTGAACAAACTGCGCCCCCCGCCAGCCATCGGCTCTAGGGTCTTGTGCAGCGTCTGAATTCGAAACAACAGCTCCACTGGCCCGGGTTCGAGCCCGGCCGTATGTCGGCCTCGGTGAGAGATGGCATTTTAGCCACACTTTGTAACCAATAGTTAACCTATAACAGTGAAAATCTGCGCACGGCTACCATCGAAGCGACGGTGTGGCCTCATTACCCTATCGTTTGAAGTGCCAGACCAGTACAATCGCCGCCAAACTTTACGCGCCACTTCGTTGATGACGGAAAAAACCCCGTTTCAGCGCACTTTGACTCGGGTCAAGCGCGGTCCAGCCGCCACCCTGGCTACTCTGAATGCTTCGCAGGAAAAACCTTTGATCTCTACAGCTAACATCACGATGCAGTTCGGCGCCAAGCCGCTATTCGAAAACGTTTCGGTCAAGTTCGGCGCGGGCAACCGCTACGGCCTGATCGGCGCCAACGGTTGCGGCAAGTCGACCTTCATGAAAATCCTCGGTAGCGATCTTGATCCGTCCGGTGGCCAGGTCATGCTTGAACCGAACGTGCGGCTGGGTAAATTGCGTCAGGACCAGTTCGCCTACGAAGAATTCACCGTGATCGATACCGTGATCATGGGTCACGAAGAGCTGTGGAAGGTCAAGGCCGAGCGCGACCGCATTTACTCGCTGCCGGAAATGACCGAAGAAGACGGCATGGCCGTTGCCGAGCTGGAAACCGAATTCGCGGAAATGGACGGTTACACCGCTGAGTCCCGTGCCGGCGAACTGTTGCTGGGCCTGGGTATCGGCATCGAGCAGCATTTCGGTCCGATGAGCGAGGTTTCCCCAGGCTGGAAACTGCGCGTATTGCTGGCCCAGGCGCTGTTCTCCGATCCTGAAGTGCTGTTGCTCGACGAACCGACCAACCACTTGGACATCAACACCATCCGCTGGCTGGAAAACGTACTGACCCAGCGCTCCAGCTTGATGATCATCATCTCTCACGACCGTCACTTCCTGAACAGCGTGTGCACCCACATGGCTGACCTGGATTACGGCGAACTGCGCCTGTTCCCGGGCAACTACGACGAGTACATGACCGTGGCGACCCAGTCCCGCGAGCAACTGCTGTCGGACAACGCCAAGAAGAAAGCGCAAATCTCCGAGCTGCAATCGTTCGTCAGCCGCTTCTCGGCCAACGCCTCGAAAGCCAAGCAGGCCACCTCCCGCGCCAAGGCAATCGACAAGATCCAGCTGGCCGAGGTCAAGCCTTCGAGCCGTGTGAGCCCGTTCATCCGTTTCGAGCAAAACAAGAAGTTGCACCGTCAGGCGGTCATCGTCGAGCGCATGGCCAAGGGCTTCGACGGCAAGACCCTGTTCAAGGACTTCAGTTTCCAGGTTGAAGCTGGCGAGCGCGTGGCGATCATTGGCCCGAACGGTATCGGCAAGACCACCCTGCTGCGCACCCTGGTCAACGAACTGACACCGGATGCCGGTAGCGTCAAGTGGACCGACGCCGCTGAGCTGGGCTACTACGCCCAGGATCACGCGCACGATTTCGAAGACGACGTCACTTTGTTCGACTGGATGGGACAGTGGACTCAGGGCGAGCAGATGATTCGCGGTACTTTGGGCCGGATGCTGTTCTCCAACGACGAAATCCTCAAGTCGGTCAAGGTCATCTCCGGTGGTGAACAAGGTCGCATGCTGTTCGGCAAGCTGATCCTGCAAAAGCCGAACGTGCTGATCATGGACGAACCGACCAACCACTTGGACATGGAATCCATCGAGGCGCTGAACCTGGCGCTGGAAAACTATCCGGGCACGCTGATCTTCGTCAGCCACGACCGTGAATTCGTATCGTCCCTGGCCACCCGCATCATCGAGCTGAGCCCGAATGGCGTGACCGACTTCAGCGGTACTTATGACGATTACCTGCGTAGCCAGGGTGTGGTGTTCTAAGGCAGCTCAAGCTTTTAGCTGCAAGCATCAAGTAAAAGCCCTGTCCGTGTGACAGGGCTTTTCACATTAGTTAGCCTGCTTTCTTTTATCCCGCACCCAAGCCATCATGCAGCTCTCCCACCGCCGCCCGCGAACGAGCCCTCATGTCTGCGCAGCAACAGCCAACGCAAAGCTCAATGGCGATCACCCTGCAGATCGTCTCCATCGTTTTCTATACCTTTATTGCCTTCCTCTGTATCGGCCTGCCGATTGCGGTATTGCCGGGGTATGTGCATGAACAGTTGGGCTTCAGCGCCGTTGTCGCCGGGCTGACCATCGGGTCCCAGTACCTGGCCACCCTGCTCAGCCGGCCCATGGCCGGGCGCATGTCCGACAACATCGGCACCAAGCGCGCCATCGTTTACGGGTTGATCGGGATTGTGCTGAGCGGCGGTTTGACCTTGTTGTCGACCCTATTGCAAAGCTTTCCCTTATTGAGCCTGTTGATCCTGATTGCCGGGCGCTTGCTGCTGGGGATCGCCCAAGGCCTTATCGGCGTCGGCACCATCAGTTGGTGCATGGGCCAGGTCGGCGCCGAGCATACGGCGCGGTCGATCTCGTGGAACGGTATCGCCTCCTACGGCGCAATCGCCATTGGCGCGCCGCTGGGCGTGGTGATGGTCGGGCACCTGGGCTTTACCAGCCTGGGGATCGTGCTCTCTGCACTGGCATTGCTGGCGTTGCTGTTGATCCGCAACAAGCCGTCGGTGCCTGTGGTGCGCGGTGAACGCTTGCCGTTCTGGGCGGTGTTCGGGCGCATTGCGCCCTTTGGTGCGAGCCTGAGTCTGGCGTCCATCGGCTACGGCACCCTGACCACCTTCATCACCTTGTATTACATCAACCGTGGCTGGAGCGGTGCGGCTTACTGCCTGACCGTTTTTGGTGTGTGTTTCATTCTGGCGCGGTTGATGTTCATTTCCAGCATCAACCGTTTTGGCGGGTTCACTTCGGCCATCGCCTGCATGACCATTGAAACGGTGGGCCTGGTGCTGCTGTGGCTGGCGCCTTCGACCGGTTATGCCTTGATCGGCGCCGGTCTGACGGGGTTCGGACTGTCGCTGGTGTACCCGGCGCTGGGGGTGGAAGCGATCAAGCAAGTGCCCAACTCCAGCCGTGGCGCAGGCTTGAGCGCGTATGCGGTGTTCTTCGACCTGGCGCTGGCCATCGCCGGCCCGCTGATGGGCGCGGTGGCGTTAAATCTAGGGTATGTGTGGATTTTCTTCAGTGCGGCGGTGTTGTCGGTGGGTGGCCTGGCTTTGACCTTATTACTGAAACACCGCGCCATGACTTGATGCCTACAACCCTGTAGGAGCCAGCTTGCTGGGGATGGCGTTCTGAAGATCAGTGCAAGGCTCAAGGCCGGATCGCCGGCAAGCCGGCTCCTACAGGGATTAGTAAACCTTTATTGATCGGCGGTTTGCATTCCGGCCCGCGTCGCTTTGCCCAAGGTACGGGAGAAAAAGCGCCCGGCTTCGGTGCTGAGATTGCGGTGAATGTCTTCGCGATCGACTCCATCGGCGTCGGTGCACAGGGCCGGCATGATGACGATTTGTTCGTCATTGCACGGCGCCATGAAAACGAAGTGCCCTGCCCCGGCCAGTAATTTGAAATCCGGTGCGACGGGCAACTTGCGCGCCAGTGCCGCGGCATTTTTGTCGACCGCCACCAGTTTGTCGCCGTCACCGCTGTAGAGCAGCACCGGCACATGCACATCGGCCAGGGTGTGCCGGCCAAACTTCAGGCTCAGCGGCGCCATCAACAGCAAGGCATGGACACGCGGGTCCGCCACCGGCTGCAAATCATCACGGTCAACAATCAACTCACCTTGCGTATTGCAGGCGTCGCGGTCATCCGGGCGTTCCTGGCAGTAGCGGCGCAGGCGATCCAGATCCGGCGTCGCGCCGGAGAGGATCAACGCCGTCTCCCCGCCCGCTGAATAACCGATGACGCCCACCTGGTCGGCATTCACAAACGGCGCCAGCATGCGGTCATCCAGGGTGGCGGTGATGGCTTCAGAAATCTGGATCGGCCGACCGTACAGGTTGCTCAAGGTGCCGAGCCGACTGTGGTCCTTGGAGTTGTCCCCGGGATGTATCACCGCCACCACCACGAATCCCTTGCGAGCCAGTGACGTGGCCAGGTCATGCAGGGCCAGCGGGGTGCCGGTGTTGCCGTGGGAAAGCATCAGCATCGGAAAGCGGCCCATGGCGACTTTGGTGTCTTCACCGGCCTCGACCGTATAGCCCTCCAACTGGCTGGAGTGCTCTTTTTCGCTGGAGGGATAAAAAGCAATGGCGCGCATCGGTTGCAAATCGAGCGGGTCGAGAAAACTCATCTCGTGATAACCGACGCTCCAGTGAGGATGCGGCGCTGGGGCGGCGTGCACTGAATTCAGGCTGCTGAACAGGCATATCAGTAAGGTTGCACAAATACGCATCATCGGATGCCCCACTCTGTTACCGGACCATAGACGTACCCGTGATTGCATATCTTGGGCCACTATCTGAAACGATCAGAAACAAAAAACTCCGTACCTGGTACTTGCGCATCCAGAATACAGAGTTTTTTGGGCTTTACCCGAACAGCTTGAGGCTTTTACGCAAGCCTTACGCTGCGGCGAACAGTTGCTCGCTGATTTGCGTCTGCGCGTCGCTCATGGCTTTGCTGCGCACTTCGTCACCGTAGGCCAGGCCATGGGCGCGAACGAATTCGATATCGGTGATACCGATGAAGCCAAACAACACTTTCAAGTACTCTTCGTGGGCAACACCGGTCGCTTGGCCATGGTGCAGACCGCCGGAGGTCGAAACGATCACCACTTTCTTGCCACCGCACAGGCCTTCTGGGCCAGCTTCGGTGTAGCGGAAGGTCTGACCGGCTACGGCGATGCGGTCGATCCAGGCCTTGAGTTGGGTTGGAATGGTGAAGTTGTACATCGGCGCGGCAATGACCACGGCGTCGGCGGCAAGGAATTCGGCCAGCGTCTGGGCGCTCAGCTCGGCTTCGTGCTGTTGTGCAGCGTTGCGCAGTTCGGCGCTGGTGCCAGCGGCAACCAGGGTGGTAGCGGAGAAGTGGCTGATGGCGTCAGCGGCCAGGTCACGGTAAGTCACTACAGCTGACGGTTCGGCGGTTTGCCAGGCTTTGACCACTTCGCCACTCAACAGACGGGAGGCCGAGTTGTCGCCAAGAATGCTCGAATCGATATGCAGCAGTTTCATGTGGGATCTCCAGGTGAGGATCGCCCACAAGGGCGATCTGATGGGGACAATCCTACAGATGAAACCAATAGCTGATTAGCATGCAACAATGCGATAGTTTGTCTCACTGGTAGAACAATCGAGAAGACGTCCATGCAAGACCTCAATGACCTTTATTACTTTGCCAAAGTCGTGGAGGCAGGCGGCTTCGCAGCCGCCGGGCGGTTACTGGGGATTCCCAAGTCGCGGCTGTCGCGGCGCATTGCCGAACTGGAGGAGCGTCTCGGCGCGCGTCTGCTGCAACGCACCACCCGCCAGCTCAAGCTGACGGCCGTGGGTGAACGCTACCTGCGACATTGCCAGGCGATGCTGCTGGAAGCCGAAATGGCCGATGAAGCCGTGGCGAGCATGTCCAGCGAACCACGCGGTCGCTTGCGGGTGTCCTCTCCTGTCGGATTGGCCCACGAAATGCTGCCGGCGGTGATCAGCAGTTTTCTCGAGAAATATCCGCAAGTACAGCTGGAGGTCATGCTGGTCAACCGTCGCGTCGATCTGGTGACCGAAGGCGTCGATGTTGCTTTGCGCGTACGTGAGCCGGGCGACGAAGACCCGCTGCTGGTAACCCGCAGACTCCGTCAGGCACAGATGCTGATGGTGGCCAGCCCCGCGTTCCTCAGGGGGCATGACATCAATCACCCGGATGACCTGAAAAGCCTTCCCGTGCTCGGCGCCCTGGAACCCGATCGAATGGTGCACATTCGTCTGGTCGACGGCCAGGGCAAGCATTATGACCTGGCCCTTGAAGCACGATTGGGGATAGACGACTTTATCGTGCGCAAGACTTGCGTCCTCGCCGGCCAGGGCTTCACCACTTTGCCGATGATGTACTGCGAACAGGAATTGGCAAACGGCTCGCTGGTGCAGTTGCTGCCTGAATGGTCGTTGCCGGGTGGCTGGCTGCAAGCGGTCTACCCTCATCGACGCGGCGTGATGCCGGCCGTGCGCGCCTGGCTCGACCATTTGATTGAAACATTCAATGCCTGCGGGGATCGTTTGATATGAAGGCTGGACACATGAGCGAAGCGCAGGTCGCGGCATTCTGTCTTGCATTGCCGGGTGCGCGGGAAGACTACAAATGGGGCGGCGTGCGGGTATTTTCGATTGCCGGGAACAAGATGTTCGCCTTGCAGAACCTGCGGGGGGAGTCCCTCGCATTCAAGGTCGACAAGGATGTGTTTCTTGGTCATTGCGACCGACCAGGCATTCACCCGGCGCCGTATCTGGCGCGCGCCCAATGGATCATCATGAACACGCCCTACCCGCTGGGCGCCGAGGAACTGCAAGAGCTGCTGCAACGTTCCCACCAACTGGTGGTCAGCAAATTGCCCAAGCGGACCCGGATCGGCTTACTGCTTTAAAACACTGCAAACAGGCGGGCGCCAAGAAACAGCATGTCGATCCAGAACACCTGGTGCAGCAGCACGATGAACCAGAACACCACCTGAAACGAAACCTTGCGCGTCTTGTGCCGAAACACCTGCTGAGCCAGCAGTGCGCCCGGCCAGCCACCGGCGAACGCCAACGCATGCAGCACGTTTTCCGGGGTTCGCCACTGCTCGGCGCGGGCCTTGCGCTTGTCACTCCAATACAGCAAAAACGCCAGCACACTGACGATGCCGTAGGCCGCCAGAGGAATCATCGACACCCCTTGCAGCCATAACGACATCGAACCAGACAGTGGCAGCGCACACAGCGTCGCAAACACCAGCCATTTCAAGCGAAGGTTTTGAATCCCGCCCCCGGGTGGACGGCCGCGGTTGTTGCGTGCGCTGGAATCACTCATGGCTGGGCGGCTGTCCAGTCGACCCAACCGAACTGCCAAGTTGCCAAAATCAACAGGCCGAAGGCAATGCGATACCACGCGAATGCCGCATAGCTGTGACTGGCGATAAACTTGAGCAAGCCGCGCACGGCGATCATCGCGAAGATGAATGCCGTAACGAAACCGATCGCGAACACCGGGAAGTCCGCCGGCACAAACAGCTCGTGGTACTTGTAGCCCGAATACACCGCGGCACCGACCATGGTCGGCATGGCCAGGAAGAACGAGAACTCGGTGGCGGTCTTGCGCGACAGGCCAAACAACAGGCCACCGATGATCGTCGAGCCGGAACGCGAAGTGCCCGGAATCATCGCCAGGCACTGGGCGAAACCTACCTTGAGCGCATCTTTCCAGGTGATTTCGTCGACCGTTTCGGCATGGACTTCATGCTGGCGTTTTTCGGCCCACAGCATGATCACCCCGCCCACCACCAAGGCCGTGGCCACGGTGATCGGGTTGAACAGGTAGTGGTGAATCAAGTCGGCGAAAATCACCCCCAACACCACGGCCGGCATGAAGGCGATCAGCAGGTTCGCCGTGAAGCGACGTGCACTTGGCTGGGTTGGCAAGCCGATGACCACGTCGAAAATCTTGCGGCGAAACTCCCAGACTACCGCCAGGATCGCCCCGAGCTGGATGATGATGTTGAACGCCATGGCGCGTTCACCACCGAAGTCGAGCAAGTCCGCAACAATGATCTGGTGCCCGGTACTGGAAATGGGCAAAAACTCCGTCAGCCCTTCTACAACGCCAAGAATCAAAGCCTGAAAGGCAGTCCAAAGATCCATCAATCCCCCAAAAGGCTATGCGTATGCGCATGCCCCGTCAGTATTTTCCAAGCGTTCACTGCGATCAGCTTAGTTGAAGTCCGCGCGCGCAAACTCCCCTCCTGAACCCGAAAATTGCGTGAAAAATCAATTTGGATTCAGGTTTTTGCGAACCGGGCCGAAATCCTATCAGACAAGCCTGAAAAGCGCTGCCGCGTTATCAGGCCTGACAGGATGCTGGCGATCACTTTACAAAAACAAGAAACCGGAGCACCGCGTTATGAACAGCTTGCGCAATATGTCGATCAGCCGGCGGTTGTGGCTCATCTTGATCGTGGCCGTCATGATGCTGCTGGCCTTGGGCGTCATGATGCTCAAGCAGATTCACGATGACCTGTACGACGCCAAGGCTCAGAAAACCCAGCATGTGGTGCAGACGGCCAGCGGAATCCTGAGCTACTACCACGGCCTGGAAACCGCCGGCACCCTCACGCGTGACGCCGCCCAGCAACAGGCGCTGACCGCCGTGCGCGGCTTGCGCTACGACCAGGACGACTACTTCTGGATCAACGATCTGACGCCGGTGATGGTCATGCACCCGGCCAACCCGAAACTCGACGGCCAGAACCTCTCGGCCATCCGCGATCCGGATGGCTTTGCCGTGTTCAACGAAATGGTCGCCGTGGCCAAGAACAAAGGCGCCGGGATCATCAACTATCGCTGGCCGAAACCGGGCGCCAGCGCGCCGGTCGAGAAAACCTCCTACGTCAAACTGTTCGAACCCTGGGGCTGGGTCCTCGGCTCCGGGGTGTACATCGATGACATGCAGGCCGAGTTTTACGGGCAAGTCTGGGAAGCTTCGTTTATCGGCCTGGCGATTGCGCTGATCATGGTTGCGCTGGTGATCCTGATCGCCCGCAGCATCGTGCGCCCACTGCAGGAAACCGTGAACGCGATGGCCAATATTGCCAGCGGGGAAAGCGACCTGACCCGCAGTCTCGACACCCACGGCCAGGACGAAGTCACGCAGCTGGCGAGGCACTTCAATGCCTTTACCGCCAAACTTCGCCAGGTGATCGGCGAGTTGCAGGTGTCCGCCAGTGCCTTGGGCCAATCGTCCAGCGAACTGGGCAACGACGCCACCCAGGCCCAGCAGCGCAGTCAGCAACAGTCGCAACAAATGGAACTGGTGGCCACGGCCATCAATGAAGTGACCTATGGCGTGCAGGATGTGGCCAAGAACGCCGAACATGCCGCCAGTGAAATGCGCGACGCCGAAGCCCAGGCCCAGCAAGGCCAGATCAACATCGACGGCAGCCTGCAGCAGATCGATACCTTGTCCTCGACCATCAATCAGGCGGTGGAAGTCATTCGCACCCTGGCCACCGAAAGCACGCAGATTGGCAGTGTTCTGGAAGTGATCCGTTCCATCGCCGAACAGACCAATCTGCTGGCCCTGAATGCGGCCATCGAGGCGGCCCGCGCCGGGGAACAAGGTCGCGGGTTTGCCGTGGTGGCCGACGAAGTTCGACTGTTGGCCCAGCGTACCCAGAAATCGACGGCAGAGATCCAGACGATGATCGAGCGCCTGCAAAGTCATTCCGAAGCAGCGGTCAAGGTGATCAGCGACAGCAGCCGCGCCTCGCAACTGACGATTGAACAGGCAGGCCTTGCCGGTGCGAGCCTGAATGCCATTGGCCAGGCATTGCGCAATCTCAACGGTCTTAACGCGTCGATTGCCAGTGCCACCTTGCAGCAGGCGCATGTGGTCGAGGACATCAATCAGAACGTGACGCAAGCCGCCGGGTTGTCCCACAGCACCGCGCTGGCGGCTGAGCAGTCCAGTGCGGCGAGCGTGCGGCTCAAGGGGCTGAGTGAGCAGTTGAACGGGTTGCTGAGGCAGTTCAGGGTGTAACACTCGACAGATCGCAGCTTCAGGCAGCCCCTCTGCTCTGCAGGTGCAGCCGAAGGCTGCGATCTTTTGTTCTCTGCGGGTACAATCCGCACCCTCTTCGATTTTCCCCAAGGAACCTCCATGTCCGGGCTTGAACTGTTTGCCGCCACCCTCGGTGTCATTGCCGTCTGGTTGACGGTCAAGCAGAACCCTTGGTGCTGGCCGATCGGCCTGGTCATGGTGCTTATCTATAGCTGGATCTTCTTTGAAGTGAAGCTGTATTCGGACATGCTCCTGCAAGTGATCTACGCCGCCTTGCAGCTGTACGGCTGGTGGCAATGGACCCGTGCGGGCGAAGCCAGTCATGGTCGTGAAGTCAGTCGACTGGACAGCCGATCAGTGACGATCGGATTGATCATCGGTGCCATTGGCAGTCTATTGCTGGGCGCCGCGATGGCGCACTGGACCGACGCGGCCCAACCCTGGCTCGACGCGGCACTGACCGGTTTCAGCCTGGTGGCGCAAGTGTGGATGGCGCAAAAACGCGTTCAATGCTGGCCGCTGTGGATCGCCGTGGATGTGATCTTCGTCGGGTTGTTTATCTACAAAGGCCTGTATTTGACGGCCGCGCTGTACGGCTTGTTTCTGCTGCTGGCCGTACAAGGCTGGCGCGAATGGCGCGCGGCCCCGGCGTTGCGCACATGAAGGTGCTGGTACTGACGGGCCCCGAGTCCAGTGGCAAGAGCTGGCTGTCGGCCGAGCTGCAAGCGCATTTCGGCGGGATTCTGGTGGGTGAATATGTGCGCCGGTTCATTGAGCAGAACCCACGAGATACCTGCCTGGCGGACATCCCGACCATCGCCCGTGGCCAATTGCAGTGGGAAGATGAAGCCCGCGCCTTGCAACCGCAACTGCTGATCCTCGACACCCATTTGCTCAGCAACATCCTCTGGAGCCAGACACTCTTCGGCGACTGCCCTGGCTGGATCGAGCAAGCATTGCTGGCCAGGCAATATGACCTGCACTTGTTGTTGTCACCTGAGAATGTCGAGTGGACCGACGATGGTCAGCGTTGCCAACCTGAACTCGTTGAGCGACAGGTGTTCTTCAACGACATCCAGACATGGCTGGAGCAGCATGGGCAGCCCGTACAGGTGCTATGCGGCGACTGGTCCGAGCGACGTGCACAGGCATTGGCTGCCGTCGCGATGTTGCTCGGCCCTATCCCCTGATTCCGGGGGTATTTACCCAGCGTTTTCCCCTGTTTTGGGGTAAAAGTGTCCGTTCGTGAAACACCCACTTCCCCGCAAAAGGCCCGTTTCAGCACCCTACCCCCTTTGCTGATCCGTTTGTTAAGACGTTGATACACCGTCCTGCAAACCACTGTTCCAGAGCATCGCAAGCGCTTTAGCCCGCCACGGGCACCGTCTGTTGTCTCACGGTTGAAACAACGCGATTTCTCCTCGCCCGGACAAAAGTCACAAGTTCTTGAATCACAACAAAAATCCAAAACAGGCACAGCTTTCGCTCTCTCCTTCACAACGCTGACTAGGGCCAGCCCACCACAAGAAGGAATTGCATCGTGGGGACTTACAAGAAAGGCTTTTCCTGCCTCCTGCTGATCGCAAGCGCTGCCAGTTCAGTGCTCAGCTTCACTGTCCAGGCCGAAGGCAATGGCGTCATTGTCCTTCAGCGTACCGTCCAGCCGGTGCACATTGGCCGCAATCAGGGCAAGGATCCAAACCCGATCACCGTCAATACCAACCCTTCCGCACGCATCACCGGTGAATTGAGCGACGGCGACTTCGCCAACGTCGCCAGTGGCACGTCTTTCCGCGGGGCCAACAATCAGGCAATGGGTGGCATGCAGGGCCTGAACACTGTTACCAACCCCAACGGCATGCCTGGCATGAGCGCCGGTCATCAGGGCGGCAGCGGCAATGCGATTTCGGGCACCATCAACCGCGCCATGAGTTCCGGCCTCGCCCCATTGGGCAGACTGGCTGGAGGTCAATGAGATGAATCGCTCTCTCCTTTTCTTTGCACTGCTCGGTTGCACCAGCGCCATGGCCGACTCCAGCGTGAAGTCCCTCAATAACGCAGACATTCAAGATTCCGGCACGCAATACAGAGGTAACTTCAACGTCAACCAGGCGGCCGGTGACCAACAGCAACAAACCAACGTTCGGGCAATCGCCATCGGCACAGAAGCCGGCGCGACCACCATCGTCAATCAACGACTCAATACCCCCGCCAATCCATCGATGAACGCGACGGCCACGATTGGCGGCACCTCTTTCAGCAACGGCAACGGTGTACTGGGCGTCAACCAGAGCGCCGGGGCCAACAACCAGATGGCCAACGTCATGCGCATCAGCATCAGTGCTGCTGCGCAGGCGATGGACGATAGCGCCCTTTCTCAACAGAACGTGGCGTTGCTACCAAGCTCAGGAGCAACTGGCACCCCAACCGGCAGTCGCCAGGTCGTGACAAGCGACCAGGCCTTCACCGGCAGCCGAGGGGTGATACAGGTGAACCAGAGTGCCGGGGTGGGGAACCGTATGGCTAACACCTTGAGCATCCGGGTCGCTGACTGACCCAAACGCAGTGCGATTAGAAAGTACCAACACTTAACCAACTAATAAGCACGGAGAAACACCATGAAACCTACAATGGCCTTAAAACCACTGGTTTTCGCTCTCGCAGCAGTGATGGCAATCGCAGCACAAGCAGGCGGCCGCGATGATGATCGCGGTCATGGCAATGGTCACGGCAACGGGCATGGCAACAACCAGCCTAAAGGCCCGACTCTGGAACAAATTCTGCAGATCACCGCCGGTGCCGGGGCCACCGTCATGGATCAACAAAGCAGCAGCGGCAACGCTGTACTGAACCAAGGCACCATTAACCGCGCCACTGTCGAAAACTCGGCAAATGGCTCCAACGGCAACATGGGCCTCAACAACGCTGCTGGCGACGGCAACCAACAAGACAACGCCGCTGCCCTGGCTACTGCTGACGAAAGCTTCATCTTCGGCACCGCAGTGGCGGCTTCCAGCGCTACTCAACTGAACGGTGGCAACACCGTCGCCAACTACTCGAGCACTACCCGCGCAAGCCTAGACAACGTTGGTAATGGCGGCTCCGGCAATATGGGGATCAACAACGCTGCCGGCAACTTCAACCAACAGAAAAACAACCTGGCCATCGCCGTATCCGGCGGCCGTGTAGCACAAGCGGCTGCTGCGGCTAACCAAAGCTCCACTGGCCTGACTGTTACCAACAACGCTGACCAGGCCTATACCAAAGATACCCTTACTGGCACCTTTAACGCTGCCGGTGTATTCGTGGCAGCAGGCAAGGCAACAACCGAAGGCAACGACGGTGGTCACGGTGGCCCACGCAACAATGATCGTGGCGGCAACGGTGGCGGCCATGGCGGCGGTCACGGCGGCAACGGCGACACCACGTCTGATTTCGTAGCCGTGGGTGCATTCGGTATGGCTGGCGTAACCACTCAACAGAAGATGACTCCAAACGGATGGAAAAACCCTGTCACCAATACTGCTAATGTCAGTAACGTCGGCAACAACTTCTCCGGTAACTCAGGCGTCAACAACGCTTCCGGTGTTGGCAACCAACAAAGCAACTCGCTGTCCATCGCTGCTGGCTGCAGAGCCTGCCTGTAATCGCGATAGCAATGAAAGCCCCGGTAACGGGGCTTTTCCAACAGTCCCAAGGCGTATCGATCATGCGTAAGACTGCCCTCATCGCCCTCCTCTGCCTGTCTGGCCTATCTGGCCTGTCTGGCCTGACCCAGGCCGCACAGATGTCAGTGGCCGCCCTTCCTGGCGGCACACTCATCTACAAGCAGGTACAGAGTCTGCGTGAGCGCAAGTTCAGCAACATTGTCGAACAGAAGACCGATTTCAGCTGCGGCGCAGCCGCACTGGCAACGATCTTGCGCCAGGCCTATTGGCTCGACGTCGATGAAGAGCACGTCATCAAAGGCATGCTGGTCAATGCAGACCAGGACCTTGTTCGTACCCAGGGTTTCTCCATGCTCGACATGAAGCGCTACATAGAAAGCATCGGCATGCGCGCCCGTGGCTACAAGATCCCACCGGATAAGCTCGAAGCAGTCACGATCCCGGTGGTGGTACTGACGGAAACTCGCGGCTACAAGCACTTCGTGGTGTTGCAGCGCGCTGACAAGGACTGGGTCTATATCGGCGACCCGGTGCTCGGTCACAAGCGCTACACCCATGATGACTTTGTCAAAGGTTGGAACGGCATTGTCTTCGCTATCGTTGGTTCCGGTTACGAGAAAACCAATGCACTTCGTAGCCCCCCGGTCCCCCTGACAGCCAAGAACAAGCTGGATAACTTCAACCCGGTCAAAGATGCTGATTTGATGGATTTTGGTTTCATACAGAGCGACTTCTTTTAATCGCCAACAAGAAGATTGGGGCAGGATGCTCCGGGAGCACCAAATGAAAACCTCATATTGGGTGGCCGCTGCCTGTCTGGTAGCAAGCACCTCAGGTTTTGCCAACGGATTCAAACCCATCGAGATAAAGGACAAGGAGCTGGCCGAGCTGCGTGGTCGATACGTAATGCCCGGACGGATCATCAGCTTCGGTGTCGTCATGAGCAGTACCTGGCGCAACGCCAGTGGCGATCTGATCGGGGCGTCGACCTCGATGCAGATACAGGCCGCAACGGTCAAACCCCAATTCTATGTTTCAACCTACAGCCATAGCGGTAACGGTGGTCCTGCTGAACAGGGTACCGGCAGCGTGGTGGGCGGCGCGGGCCTTGCCAGCACTCAGGGCATTAACCAGAGCGTGCGCGCCGCAGGCGATGGCAACAGCGCTTACAACAACATCGCCATTGATGTGAAAGAAGCCAGCCGTGCACCGGCGCTGGTACCGGCTCAAGGTCAGGCGCTGATGGCAGGTCAAACCATTACAGGCAGCAGCGCCGCAGGCAGCATTGCGGTTTCCGCAACTAACGGTGGCGTGCAAATGGCCATTCAGGCCAACAACAATCAAGGTTCGGCCATACAGCAAGTCGCCCAGGGTGGCCTGCTGCAAAACACCCGATTGCTGGGCAACAGCAACATGGTCAGCAACCTGACTCAGCTCAACGTGGTACTCAATAATAATGGCCCGACTGTCGGTGCTTTGGACTGCAACTTGAATCAACTTACCGCCCTTCGCTCCCTTGGATATTGAACTACGCTGACTCTCGACCATTGGGCATTACTAGGGACGGCTTAATTCATGTATCGATCAGTCTCGCTGCGCGCAGTCGTATGTTTGAGCACTCTGTTTCCGGCGGTGATGGTGCAGGCAGCACCTGACGCGGAGGTAGAGCTTCTGAAACAGGAACTTCTGGAGTTGAAGCAACGATACGAAGTACAACAAAAAGCCCTGGCGGTACTCGAACAGCGGGTCCGCCAGGTAGAAGATCAACCGGCTTCCCCTCCTCCTAAACGTCTGACCAAATCGCCAGCAGACATGAAAGGCAATTCGCAAGTCGCAGTCGGCACCGGTGCCGCCGCCGCTTCAGGGGGCGCAGCCGGGGGTGGCAGTTCCTATGGGCAGTCGCTGGCAGACGATTCGCAACCGGCGCAAAGCGTTTCCAATCTCTATGACGAGGCCAGCGGATTCTTCGGCGGCGGCAAATTCAGTGTGGAAACCGGGTTGACCTACTCCCGGTACGACACCCGCCAGCTGATCCTTAACGGATTCCTTGCGCTGGACTCGATCTTTCTCGGCAACATCAACCTTGACCGGATCAAGTCGGATACCTGGACGTTTGACCTCACTGGCCGCTACAACTTCAACAACCGCTGGCAGTTCGATCTGAACGTACCGGTGGTGTACCGCGAGTCCACCTACCAGTCAGGCGGCGGCAATGGTGGCTCCGCAGGCGTGACAACCGAAGAATCCGTGACCCGTGATCCGGAGATCGGCGACGTCAACTTCGGTATTGCCTACAAGTTCCTCGACGAGTCGGTCAACTCGCCCGATGCCGTGGTTACCTTGCGCGTCAAGGCGCCTACCGGCAAGGATCCGTTTGGCATCAAGTTGCGCCAGGTGGACGCCAACTCCAACCTGTTCGTACCTGATTCACTGCCAACCGGCAACGGTGTCTGGTCGATCACGCCGGGTATCTCGCTGGTCAAGACCTACGACCCGGCCGTGCTGTTCGGTAGCCTGTCGTATACCCATAACTTCGAGGAGTCCTTCGACGACATCAGCTCAACGGTCGGCCAGGAAAACCCGGGCAAAGTGGACATCGGCGACAGCTTCCAGATCGGTGCCGGTATTGCATTCGCCCTGAACGAGAAAATGAGTATGTCGTTCTCGGTGTCTGATGTGGTGCAGCGCAAAAGTAAAATCAAACAGGATGGCGGGGATTGGGAGTCGGTTACCTCCAGCGACGCCAACGCCGGTTACTTCAACATCGGTATGACCATTGCGGCCACCGACAACCTGACCGTCGTTCCCAACCTGTCCATCGGCATGACGGACGATGCCCCGGACTTCCAGTTCAGCCTGAAATTCCCGTACTACTTCTGATCCACAACATAAAGCCTGGCCGCGATCCCGATCGCCGTCAGGCTTTTACGTTGTGCACTGTGCAAAACAGAAGATCGCCGCCGTCGGTAGCCCTTGTATGTTGAGCTGCCGACGGCGGCGATCTTTTGATGCTGCGGTTCAGCGGATCTGATGTTTGTGCAGCAACCGATAGAAGGTTGGCCGCGATACCCCCAGCACCCGCGCGGCGACACTCAGGTTGTCGCTATGGCGATTCAACACATCACACAGCGCCTGGCGCTCGGCCCGGGTCTTATAGTCTTCGAGCGTGCCCATTGGCGTGGCAATCGCCTGCTGGCTCATCAATCCCAAATCCCGCGCTTCGATCTGTCGCCCTTCGGCCAACACCAATCCGCGCCGAACCCGGTTGGCCAGCTCACGAACATTGCCCGGCCAGTCATGTTTGCCCATGGCAATCAACGCGTCTTCGCTGAAACTGCGAGGGCGGCGCCCGGTTTCATGGCTGTAAAAATGGGAAAAATGGTTAGCCAGCATCGACAGATCGCCATGGCGTTCACGCAGCGGAGCTGTCACGACCTGCAGCACATTCAGTCGGTAATACAGGTCTTCGCGAAAGCGTTTCTTCTCGATCGCCGCTTCGAGATCAACGTGGGTCGCCGCCAGAACCCGCACATCGACGGGAATCGGCTGACTGCCACCCACCCGCTCGATGTGTTTTTCCTGGAGGAACCGCAACAAGTTGGCCTGCAGTTCCAATGGCAGGTCCCCGATTTCATCGAGGAACAGCGTCCCGCCATTGGCGGCTTCAATCCGCCCGACCTTGCGCTGGTGGGCGCCGGTAAAGGCACCTTTTTCGTGGCCGAACAGTTCGGACTGGATCAAGTGCTCGGGAATCGCTCCGCAGTTGATCGCTACAAAAGGTTTGCTGTGGCGTTGGGATTGTCGATGCAGCGTGCGTGCGACCAACTCTTTGCCGGTCCCGCTTTCGCCCCGGATCAGCACCGGAGATTCGGTGGGGGCCAGTTTGCTCAGTAGTTTGCGCAGTTCACGTATGGGCTTGCTGTCGCCAAGCAGTTCATGTTCAGGCTGATCGATGTGGACCGTGCCCTGTCCGCGCAGGCGCGCCATGCCGAACGCCCGCCCCAGTGTGACCTGGACCCGGGACACGTCGAACGGCAAAGTATGAAAATCGAAAAACCACTCGCAGACAAAATCGCCAACGTTCTGCAATCGCAGGACTTCCTGGTTCAGAACGGCAATCCACTCGGTACCGCTGCGGCTTATCAGTTCTTTGACGGCTTCCGGCCGCTCGAGGTGAAAGGGCTGCAAGCGCAACAGTCCTACATCACAGGTTCGGTCCGTGGCGTTTTCCAGCGAACAGCTGTCAACATCCCACCCCACAGAGCGCAACCCCGGCAATAAACGATGACAGTCGTCGCAGGGATCCACTACTAATAAACGTCTTAATGCAGGCGCTTCGCTCATGACTGTTCCTTGGCGCCAAATTTAAAGAAATTTATATAAAACAGTCATTTGGCGGACCTGGCTGTAACATTAGCAAGAATTTGACGTCGCCTTGTACCGTTTGACTATAGGGTTGTTGCGTTATTAGTTATAAGCAACTGCTTGCTTAGTTACCTATCGAACTCCAACCTTTCAATCAGCTTTCAAAACGCGACTTTGCATTGGACTTACGAAAGAAAGTTGAAATTTCTTTTGTTTGTGTGTGACCTGAACCCCGGTTGCGGGCATCAGTACAAGTAACCTGCCGAACGGTAAGCCCAACCGTCGGCACATCACTTGATTGGGTATACTGAGAGAACATTCCATGAACGCCCCGCTCCGTATCAACGAAGCTCTTTTGATTGCAGACCGCGCATTTAAACCCTTCCAGTGCGTGGCCTGGGCGCCACAGGACGGCAACGGCGAACTCAGCCTGACCGTTATCGACCGGACCAACACCAGTATAGGCCGCAAGCTGATTCCCAGCAGCGCCTACACCGATCCTGCGCAATTCGAACGTTTGCTTGAGCAGGCCCGAGCCGAGTTGAGCGAAGAAGGTTACACGCTGCAATCGTGGTCGATGCCCCACTAATCATTTTGCGGATTACTCATTGAGTAATCCGCATCCTCCCCCCTCGTTAGTTGCCTGGTTGAGCACAGCCATTAACACTTACGAGCCTTCTTTATTTGAACTTGAACACGCCTGATTACTTTGCAGGCTCGCGTTTGGTTCGAAAAGACACTGTTGTGGCGCACAACGACCCTCCATCTGGAAGTTCTACCAGTTGTGCATCCAGCCATTCAGGGATTGAATATTCTCCCTAGACGGTCGCCACCCCAACCCGGATAAGGACGACTCGCAAGGAGATGCGTGCATGTCAATCCAGTCCGTTTTAGCGCTTGCGACACCCGCCCCTGCGGCGGGGCACCTCGACACACGCTTTGCCGCCCTGGGCAAAGCCCAAGTGTATTTTGCCAACAGTCTTTCAAGCATGACTAACGGAGTCGCGATCGATTCCAGTGGCCGCTTGCTGGTCGCAGCGAAAGTCGGCATGGCGCACGGCAGCCGTTTTGGTCTGGCTCGCTTGTTGAAGGATGGTTCGGCGGACCTGGGCTTCGGAAATCAAGGCAGCGTCATCGGCCAGTTCGAGCCTGGCTTCGATGCCATGGCCGGCAAGGTTCAGGTTCTAGCGGATGGCCGACTGTTAGTTGTTGGCCTGCATTACGAAAACGCCCATCGCTCGCTTCCGGCCCTGGCGATGTTCGACTCCCAGGGTCATCCCGTTCAGGAGTTTGGCGACAATGGCCACTGCGTCGTTCGACTGCCGGGCAATCTGTCCCATGGCGTGCGCGATGCCTGGCTGCCGCCGGGCGTACCGGGTGCAGAAGCCTGCGATGTCAATGTTCAGGAGGATGGCCGGATTCTGCTGGTGGCCAATCACCATTTCGAGCTGGCCGACCACGCCGGCATGCTGATACGACTCGAATCCAATGGCACGCTGGACAAATCTTTTAATGGCCGGGGTTTCGTGATTGTCAGGCATTTGCTGATGAACACCTGGCTCAGTACGCTGAAGTTGCAGTCCGATGGTCGAATCATTGTCGGCGGCTCGATCAACTTTCCCGAGGAAGGACTGCTGGCCCGCTATTTCACCGATGGCAGTCTCGATGAGAGTTTTGCCGTAGATGGTTTTATGAGTTTCAAGACGCAGGAACGCAGCGTCCAAATCAGCCAGATCGTCCAGCATCGCAACGGCGCCATTCACTGTTTTGGCAGCAGCCGCGACCCGATGCATTGCTTGGCCCTGAAAGTGCACAGCAATGGCCGCCCGGACATTCACTGCAACGGCGGCGTGCCGCAATTGCTGGAAATCGGCCGTTGCGGCTGTCAATGGACTGCCGCTCACCTGAATCCCGATGGAAGTGTGCTGGCTGCCGGGGCCACGATTGGCGGTATCGAAGCCGACTTTATTGTGGCGCGGTACAAGCCTGACGGACAGCTCGATCCACACTTTGGCGACTGCAATGGATGGATCCGCACGCGTCTGGGCCCCAGCCTGGACACGGCCACGTCGATTGCCGTGCAGGACGATGGCAACATCGTTGTTGGCGGTTACTCATTGGATGGCAACTATCGGGCCGTTGTCGTACGGTATTTGGCGTAGTCCACAGGTCGTTTTCCTTCACTTGAACTTCTTCTCCGCATACGGCAATTTGCGCGCTTCTTTATAGAAGGAGTAGCCGATGTCCGGTTCCATGGCTCAGGCGTTCGCGCATAACTTTCTCGGCAACTCCCCCCGCTGGTACAAGGCTTGTATCGTCGGTTTCCTGATTCTCAATGCGCTGGTCTTGCGGACCGTGGGGCCCGCCGCGGCGGGCTGGTTGTTGGTGCTGGAGTTCATCTTCACCCTCGCCATGGCGCTCAAGTGTTATCCGTTGATGCCTGGCGGCTTGTTGCTGGTCGAAGCGCTGCTGCTGAAACTGACCACTCCCCAAGCGCTTTATGACGAGCTGCTGCACAACTTTCCGGTGATCTTGCTACTGATGTTCATGGTGGCCGGCATCTACTTCATGAAAGACCTGCTGCTGTTCCTGTTTTCGCGCTTGCTGCTCGGGGTTCGCTCCAAGGCCTTGCTGGCGTTGATGTTCTGTTTCCTGTCCGCGTTTTTGTCGGCCTTTCTCGATGCGTTGACGGTGACCGCCGTGATCATCAGTGCCGGCGTGGGGTTCTACTCGGTGTATCACCGCGTCGCGTCGGGCAAGGATCCGCGTCAGGACAGCGAATACGCCAATGACCAGAATTTGCCGACCCTTCATCATGGCGACCTGGAACAGTTCCGCGCATTCCTGCGCAGCCTGCTGATGCACGGCGCAGTGGGTACGGCGCTGGGTGGTGTTTGTACACTGGTGGGTGAACCGCAAAACCTGCTGATCGGCCATGAGATGGGTTGGCACTTTGCCGAGTTTTTCTTCAAGGTCGCGCCAGTGTCCCTGCCCGTATTAGTGGCGGGCCTGGCGACCTGCGTGTTGCTGGAGAAGCTGCGCTGGTTCGGTTACGGCACATTGCTGCCTGACCGCGTACGCACCGTGCTGGCCAACTACGCTGACGACGACAATGCCCAACGCACCTCGCGTCAGCGCGCCGCGCTCATTGTCCAAGGCTTGGCTGCGGTGATCCTTATCACCGCACTGGCATTCCATGTGGCAGAGGTGGGCCTGATTGGCCTGATGGTGATTGTGCTGATCACTGCATTCACCGGTATCACCGATGAACACCGGCTCGGCAACGCGTTCAAGGACGCCTTGCCCTTCACCGCGCTATTGGTGGTGTTCTTCGCTGTGGTCGTGGTGATTCACGATCAGCAGCTGTTCACATCGCTGATCCAGTGGGTACTGGCGCTGCCGGCAGATCAACAGCCGGGCATGCTATTTATCGCCAATGGCTTGTTGTCGGCCATCAGTGACAACGTGTTTGTCGCGACCATTTACATCACCGAAGTGAAGCAGGCGTTCATCTCCGGACACATGAGCCGCGAGCATTTCGAATCGCTGGCCATCGCGATTAACACCGGCACCAACCTGCCTAGCGTGGCAACGCCCAATGGCCAGGCTGCGTTCCTGTTTCTGCTGACCTCGGCCATTGCGCCACTGATTCGGCTGTCCTACGGGCGGATGGTATGGATGGCCTTTCCGTATACCGTGGTAATGGGTGTGTTGGGCTGGTACACCGTGAGCCACTGGCTGTAAGCATGAGGCAAATGTGAGAGCGAGCCTGCTCGCGATGGTGTCTTCAGGCTCAACATTTATGTTGGCCGATAGATCGCAATCGCGAGCAGGCTCGCTCCCACATTGTTTTGTGTTGTTATCGAGGAAGGATGTAACGCTCAATGGCCTGAGCCGCACCGTCTTCGGTATTGGCTCCAGTCACCACATCCGCCTGACGCTTCACCGCTTCTTCCGCCTGCCCCATGGCAATCGATAACCCGGCACGCTGAAACATCGCCGGATCGTTGCCGCCATCGCCCATCGCGGCCGTCTGCTCCAGCGCTAAACCAAGAAACTCGGCGAGGGTCGCCAGTGCCTCGCCCTTGTTGGCTTGCATCGCAGTCACGTCGAGAAATACCGGTTGAGAACGGGAAACCTGGGCCTGGCCCTCGACCATGGGTAGCAACCGGGCTTCCAACTCAATCAACAACCCATGGTTGTTGCTGGTGGCGACGATCTTGTCGATGCGCGTCAGATAAGGCTCGAAGCTCTCGACCACCACCGGCGGATACCCCAACCCGTGCTGTTCGCGCGGCACCATGGGACCATTCGGGTCTTTCAGCAGCCAGTCGCCGCCACTGAACACCCACACCTCGATGCCTGGCTGATCGGCGAACAGCGCCAATGTCGTCAGTGCAGCTGTAGCGGGAAGATAATGCGCAACCAACAGGCTGCCATCCGGATGAACGATGGTGCCGCCATTGAACGCCGCCGTGGGCAGATCGACGCCGAGGGCTTCAATCGTCTGCAGCATCGCTTTGGGTGGGCGCCCCGTGGCCAGGCTGAACAGCACGCCAGCCTCGCGCAGCGCGCGGACGGCTTCGATGGTGTGCTGGCTGAGTGTGTGGTCGGGCAGCAACAACGTGCCGTCCATGTCACTGAGCAAAAAGCGGATGGGTTGTTGCGTCGGTTCGCTCATCCCAGACCGTGCCAGACGCGGCCATCGCGAGTCAGCAGTTCTTCGGCGGATGCCGGCCCGTCTTCACCTGCGGCATAACGTTGGACCGTGGAATCCTGCTGCCAGGCATCCAGGAACGGTTGCACCGCACGCCAGCCATTCTCGATGTTGTCGGCACGCTGGAACAGGGTCTGATCGCCGGTCAGGCAATCGTAGATAAGCGTTTCGTAACCGGTGGACGGCTGCATTTCGAAGAAGTCCTTGTAGGCGAAACCCAGCTCGATGTTGTCCATCTTCAGGGCCTGTCCCGGCCGTTTGGCCAGCAGGTCGAACCACATGCCTTCGTTGGGCTGGATCTGGATCCGCAAGTACGTCGGCGCCAACTCATCGACTTCGGTGTCCCGGAACTGCGCATAGGGCGCCGGCTTGAAGCAAATGACGATCTCGGTGTCGCGCACGCTCATGCGTTTGCCGGTGCGCAGGTAGAACGGCACGCCAACCCAGCGCCAGTTGTCGATCATGACCTTGAGGGCAACATAGGTCTCGGTAGTGCTGTCGGGCGCCACCCGGTCCTCTTCGCGATAGCCCGGCAGCGCGATACCGTCGACTTCGCCGGCGGTGTACTGGCCACGCACGGAATTGGCCCGGGCTTGCTCGACCGTCCACGGGCGAATCGCACCCACCACCTTGGCCTTCTCGCCCCGCACCGCATCGGCACCAAACGCGGCCGGCGGCTCCATGGCGACCATGGCCAGCAACTGGAACAAGTGATTGGGCACCATGTCACGCAAGGCGCCGGTGTGTTCGTAGAAACTGCCACGGGTTTCCACGCCGACGGTTTCGGCGGCGGTGATTTGCACGTGGTCGATGTAATGGTTGTTCCAGAACGCTTCGAACAGGCTGTTGGAAAAGCGGCTGACGAGAATGTTCTGTACGGTCTCTTTGCCCAGGTAATGATCGATGCGGTAGATCTGCTTTTCGCTCATGACCTTGAGCAAGCAGGCGTTCAGGGCTTCGGCGGTTTGCAGGTCGGAACCGAACGGTTTTTCGATGACCACCCTTCTGAACGCTTCGGGGCTTTCTTCCAGGAGGCCGGAAGCGCCGAGACGGCGAACGACTTCACTGAAGAAACGCGGCGCGGTCGCCAGGTAGAACACCGCATTGCCTGTGCCGCTGTCGGCGATTTTTGCCGCCAGCGCTTGATAAGTGCTGTCGTCCAGGAAGTCGCCCTGGACGTAGCTGATGTTTTTTGCGAGTTGCGCCCACAATTGCGGATCAAGAGACTGACTGCCCTTGCCGACCTTGCTGGCGACCTCGTTGCGAATAAAGTCTTCGAGCTTTTTTGCGAAGCCTTCATCGCTGATGGCGTTGTGGTCAACGCCGATGATCCGCAATCCATCCCCGAGTAAACCGTCGCGTTTGAGGTTATACAGCGCCGGCATCAGCAGACGCTTGACCAGATCACCATGCGCGCCAAACAGAAACAGCGTGGTGGGTGGTGCGGGTTCAGCCTTGGATTTCCTGCGGATCGCATGGGTCATTTTTTCGAGGTCTCCACGTGGCCGCCAAAGCCGAAGCGCTGCGCCGAAAGGATTTTGTCGCCAAAGGTGCCCTGCCCGCGCGAACGGTAGCGAGAGAACAGCGAGTTCGACAGCACCGGCACCGGCACCGCTTGCTCCATGGCCGCTTCGATGGTCCATTGACCTTCACCGCTGTCGGCTACGGAGCCAGAGAAGCCTTCGAGCTTTGGATCGCTGGCCAGCGCGTCGGCGGTCAGGTCGAGCAGCCAGGAGGACACCACGCTGCCGCGACGCCAGACTTCGGCGATGTCGGCGACGTTCAGGTCGAAACGCTGGTCTTGCGGCAGGCTCTCGCTGTTTTTGGTCTTGAGGATGTCGAAGCCCTCGGCGAAGGCCTGCATCATTCCGTACTCGATGCCGTTATGGATCATCTTGACGAAATGCCCGGCGCCCGCAGGGCCGGCGTGGATGTAACCGCGCTCGGCACGGTCGTCATCGGACTTGCGATCCTTGGTGCGCGGGATATCGCCCATGCCCGGAGCCAGGCTTTCGAACAACGGATCGAGGCGTTTAACGGTCTCGGTATCCCCGCCGATCATCATGCAGTAGCCACGCTCCAGACCCCAGACGCCGCCGGAAGTACCGACGTCGATGTAGTGCAGGCCTTTTTCGGCGAGGGATTTCGCCCGGCGAATGTCGTCCTTATAGAAGGTGTTGCCGCCGTCGATGATGGTATCGCCGGCTTCGAGCAAGGTGCTCAGGGTGTCGATGGTGTCTTCGGTCGGTGCGCCGGCCGGCAACATGACCCACACCGCACGCGGTTTGGCCAGGCCAGCGACCAGGGCCGGCAGATCGGCTACGCCGGTGGCACCCTCTTCGGCCAGGGTTTCGACAAAAGCGGTATTGCGGTCGTACACAACGGTGGTATGTCCGTTGAGCATCAGGCGCCGCGAAATATTACCGCCCATGCGGCCCAGTCCAATAATCCCGAGTTGCATGTGCTGATGCTCCCTACTACAAATAAATGTGTGTCAAAGGTTATAGCCCAACGCGACTCATTCGGTTTAGTCCAGCGAGGAGGCGTGAAGTTTCCGGGCATTGTGCCCGATCCTGATTGATAACGTCGGGAATCGTGCCGGAGACACACCGACCTTTAAAAATAAAAAAGTTCCCTTCACGGGCAAAAGAAATCAAAATTGGCGCCGATAGTAGATCAGCCGCTGATTTCAGGCGGGACCTACAGTTGAGACACGCCATTTGCGAGGTGAGCAATGGGCACAGTACATACCGCACTGCCAGTACAAACCCTCTACGTCACAATTCGTCGCGATGAATTGCGTCAGTTGAAAGACGAACACGAGCAAATGAAGCAGGAGCTGGCGCAATTGCGCTTGCTGGTCCAGGGCCAACAGCCCTTACCCGTAACGCAACGCGCCCCACACGCCTGATCCCTCGCTGCATCGGAAGCAGCACTGCCCTGCTTCCGACACGCCATAGCCCTTCGCCAGCCCTGGCAACTCACAAAGTTTTCACATCCCCTTGATGATACTTGCGTTCATTGTGGCCGCTCGCTATGCGCGCGGCGCCCGTTCGTCGGCGACTTTGCAGTGGCTCGGCGGTGGAAGTGAATTGTGGATGGAGCGGTGAATGTCTTGGTTTAAACGCAGCGAAAAGTCTGCGAACGGTTTCGATTGGGCGGGTTTCCTCTGGTTGTTTGTGTTCTTCTGGTATTTTTCCGGCATCACCCAACTGCTGATTCAGTTGACCGGCACCTCCGGTTTTTCCGGTTTCCGCCAGGCGTTCGTGATGAGCGCCCTCTGGCTCGCACCCATGTTGCTGTTCCCTCGCCAGACCCGCGTCATGGCTGCGGTGATCGGCGTGGTGCTGTGGGCGTGTTCCATGGCCAGCCTTGGCTACTTCTTCATCTATCAGCAGGAATTTTCGCAAAGCGTCATCTTCATCATGTTCGAATCGAACGTGTCTGAAGCCGGCGAGTACATGACGCAATACTTTGCCTGGTGGATGGTCCCGGCCTTCCTCGCCCATACCGCATTCGGCTACTTCCTGTGGACGCGCCTGCGCCCGGTGTACCTGCCCCGCGGCAAGGCTTTCGTGGCCGCCACCGCGATTCTGGTGGCGGTCATCGGTTACCCATTGGTCAAGCAGACCCTGCGCACCGGCAGCTTTGCCAGCGGCTTCGAAAAATTTGAAACCCGCATCGAGCCGGCAGTGCCCTGGCAGATGGCCGTGGCTTACCACCGTTATCTGGACACCCTGGCCGGCATGCAGGAGATGCTCAACAGCGCCAGCACAATCGCGCCACTGCACAACCTCAAGGATGCGATGGCCAACCAGCCGTCGACCCTGGTGCTGGTGATCGGTGAGTCCACCAACCGCCAGCGCATGAGCCTGTACGGCTACCCCCGGGAAACCACGCCGGAACTGGACAAGCTGAAAGATCAACTGACGGTCTTCGACAACGTCATCACGCCGCGCCCCTACACCATCGAGGCGCTGCAGCAGGTACTGACTTTTGCCGACGAAGATAGCCCGGACCGGTACCTGACCACACCGTCGCTGGTCAGCATGATGAAGCAGGCCGGCTACAAGACTTTCTGGATCACCAACCAGCAGACCATGACCAAACGCAACACCATGCTCACGACGTTCTCCCAACAGGCCGACGAGCAGGTGTACCTGAATAACAATCGCAACCAGAACGCCGCCCAGTACGACGGTGATGTGATCGAGCCCTTCAACAAGGCCCTGGCCGACGCGGCACCGCGCAAGCTGATCGTCGTGCACTTGCTCGGCACGCACATGAGTTACCAGTACCGCTACCCTTCGACCTTCGACAAGTTCAAAGACCGCAACGGCGTGCCGGCCGGCGTGCGTGACGATCAGTTGCCGACGTACAACAGCTACGACAACGCGGTGCTGTACAACGACTTCGTGGTGTCGAGCCTGATCAAGGACTATGCCAAGACCGATCCCAACGGCTTCTTGCTGTACCTCTCCGACCACGGCGAAGACGTCTTCGATTCTCCGGGCCACGGCACGCTCGGGCGCAACGAAAGCAAACCGACAGCGCCGATGTACACCATCCCGTTCATGGCCTGGGCCTCGCCAAAATGGCGTGAAACCCACGACTGGAGCTTTGCTGGTGATCTGGGGCGGCCGTACAGCAGTTCCCATCTGATCCACACCTGGGCAGACCTGGCGGGCCTGAGTTTCGATGAACTCGATCCCAGCAAGAGCCTGGTCAGCGACAGCTTCAAGCCACGCCCCTTGATGATCGGCAATCCGTACGAACGCCAACAGCGACCGTTGATTGATTTCAGCCTGATCAAGCCAAAGCCGGCGATCGCGGAAGTTGTCCAGAAATAAACCTGTAAACCCTGCAGGCTCGCTCCTGCAGGGTATTTTTCCTGTCTGAAATTTTTGAAGATCCCTGAGCCTGAACTGCAAACTCCAGGGGTTATTAATTCCCATTTAACGGAATCGGCGGATAATGAGCGTTCGACTTTGATTCATTGACTCATGGACGACAGGCATCCGACATCTGTAAGTGGGAGGCACACCATGAAACGCACAACATTCATTCTCGCCGCACTCATGACATTCGGCTCCGCCAGCGCTTTTGCTGAAGGCGGCGCCGAGCGCATGAGGTACTACTTCGAAACGCTGCGCTACAACCAGCAACTGGCGCTGGGCAATATCACGCAAGGCCAGACCCTTGAACTGCGGGTCCCGGACGACCAGACCGCGCAAATGACCGAGACCTACAGGCCGAAATGATTGTTCCACCTTCGACTGGTTGCTCATCAGTCAGAGAAGACCTGTTGGGCGTCCGGATTGGACGCCCTTTTTTTCGTCCGGATTAAAGTGGCTTGATCCAGAACATCATGCGCCCGTGGGCCGGGTCGAACTCGCCGGGAGCAAAGCCGAACTTGCCGTACGAGGCCTGCGCCACCGCATTGCCTTCCAGCACTTCCAGGGTGATTTTGCAGCAACCGCGCTGGCGGGCGATTTCTTCGACCTTTTGCAGCATCCGCTGGCTCAAGCCCAACCCGCGAAACTTCGGCACCACCGCCACATCGTGGACATTGACCAAAGGCCGGCAGGCAAAAGTGGAGAAGCCTTCAAAACAATTGATCAGCCCGGCCGGTTCGCCGCCGACAAACGCCAGTACGCTGAACGCATGGGCTCGCTTGGCCAGCTCGCCCGGCAGATGCTCCAGCACGCTGGCGGGCAAGGCATGGCCGCCGCCCATTGGGTCCTGAGCGTAACTGTCGAGCACCCGCCCGATGGCCTCGGCATGCACCGGGTTGGTGTAGCTGGCTTGCAGTACAAGAATTTCTGCGGAATCCATTTCCATCCTCGATCACATAAAGTATTGCCGGTGCGCAATTGGCAACGGACAGCGACCCTATCGTGAGCGCTATGCGGGTGCAAGATCAAAAGATCGAAACCCCTGCAGGACCGGCCGCAGGCTGCGATCCTTCAACCCTGATGCCCCCAGATCAAAGCTTCGGTCCACCCCAGCTCTGCAAAGTCCTCCGCCCGCAACCGAGCCTCGCCCGCACAGAAAAACTCGTCCAGTTGCGGCGGCTTGACCCACGTTCCGCTGAGCATCGCGTGAACCTGCCCACGATGATGGATCTGGTGTTCAAACAGATGTGACAGCAAGCGCAAACGGCTGTCGTACTGCGGCGTATCGCGGGCGATGGTGACAACCTTGCCTAGATCGGCATCGCGCATCTGTTCGCAATAGGCGATGAGGCGTCGGTCGACGTGAGCCTGTTCACGCTTGAGGTCTTCAGCTGCGGTGAATGGCTCGTCTTCCTTGAAAAACACATAGCACTCAGGATGCGGATCATCGCCGCGCAGCTCCCGCTCCAGGGCATCCACGTAAAACCAGTCGCAGGTCAGGATGTGGTTGAGGGTGGCGCGGATGCCGGGAAAGAAACTGACGCGATGCGCCTGAAGATCATCTTCACTCAATTGGCCCCAGGCCTTGGCCAGCCGGTGATTGGCCCAGGCGTTCTGATACGCCATGGTCAACAAATGATGCGAAAGAGGGTGATTCATGGTCATTCCTCCTGGGTCTCATGCCTCGGCGAAACGTTCCAGCTGCATTTCCTGCAAACGACTGAGCGTGCGGCGGAACGGGAATTCCAGATAGCCCTCGGTGTACAACGCCTCCATGGGTACCTGCGCTTCGAGGTACAACGGCACTTTGCGGTCGTAGCACTCGTCCACCAGGGCAATAAACCGCCGGACGCCATCGTCGTGCACCGATAACTGCGGCAACTCGCGGTCGCCCGCCTCCACACGCTCGGCCGCGTCTTCGGTGCCCCGGGCGATTCGTCCGGCACGCTTTTGCGCGCTGAGATTGGGCACGTCGCTTAACAGAATTGTGCTGAAGGTGTCGCACAAAGCCATGAAATCCATGGCGGCGAACGGCTGTTCACAGAGGTCGGCGTAACGGCACCAAAGCACGGTTTGACTGGTATGCACCACAGCCAGCGAACGGTAACCGACGTTGATCGGTTCGCTGGATACGGCCTGGCCAAGGGTCAAGACCTTGAATACATCCGCCAGCGCGCTGGGCTGGCCGGGTTCGGCAACCCAGTAACGTTGCAGCCCCTGGCCGGGATGCAGGCGATGATCCTCGCCGCCGTCCACCGCCACCACTTGCATGTGCTGTTTGATCGCGGCGATGGCCGGCGTGAACCGGTCGCGATTGAAGCCGTCGGCGTAGAGTTGATCCGGCGGCAGGTTAGAGGTGCAGACCACCACCACGCCCAGTTCGAACATCACCTGGAACAGGCGCCCGAGAATGATCGCGTCACCGATGTCGTTGACGAACAACTCATCGAAACACAGCACCCGCACTTCTTCGCTCAGCTCACGGGCCAGCGCCATGAGCGGGTCAGCCGTGCCGGTCAGTTGAAACGAGCGCTGGTGCACCCAGCCCATGAAATGGTGAAAGTGCTGACGCCGGGCCGGCACCCGCAAGTGCTGGTAAAACTGGTCCATCAACCAGGTTTTGCCACGCCCGACCGGCCCCCACAGGTAAACACCCATGACCGGTTTACGCCCTTCATGCAGCGCTTCATGGCACTTCTGCAAGGCCCAGACGGCGTGTTCCTGGGCTTCGTCCTGGACGAAGCCCTTCTGTTCGATGGCGTGTTGCCAGGCGCTGAGGGGAGAGTCGACATTCATGCTCGGCAGTATGCCACCAGATCGCGACAGCTAGAGTGAAATGTCCAGCCGGGCGATCTTGCCCTGGTCATTGAGGCGGAACATGTAGCGCAATTGCAGTGGACTGCCGGGAAACGCGCCGGAGATCAGGCCATTGACCAGCACTTTACCGGTGCGCTGCTGCACGCCCAGCACTTCGACCCGAGGCTGGTAGCGCTCGGCAGTGTCCTGCATCCATTGAGCGATGGCCTGGGTGCCGATCTGGTGCTGGCCCTCATCGAACACATTGGCATCTTCAGCGAAAAAACTGCCGACACGCGAGGTGTCACGAGCGTTGGCGGCATCAATGTAGGCAGCGATGGCCGGCGCCAGTGCAGAGGCTGAATGGGACATGGTACGGCTCCTTGTTGGTTGATTCTGGAGCCATGCTAGAACAGCTGAGTGTCAGTTCTTGTCAGGAGTGAAACGCCCGGAATCGTCCAGTTGCATCTGCTTGCGCCAAGTGCGCAACAGGTCGCTGCGCCGCCCCGGATAGTGCTCGCCCTGCTCGCTCGCCGCCGAGATCCGGTCGGTGCGAAAGGTGCGATAGGCGTCGCGCAATTCACACCAGGCGACGATGATGCGCACCTCATTGAGGAAGCCCAAAGCCAACGGCCAGATCAGCCGCTGGCTGGGCACTTGGCGGGCATCAGCATAATCGATGTGCAATTTGGCCTGAGTGCGAATAGCTTGACGGAATACGTTCAGCGGCACCGCATTCGGCGCAAAACCATAACCCGACGGCCCCGGCATTACGGTTGGGTTGTGCAGCGCGTCCAGCGCTTCCGGCGCCAGCACTGCGGCAATCTTGGCCAGGGCATCGGCGGCGGCCTTGCTCAATACCTCATCACCTCGCTGATCGACATAACGCAAGCCCAACACGATGGCTTCGGTTTCATCGGCATTGAGCATCAACGGCGGCAGAAACAGACCGCTGCGTAACACGTAACCGATTCCCGCCTCGCCATAGATCGGTGCGCCGAGCGCGGTGAGTTCGGCAATGTCGCGGTAGAGCGTGCGTTCGGAGATCTCCAGCTCACCGGCCAGCGTTGCTGCCGTCACCGGGCGGCGCTTACCGCGAAGCACTTGCAGCAAAGTCAACAGGCGGGTGGTTCGCGACACGATCGGCAACTCTGTAGGGAAATTCGTCGGAGCTTAGCAGAGGCCCCTGTCAGAAACTGGCAGTAGCGCACACCGTTGATCGAAGGCTTTGCGCCTCATGGAAAAGCGTGTTGACGTTTAAAATTATTCGCATCATATTTAATAGATGTTTACGACAATATAAAACACGATGCTTTCTTCAGGAGTCTTCCGCCATGCATTACAAGGTCTTTGGCCGTAAAACCGGCTTGCGTGTTTCCGAACTGGCCTTGGGTGCCGGCAATTTCGGCACGGGTTGGGGGCATGGTGCGGAACGTGACGAAGCCAAAGCCATTTTCGACGGTTACCTGGAGGCAAGCGGCAATTTCATCGATACCGCCAACGGCTATCAGGGTGGCCAATCCGAAGCCATGCTCAGTGAGTTCATCGCGGCCGAACGTGATCGATTGGTCATCGCGACCAAATACACGCTTGGGACTACGCCAGCCGACGGCATTTCCCACACCGGCAACAACCGCAAAAACATGGTTCGCGCCGTTGAAGAGAGTTTGAAGCGACTGAAAACCGATCACCTCGATCTGTTCTGGGCGCACATGAGCGATGGCGTGACACCGATGGAAGAGATCCTGCGCGGCTTCGACGATCTGGTACGGGCCGGGAAGATCCATTACGCCGGGCTGTCGAATTTTCCGGCATGGCGCATATCGCGTGCCGACCTCCTGGCCGAAGTGCGCGGTTTTGCGCCGATTGCTGCGATTCAGGTGGAGTACAGCCTTGCCGAACGCACCGCCGAGCGCGAACAATTGCCGATGGCCGAAGCGCTGGGCCTGGCGGCGACGTTGTGGTCGCCACTGGGCGGTGGCTTCCTCACCGGCAAGTACCGCAACAGCGAGGGCGATAACCGCGCGAGCAAACTGGGCATGCTGGTTTACGCCGAGAAAAGCGCCCGTGAAACCGCCCTCCTCGACACCTTGCTGGCCGTTGCGGCGGAATTGGACAGCAGCCCGACCCATGTGGCGATTGCCTGGCTTCGGGACAAGGCCAAACGCTCGACCACGGCGTTGATCCCAATCCTCGGCTCGCGGACACGGGAGCAACTGGATGCGACGTTGGGTGCGTTGAATGTGCAATTGAGTGCAGAACAATTGGCGCGTCTGGAGGGTGTCAGTGACGTGGCCAAGGGTGTACCGCATGAAAGCATCTCCAGCTCGTTTTCGCGGTTCAGCGGCGGGGAAACCCTGGACCTGCCGGTAATCCCGGTGGCCTGACAAATACGGTAGGCGTCGGCTTGCTGGCGATGGCTGCGGGTCAGGCAACGAGGATTGGCCCGCAGCGTTTGATCTGTTCTTTTGCTGTAGCCAGACTGTTCTGGCATCCTGCGCCTCCATTTTCTGACCCGGCCTGCCCTTTGGCCCGCACATCACCATGACCGTCTCTGAAAAATCGCCTGCCCCGCGCAATAACGACCTGATCTACGGCCTCAACGACCGTCCTCACCTGACGGCTACCGTGTTCGCAGCCCTGCAACACGTGCTGGCGAGTTTCGTCGGCATCATCACGCCGACGCTGATCATGGGCAGCGCCCTCGGTCTGCAAAGCGAAGTGCCGTACCTGATCAGCATGGCGCTGTTCGTTTCCGGCCTGGGCACGTTTGTTCAGGCGCGACGCTTCGGCCCGGTCGGCTCAGGGTTGCTGTGCCTGCAAGGCACCAGTTTCTCGTTCATCAGCGTGATCCTCAGTGCCGGGTTCATGGTCAAGGCCCGGGGCGGCGGCACCGACGAGATCCTCTCGACGATCTTCGGCGTGTGCTTCTTCGCCGCGTTCATCGAAGTCGTGTTGAGCCAGTTCATCGGCAAACTGCGCATGCTGATCACCCCGGTGGTGACCGGCACCATCATCACGCTCATGGGGTTGTCGCTGATCAAGGTCGCGATGACCGACATTGCCGGCGGCTTCGGCGCGCCTGACCTCGGCGCCGCCAGCCATCTGGGCCTGGCCGCACTGGTGCTGGGCACGATCGTGATCCTGAACCGCGTGGACGTGCCGTTTCTTCGCCTCGGGGCAATCGTCATCGGCCTGACCCTTGGCTATGTCGTGGCCTGGCTCCTGGGCCACGTTGATTTCGCCAGCCTGCCCGCCGTGCCGCTGATGAGCGTACCGGTACCTTTCAAGTACGGATTCTCCTTCGATTGGGTGGCGTTCGTACCGGTGGCGGTGATTTTCCTGGTGTCGCCACTGGAAGCCGCCGGCGACCTGACCGCCAACTCGATGATTTCCCGGCAACCGGTCAAAGGCCCGGTCTACATCCGCCGAATCAAATCCGGATTGCTGGCCGACGGCCTCAACTCAGCGATGGCGGCGGTGTTCAACAGCATGCCAATGGTGACCTTCGCGCAGAATAACGGCGTCATCCAGTTGACCGGCGTGGCCAGCCGTTACGTGGCGTTTTTCATCGCCGGTTTGCTGGTGGTCCTGGGGCTGTTTCCAATGATTGGCGCGGTGCTGCAATTGATGCCGAAACCGGTGCTCGGCGGCGCCGAACTGGTGATGTTCGGCACGGTCGCCGTGGCCGGGATCAAGATCCTCGCCGAAGCCGGCCTGCACCGGCGCAACATGCTGATCGTGGCGATTTCGATTGGCATGGGGCTTGGCGTGGCGGCGGTGCCGGAAGTGCTGCGTGAGCTGCCCAAGGCGCTGCACAACATTTTCGAATCGCCGATCACCGTCGGTGCGTTGTGCGCCATCGTCCTGAACATCTTCCTGCCGGAAGAATTCATCGAGCTCGAAGAAGACGACTTCGATCCTGAAGCGTCGATTTTGCAGGTCATGGAGAATCCGCAGGCGACTGGCCCCGCCGCTGCGCTCAATCGCTGAAGCACACACCTGCAGCGTGACAGTTTGAGGCGAACCCCTCACAGTGGGTGTGGTCGCACAGTAGAGCCGCCGAACATTGCTCAGTGTCGAGCGATCGGCGGCTTGTTCCCTCTTTCTGTCGAGTGATTACACATGCGCAGCCTCCTTGCTTTCACCCTTTCGTTGCTGCTGCTTTCGCTCAGCGCCTGCGCCCTGCTGCCCCAGCACGATCCGCTGAACATCAATGTCGTGGGCATCGAGCCCTTGCCCAGCCAGGACATGGAAATCCGCTTTGCCGTGAAGATTCGCGTGCAGAACCCCAATGAAAGCTCGATCAATTTCAACGGTGTGGCCCTGGACCTGGACATCAACGACCAGCCCTTCGCCGCGGGCGTCAGCGATCAGTCCGGTTCGATTGCGCGCTTCTCCGAAACAGTGCTGACGGTTCCCGTCAGCGTGTCGGCATTCTCGGTACTGCGCCAGACTTTAGGCCTGAGCCGGACGCAAACCCTCAACAACATGCCCTACATCCTGCGCGGCAAACTGGCGGGAGGCTTGTTCGGCACGATGCGTTTCGTCGATAGTGGCAAACTCAGCCTGCCTGGACCGACAACTGGCAGCCGGTAAACCTGATTCATGCAGCAGGTTATGTGTTGAATCGGACACCGGGTCTGGCCCGTTCGTCCACTGTCAATTCGAAGATGTCCGGGCGTGCGTAATGGCCGACCACGTCGTAGTCGTATCGGGCGCGGATCAAGTCATCGGTGTCAATTTCCGCCGTCAGCAAACCGGGACCCTTTCGCAGGGGGCCGGCCAGAACGTCGCCCATCGGCCCGACAATGACACTGCCGCCCGCAATCAAGGGCCGATCCGATGGCCAATTGGCGATATCGATGCCCAAAGCCTGTGGCGATTCCTGGACCTGACAGGCGCTGACCACAAAGCATCGCCCCTCGTGAGCTATGTGCCGCATGCTGACCTGCCACATCTCCCGCTCGTCGACCGTCGGCGCGCACCACACCTCAACGCCTTTGGCGTACATCGCCGTGCGCAGCAGCGGCATCATGTTTTCCCAGCACACCACCGCCCCGATCCGCCCCACCTGGCTGTCGATCACCGGTAACGTCGAACCATCGCCCTTGCCCCAGATCAGCCGTTCGGTGCCGGTCGGCATCAATTTACGGTGCTTGCCGACCAGCCCTGCCTGCGGATCGAAATACAGCGCAGTGCAGTACAGCGTGCTGCCGGAGCGCTCGATAACACCGATCACCAGGTTGGCGCCAGTACGCGCGCTAAGTCCGGCCAGTGCGTCGGTTTCCGGCCCCGGCACATCAATGGCATTTTCAAAGTAACGGGCAAAAGCTTCGCGCCCTTCCGGCAGGCGATAGCCCAACTGAGTTCCGAAACCTTCACCCTTCGGATACCCGCCGAGCAACGCTTCGGGCATGACCACCAGCGCCGCTGCGGATTCGATGATTGCGTCTTCATACGACAAAATCTGCTCCAGCGTGTCGGCCTTGCCGCCGGGCAAGGCGCCAATTTGCAGCGCAGCAACGATTGACTTGGGCATCGCGGTAACTCCAGTTGGGTCAGATGTTGCTGATTTTGCGGCGACACAGGATCATGAATAAAGCCCAGTTAACTGCTAAATGATATGAACCAAATGAATATCGCAGACATTGATCTCAACTTGCTGAAAGTCTTTGAAGCCCTGCACGAAGAATCCAGCGCCAGTCGAGCGGCGCTGCGCCTTGGCGTCACGCAATCGGCGGTCAGCGCCGCACTGCGCCGCTTGCGCGAGGTGTATGGCGATCAGTTGTTTGTCCGGACTGGTCGAGGGCTGGCACCCACGCTCAGGGCCAATCAACTCAAACCGGTGGTCAGCGATGCCCTGAACAAATGTCGGCAGAGCCTGGCGATGGTCGATCCGACGACCCGACATTACGAAGGACGCTCGGTCAGCATTGGCTTGTCGGATGATTTCGAGATTGCCTACGGGCGCCGGATGATCGAAGAAATCGCTCGCTGCGCGCCGAAACTGCGGCTGATCTTTCGCCAGACCCACAGCCAGATCGTCGCCCAGGCCTTAATGGAACGCAGCATTGACCTGGCGATTACCGCCGGCGGCTTCGCTGAACGCTTGCTGAGCCGTCAGGTGCTGGGGGAAGGAAATTACTTGTGTCTGGTCGACCCGCTCAGTCTGGCCGAAGGGCAGCAGACCATCAGCCAGGAGGAATTCGTCGGCCGCGAGCACATCCTTGTCTCCTCAGGCGGTTTTATCGGTATCACTGACGAGGGGCTGGCGGCGTTGGGATTGAGTCGCCGGGTCTGCGCCTCGACCACGCACTTTGCCGCGTTGCCGCATTTGCTCAAGGGCAGTCAGGCCGTGGCGACCATTCCAGCGCATGCGGCCCGCAGCATTGCGGCACTCAGTGGTTTGGTGCTGCTGCCCTGCCCTTTGGATTTGCCGCGCTACCCGATCGAACTGGGCTGGCGTACCAGCACCCAGCTCGACCCGGTGATGCTGAAAGTGCGCGAGGCGATAGTGGCGAGTTTTGCCTAGGGATTTACTTGCTGGCAGCCATCAGGCGATTGACTTCACTGCGCACCATGTTCGAGTACTCAGGTGGCGACATACCGTCCAGCTCGGCGCGAACCCACTCGGCCCACTTGCCTTTGCGCTTGGCACGTTCGCCGAACAACCGGGCAGCCTCACCCTTGGCTTTGCCCAGATTGTTTTGCCAGAGTTCGAACAGACGGGATTTTTCATCTTCAAGCGCAGCGCGCTCGGCAAGGGATTTGTCGGCCAGATTGAAGCTCATGGGATTTTCCTGCTGCGTAAAATAGGCGACATCTTACACTGTAGGACGAAACGTCCTGCTCCGGATTTCTTCGGAATCGGGCTGACGTGAGAAATCGCTGCAACTTTTTCCCGTGCGGCGGACTCCACTGTTCACTGTTCACCCAACTGCAAGGAGTACTTCAATGGCCCGGAAAACCGCCGCACAGGCTGCCGAAGATCAAATCAAGGACCAAGCCTTCAGCGAGCTTCAGGCGCTGATCGAAGAATCGGAAAAACTGCTCAAAAGCAGTGCATCACTGGTCGGGGAGGAAGCGGAGACCTTGCGGGGGCAAATTGCCCTGAAACTCCAGCAGGCCCGGGATTCGGTGACCAGCGTACGCGACCGGACCAAACCGGCGGTCGAAGCCACCGAAAGCTACATCGGCGGGCATCCTTGGCAAACCGTGGCGGTATCGGCCGGTTTCGGCCTGGTGGTCGGGTTGCTGCTGGCACGCCGTTAAACTCACGTGCAGGAACCGGCTGGCGATGGCGCCCCTCAAGAACGCCATCGCCAGCCAGCCGTCTGCCACAGGGTGAGAACGCCTGCGCAGCGTCAGCCCCCCGCCAGCTCCCGCAAATCCGCCAGCGTCTGCTCATCCAGCGCAATGCCACTGGCGTGCGATTTGGCGCGCTGATGATGACGACGATCCCCCGGCAACCGCTTGAGCCCCACACCATGCATCTGCCGCACGAGCTCCTGGCTGCGCTCGGCGAAGCTTTGCCCGGCGGCTTTGCTCGGGTCGATAACGATCAACAGCTGACCGGTCCAGGGCGTCTTGGCCCCCGGGTGGTTCTTCCAGTCGAACTCGAAAGAAAAATTGCCCCCGGTCAGCGCCGCCGCCAGCAGCTCCACCATCATCGACAACGCCGAGCCCTTGTGCCCGCCGAATGGCAGCAACGCGCCACCTTCAAGAATCGCCTTCGGGTCCTGGGTCGGCTGGCCAAGACCGTCCACGCCCATGCCCGGTGCCAGGCGTTCGCCCTTGCGCGCGGCAATCTGCACGTCGCCGTGGGCAATGGCGCTGGTGGCCAGGTCGAAAACGATCGGCTCACCGTCGGCCCGAGGGGCGGCGAAAGCAATCGGGTTAGTGCCGAACAACGGTCGATCCGCACCATGGGGCACCACGCATGTCATGCTGTTGACCACACTGAGTGCCACCAGGCCTTCATAGGCAAAAGGCTCAACGTCCGGCCATAGCGCGGCGAAATGATGGGAGTTCCGAATCGCCAATACCGCGATGCCCGCACTGCGCGCCTTCTCTACCAACAAGGGCCGGGCAGCCGCCAGCGCCGGTTGCGCAAAACCATTGTTGGCGTCGACCCGGACAAAACCCGAAGCCACATCCTCGACCACCGGCACAGCCTGGCCGTTGACCCAACCGCTCTTGAGCGTCGACACATAACCGGGAATACGGAACACGCCGTGGCTATGAGCGCCGTCACGCTCGGCACCGGCGCAGTTTTGCGCCAGCACCCGCGCGACGTCGGCCGAGGTGCCATGGCGCAGGAATATCTTCTCAAGCAATGCCGTCAGCTCTTCGAGGGACAGGGTTTGCGAGACAACAGTAGACACATGATCGTGTGGCGCAGACATCTGAAGCTCCAGACTAATTATTGGAGGGGGCTACAGCGTACGTAGACCGCCGATTAACCACGCGCCGCGGGTAGCCTGTCAACCCTTCGATTGCGCGTGTTTGCACGAATCCCCATCGCCTGTGCATTAACTATCTACCGCCTGCGCCACCGCGTCGGCTTTTAGTCTCGTTGCTCCATCAACAGGCGCTTTCAGTGGCGCCTCGAACGAGACCCGACGATGCCCACACCGCCTGCCCGACTGTTTTTCTCCGAAGCCTTGAACTCGCCCGGTCGCTGGACCGAACTGGGTAAAACGCACGGGCTCACGCAACGCGACTTTCAATGGTTCAGCCACGTGGAGTTGGCCAGCCAATCGCTACGCGGCGAGCAAAAGCCACCAATGATTGCCGAAAAAATCCTGCTGACGACGGCTGATCAGGCGCCGGTCCCCCTGGCCGGCAGTTTCGTGTTGAGCCCCACCCCGGAAACCGCCGGGATCATTGTCTACACCCCCTATGGCGGCATTCAGAAGTTCGACAGTCGTTCGGCGTTGACCGAGCAACTCGGCCAGACCCTGAAAAATGCCGGCGAGGACGACGACCTGCTGGCGCTGATGTCGCTGGCCGCGCGTAAAAATCTCGCCGCCAGCGACAATGTCCGCGTGACCTATGAAGTCATTGAGGGTGACGTGTTCGACGACCTGCGCAAGGGCGTCGCCAATAATCAGCAATTGAACCATCAAGCCATGCTCGACGAATTGGCAGCGTTGCCAACCCTCGCGTCCCTGCTCGATGGAATACTCGATGAATCGCTGCAGCCGACGTTTCCAGGTCTGGATCAAAGCAAGACCCAGGTTAATTTCTACATGACGATGCTCAGCGATAACGTCGATAACGACAGTGAACCGACACGGCGCTGGCACAGTTCAATGTCATTGAGCGACGCGGTTTTGCAGTATTACCGTCATCAGCGATGGCCCATCGGACAGACCCACGAATTCACCCATCCTAAACGAACACCCGCCAGCACCGACCAGCAACACTGGGAGACCGCGATAAAAAGCGCCTCCAGCAAACTGGTTCCTCTGCTGTTCCGGCGTCTGGAGTCGTACTGGGAAGCACCGACAACCGGCGACGGCGCTTCGCGTCGGGCGTTTTTCAGTCGAGCGATCCGTGAGCAGGCGCGCGCAGAGATTCTGCTCAAACGCGAGGCGCAGATCATCAGGCCCGAACAAAGCCAAGCCTTGCAGAGCTTGTTCGATGAGACTGCCCTTTCCACCCGGCGCCCTACCCTGGAGACGGTGCGCCTGTGGGAACAGCAGGCCAATTACGTGTCGTTGGCAGGCTCGCTGATGATCAGTCACGCCAACGCCTGTCTCTACACCCCCACTCAAGGATTGCAGGTGCTGAAGGACTATCAGGACTTGAAAGCAACCTTGCTGCGCAAGTTCAGCGCCAGCGGTCACGAGGACGAACTCTACGGCCTGCTGAGTCTGGAAGAACGCAACCGTTTCATCGGTTTCAATCAGCCGCACGTCTCCGGAGAGGTCATCTCCGGCCCGATATTCGCCGTGTTGTTCGAGGCGATCATCACCAAACAACGGCAAAACATTGAATACGCCCTGCAGGTTTTTCGGCATAGCGATGGCACGGTGAACATCCAGGCCTTGTTCGACAAGGCGCTGGATATTCGCTCGATGATCAGCGAACGCATGCTCTCGCTGGATGCCCATGGCCGCTGGGGCACACGCCCTGTACTGGTCGGCAATCAACAACCCTCCGCCGTGCGAGCCGACACCGCGGCGGCCTACGTGAAAACCTTCGGCGATATTGAAGCACTGATCAACGCGGACTTCGCCGCCCAACCGCTCACCTCACTGGCCTTGCAACGGGTCTACCTCGAGAGGATGACCCCCCAACTGACCCATTCCCTCGCCGTCGGTATTCGTGGGGAAGCCAGCTTGCGAGTGCTGGACGCCAGCTTGCGGGACGCTGACAAGGCCATCGTCGATACGGTGTTGAATTCGGATCATCCGGATCGCCAACGTCGCCTCGCACTCAACGGATTCCGGCCTGACGCTTATAGGCTGATTCTTCAATGCACGGGACAGAAAGACGTGCTGCCTTTGGCCAATTGCGTGCTGCTGACCGAACGGGGCGGGCTGGATAACCAGCATTCGGGGCGGGTTACTTTATGGACCCCCGCAACCGGGCTTGAGGTCTTCGATTCGCTCAACCGGGCGAAGCAAGCACTGAACCGCCGCCTGCTCGACGCAAGCAAACGCCTGGAGCTGCTGGAAAACCTGCCCCCGTCCGGGCGTCACTTTCATCAACACTACTCAATCAACTCGTTGCGGTTGATCGAGGGCAATGTTTTGCAGCAGCTCTCGCAATCGTCCATCGAGCACTTTCTGGCAGCCTGCGAGCACATACGGTCGCGCGAGCTTGCGCCCGCCAAACAGAACAAGGCGCTTAAAGAACTGAGCAAGCGCGCTATCGACACCAACTTGCGCAGAGCCTCACGCATCGCCAAGGCGATCTCTCGACAACAGTCACTCCCCGCCTGGCTTGGCATGGCGCCGATCGATGAGCAGCAGTTACACATCGAACTGCTCGAGCAATACCGCAATAGCGTTACCGATGACAAAGACTACCTGCACGGCATACAGACGCTGTCGGACTACACCCATCATCGATTGAAGTCGTTGCTTGCCAGCCGTTTCCCCAAGGAATCACTCGCCCCCGACGAAATCGAAATCACCCCCAATCTGGCCTTGGTCGGTCCGGCCCGGACCCTGACTGAGTTCGCCCTGAATCACATCAATATTGCCCAGGGCACCGGGTTCACGGTCACCTCGACGACCACCAAAACGCTGCCAGAGGGTCTGAATCGAGACGCCGTCCAACAGCTATTGCAGGCGCTGAAGATTGACAGCGACTTTGCAAAGATGGTGTCCGATAAGTTGACCGGCACTGACAGTGACGTTCGCAAGCGGCGCTTTGCTGAGCAGTTACCCTGGCAGTTGCTACAACACGCCCATGCCTTGAAGTTGCAGCAGCGTCTTTCCACCCGTGCGTTCGACCTGATCAGCCAGGTGCTTGATATGCCCGATGCCACCGCTCGGGCGACCGTGGAAGGTGCGCACGCTGTCGTCCGTCCACTTGAGTTGATCAAGACAGCCGGATCCGCCGCCGTCAAAACCCTGGGCCTGTATCTGATCAGTCCCGGTGCCGGTAAACAGGGGCCGCACATTCTTTATGCGCCTTATTTCCCAGGTCCGGTTTTCAGCGAATTCGAGAACGAGGCCAGTGTTGTTGCCGCGATCAATAACCCGGGGGCGCTCCAGGATCTTGTTATTCGACGACTCCCCGACACACAACAGTCGAGCTTCAGTCATCTGCTCAAGAGCACGATCGGCCAAGTCAGCGAAATCACCCTCGCCTCGTCGCCCATTGACGGCAACCTGCTGGGGCGTTTGTACAGCGACAATGCCAGTCTTATGGAGCGGATGCTCGGCAGTCGATCCAAGGCGACTGCCCAGTCCGATTGGGAGGCCGTCAAACACCTGTTCAGCTCCGGCATCAAACTGGCTTCCGGGCTGTTGCCGGGCAAACTCGCCTACCTGCAATTTTTATGGCATAGCTTCAAGGACTTCGAAGCCTCCGCCGAAGCGTTGCAGGACCACCATTGGAAACGGGCCATGCAGGAATTCATTGCCGGCGCGGCGCAGATGGTCTCACTGGGGCGATTGTCGCTGGAGGGCGAACTCGTGACATCGCAGGCAACGACCACAACAGAGCCGGTCGCAACCCCCGTGACGCAACCGAAATGGTCTGAGTTAAAACCGACGGCGCCGTTACGCACATCATTGCAATCCTTTGAAGCACCGACCGTCAATTTGAAAGATCTGACCAGGAATGCAAACGATGGCACCTACCTCGATCCGGTCAGTCAACAGCGTTACGCGCCTGTCGCCGGCAAGGTATATCGCGTCGCCAGACCCGGTGCGGCATGGCAGATCCTCAACGCCGAACAGGATGGCCCTACGCTCGCCACCACATCGACACAGCAAATGGTCATCGACCCCGATGTGCATACCGTGCACTTCGGAAAAGCCCTGTCAAAAATGCGTAATGAGTACATCACCAGCCATGAAGCCAACCGGGTATTGAACATCGAAGCACGCGGCATGGAAAACATCCGCGCCAACCACCCGCAAAAGGCGCGCATGATTGTGCAGGCCATCGATATGGCGCGCTATTACGCCTTCAACAGCCTGCACAATCTGGCGCAGCAAAGAAAGCTTACCCCCGGGACGCGACTGGATGGCTTGTTCAGGCGTTTTTTTGATGTCAGCAGCGTCGACGCAGCCCTGCTCGACAAAATCAAGCAGTCCATCCTGCCCATCTGCACGGCGCTGGTGGACCCGGATGAAGACTTGATGAACACCGAGCGATTTGTGGTCGGATCGAACAAGTACCAGCAAGCCAACATCATCGCCTTCGTCGTTGCGGGCGATTTAAAGAAGAATGTGCATTTCACCGAGAGGTTCTTTGATCAGCAGCTCGAGTGTTACGAGCCTTGTCTGACAGAACCCTTTGATATCGAAGGCCACAGCCAGGCAGCCACGCTGATCCATGAGTTTTCTCACCTTTTCTCAAAAACCGTGGATATAGCGTCCCTGGAGGCCAGGCGCCCCTTCAGTGACCTGGTCTCACCCATCACCGGTTACGGTCGGGCAATGAAGCAAAGTCAGGTGGATTTTCAGCGCGAAGCTTTGTCCCTGCAGACGCCAAGGGAAGAACTGTTCGCGCGCTGGGACAACGAATTGCAGTCATGGCTGAGCCTGGATTTGATTCCGGGGTCGACGCACGTTGGCAAAGAAATCCTCAAGGTCACCGGCACCAAGACCATGGAAGCCGCCCGCAATGCGTTTCTCAACCCGCAGAACGCTGAAAAACGCATTGACGTCATTTTGCGCAATGCCGACTCGATTGCTTTTCTGATCTGCGAGATGGGCCGGCAACTGGACCCGGTGCCGGTGGCATCCACTTCATCGGCCTGAGTTTCCACGAAACATGCGCAGATCCGTTGATCTGCGCATGAACGTTTTTTCACGCCGGCAATGAATACATCTCGGCAATGCGCTGTTTACGGTCTGTTCCGATAAAAATAAATACACGTTGATGGGTAATTGCCATGACCGATGTTCTCTCTGCGTTCCGCCAAAGGTTAGAATGCGGGAAATCAGGATGAGTCAATGACCGATAATTCTCTCTCGCAAGCCGAATATGATGCTATCACCGACGCCGCCGCGCAGTGGTGCATGCGTCTGCACGCCGAAGACTGCACCGCGCAGGAGCGTCTGGCGTTCGAGCAGTGGCGGGATGCGCACCCGCTTCATGCGTTCGAGTACGAGGCCATGCTGGAAATCTGGGATGTCGCCGGCGATCTGCCTCGACCGGAGAGCGTGGTCGTGCCGATGGTGGCGGTTAAAGCGCAGACACCGTGGCGCGCTTTCGGCATGGCCGCCGCTGTTTGTGCACTGGCACTGCCGCTGGCGGCCTACAGCGGCTGGAATCTGGGATGGCTGCCCAACTCGTACCAACACTTCGAAGCGACCAACAACGTACGCCAGGTCATTCTCAATGACGGCAGCACAGTCGAACTGAACCTGGGCAGCGAGCTGGTCTACAGCAATTACAAGGATCATCGCCAGGTCACCCTGAAAAAAGGCGAGGCGTTTTTCAGCGTCAGCCACGACAGCAGGCACCCTTTCGTCGTCAAGGCGGCCGAAGGCAAGATCCGCGTCACCGGGACCAAATTCAACGTCTGGATGTATGAAGATCAGGTGAAAGTGAACCTGATCGAAGGCTCGGTGCTGGTCAGCAGCGATGATGGTTTGCCGGGGGACGGCTTGCGACTCGGCCCGTCGATGCAGGCGAGCTATCGTCATGGCGACTACATTCCACAGATCAGTCAGACCTACGAAAACGACAATTCGCTGGCCTGGCTCAACGGCAAACTGGTACTCGATGACCTGGCGCTGAACGATGCGCTGCCATTGATCAACCGCTACCTGGAAACCCCGTTGATGGTTGCCGACCAGAGCACTGGGGCGATCCGCATCGGTGGCATTTACAACATCAAGGAACTCAACACCCTGGTAGCGACCCTGCCCAAGGTGCTGCCGGTCTACCTGACTCGCAACAAAGAGGGCAACCCGGTCCTCAACTCGATCCCACAACAACCACCGAAAAGCTAAAAGGCCGCGACCCTTGCGGGGCGCGGCCTTCTTTTATTGCTGCAGCAAAGCCTGCTTTGGTTATTGGGCAGCCACCTTCCCGGCTTTTTCATCCGGCTCACGAATTGTCCGGGCCTGATACTGCGGGTCAGCCTTGATCTGTTGCTCGGTGAACGGCAGCACACTCAGTTGCTTCCTGGAAAATGCCTCGGTCTGGTCCCGGGAATATTTCGACGCTGGGTCACTGGACAGCGAAAACGCCAGCAATCCCCTGGCCTGCGGTCCCTTCTCATCGAACGTCACCACTTGCAGATAGCTGGTGCCACTGACGACTTCACGCTTGCCATCGCTTCGGGGCACACTCTGGATCGCGTTATAGACACCCAGTGAACCCGGTCCACCGTGAATCGGGGTTTGCTGGCCACCGCTGCTGACGACCTGAATATCGCCCCAGCGACTGTCCTGCTTCAGACCGGTCGCGTTGACCTGTTCGACCGAGGCCAACATCGCCTGGCGCAGCGCTTGCGCCACTTGTGGACGATCGATCGCCAGCCCGCGTGGTGTGTGTTGCGGATCCTTGGCATCGAACGCTACCCGCCAGACATCCGGTGCCTGCTCAAGAGGCTCCATGACATTCTGAAAATGCACAAAGCCCAGGCCGCTGTCGAGATTCGCCTTGCGATCCCAAGCCTTGAAACTGGCGCACAGCGGCGCCAGCGTTTTCGCATCGGCCCCCAGGTCGGTGGCGCAGAATTGCAGGAGGTCGGGCATGACTTGCGCCGCCTGATAGACCTGATCATCCATTACCATGTGCTGCAGATCCGCCGCGTCGAGAGTGCCCGCCTTGGTCAGCGTGCTCAGTCGGTCCAGGGCGAATCGCGAACGCAGGCCCAATGGTTGGCTGTCCTGGCTGATCAGCGGCGAGAATCCGGTCAAGGGTTGCGCGGGGTTGGCCATCCATGCCGAATCATTGGAATGCTGAACAAAGTCCTTGCGCAACAGTTGCGGCAGTTTACCCGCCGCATAAATGCCCTTTTGCGCGGCCTGCGGGTCGATGTCCCAGGCGCAAGCGCTGTTGGCCCCATCGAGAACGATCATTTGCAGGCCGATGCGCGGATCGCTGCACTGCGCCAGCTTCTCGGTGCTGACGTTCGGCACCACCGACAGGTTCATGTACAGCGTTTGCCCCTTGTCGTCCGCCGCCAGCGTGTTGACCCAGGGGATGCCCTGGATCTTGTGGACACTGTCCTGAAACGCTTCAAGACTGTCGGCGCGGTTCATCGCGTACCACTGCGCCAACACCCGATCGTTTTCCAGGTTGGCGTCACGCAGACTGTAGGCAAACTGGTTGTCCCAGTCCAGTTTGCCGGGCCACTGCACGATCGGACCGAACTGCGAGCTGTACACCTCATGGGAAATGGCCTTGACCGTACCATCGGACTGTTTCACGTCGACCATAAGCGTTTGCTTGTGCATCGGCAGCGACTTGCCGTCGACGATATAGCGCGTCGAATCCTTTGGATCGAGTTGCAGGCGATACAAGGTGAAATGCCTGGATGAGTCCACGGTGTGGGTCCAGGCCAAGTGCTGGTTGAAGCCGATATTGATCAACGGCAGCCCAGGCAATGCGGCGCCCATCACGTCCAGTTTGCCGGGAATGGTCAGGTGCATCTGATAAAAACGCATGCCGCCGACCCACGGAAAATGAGGGTTGGCCAACAACATGCCGCGGCCATTAAAGGAGCGATCGCTGCCCACCGCCACCGCATTACTGCCGCGATCGAGGGCGAAACGCTGGATGCGCGAAGCGGCCAGTTGATAGGACGCTTGATGACCGGCATTACCGGCATTACCGGCATTACCGGCAACGGCGGCCGGAGGCGTCGCACCCGCCAGCGCTTCGGCAAACTGCCCGACACCGCCTTCGACCAACAAACGGCGGGTCAACTTGACCAGATCCGTGGTGGCGATATCACGCACCCAGTCGCCCTGACATTGCCCCGGCAGTCCCTGCTCCCGACGCTCCGTCAGGGAACGGTTGTAGCCGGCCACATAACCTTCCATCAGTTCGCGCACGTCCGGGGTTTGAGCCTGCCAGAATCCATCGACGGCCTCTGGGGTGTTCAACCAATTGTAAAACAGGTCGCTGACCAGGTTTTCACGTTCTTCCACCGTGAACTGGTCCGGGCCGAAATAACGCGACCGTTGACCGTTCACCGTGGCGATCTCATTGGCCAACAAACACAGGTTATCCTGAGCATAGGCATAGCCGATGCCGTAACCGAGCCCGCGCTCGTCCTGCGCACGAATGTGCGGGACGCCGAAACTGGTCCGGCGGATCTCGGCACTCGCCTGCTCGGGCTGACTGCGCGCATTCGCCGCAAGACTCAGCCCGACACACAAACCCGCCAGGCTCAACCTGGTTAACTGGCTGGAAATAATCACACTCGCTCCTGATCGAAAAACGATGGTCACCGTTCTGCGTACTGACACGCAGGCCGCGCATCCTTTTAAGGACGAAGCAAAATACAAATATTTAGGCGATTGAACCGCCATTTACAGGCGTCTGACAGACCGGTGACGTAATGACGACGAAATTTCTACATCTAAGTCTTCATGATTCGGGTCGCTCATACGTCTTGTTATGTAAGAGCGCCCATTTTTCCTGATCAGGCTCTGAAAAGGAGTTTTGCAATGTACAACTCGCATCTGCCAACGGACGGTAGCAACGCGCCAAAGGGATCTTCCATTGGGGTCGGTGTTTTCGACCAGCGTACCGAGCGCCATGGCAACGAGCGGATTCGCTTCCTGCTCAAAAGCTTTGGCTTGCGAACCAGTCTGATTCGCCTGAAAGTCATCGACGCCCTTCTGACAGCTGCCGAAAGCGAGCGCAGCCTCGGCGTGCGCGGCGTGCACAGTCATCTGCTGGAGCTGGATATTCCCTTGTCCTTTCTGAGCGTGCGCGAAGTGTTGAAACGTCTGTGCAGCGAAGGCGTGATTGTCCTCAACCCGGACAAAAGCTACAGCCTCGACCCTCGGGCCGCTGCCGCGCTGCACAACGATTGATCAAGCCTGGCCCGGGGCCTCGCGGCTCAGGGCTTGACCTTGCGGCGCATCACGCCATTGATGACCACCACGACCACCGCCACGCCAATGGCGATGTACTGGAACAGTTTTTCGCTGATGACGCCGGTGTTCTGCAAATACGACAGGCCAAACATGATCGCCAGCACCACCAGGGAGATCAGAATCGAATATTTCAAACGTTGCGACTGGGTCATTTGCAGTTCCTGAATCTGAATAAATGTATCCACTTTGTATCCGAATGCATGCCAAGCCCTTACCGTTTTCCGGGGATGGGGCGCTGCAAACGGGGTCTCATGTTACAGCCGCTGAAGCGTTTTGGCTTCACTGCGGCGTTAACCATGAGGAGTTACAAATGTTGCGTCGAATCACACTGCTGATTCCCCTGCTGGCCCTGTTGTCCCTGAGCGGCTGCATCGTATTCCCCCACGGCGGCGGACACCATGGCCATCACTACGATGATCGTGGCGGCCCCGGTGACTACCCGCATCGTTAGCCCCACCGCGATCCCCCTGTGGGAGCCGGCTCCTACAGTCCTGTGTAAGACCTCTGTGTCGCGAAGCCTGGTCTTTGTAGGAGCCGGCTTGCTGGCGATAGCGCACTTGAGAACGCCATCGGCGGCAAGCCACGCGCGTGCATCTTTTGTATAACCTGGTAACAATCTCCCCTCTCATCGCCAGGGAAACCGGTCAGAATGCGTTTTTCGCACTCAATCCGAGACCCTTGCCAACATGCGAACCCCTCTGCGTCTGGCTGCCTTGAGCGCCCTGTTCATTTCCTCCCTGGCCCAGGCCGCCGATTTGATCCCGATCGAAGTTCATCGTGACGCCAATTGCGGCTGCTGCAAAAAGTGGATCACCCACCTGGAAGCCAACGGCTTCAAGGTCGAGGACCATGTCGAAGCCAATATGAGTGAGTTCAAGCAACAACATGGCGTCCCTCCGCGCCTGGCGTCCTGCCACACCGGTTTGATCAACGGCAAATTCGTCGAAGGTCATGTACCGGCCGATCAGGTCCTGGCCCTGAGCAAACGCGACGATCTGCTGGGCGTCGCCGCTCCCGGCATGCCCATGGGTTCGCCCGGCATGGAGATGGACGGCATGAGCGATGCCTACCAAGTGATCGGCCTGAAAAAGGACGGTACGGAGATGGTCGTGGCGGATTACCCGGCCCATTGATTTTCGGCGCCTACATCGGTTTGTTCCTGGCGGCCTTCGGCGCCGCTACCCTGCTGCCATTGCAGTCCGAAGCGCTGCTGGTGGGCTTGCTGCTCAGCGGCAAGTATTGGCTGTGGGCATTGCTGGCGGTGGCGACACTGGGCAATGTCCTTGGCTCGCTGGTGAACTGGTGGCTGGGCCGCGCCATTGAGCACTACCGTGACCGGCGCTGGTTCCCGGTCAGCCCTGCGCATCTGGAAAAAGCCCGTCATCATTATCAGCGCTATGGTCACTGGTCACTGCTGTTCAGCTGGGTTCCGATCATCGGCGACCCGCTGACCCTGGTCGCCGGCGTGATGCGTGAGCCCCTGGGGCGTTTCCTGCTGATCGTGACCCTGGCCAAGGGTGCCCGTTATGGCGTTGTGGCGCTGGCCACCTTGGGCTGGATGGGTTGAACCAACCGGGACGGCGATTGCCTTGTTAATGTCGCCCTAATCATCCCGATCCAGCATCGACGGATTTACAAAGGAGTTACCCATGCCCCTGACCCGCTCACTCTGGCTTCCCGGCCTGCTGCTCACCGCATCACTGCCGGCCCTTGCAGCTGAAAGCCCGGCCTACGGCCCCGAGTTGCAAGGCTTTGAATACCCTTACACAGTCAAGCACTTCGCCTTCGAGTCCCAGGGCAAATCCCTGCAAATGGGCTATATGGACGTCGCCGCCCATGGCAAGGCCAATGGCCGCAGCGTGGTGCTGATGCACGGCAAGAATTTTTGCGGGGCAACCTGGGAAACGTCGATCAAGGCATTGAGCGACGCCGGTTACCGGGTCATCGCGCCGGACCAGATCGGTTTCTGTACGTCCAGCAAGCCTGACCACTATCAGTACACATTCCAGCAACTGGCGAGCAACACCCAGCAATTGCTCAAGGCCCTCGGCATTCAAAAAGCCTCCCTGCTCGGCCACTCTACCGGCGGCATGCTCGCCACCCGTTACGCGCTGCAATATCCCGATCAGGTTGAACAACTGGCCCTGGTCAACCCCATCGGCCTGGAAGACTGGAAAGCCATCGGCGTGCCCTACCGCAGCGTCGATCAGTGGTACGAGCGTGAACTGAAGGTCAACGCCAAGGGCATTCATGACTACCAACGCAGCACTTACTACGACGGCCGCTGGAAGCCGGAGTTTGACCGCTGGGTGGACATGTACGCCGGCCTGGCCAAAGGCCCGGGCAAGACGCAGGTCGCATGGAACTCGGCACTGATCTACGACATGATCTTCACCCAGCCGGTGTATTACGAATTCAAGAACCTGAAAGTGCCGACCCTGTTGTTGATCGGTACGGCAGACAGCACGGCGATCAACAAAGACCTCGCCTCTCCCGAGGTGAAGGCGAAGATCGGCCGATATGACGTACTCGGCAAGCAGGTGGCCAAGCTCATTCCCCAGTCGACACTGGTGGAATTCCCGGGCCTGGGCCACGCCCCGCAGATGGAAGAACCGGCGAAATTCCACAAGGCCTTGCTCGACTGGCTGAACAAAACCAACCCCGTGCGTTAAAGAGGTAAGGCTGATGGCGGTGCAGATTGCAGTGATCGACGATTGGCAGGACGTAGCGCGCAACGTGGTTGACTGGTCGGAACTGGAAGACGTCGGCCAGGTGAGTTTCATCCACGACTACCCTGCCGATCACGACACCCTGGCCCAGCGCCTGGAAGCGTTCGAAGTGATTTGCGTGATGCGTGAACGTACGCGATTCGACGAAGACCTGCTGCGACGCCTGCCCCGACTGAAGCTGCTGGTGACCGGCGGCATGCGCAACGCCGCCCTCGACTTCAAGGCTGCGGCGGCGCTGGGCATCCAGGTGTGCGGCACCGACAGCTACAAGCATGCTGCGCCGGAATTGACCTGGGCATTGATCATGGCCGCCACCCGCAACCTCGTGACCGAAGCCAATGCCCTGCGCGCCGGCCAATGGCAACAGGGTCTGGGGGGCGATTTGCATGGCAAGACCCTGGCGATCCTCGGCCTGGGCAGCATCGGCCAGCGAGTGGCGCAGTTCGGCCAGGTGTTCGGCATGCGCGTGATCGCCTGGAGTGAAAACCTCACCGCAGAGCGGGCGACGCAGGTTGGCGTGAGTTACGTCAGCAAGCAGGAACTGTTCGAACAGGCCGACGTGCTGTCGGTACATCTGGTGCTCAGCGACCGCTCCCGAGGCCTGGTGGATGCCAGGGCTTTAAGCTGGATGAAACCCACTGCACTGCTGGTCAACACCGCACGCGGACCGATTGTCGATGAAGCGGCGCTGATCAAGGCCTTGCAGAAACGGCAACTGGCGGGGGCGGCGCTGGATGTGTTCGATGTCGAGCCGTTGCCGCCCCATCATCCGTTCCGCACCCTGGAGAACGTGCTGGCGACGCCGCATGTCGGGTACGTCAGCCAGCAGAATTACCAGCTGTTCTTTTCCCAGATGATCGAAGACATCAAAGCCTGGACCGCCGGCCAGCCAATCCGGTTGCTCAATTGATACCGGGTCATCGTTCATCGCGAGCAAGCTTGCTCCTGCAGGAATCGTTGCGATTCAAGAAACCTGTGGGAGCGAGCCTGCTCGCGATGAGACGCTGACAGCCACCACGCCAGCCAAACCAGCGCACCACAATAGTGCACCACTGCTGTTCACCCACGCACATCGTTGTGACAGTCCTGCTTCATTTCTTACCAATTTCTCAAAAAAACATGCCCTTCGTCGGTGCGATTGCCCTCCAATCCGGCACGTCCGTACCTCTTCGAACCGATTGTCGAACAATTTTGCCATCTGGCCTTTCCCGCTCTAAGTTCTGGCCTAGACTCATTTTCGCAGGGCAAAACCGGTCGGTCACAAAGTGGAAAAAAAGTCGAAACTTTTGCCACCGGTGCTCGGTCGACTGAACAGTAGGTGCGTTGCGACTGGTGCAATCCTTGCAATGGCTAATCCACCCATTCTGCTTCAGCGCATTGGGCAGCGCTTGCTCACTGTTGCGCAGCGTTTTAGTGCCCGGCCACAGGAATTGGCCACCCAACCGTTTGCCAGACGTGAGAATTAGATCAACAACACGGGAGATTCATATGATCAGTGCGGCTTTAGATGTACAGGGAGAACGTGCTCATCAGCATGTCGGCGAATCAAGCACCGTGAGTGGTCCCGCCGCCCAATCGATCAGTGTTTCCGGTAGCAAGACTCTGGCCCCCGTGGCCAGCCAGAATCCGAACAAGAAAAAAGTATTGTTCGTCACTTCTGAAATTGCCGATCTGGTGAAAACCGGTGGCCTGGGCGACGTTTCTGCCGCGCTGCCCCGGGCCATGGCGCACTTGCACGATGTGCGGGTGCTGATCCCCGGTTACCCGCAGGTGCTGCACAGCGAAAACCCGATTCACATCATCGGCGAGCTCGGTGGGCATGCCGCATTGCCGCCGTGCAAGATCGGGCGCATGGACATGCCCGACGGTCTGGTCATTTACGTGTTGATCTGCCCTGAGCTCTACGAGCGTGAAGGGTCGCCCTACGGCGCCAACAATGGCCGCGACTGGCCGGACAACCACATTCGTTTCGCCCGCCTGGGCCTGGCAGCGGCCGACATCGCCGCCAACCTCGCACAAATTCACTGGTGCCCGGACCTGGTGCACGCCCACGACTGGCCCGCAGGCCTTGCGCCCGCTTACATGCACTGGCGCGGGCAACGCACCCCGACGCTGTTCACCATCCATAACCTCGCGTACCAAGGTGTGACCAGCCTGGGCTCCTGCCCGGAACTGGGTATTCCCCATCACGCGCTGCAACAGGAAGGCATGGAGTTCTACGGCAAGATGTCGTTCCTCAAGGCCGGCATGGCCTACTCGAGCCACATCACCACCGTCAGCGCGACTTACGCCCAGGAAATCACCACACCGGATTTCGGCTGCGGTCTCGACGGCTTTCTTGCCGCCAAGACCCAGCAAGGATTGCTCAGTGGCATCCCCAATGGCATCGACGAAAGCTGGGACGCGGCCACTGACGCGCATCTGCTATGCCCCTTCAGCATCGGCGACTGGGATGGCAAGGCCGCCAACGCCGCCCATGTGCGCGAGCTGTTTGGCCTCGAAGACTCCGAGGGCCCGCTGTTCGCCGTGGTCTCGCGTCTGGTTTACCAGAAAGGCCTGGACCTCACCGAAGCGGTGTCCGAATACATCGTCAAATCCGGTGGCCAGATCGCGATCATCGGTCGTGGCGAGCCGGAAGAAGAACAAGCGATGCGCGAGCTGGCCCTGCGGTTCCCGGGGCAGATCGGCGTGCGCATCGGCTTTAACGAAACCGATGCCCGACGCATGTTCGCCGGCAGCGATTTCCTGTTGATGCCCTCGCGTTATGAACCCTGCGGCTTGAGCCAGATGTACGCCCAGCGCTTCGGTTCCCTGCCGGTGGCGCGCAATACCGGGGGCCTGGCCGACACCATTGAAAACGGCGTGACCGGTTTCCTGTTCGATGAATCCACGGTGGAAAGTTATCAGGAAGCCCTGAGCCGTGCGTTCAAAGTCTTCGCCTTCCCGGGCTTGTTGCATGCCATGCGCTGCCGGGCGATGGCTGCGCCATTCAATTGGTGCAAAGCCGTCGAACCCTATGCCGAACTCTATGAACAACTGGTTGCCAAGGCCTTGGGGAAATCGCACAAACAATAAGAGGTTTTGAAAATGCCGTTACGGACCCTTGAGACCTGGCCCCACGGCGCAATCAAGCTGGACGCAGAACAGACGCGATTTGCGTTGTGGGCGCCAGATGCGTTTTACGTCAGTGTCGAGTTGGAAAATGGACAGTCCTTGCCGTTGCTGCCTCAGGCCGACGGCTGGTTCGTGATCAACACTCGCTGCCCTGCAGGGACACGTTATCGGTTTAACATCGATGGCGAAATGGAGGTGCCCGACCCGGCCTCCCGTGCCCAGGCCGGCGACATCGACCAACACAGCCTGGTGGTCGACCCGCTTGCCTATCAGTGGCAACACAGCACCTGGCTGGGGCGACCGTGGTGCGAAGCGGTGATCTACGAGTTGCACGTTGGCGTCCTCGGTGGCTTTCAAGCGGTCGAGCAGCAACTGGCTCGTCTGGTCGAGCTGGGCGTGACCGCGATCGAGCTGATGCCCATCGCGCAGTTTCCCGGTGAACGCAATTGGGGTTATGACGGCGTGCTGCCGTATGCGCCCCAGGCTTCATACGGCACACCTGAACAACTCAAGCACCTGATCGACACGGCCCACGGCCTTGGCCTGGCGGTGATTCTCGACGTGGTCTACAACCATTTCGGGCCGGACGGCAACTACCTGCATCGCTACGCCAAAAGCTTCTTCCGCGAAGACAAGCACACGCCGTGGGGCGCGGCCATTGATTTTCGTCGGCGCGAGGTGCGGGACTTTTTCATCGAAAACGCCTTGATGTGGCTGCTGGAGTACCGCTTCGACGGTCTGCGCCTGGACGCCGTGCATGCCATCGAGGACCCGGATTTCCTCCAGGAACTGGCGCAACGGGTGCGTCAGCAGACCGATCCGTTACGGCATGTCTGGCTGATGGTGGAAAACGAACACAATCAGGCCAGTTTGCTCGAGCAAGGGTACGACGCGCAGTGGAACGATGACGGCCACAACGCGCTGCACGTTTTGCTGACCGGCGAAACCGACGCCTACTACGCTGACTATGGGCAAAACCCCACCGAGCAATTGGCCCGCTGTTTGAGCCAGGGCTTTGTGTTTCAGGGCCATATCAACCGCCATGGCGAGGCTCGCGGAGAACCCAGCGGGCATCTGCCGCCCAGCGCCTTTGTGCTGTTTTTGCAGAACCATGACCAAATCGGCAACCGCGCCTTCGGCGAGCGCCTGCATCAATTGGCCCACCCTGACGCTTTGAAGGCGGCAACGGTGTTGTTGCTGCTGTCGCCAATGATCCCGCTGATGTTCATGGGTGACGAGTTCGCGGCCGAGCAGCCGTTTCTGTTTTTCACCAGCCATCACGGTGAGCTGGCAAGGCTGGTGCGTGAAGGACGACGTAACGAGTTTGCCGCGTTCAGCGCCTTTACTGATCCGCATAAGCGCGAGCAAATTCCCGACCCGAATGCGCCGCCGACGTTCGAAGCGTCCCGGCCGACGCTGTCAGCCAGCGAGCCATCGCAGATCCACGAGCTCTATCGCCACCTGTTGCAGCTGCGCCACCAGCACATCATTCCGCGCTTACCCGGTGCCCATGCGCTGGACGCCAGCGTACTGGCTCCCGGCGCGGTGAGCGCGAGCTGGCGTTTGGGCGATGGCAGCCATCTGCGCATCGACCTGAACCTGGGCCACAAACCGCTGCAGCACAAGCCGCCCACCGACGCGAACTGGCTGTTCGAACATCCTTCAGGGTCAGCCCGGCGACTGCAACAAGGCACCCTGCCCCCGTATTGCGCGCTTGTCAGCCTCACCGCCGCAACCCCTTTGCTACCCCTTGATGGAGAGCGCCAATGAGTGATGCGCAACTTGAAATCCTTGCAAGCCGCGCCGGCCTGGCAGTCGACTGGATCGACGCCAATGGCCGCCCGCAAAAAGTCGCACCCTCAGTATTGCGCAACGTCCTCACCGGCCTGGGCCACCCGGCCGGCAGTGCCCAGGAAATCGACGCCAGCCTGCAAGAACTGCAACGGGTACAGGATACCCGGCACCTGCCACCCCTGATGACCGTGGACGTCGGTACCGGGCTCGACCTGGCCCGCTACTTCGAGCCGCAGACACCCTGCGAGATCCACCTTGAAGACGGCTCACGACTGAATCTGAAACTCGATGCCGAGGCAATTCTGCCGGGCCTGATCCCGGTGGGGTATCAGCATGTCAGCATCGACGGCCAAACCTTTACCCTGGCCGTGGCCCCGGAACGCTGCTACAGCGTCGGCGATGCGGTCGACAGCCCGATCCCCCGCACCTGGGGCCTGAGCGTTCAACTGTATGCCTTGCGGCGTGCCGGCGACGGCGGATTCGGTGATACCCAGGCGCTGGAAGATCTCGCGCGGGTAGCCGGCGAGCGCGGTGCCGAAGCACTGGCGATCAGCCCGCTGCACGCGATGTTCAGCAACGATACTCAGCGTTACAGCCCTTATTCGCCGTCCAGTCGTTTGTTTCTCAATAGCCTGTACTGCGCGCCGGGTGCCATTCTCGGTGAGCGGGCCATGCGCGCCGCCATTGATGCCACCGGCCTTGGTGACCCACTCAAGCACCTTGAAGAACTGCCACTGATCGACTGGCCCACCGCCGCCGAGGCCAAACACAGACTATTGCAGGCGCTGTACGAGGGCTTCGTGCAAGGCGAACACCCATTGCACGCCGATTTCAGCAGTTTTCGCCACGCCGGTGGCGAAGCCCTGGAAAACCACTGCCGCTTCGAAGCCATCCAGGAAGCGCGGGCCGCCAAGGGTGAAAGCCTCGATTGGCGTGAGTGGCCGGAACAATGGCGCAACCCGCGCAGCGCCGCGCTGGCTGAATTCGCCGAAGAGAATGCCGGGCGCATTGGTTTCTTCGCTTTCTGCCAGTGGTTGATCACCCGCTGCCTGGAGCGCGCGCAAGCCGCCGCCCGCAGCAGTGGCATGGGCATTGGCCTGATCGCCGATCTGGCGGTGGGTGCCGATGGCGGTGGCAGCCAGGCCTGGAGCCGCCAGGATGAATTGCTTGCTGCGCTGACAGTCGGCGCGCCACCGGACATTCTCAATCGCACCGGTCAAGGTTGGGGAATCTCGGCGTTTTCACCGGAAGGTCTGGTGCGCCACGGCTTCCGTGCCTTCATCGAGATGCTCCGGGCCAATTTCGCCCATGCCGGTGGCCTGCGGATCGACCACATCATGGGCCTGCAACGTTTATGGGTGATCCCCAACGGCGCATCACCCGCCGACGGCGCCTACCTTTATTACCCGGTCGACGATTTGCTGCGCTTGCTGACGCTGGAATCCCATCGGCACCAGGCCATCGTCCTCGGCGAAGACCTTGGCACCGTGCCGGATGGCCTGCGGGAAAAACTCATCGCCCGCTCGATACTGGGCATGCGGGTGTTGCTGTTCGAGCAGGACAACACCCACTTCAAGTCGATTCTCGAATGGCCGGACAACGCCTTGGCGACCACCAGTACCCACGACCTGCCGACCCTCAATGGCTGGTGGCACGGTCGCGACATCGACTGGAATGCCCGCCTTGGCATGGTCGATGCCAACGGCGAAATCGAGTGGCGCCAACATCGCGAACGCGAGCGCGAAGGCCTGCGCCGGACCTTGAGCCAGGATCCGCAGAACTTTCGCGAAGAGTCCCACGAGACCGATCAGGTGCTCGACGCCAGCGTGCGTTTCCTCGGCCACACCCGCGCGCCGCTGGTCTTGTTGCCGCTTGAGGATGCACTGGGAATCGAACAGCAGGCCAACCTGCCCGGCACCATCGATGCCCACCCGAACTGGTCGCGACGCCTGCCCGGTTACAGCGAAGCGCTGCTCGATAACGAAGACGCCGCCCGGCGTCTGGAACTGCTCGCCTGCGCGCGACTCCAGGCGGCCGAGCGTGACCAATGAATGCAGTGACAATGCGGCCTTTACGGGCAACCCTGCGGCTGCAATTCCATAAAGGCTTCACCCTGGACGATGCGGTGCCACTGGTGCCGTACTTCGCCCGCCTCGGGATCAGCCATGTCTACGCCTCGCCCCTGCTGAGTGCCCGCGCCGGCTCGATGCACGGCTATGACGTGGTAGACCCGACCACGGTCAATCCGGAGTTGGGCGGCGAACCGGCACTGCGGCGTCTGGTCAGCGCGTTGCGCGGGCAAAACATGGGGCTGATTCTCGACATCGTTTCCAACCACATGGCGGTTGGCGGCAACGATAATCCCTGGTGGCTGGACTTGCTGGAATGGGGACGGCTGAGCCCGTACGGCGAGTTCTTCGATATCCAGTGGCACTCGCCCGATCCGTTGATGGAAGGTCAGTTGCTGTTGCCATTTCTTGGCAGCGACTACGGCGTCGCCCTGCAGGACGGCACCTTGAAGCTGCGCTTCGATGAGCGCGGTGCGTTTTATGTCGAGCATTACGATCATCACTTCCCCATTTGCCCCAGCCATTACGGTGAACTGCTCAAGGCCGAAGACGAGCCGCTCAAATTACTGGCCAATCGTTTCAGCACCCTGAGCTATCAAACTGACGCCCACAGCCTGGCGATTGCGTTGAAAGACGAGTTGCGCGAACTGGCCAGCCATCCCGCGATTCTGCAAGGCATCGAGCACAATCTGAAAGCCTACGACTCGCAGACCTGCGAAGGTTTCCAGCGACTGCACGACCTGCTGGAACGCCAAAGCTATCGCCTCGCGAGTTGGCGCACCGCCGCCGATGACATCAATTGGCGGCGCTTTTTCGATGTCAACGAACTGGGTGGATTGCGGGTCGAGCGTCCAGCGGTATTCGAGGCGACCCACGCGAAAATTTTCCAGCTGGTGGCTGAGGGGCTGGTCGACGGCTTGCGCATCGACCATATCGACGGTCTGGCGGGCCCGCGGGGCTACTGCCGCAAACTGCGGCGGCGGGTCGACAGCCTGGCGCCGGGCCGGCACTTGCCGATCTACGTCGAAAAAATCCTTGGCGAAGGCGAAACCCTGCACCGCGACTGGTCGGTGGATGGCACCACCGGCTACGAATTCATGAACCAGTTGTCACTGCTGCAACACGACCCCGACGGCGAGACCACCCTGGGGGAAGTCTGGCAGCGCTACAGCGAACGCCCGGCCGATTTCCGCCAGGAAACGCTACTGGCGCGCCAGCAGATCCTCAACGGCTCGCTCGCCGGGGATTTCGAAAGCGTGGCCCAGGCTTTGTTGCAAGTGGCCCGGGACGACCTGATGACCCGCGATTTGACGCTCGGGGCGATCCGGCGAGCGTTGCAGGAATTGATCGTGCATTTCTCGGTGTACCGCACTTACATCAGTGCACTTGGACGCTCGGCCCAGGACGAGGTGTTTTTCCAGCAGGCCATGGACGGCGCCCGCCAGACACTGGGCGAGGCCGACTGGCCGGTGCTCGACTGCCTGGCCAATTGGCTCGGTGGCGAGGCGTGGCGCAAGCGCCCTGCCGGACGCCTGCGCAAGCGCCTCAAGCATGCCTGCGTGCGCTTTCAACAGCTGACGTCTCCCGCCGCCGCGAAAGCCGTGGAAGACACCGCGTTCTATCGCTCGGCGGTGTTGCTGTCGCGAAATGACGTGGGCTTCAGCACCGAACAATTCAGTGCGCCGGTATCTGATTTCCATGAGGCGAACCGCAAGCGCCTGGAATTGTTTCCCGACAACCTGCTCGCCACCGCGACCCACGATCACAAGCGCGGCGAAGATACCCGCGCGCGCCTGGCCGTCCTGAGTGAGCGCAGTAAGTGGTACGTCGAACAGATCGGTCTTTGGCACGCCCTCGCCCGCCCGCTGCGCGACGATGACCAGATGCCATCTGCCGGTGATGAGTTGTTTCTCTATCAAGCGCTCCTTGGCAGTTGGCCGCTGGACTTGCACCCCGACGACCCACAGGCGCTTGAAGCCTACGCCCGACGCATCAGTCAATGGCAACGCAAAGCCCTGCGCGAAGCCAAGTTGCAGAGCAGCTGGAGCGCGCCCAACGATGTCTACGAACAAGCCACCGAACGCTTCACCCAGCGCCTGCTGCTGAGTCCCGAAGGTGACCTGTTGCGCACCGCCCTCGCCAAGGTAGCCCGGACGATTGCCGTACCCGGCGCCCTGAATGGCTTGGCGCAAACTTTGCTGCGCATGACCGTGCCGGGTGTGCCGGATCTTTATCAGGGCAACGAGTTCTGGGACTTCTCGCTGGTCGATCCGGACAACCGCCGCCCGGTGGATTACGCCAGTCGCCAACAGGCCTTGCAGCAGCCGTTCAATCTGCCTGATCTGTTGGCGAACTGGCGCGACGGGCGCATCAAGCAAGCCTTGATTGCGCGGACTTTAAACCTGCGTGCCGAGCACGCCGAGCTGTTTCGACACGGCACTTACCAGGCGCTCGACATCATCGGCAGCCAGGCCCATCGGGTGCTTGGGTTTGTTCGCGAATGGGAGGGTAAACGCGCCATCGTCATCGTGCCGATCCGTTGCGCGCCGCTGCTGGAAAACAGTGCCGTGCCACACGTGGACGCGCCGCAGTGGGGCGATACCCGGATCAATTTGCCCTCCACCACTGCAGACGAAAATCTGAAGGGACTTTTTTCCAGCGCCACAGTCACAAAACACAAGGAGCTGTTAATCAGCGACGCGCTGGGGGATTTCCCGGTCAATCTCATTATCCAAACTATCGACACTTGAGTTCAGTTCAGGAGCATTGCGATGAGTACCGACGATAAACGCATCCGCGAGTTTGCCTATCAGATCTGGGAGTCGGAAGGAAAACCCGAAGGCCAGGAATCTCGCCACTGGGAGATGGCGCGCAAGCTGGCCGAGGCCGAAGCCCTGGCGCCGAAAAAACCGCCGAAGGCGCCGGCCAGCAAACCTGCCGTCAGCAAAACCGCCAATGGCAAGGCAGGCGAGGTCAAGGTGGCAGCGGCGAAGGCGAAAGCCAAACCGGCCGCGGCGTCTTCCGTCGTTCCTCCCGGTGAAAAAGCCGCCGCGAAAAAGCCCCGCGCGGCACGAAAACCGCCAGCGGTCTGATTTTCAGCTGTAGTCCTGAATGAGTAAGTGGCGGGTCAGCTCGCCACTGCGGGCGCGCTCATCCCCGCAAAACACCTGTGGGAACGAGCCTGCTCGCTGCCACACGTTCCGTATCCGTTTTTGTCCATTGCAGGAGCATCTATGACCCGTCCAAAAAAAGACACGCCAGCCCCCCATGCCGAGCCCTCGCGAATCCGTGAAGGTCTGCCCTTTCCGCTGGGTGCGACCTGGGATGGTCTAGGGGTCAACTTTGCCTTGTTCTCTGCCAACGCCACCAAGGTCGAACTGTGCATTTTCGATGATGCGGGCGAAGTGGAACTGGAACGCATTGAACTGCCGGAATACACCGACGAGATCTACCACGGCTACCTGCCTGACGCGCATCCGGGGCTGATTTATGGCTACCGCGTCTACGGTCCGTATGACCCGGCCAACGGACATCGCTTCAACCACAACAAGCTGCTGATCGACCCTTATGCCAAGCAATTGGTCGGCCAGTTGAAATGGTCCGAAGCGTTGTTCGGCTACACCATCGGTCATCCCGACGCCGACCTCAGTTTCGATGAACGTGACAGCGCGCCTTACGTGCCCAAGTGCAAAGTCATCGACCCTGCGCACACCTGGGGCCATGACCATCGCGTTAGCGTGCCGTGGGACAAGACCATCATCTATGAGACCCACGTGCGCGGCATCAGCATGCGCCACCCTTCCGTACCGGAAAACGTACGCGGTACCTTCGCCGGCCTGATGGTCGACGACGTGCTGGAACACATTCGTAAACTCGGCGTGTCGACCGTGGAGTTGCTGCCGATCCACGCCTTCGTCAACGACCAGCATCTGCTGCACAAAGGCATGACCAATTACTGGGGCTACAACAGCATCGCCTTCTTTGCCCCCGACCCGCGTTACCTGGCCAGCGGCAAGATCGCCGAATTCAAAGAGATGGTCGCGCACCTGCACGAAGCCAATCTGGAAGTGATCCTCGACGTGGTCTACAACCACACCGCCGAGGGCAACGAGCAAGGCCCGACCCTGTCCATGCGCGGCATCGACAACGCCTCGTATTACCGCTTGATGCCCGATGACAAACGCTTCTACATCAACGATTCCGGCACCGGCAACACCCTTGACCTGAGCCACCCGTGCGTGCTGCAAATGGTCACCGACTCCCTGCGCTACTGGGCCTCGGAAATGCACGTCGACGGTTTCCGCTTCGACCTGGCGACCATTCTCGGGCGCTACCACGACGGTTTCGACGAGCGCCACAGCTTCCTCGTGGCCTGCCGGCAGGACCCGGTATTGCGCCAGGTCAAGATGATTGCCGAGCCATGGGACTGCGGGCCTGGCGGTTATCAGGTCGGCAACTTCCCGCCGGGCTGGGTCGAGTGGAACGACAAGTTTCGCGACACCGTGCGCGCATTCTGGAAAGGCGACGATGGGCAACTGGCTGACTTTGCCAGCCGCATGACCGCTTCCGGCGAGATGTTCAATCAGCGTGGCCGGCGGCCGTATTCCTCGGTGAACTTCATCACCGCCCACGACGGTTTCACCCTCAACGATCTGGTGTCGTACAACGACAAACACAACGAAGCCAACGACGAAAACAATCAGGACGGCAGCAATAACAACCTGTCCTGGAACCACGGCGTCGAAGGCCCGACCGACGACCCGGAAATCAACGAATTGCGGCATCGGCAAATGCGTAACTTCTTTGCCACGCTGCTGTTGGCCCAGGGCACGCCGATGCTGGTGGCCGGCGACGAGTTCGCCCGTACCCAGGATGGCAACAACAATGCCTATTGTCAGGACAGCGAAATCGGCTGGGTCAACTGGGACCTCAGCGAAGACGGCAAGGCGCTGCTCAAGTTCGTCAAACGCCTGATCAAATTGCGCCTGGCCTACCCGATCCTGCGTCGTGGACGCTTTCTGGTCGGCAATTACAACGAAGACATCGGCGTCAAGGACGTTACCTGGCTGGCGCCGGACGGCAGCGAAATGACCACCGAGCACTGGCACGATGCGCATAATCGTTGCATGGGCATGCTGCTGGATGGCCGTGCACAGGAAACCGGCATTCGCCGCAAGGGCGCCGACGCGACCCTGCTGCTGGTGGTCAATGCCCATCACGACATCGTCAACTTCCTGTTGCCGGAAGTGCCTGATGGCGGGTTCTGGACCTGCATGATCGACACCAACCAGCCATCGATCCGCGGCCAGGAGCGTTTCGAGTTCGGTCACGAGTATTCGGTCACCGGCCGCTCGCTGCTGCTGTTCGAGTTGCAACGTGAGGAAGAGGAGTAAAAACATTCGCGGTGTACCGGCCAGCTAAAAACTTGCCGTTGGGAACCTCGGACGCGACGAATAACGTTCCATGAGCAATACTCGATGCGCGGCATTCCAGGGTTGGGAATGCCGCGCATCGTTATCAACCTGCCCTCACGGGTCTTGTCAGCATCGGGCACGACTGAAGGCGTAACGACACAAGGACGTAGCCTCATGAAACCTGTTTCCCTCAGCGAAAGCAGCCTGCCAGCGCAGATCTGGAACAGTGCCCTGCAACTGGACAACATCCCGGTCATCAGCACGCAATCCCTGGTCCCGCCCGGTGCCCGCGCCGTGGTGATCGCCCCGCATCCCGGCGATGAAGTGGTGACCTGCGGCGGATTGTTGCAACTGCTGAGCACGATGGGCCATCCCCTGCAATTGATTTCGATCACCGACGGCAGCGCCAGTCATCCGGGCTCGCAGCAGTGGTCAGAAAAGCGCCTGAGTGTGTTTCGTTCCCAGGAGAGCGTCGAAGCCCTGCGTCGGCTTGGGTTGCCGATGCACAGCCTGAAATGGATTCGCGGCGGCTTCACCGACAACGTCCTGGCTGAGCACGAACTGGAGCTGACCCGATTCATCGCCCGTTACCTGCGCCCCGGCGACGTGGTATTCAGTACCTGGGCTGCGGACGGTCTCAGCGACCATGATGCCGTGGGCCGTGCCAGCGCCAACGCAGCCACCATCGCCGGGGCGACATTCAACGAAGTGCCGGTCTGGGCGTGGCACTGGCCAGCGCGGGATCGCGAACTGATCCCCTGGCATCGCGCGCGCAAGCTGCGCCTGGACACCTGGACAGTCGCCCGTAAAAGCCATGCCACCCATGCATACGCCAGTCAGCTGGACGGCGAACCCGCCATCGGCATCGCCCCGCTGTTGCCCCGAGTACTGCTGGAGCGAATGCGTTTGCCCTATGAAATCGTGTTTGTCTGAATTGAGCGAATCCTGAATGCTGGATCCTGCTCGCTCCGGCAATTGAACGGAGCCGATCACGCGATCGCCCAAACTGAACTGCCTGGCGGCGCATCAGTCGCATACATAAGCCATCCGCATTCAGAGGAGTGAACGTGACCACCCATTCCAAGTCACAGACGGCCGAGTCGGTGCCACTGGCCAATCCCCCGGCCATTCATCGCTTGCGTGTGCTGACGGTCAATACCCACAAGGGCTTCACCGCCCTGAACCGGCGTTTCATCCTCCCGGAGTTGCGAGAAGCGGTGCGCAGTACGTCGGCGGACCTGGTGTTTCTGCAGGAGGTCGTCGGCGAGCATGATGGCCATTCGTCCCGCTACAACAACTGGCCGCAGACCTCGCAATACGAGTTTCTGGCGGACAGCATGTGGAGCGATTTCGCCTACGGACGCAACGCGGTCTACCCCGACGGCCACCACGGCAACGCCCTGCTGTCGAAGTACCCGATTCGCGAATACCGCAACCTCGACGTGTCCATTACCGGCCCGGAGCGTCGCGGCTTGCTGCACTGCGTGCTCGATGTGCCGGGGCACGCCGAAGTCCACGCCATCTGCGTGCATCTCAGTCTTCTGGAAAGCCATCGTCAGTTGCAGCTGCAGTTGCTTTGCCAATTGCTCGAATCCCTGCCTGACGACGCACCCGTGATCATCGCCGGCGATTTCAACGACTGGCAACTGCAAGGCAACGCCGCCCTCGCCCGCCGCGACTATCTGCACGAAGCCTTCGAACGCCACCACGGTCGCCCTGCCAAAACCTACCCGGCGCGCTTTCCATTGCTGCGGCTGGATCGTATCTATCTGCGCAATGCCAGCAGCCACGATCCAAAAATACTCGGCAGCAAGCCCTGGACCCACCTGTCGGATCACTTGCCGCTGGCAGTAGAAGTCCATCTATAGGCACGCGAACCTGCGTCCTCGCTCGGTCAAATGTTCAGGCGACCTGTCATTTGTGTCAGTAGCGGTGTCCGAAAACTGCTGTTACGGTCGTGATGTCCGTACCGATTCTGTTACGAACAGGAAAAACACCGTAGCCACCGTTGCCGAAGTTTCCCGAAAAAGGGAAATCACTTTGCTGATGCTGTCTCGCAACCTGCGCTGCCGAAGGTGCTGATGCCCTGTCACTGTTGACAACAGGCCAGTCAGCCACTGATCAACGTGCGAGGGACTTGCATGACATTTGCTACCGAGCGGCCCAAATACCGTTACAGCGCTTGCGCGTTCTCCTTTCTGCTTGTCATCGGTTGGCCTCATACCGCCCAGGCGGCGTGTACCTTCACCCCTACCGCCGGCAACGATACCCACCTGTGTGACAGTGGCACCGGCGGCCCCCTGAGCGATCTGGCCGGCGATAACACCCTGAACCTACCGGCCAACGGCACTGGCACGATCAATGGCAACGTGACGTTCGGCGCCGGCATCGACACCATCAACATGGATTCCGGGCAGATCGTCGGCATCGTCAATCTGGGCGACGGCGCGGATGTCTTCAACATCAGCGCCGGGCAAGTCACCGAAGCCGTCAACCAAGGCAATGGCATCGACAATTTCACCATGACCGGCGGCACGATCCAGTCCCTGGCCCAGGGTGACAACCGCGATTTCTTCCTGATGACCGGCGGTACGATTGTCGGCGCCTTCGAGGACGGTGATACCGCCAGGATGACCGCAGGCACCATCGGCCGGGTCGACATGAAGCTCGACAACAACCTGTTCGATATGTCTGGCGGGGAGATCATCGGCAACTTGGTCACCGGGTTCGGCACCGACACCATCATCGTTTCCGGCGGCAGGGTTGGCGGCAACGTCAGCGTCAGCGGCGGCAACGACAGCATTACCGTGACCGGCGGGGAGATCGTTGGCGAAATCCGCGCCAGTGCCGGCAATGACACATTTCTATGGGACGGTGGCGGCATCATCCGCTCGGCGATCCTGATGGGCGATGACAACGACAGCGCTATTGTGCGCAACCTGAGTGAGTCCACACTCGCCCTGACCCCGAGCATCGACGGTGGCCCTGGCACCGATCAGTTAACCTTTGATCACACCGCATCCGCCGGCGCCGCCCGTTACATCAACTGGGAAACTGTCAGCCTGAGCAATGGCTCCCGGTTCGACGTCGACGGTAACGTCGTGCTCGGCGACAGCATCACCGGCAGCGGCGAGTTCAACGTCGACGGCAGCAGCGTCATAACGTCCACCCAAGGCAGCATCACGCCGTTCACCGCTGGCCAGCATGCCACCTTGAACAACGCCGGGACCATCGACCTCGGCAGCGGCAATACCCGCACCAGCGACACCCTGACCGTGCAAGGCAATTACGCAGGCAATGGCGGCCAGTTGTGGGTGCAAAGTGTACTGGGCGGCGACAACTCGCCCAGCGACAAACTGGTGGTCAACGACGGCACCTTGACCGGCTCCACTGCCATCACCGTCAGCAACCTCGGTGGCGCAGGTGCGCAAACCCTGCAAAACGGTATCCAAGTGGTCCAGGCCCAAGGCACTGCGGTGAGCAGCAATGACGCCTTCACCCTGAAGGCGCCAGTGTCGGCCGGTGCTTTCGATTACGTCCTGTACAAGGGTGGCGTAACGCCTGGCAGCGAGAACAGTTGGTACTTGAGTTCATCCGTGGCGGCAGCGCCATTGGTCGAAGTGCCCAACCCTGATCCAGCCTTGCCGCCGATTCTGGTGCCGCTGGTGGCGGCGCCAGTGGCAGCGGCCGGCAGCCCCGCGTTGCCGACACCCGCACCCGGCGCCGCACCCATTCCCCTTTATCGTCCGGAAGTGCCGACGTGGTCGGCATTGCCACCCGCAGCGGCACAGCTGGCCTTGAATGCACTCGGCACCTTCCACGATCGTCAGGGCGACCAACGCCTGCTGACCGAGACCGGTGCTTTTGGGGCGGGTTGGGGTCGGGTCTATGGCAAGAACTTCGAGCAGACCTGGGCAGGCACCGTCACGCCGAAACTCGACGGCTCGCTGAACGGTTTCCAGGTCGGCAATGACCTGTTCGGTTCGCAATTGTCTGGCGGGCAAACCCAGCGTACGGGTTTCTTCGTCGGCCACAGCCGCTTGAAGGGTGATGTCGACGGATTCAACCAGGGCTTCGAAGACAAACGCGCTGGCAAGGTCGAACTCGAAGGCGACAGCCTCGGTGCCTATTGGACGTTGACCGATCCGGGCAATGCCTACATCGACGCCGTCGCGATGTACACCTGGCTCAACGGTGACAGCCATTCCGAACGCGGCCTGAAAATCGACAACGACGGGCACGCCGTGACCCTGTCTGTGGAGGCCGGTTATCCGTTCGCGGTGGCGAACGATTGGTTGGTCGAACCCCAGGCGCAAATCATCCATCAACGGATCGAACTCGACAGCCAGCACGACGGCATCTCCGATGTGGAGTTCGATTCCGATCCCGCCTGGATCGGCCGAGTCGGTGCTCGCCTCAAAGGTCGCTATGACGTCAGCGGACTGCCACTGGAACCCTATCTGCGGGCGAATCTGTGGCACACCTTTTCGGGCACCGATACGGTCACTTTTGCCGGTACCACCGATATCGACACCGAACAGCAGTCATCCTGGCTCGATGTGGGCATCGGCGCGAACCTGTCCCTCGCGCCCAGCGTCAGCGCGTATGCCAATGTCGATTACAGCAGCAATATCGACAGCAATCAGCAACGGGGTGTCGTCGCTAATCTGGGTGTCAGGGTGCGCTGGTAAACACCGAGCAAAGGCTCTAGTACGTGACTTTTTTGACGATTTTTCCATTTAACAAGTACTTAGAGAGGCGCCGTAAATCAGTCACTTACAATCCGTAAAATACCACTACCACTTATCGGCCATTTTCTTGACGCAGTGGTGGGGGTCCACTTGACTTCACGTTACTACCCCCGGAAACACAATCAGGGGCAAGCCCCCAAGACACCCGCGTATACGGGCGGCCCCCGGCTTGCCCCCTTTCATTCGGTCGCCCCTCATTCGGGGTAGGAGAGACGCCAAGGCGAGTACGGTATGCGATAGCAAGGTAGGGCCCCATGAAAACTTCACTCACCCAACAAGAGATAAAAATCACTTTTTGCACTGTCTCGAGCTCGCTCTTGCTGTGCTCCTCCATGGAAGTACAGGCCCAACCGGCCGAGGACGAATCGACGCCCTGGTATCGCCAGGACATCCCGGTCCTCACCTTGCCCGCGCCCACCAGCAAATATCCCGGCCGCAACAGCCCGGTCGCCGACAGGCGAAGTAGCCAATTGACCACCGAAGATGTCACCCCCACCGCCTGGGACCAGTTCTACGGACAAGCTTCCCGCCAGGCGCAAACTGATGCGCTGGCGCAAGGGTTTACGATCCCCGGATCGGGCGAAATGAAAAGCCCGGCCATCCTCACCCTGCAGAGCGGCAGCGGCCATACCCAGCGGGTCGGCCTGATCGGTGGTGTCAGCCAGTACCAAGGCAACGCCAATGGCTTGCTGACCAACCGCGCACTGGCCGACACGCATAGCGAGACCCTCAACCTGCAAGGCCAAAGCCTCGGCGCTTACTACAGCCTGACCGGACCACAAGGCTGGCACGTCGACTTGTCGGCCAGTGGTGGCCGAGTCAATGGCTTCAGCCGCAACGAAAAAGGGGCACGCCAAGCCGCCGAAGGCAGCGCGGTGACCTTGTCGGTCGAAGGCGGTTTTCCAATTGGCATCAGTAAAAACTGGGTAGTGGAACCACAAGCGCAGTTGATCAATCAGCGAATCACCCTGGACACCCCGTATGCGGGCTCGGGCAATGCGTCTTCCAGCGATTTGACGTCCTGGAGCGGCCGGGTCGGTGCCAAATTGAAAGGTAGCTACGACATCAACGGCCTGCCCGTCGAGCCCTATGTGCGGACCAACTTGTGGCACACCGTATACACCGGCAATACCGTGACCCTCGATGAGGTCGACAAGATCAGCAGCAGTCGCAAATCATCGACGGTTGAACTGGGCCTGGGCCTGGTGGCACGGGTGACCCCGGCAGTGAGCCTGTATGTCAGCGCCGACTACAGCAGTGATGTGGATGACAATGATTTGAACGGGATCATTGGCAGTCTCGGTGTGCGGATGCGGTGGTGAGGACCAGACCTCAAGAGCGGTATTGACTGGGCTGACGCCATCGCGGGCAAGCCCGCTCCCACAGGTACAACGGTGATCCCTGTGGGAGCGGGCTTGCCCGCGATAGAAGCGACGCGGTCCAGGATCAGCCCTGCGGACTCAACATCAACACCGCCAACGGCGGCAGATTCAGCACCAGCGACAACGCCTGTCCATGGCTCGGCACTTCCTCGGTTGAGGTACCACCGCTGTTGCCATAGTTGGAGCCGGCGTAGGTCGCCGAGTCACTGTTGAGCAACTCGGCCCAGCGCCCGGCAAACGGTACGCCAATGCGGTAAGCCTCACGGGGCACCGGGGTGAAGTTGGCCACCACCAACACCGGTTTGCCGTCCTTGCTCCAGCGCAACCAGGCGTAGACGCTGTTGATCGCGTCATCGCCGATCAACCACTGGAAGCCTTGCGGCACATCGTCCTGCTCATGCAGCGCCGGTACTTCGCGGTACAGGCGATTGAGGTCGCCGACCAGTTTCTGCACGCCTTTGTGTTCGGAATACTGCAGCAAGTACCAGTCCAGTTGCTGGTCGTGGTTCCACTCGCGCCACTGGCCGAATTCGCAGCCCATGAACAGCAGTTTCTTGCCCGGGTGCGCCCACATGAAACTCAGGTAGGCCCGCAGGTTGGCGAATTTCTGCCAGCGATCGCCCGGCATCTTGTCGATCAGCGAATGCTTGCCATGCACCACTTCGTCATGGGAAATCGGCAGGATGAAACGCTCGGACCAGGCGTACACAAGGCCGAAACTCAGTTCGTTATGGTGATGGGCGCGGTACACCGGATCTTGCTGGATGTAATGCAGCGAATCGTGCATCCAGCCCATGTTCCATTTGTAGGCGAAGCCCAGCCCGCCCTGTTGTGTGCTCTGGCTGACACCCGGCCACGCCGTGGACTCTTCGGCAATCACCAGCGCCCCCGGGGTTTCCAGCGCCACGACGTCGTTGAGATGGCGCAGGAAGTCGATGGACTCGAGGTTTTCCCGACCGCCATGACGGTTCGGCACCCACTCGCCGGCCTTGCGCGAATAATCGCGGTAGAGCATCGACGCCACCGCATCGACCCGCAGGCCATCGACATGAAAATGCTTGAGCCAGTGCAGCGCCGACGCCAGCATGTAGCCGTGGACTTCGGTACGCCCGAGGTTGTAGATCAGCGTGTCCCAATCCTGGTGAAAGCCTTCCTGCGGGTTGCCGTACTCGTACAGCGCGGTGCCGTCGAACTGCGCCAGGCCGTGGGTGTCGGTGGGAAAATGTGCCGGCACCCAATCGAGGATCACACCGATTTCCGCCTGGTGGCAGGCGTTGACGAACGCTGCAAACTCATCGCCCGAGCCGTAGCGGGCACTGGTGGCGAATTGCGACAGCAACTGGTAACCCCACGAACCACCGAACGGGTGCTCCATGATCGGCATCAGTTCGATGTGGGTGAAGCCGAGTTCTTTGACATACGGGATCAACCGCTCGGCCAGCTCGGGCCAGGTGTACTGGCGGGCCACTTCGCCCAGATCGTCCAGTTCGCATTGCCAGGAACCGGCGTGCAACTCGTAGATCGACAACGGCGCACTTGGGCGGTGACGCTCGCCACGGGACTGCATCCAGTCCTGGTCCTGCCAGTCGACTTTCAATGGCGAGGCGACTTTCGAAGCCGTGTCCGGCGGCAGGCTGGTGGCCAGCGCCATCGGGTCGGCCTTGAGCGGCAGAATCCCGTCCTTGCCGAGGATTTCGTATTTGTAGGCCTCCCCCGCTTGCAGGCGCGGAATAAACAGCTCCCAGACCCCGGTGGGATGACGCAGGCGCATCGGATGGCGGCGACCATCCCAGACGTTGAAATCACCGACCACAGACACTCGCCTGGCATTTGGTGCCCAGACCGCGAAGCGCACGCCCTCAACCCCGTCCACGGTTTTCAACTGCGCACCCAGGGCACTGCTCAAGTCACGGTGATTGCCCTCGGCGAACAGGTACAAATCCATCTCACCGAGCAACGCGCCAAAGCTGTAAGGGTCTTCGGCGGTTTGCTCGCCGCCGGCCCAGCGCGTACGCAGCAGGTAGGGTTGCGCCCGATCGAAGTGGCCGACGAACAACCCGGGGGTCTGTGTCGCCTCAAGCGGACCAAGCTCCTCCCCGGATTCTTTGGCCACCACATGCACGCTTAAAGCGTCCGGCAAATAGGCCCGAATGAACTGCCCGCCGGCGCCATCGCCATGGGGGCCGAGAATTGAAAAGGGGTCGTGGTGCTCGGCGCGCACCAGCGCATCAATGTCCCGCGCCTTGGGCAACAGTGCTTCTTTGTGATAATGACCCTGTTCCTTGTTCGAGAAACTCATGACTACTCTCCACCAAGATCGGAAAAGGGTTTAAGCCCACTCAATAATCCATATAAACCGTGCAATGGCACGGGCAGCCAGCCGGGGCGGTTTTCCGCCTCATAAGCCACTTCGTACGCTGCCTTCTCCAGTCCGAACAACGCCAGCGCAGCGTCCTCGCCTTCTGGATCTTGCCACGCATGACCAAGCGTAGCTGCCGCCAGCCGATAAGCGTCGACAAATGCCTGCCTGGCTTCACTCAAATAGCGATCCGCTACTCGCTCGCGAGCCGCCTGGGCCTGAGCCGTGTTGTCGACGTTGTGCACGTTGATCGTCATGGCCGCGGCGTAATCGAAGGAACGCAGGACGCCGCTGACATCCTTGTACGGGCTGTGCTTGCCCCGTCGTTCGTGCAACGGTCGTGCGGGTTCGCCTTCGAAATCGATCAGGTACGCATCGCCCTTGATCACCAGCACCTGGCCGAGGTGCAAGTCGCCATGCACGCGAATTCGCAGGCCACCGGCCGTCTTTTTGGCCAACGCCTGCACATGGGCGAGGATGGCTTTTTTGTTGTCCAGTAATCGGCTGACCAGTGTTTTGTCTGCGGGGTTCAGTTCGTTTTGATGTTGCTTGAGCAACTTCAGGGCGTGCTCGATTTGCGCCGCGACGTCCTTGGCCGAGGCCAACGCTTCCTTCGCCGTGGTGACGTGCGGTTCGAAGTCCGGGTTGGCGCTCGGTGCCGCCAGCACCTGATGCATTTCCCCCAGTCGCTGACCGAGCATGCCGGCGAAGTCTTTGAGCTCGCCGAGGGCGTTGTAATGCTGCTCCTGCTCGGACATGGCATCTGCCAACTCGTCGCGCAAGGCCCGTTCGAGGTTGTTCTGCGTCCATTCCCAGGCGTCGCCCTGATTGCTCAAGTAGCCTTGGGCGATCATCAGCAGGTTGTCTTCGCCTGCGGCGTCGCGGCGCACCACTGCACCCAATAACGGCGAAATGTTGCTGAAACCGGCAGCCGTCAGGTACGCGCTCATTTCCAGTTCCGGGTGCACGCCCGACGCCACTTTGCGGATCAGCTTCAATACCAGGCTGTTGCCGACCACCACCGAGCTGTTGGATTGCTCCGCCGACAGATAACGCACCTCCGACTCGGCCGTCAGGCCCAGCTTGGCCAGCTCAGCGGTAGGTTCGAAACGAATTTCGCCACCGTCCGAGGGCAATACGGTGTTGTTATCCATGCCTTGCAAAACGGCGCGGATGAAGTTTTCCAGGCTGAACGCATCGGTGATCAGACCGACCTGAGGCCCACGGCGTACCCGGGACAGCGCCAGTTGCTGGGGCAATGCCGCACCGAACTGGTCTTCAGCGATGAAGCCGAACGGCAATTGATAGCGACTGGTCTGGCCGCCGCTGGTGACTTCGATCTCACTCAACAACACCGGATGCTGGGCATCGCCAAACCGCACACCATAGGCCAGCTCGACCTGATCGATAGCCGCGTCCTTGCCGGCGAACCAGCGACGGTTCTGCAGCCAGGTCGGCAAAATGTTCTGTTCCAACGTGTTGCGTGACGGCGCTTCGAGCAGTTCCTCCATGCGTTTTTTCAGCACCAGCGTGGTGAAGTCCGGCAGGCTTTGCGCCGGTTCCACGTGCCAGCTCGGCATCTGGTTCTCGGCGGCGAGGCCGAACCAATAGAAGCCGTAAGGCGCCAGGGTCAGCAGGAAATTCAACTGGCCGATCGGCGGGAAGGCATTCCCGCCCAGCATCTCCACCGGCACCATGCCGACGTACGCCGACAGGTCCAGCTCTACCGCCTGGGCACTTCGGGAAACGTTGGCCACGCACAAAATGATCTCGTGCTTGCCGTCAGGCCCTGTGTATTCGCGGGTGTAGGCCAGTACCCGGCGGTTGGTGGGCGAAAGCATTTTCAGCGTGCCACGGCCAAACGCCTTGGATTGCTTGCGCACGGCGAGCATGCGCCGGGTCCAGTTCAACAACGAATGCGGGTCGCCGGCCTGGGTTTCGACGTTGACCGACAGATAGCCGTATTGCGGGTCCATGATCGGCGGCAATACCAGGCTGGCCGGATCGGCGCGGGAGAACCCGCCGTTACGGTCGATCGACCATTGCATCGGCGTGCGCACGCCATCACGGTCGCCAAGGTAGATGTTGTCGCCCATGCCGATTTCATCGCCGTAATACAGGGTCGGCGTGCCGGGCATCGACAGCAGTAGACTGTTGAGCAGCTCAACGCGGCGGCGGTCGCGCTCCATCAACGGCGCCAGTCGACGGCGAATCCCCAGGTTGATCCGCGCCCGACGGTCGGCGGCGTAGTAATTCCACAGGTAATCGCGCTCCTTGTCGGTGACCATTTCCAGCGTCAGCTCATCGTGGTTGCGCAGGAAAATCGCCCATTGGCAGTTCGCCGGAATTTCCGGGGTCTGGCGCAGAATATCGGTGATCGGAAAACGGTCTTCCTGGGCCAGCGCCATGTACATGCGCGGCATCAGCGGGAAGTGAAACGCCATGTGGCATTCGTCGCCGTTGAGGCCTTTCTTGTCGGTGTCGCCGAAATACAGCTGAGTGTCTTCCGGCCATTGGTTGGCCTCGGCCAGCAGCATGCGGTCCGGGTAATTGGCATCGATCTCGGCGCGAATCTGCTTCAGGACGTCGTGGGTTTCGGGCAGGTTTTCGTTGTTGGTGCCGTCTCGCTCGATCAGGTAGGGGATCGCATCCAGGCGCAAACCGTCGATGCCCATGTCCAGCCAGTAACGCATCACCGACAGCACCGCTTTCATCACTTGCGGGTTATCGAAGTTCAGGTCCGGCTGGTGCGAGTAGAAACGGTGCCAGAAGTACTGGCCGGCCACCGGGTCCCAGGTCCAGTTGGATTTTTCGGTGTCGAGAAAGATGATGCGCGTGCCGTCGTACTTTTGATCATCGTCGGACCACACGTAGAAATCCCGCGCCGCCGAGCCTTTCTTGGCCTTGCGCGCGCGCTGGAACCAGGCGTGCTGGTCGGAAGTGTGGTTGATGACCAGTTCGGTAATCACCCGCAGGCCACGCTTGTGCGCCTCGGCGATGAAGCGCTTGGCATCGGCCATGGTCCCGTAGTCACTGTGGACGCCACGGTATTCGGCAATGTCGTAGCCATCGTCGCGGCGTGGCGAGGGGTAGAATGGCAAGAGCCAGATGGTATTGACGCCGAGTTCGGCGATGTAGTCGAGTTTGGCGATCAGGCCGGGAAAGTCGCCGATTCCGTCGTTGTTGGAGTCGAAATATGATTTGACGTGAACTTGGTAGATCACCGCGTCCTTGTACCAGAGCGGGTCTTTGATGAAGGTGGCTGCCTTGGGTTTCTTCGCCATTTGAAACTCCTGTTGAATTCAAAGTAAGCCCCGTTGGAATGGGTGCTTTTGTGGCGAGGGAGCTTGCTCCCGCTCGGCTGCGTAGCAGTCGCAAAAAACAGTTAATCGCATGAGCCTGAAAAAAATGGGGCCGCTTCGCGACCCAGCGGGAGCAAGCTCCCTCGCCACAGGGTTGGTGGTGAACTCAAGAAGCGGTAATCCGCCAGATCCCGAACGGCTGATACGCCGGGTCAATGCGCATGAATTGATATTTGCCGTACCAGGTCCAGCGATGGCCGTTCATCAAATCTTCGCCCTGGGTGCTGGCGTCGTCGGACAAGCCCATTTCCCATAGCGGCAATTCGAAGTTCGCCTCCTGGACGTTGTGCGGATCCAGGTTGACCGCCACCAGAATGAAATTGCTGCCATCGGCGCTGCGCTTGCCGAAATACAGAATGTTGTCGTTCCAGGCGTTGTAGACCTTCAATCCCAGATGCGTCTGCAGCGCCGGGTTCTGCCGGCGGATGCGGTTGAGCTGGGCGATTTCGGCAATGATGTTGCCCGGTGCACTGAAGTCCCGTGGACGGATCTCGTACTTCTCGGAGTCGAGGTATTCCTCCTTGCCCGGCACTGCTGCCGACTCACACAGCTCAAAACCGGAATACATGCCCCACAGGCCTGAGCCCATGGTTGCCAGTACCGCGCGAATGAGAAAACCGGGACGCCCGGACTCGTGCAGGAATGCCGGGTTGATGTCCGGCGTATTGACGAAGAAATTCGGCCGGTAGCATTCGCGCCACGGCGATTCATTGAGCTCGGTGAAGTACGTTGCCAGTTCGGTCTTGCTGTTGCGCCAGGTGAAATAGGTATAGCTCTGGGAATAACCCACCTTGCCCAGCCGCGCCATCATCGCCGGCGTGGTAAAGGCTTCGGCCAGAAAGATCACCTCGGGGTACAAGGCCCGCACATCGGCAATCAGCCATTGCCAGAAAGGCAGCGGCTTGGTGTGCGGGTTGTCCACGCGAAAAATCTTCACCCCCTCCTCGACCCAGCCGACGACGATGTCGCGCAACTCCACCCAGAGACTGGGGATCGCTTCAACGGCATAGAAATCGACGTTGACGATGTCCTGGTATTTCTTCGGCGGGTTCTCCGCGTATTTGATCGTGCCGTCGGGGCGCCAGTTGAACCAGCCCGGATGCTGTTTGAGCCACGGGTGGTCCTGGGAACACTGGATGGCGAAGTCGAGGGCGATTTCCAGCCCATACTCCGCCGCTGCGGCTACCAGTCGACGGAAGTCTTCGCGGGTGCCCAGCTGCGAGTGAATCGCTTCGTGCCCGCCCTCCTCGCTGCCAATGGCATAGGGGCTGCCCGGATCGTCCGGTCCTGCGGTCAGTGAATTGTTCGGCCCTTTGCGAAAGCTGCGACCGATCGGATGGATCGGCGGAAAGTACAGCACGTCAAAGCCCATGTCCTGAATCATCGGCAGGCGTGAGTGCACGTCATTGAAGGTGCCGTGGCGCTTCGGATCGTCGGTGATCGAGCGCGGGAACAGCTCATACCAACTGGCGAACCGGGCGAGTTCGCGCTCAACGTCGATGGGAAACTCGGCACTATGGCTCAAGTAGGCACGGTGGTCGGCCTGAGCCATCAACTCGGCGCTACGCTGGTGCAGGAACAACGCGACCTGCTCGGTTTCGAGCAGGCCCGACAACTCATGGTGCAACGCCGCCAACTGTTCGCTCAGTTGGCCTTCGCTACGTTCGGCGGCTTGCTGAACGTGCAGACGCCCTTCCTGCAACTCCAGGCTGACCGGCACGGCGGCGACGTGTTTTTTCTCGAGTTCATAGCGGAAACTGGCGAACTGATCGATCCAGGCTTCGATGCAAAACACATAGCGGCCCTGATCCGGTACCTGAAAGCGGCCCTGCCAGCCGTTGTTGCCCACATCGGTCATGACTTCGCTGCGCCAGGTTTCATCACCTTCAGCCCGCCAGCGCACGCGCACTGCCAGCTTGTCGTGACCGTCGGCAAACACTTTGCTGGTGACCACGACGTCCTGCCCCACCACGGCCTTGACCGCAAACTGGCCACCGTCGAGGGTCGGCATGGTGTTTTCAATGGCAATGCGCGGCAGCAACAGCGCTTGCGACAGTGGCATGTGCGGGTTGTAGCTCAGTTCAGTCGGTTTTTCAGCCGTCATCGAGCATCTCTCCTTACGCCCCATGGACGCTCTTGTGTCTGGATGTCTTCCCGTCGGGCCAGCCGCCCGGCAATGAACTCACTTAGGTTCCGAGCGACTGCCACCGCGAAAAGTTCATAGGCAATTGGCCGGAATCAATTCCCTCGCCCAGTGGTCAATCAACTTAAGCACGACTCACGCCATGTGCCACTGGAGGCAGGACGATGAACAATCCATTCCCCGCTGAGACGCCCGATCCGAACATCGACAACCCGGTGATCCCGCCGAGCGATCCGCAACCGGTGCCCGAACAAGAACCACCCGGGACCAACCCGCCGCCAAGGGAAGAACCGCCAACGACCATGCCACCGGTGATTGTTACGCCTGAATGAAGACAGTTGATCGTGGCTCTGAAGAGCCGCTTCAGGGCGGCTCCTACGGTTGCTGGTCTTTTTCGAAGAGCTTCACCACGCGGGGCATCACACCCAATACCAGTAACGCCAGCAAGGTGCTGAGCACCGCTGTCGCCTCGCGCCCCAACCCCGACGTTAGGCCAATCGCGGCGGTCATCCACAAACCCGCTGCGGTGGTCAGGCCTTTGACGTGGCCTTCATCGCCCTCTTCGTTTTTCAGAATGGTGCCGGCACAGAGAAAGCCGATCCCGGCGATCACGCCCTGGATGACGCGACTCATGGCGTCCGCCTGCGAGCCGGACATTTGTGGCACCAGCACGAACAGCGCCGCGCCAATCGCCACCAGCATATGGGTGCGAACGCCCGCCGCCTTGCCCTTGTGCTCACGCTCGAAACCAAGTATCCCGCCGAGTACCGCCGCCGTCAGCAGACGCACGGTCACGCGGGTCAGCTGCGAAGCGTCGCCGATGCCGGCGAACTCCGATTGCAGGGTCACCCATACTTCATGCCACCAGGCGTTCATTGGCGCTGTCCTTGTGAAGGTCCATGAAAGATGGACCGCAGCGACCATTAATCGGTTGCACCGAACGATGGCAGTTTCCGGGGCCCTAACCTTTCAGGCACCCGCTGAAAAAGGATCACGCCATGACCGTGCGCATCGAAAACGAAACCTGCTTTTTCACCACCGAACATGGCGAGGAAATTCGCCTGTGTCCGGACGTCACGATTGTCACTGACGGGGCCAAAGCCATGTCGGCGGTGGACCTCAACGGCCAGCGCATTTACATCACCGAAGCTGAAGCCGACGCATTGACCGTGGCAGGGGCCATTGATGGGCGCCGACACTTGAAGGCCACCGACAGTGATTCGGTGATTTGACTGATTTAGATCAACCACCCGCAAGTGCCTGAGACCGGCGTTTACGGGCCGCTGCGACAGATGCTTCAACTTGTCGCAGCAAGGCTCGCAGCCGCCATCTGATCTGCTTTTTATTGCAATACCTGAGTCTGTTATGCAAACAGATCGACGCTCATAGTGCTCACGCCTGATGGAGGCTGATGAGCGAAAGACCATGAGCGAAAGAATCCCCGTCCGAACCGTAGACAGCGCACCCACCGTCCAGACCTATGAGCCTTCGCGTGCGAAGACGAAGGCCGCGTCCAGCGACAACCTGATCCATACCCGCAGCTTCACCGGCCTGTTCCGCACCCTGCGCATGAGCGGCGCGGGTTTTCTGTTCCTGTTGTTTTTCGGCACCGTGTGGCTGAACTGGGACGGCCGGCAAGCGGTGCTCTGGGATCTTTCCGAAAGTAAATTCCACATCTTCGGCGCAACGTTCTGGCCGCAGGATTTCATCCTGCTCTCGGCGCTGCTGATCATCGCCGCGTTCGGCCTGTTTGCGATCACCGTGTTCGCCGGCCGGGTCTGGTGCGGTTACACCTGCCCGCAAAGCTCCTGGACGTGGATCTTCATGTGGTGCGAGAAAATCACCGAGGGCGAGCGCAACCAGCGCATCAAACTGCAAGCAGCGCCTTGGGACCTGAACAAATTGATGCGCCGCTCGGCCAAGCACACGTTATGGCTGGCCATCAGTCTGCTCACCGGTTTGACCTTCGTCGGCTATTTCACGCCGATCCGGCCGCTGGCCGAAGAATTGCTGACCTTGCAAATGAGCGGTGTCAGCCTGTTCTGGGTGTTGTTCTTTACCGGCGCGACTTACATCAACGCCGGCTGGCTGCGCGAAGCGGTGTGCATGCACATGTGCCCGTATGCGCGGTTCCAGAGTGTGATGTTCGACAAAGACACCCTGACCATTTCCTACGACGTCGCCCGTGGCGAGAACCGTGGCCCGCGTAAACGTGAAGTCAAACCGGCCGAGGCCGGCCTGGGTGATTGCATCGACTGCCAGCTTTGCGTGCAGGTCTGCCCGACCGGCATCGACATCCGCGACGGTTTGCAGATGGAATGCATTGGTTGCGCGGCGTGCATTGATGCCTGTGACTCGATCATGGACAAAATGGGCTATGAGCGAGGTTTGATCAGCTACACCTCCGAGCGCCAGTTGCAGGGTGGCAAGACGCACCTGCTGCGACCGCGACTGATCGGTTACACCGCCGTGCTGCTGGTGATGATCGCTGCGCTGGTGGTGGCGCTCATCGAGCGGCCGATGGTGTCGCTGGACGTCAGCAAGGACCGCGGCCTGTTCCGCGAGAACAGTCAGGGGCAGATCGAAAACATCTACAGTCTGAAAATCATCAACAAGACTCAACAGCGTCAGGACTATCACCTGAGCCTCGTCGGCGCAGACGGCTTTCAGTTGCAAGGCAAGACCGACCTGAGCCTGGCCCCCGGCGAGATTGTCGACGTGCCGGTGTCGGTGGCGATGACTACTGAACGGCCGAGCAGCAGCTCGCAGAGCATCAGCTTCAAGGTGGTCGACAGTGATGACCCCGGCATCTACAGCGTGGCAAAAAGCCGGTTTGTTGCCCCGATGAACCGTTGAGCCTTTAAGATGCAGTCCTTTGTGGCGAGGGAGCTTGCTCCCGCTGGGGGGCGAAGCGCCCCTGAAAAATTGGCGACTGCTGCGCAGCCGGGCGGGAGCAAGCTCCCTCGCCACAGTTAATCGATTCGATTGCGGGCTAACGATGAAACGCTACGAAAAATTCGCCGACGACATCGCTGAACTGATCCGCTCCGGCGTCCTGGGTCCCGGCCAGCGCGTTCCCTCGGTGCGCTACGCCAGCCAGACGTACGGCGTCAGCCCGTCCACGGTGTTTCAGGCCTATTACCTGCTTGAACGTCGTGGCCTGATTCGCGCCCGGCCGCGTTCCGGCTATTTCGTCAATGCCCATGCGCCGCGCCCGTTTTCCGAGCCGGTGATCAGCAGCCAGGTCAACGAGTCCACCGAAGTCGACGTCAGCGAACTGGTGTTCTCGGTCCTCGACTCGATTAAAGACCCCAACACCGTGCCCTTCGGCTCAGCGTTCCCCAGCCCGACCCTGTTTCCGCTGCAACGTCTGTCGCGTTCGCTGGCCAGTGCCAGCCGCGATATGGACCCGCGCATGGTGGTCACCGACATGTCACCGGGCAATCCACAGCTTCGGCGGCAGATAGCCCTGCGTTACATGGTCGGCGGACTGATGTTGCCCATGGAAGAATTGCTGATCACCAACGGAGCCCTCGAAGCGCTGAACCTGTGCCTGCAAGCGGTGACTCAACCCGGCGACCTGGTGGCCATCGAAGCCCCGGCGTTCTACGCCTGCCTGCAAATCCTGGAACGGCTGAAGCTCAAAGCCGTGGAAATCCCGGTGCATCCGCGCGACGGCATCGACCTCGGGGTGTTGGCGCAAACCCTGGAACGCCACCCGATCAAGGCCTGCTGGTGCATGACCAGCTTCCAGAACCCCATGGGCGCGACCATGCCCGAAGCGAAGAAACAGCAATTGGTGGAACTGCTGCGCAGCCATCAAGTGCCGCTGATCGAGGACGATGTCTACGCCGAGTTGTATTACGGGCAGCAGGCGCCGAAACCGGCCAAAGCGTTTGATACCGAAGGGCTGGTGATGCACTGCGGTTCCTTCGCCAAAAGCCTCGCCCCCGGTTACCGGATCGGTTGGGTCGCGGCCGGACGGTACGCGCAAAAGATCGAACGGCTGAAACTCATGACGTCGCTATGTGCATCGATGCCGGCCCAGGCCGCTATCGCCGACTATCTGCAACACGGTGGCTACGACCGGCATCTGCGCAAACTGCGTCATTCGCTGGAAGATCAGCAGAGCGCCATGCTCTCGGCCATCGCCCGCTATTTTCCGGCGCAGACCCGCGTCAGCCAACCGGCCGGTGGTTACTTTTTGTGGTTGGAACTGCCAGCGCAGATGGATTCATTGAAGTTGTTCCAGATGGCGTTGGCGCAGGGGATCAGCATCGCGCCGGGGCCGATTTTTTCACCGGCCCGGCGCTTCAGGAATTGCATTCGTTTGAATTACGGCAGCCCTTGGACCGAGGACTCGGAAAAGGCAATGGAAACGTTGGGGCGCATCGTCCGGTCGTTCTGAAAGGCTGCGTACTTTTAATGCCCGGCGCTAGCGCCCGCCACCGAGGTCAACAAAAGTCCCCGTCGCATACGACGCCTTGTCCGACAGCAACCAGACAATGGCCTCGGCCACTTCATCCGGCCGCCCGCCACGAGCCATGGGAATCGCCGATTCCAGCTTGCTGACGCGGTCCGGATCGCCGCTCAGGGCATGAAAATCGGTGTAGATGAAGCCGGGCCGCACCGCGTTGACGCGAATCCCTTCACCGGCCACTTCCTTCGACAGGCCGATGGTGAAGGTGTCGAGCGCGCCCTTGGATGCCGCGTAGTCGACGTATTCATTGGGCGAGCCCAGGCGGGCCGCGACCGAGGATACATTGACGATGCTGCCGCCCTGCCCGCCGTGTTTGGGGGACATGCGCAGGATGGCGTGCTTGGCGCACAGCACCGGGGCCAGGACGTTGGTCTTGAGGATTTTCAGGATGCGGAATTCGGACATTTCGTCGACCCGGGACTTTTGCCCCACGGTGCCGGCGTTGTTCACCAGCGCCGTGACCCGGCCGAGTTCGGCGTCCACTCGATTGAACAACGCAATCACTTCGTCTTCGATGCTGACATCGGCGCGAACGGCAATGGCTTGGGCGCCGAGGGCTCGAACCTGCTCCAGCACGCTTTGCGCGGCTTGCTCATCGGCCAGGTAGTTGATGCAGATCCGATAACCTTGTTCGGCGGCCAACAGGGCGGTGGCGGCACCGATACCGCGACTGCCACCAGTGATGACGATGACTTTATCCATGCAAGCTTTCCCCAATTCAAGCGTAAGCGTCGAGGGGAAGAATAACTGTCCTTGGCGGTTTTTGCATGGACCTGTGCCACCGGTCAGGCGGTTTCCAGTTGTTCGGCGCGGTGGATTTCCAGCATGAAGCGTTCTGCCGGTAACGGATGGCCGAGCAGATAGCCTTGCAGCGAATCACAACCGAGCTGGGTCAGGAAGTCCTGCTGCACACCGGTTTCCACACCTTCGGCGACGATGCGCAAGCCCAACGCCTGACCGAGGGCGACAATCGCCGAGACGATCGCCGCGTCATCGCTGTCGCGCTCCAGATCACGCACAAACCCGCGGTCGATCTTCAGCTCGTTGGCCGGCAGTCGCTTGAGGTACATCAGGCTCGAATAGCCGGTACCAAAGTCGTCGATGGACAGGTCGACGCCCATGTCCGACAGCTCCTGCAATACCGTCATGCTCGCGTCGGCATCGCTCATGGCGGTGGTTTCGGTGATTTCCAGGGTCAGGCTGTTGGCCGGTAAATGGTGCGTGGCCAACGCCTTGGCAACGCTTTGCACCAGCCCGGCATGGCAGAACTGCAACGCGGAAAGGTTCACCGCGATACGCCAGTCGGTGTAACCCAGCACGTACCATTCGCGCATCTGGCGGCAGGCTTCGTTGAGCACCCATTCGCCAATAGGAATGATCAGCCCGGTTTTCTCCGCGAGCTCGATGAACTTGTCCGGCAGCAACATGCCCTGGGTCGGGTGCTCCCAGCGCAACAGCGCTTCGGCACCGACGGGACGGCCGTTGTTGGCATCGAACTTGGGTTGGTAATGCAGACTGAATTGTTGATGTTCCACGGCATTACGCAGGTCTTGCAACAGTTGCAGCTGCTTGCGCGCGTTGCTGTTCATCGATGCGTCGAAAAAGCTGTAACCGTTTTTGCCCGCGCCCTTGGCGTGGTACATCGCCGCGTCGGCATTCATCAGCAATTCATGGGCGCTCTGGCCATTGCCCGGATACAGGGCGATGCCCACGCTGGCGGAGATCTGCAAGTCATGTTCAGCGACGCGGAAAGCCCGGGCGATCAGGCTGACCTGCCGTGCCGCCAGCCCCATCGCGTCATTGGGTTCACTCAGTTGCACCAGCAATACAAACTCATCGCCACCGATCCGCGCCAGCGTGTCCTGGTTGCGCAAGTCTTCGCGCAAGCGCAGGCTGACTTCACGCAACAACTGGTCACCCATATGGTGGCCGAACGCATCGTTGACCGGTTTGAAGCCGTCCAGATCGATGAACATCAGGGCAAAACACCCCCCCTCGCCGTCCACCCGCGACATGGCCTGATCGATACGGTCGGCCAGCAGCACCCGGTTCGGCAGACCGGTCAGGGTGTCGTGCAAAGCCAGTTGGGTCAGCTCACGATTGGCCTCGGTCAAGGACTTCGCCAGGCCGGCGGTGCGGGCTTCCAGGCGTGCATCGAGGATCGAGGTCAGCAAGGCGATGCTCAGCACCGCCAGGGTGGTGATCAGTACGAGGTTGTCCAGACCATTGCCGTTCAGGCCACTGGTGGCCGCGCCACAGAAGCTGCCATCGGCAAATTGCGCCGCCGCCATGCCGGTGTAATGCATGCCGACGATGGCGATCCCCATGATCACCGACGCCCCGCCACGAATCAGCCGCACGTAAGGCGTGTGCTGACGCAAGTTGAAGGCGATCCACAACGCCGCACCGGACGCACCGACCGCGATGAACAGCGAGGTACTGAACAGCGTCGGGTCGTAGTCGATTCCCGGCTGCATGCGCATGGCGGCCATGCCGGTGTAGTGCATGGCACTGATCCCGGCTCCCATGACCAACGCACCGAAGCCCAGTTGCCACAGCGGTAATTGCGGCTGACTGACCAGCCACAGGGCGAAGCCGCTGGAAAGAATGCCGATCAGCAGCGAGAGCAAGGTAATGGCGATGTCGTAGCCCAGATCGATGGGCAACTTGAAGGCGAGCATGCCGATGAAGTGCATCGACCAGATGCCCACGCCCATGGCAAACGCGCCACCCGCAGTCCATAGATGCACGGCACGCCCCCTGGCCGTGGCAATACGGCCGGTCAGGTCGAGGGCGGTGTAAGAGGCGAGGATCGCCACACACAACGAGATGATGACCAGCGTGGGGGAATAGCTACCGATGAGCATGGAGAATTCTCAGAATCACCGCCGTATCGCTTCCATTCTCGGGGGCGCAAAACTGGCGATTGTACTGATTCCAAATGAGAACGCACTCACAAAATGAGCAAAACGCCATCAAGGCGATGAAACGCTTGTTTGATTTATCGAAGACGCTCTAAAACGGTGGGTTCGGCCCCCTTACGGATCCTGCAACTGACCGTCCCAACCACCGCCCAGCGCGGCAATCAACTGCACGCTGGCGATCAAGCGGCTCTGCATCAAATCCAGGGTGCTGCGCTCATTGCTCAATGCCGCCGCTTGAACCACCACGACGTCGAGATACGCGATGACACCGGCCTTGTACTGATTCTGGGTCAAGCGCAGCGACTCGCGCGCGGCATCGAGCGCCTGTTGCCGCACCACGGCCTCGTCCTGCAATACCTTGAGCTGCACCAGGTAGTTTTCCACCTCGCGAAAGCCATCGAGCACGGTCTGGCGGTACTTGGCCACGGTCTCGTCGTAGGCCGCTTCACTGCGGTCCACTTCGGCCGAGCGTTGCCCGCCATCGAACAAGGTCATGGCCAGTTGCGGCCCCACCGACCAGAATCGGTTCGGTACGCTGAACAGGTCTTTGGATGTGCTACTGCTGTACCCGCCGTTCAAGCTCAGGGTCAGGTCCGGGTAGTACGCGGCCTTGGCCACGCCGATGTTGGCATTGGCGGCGATTACCGAGCGCTCCGCCGAAGCAATGTCCGGTCGCCGTTCCAGCAATTGCGAAGGCAGGCTCAACGGCACCTCGGGCAATACCGGAATGTTCCTGGTCTCTGCCAGGCTGAACTCCGCCGGCGGCAAGCCGATCAGCACGGCAATGGCGTTTTCGAACTGGGCGCGCTGCCAGATCAGGTCGACCATGTCCGCTTCGGTACCCTTGAGCTGCGTCTGCGCCTGGGCCACCGCGTCCTTGCCGGACACACCGGCACGGTATTGGTTTTCGGTCATTTTCAGGGAACGTCGATACGCCTCGACCGTCGCCTCCAACAGCCGCTTTTGCTCATCGATCACCCGCAATTGCAGGTAGTTCTGCACCAATTCCGACTGCTGGCTCAAGCGCATCGCCGCCAGATCGGCAAAACTGGCCTGGGCATTCGCGGTGTCGGCTTCAAGACCCCGGCGCAGTTTGCCCCAGACGTCCGCTTCCCAACTGACTCCGGCCTGAGCCGTGTAGGTGTCACGAATACCGCTGGACGAACTGGTCAGGCTGGAACTGCTGCTGCCTGTGCCCTGGCTGGAGCGGTTTTTGCCCAGGGTCAGGTCCACCGTGGGGAAAAACACGCCCCGGGCACTGCGCACCAGCGCCTGGGCCTGACGGTACTGGGCTTCGGACTGGGCGACGGTCTGGTTGGCACTGTTGAGCTTCTCGATCAGGCCATTGAGTTGCTGATCGCCGTACAGCTCCCACCACGCACCGCGGGCCAGGGAGTCGCTTGGACTGGCCTGACGCCAACCCGCCGCTTCCTTGTACTGCGCAGGTTCCGCCGTTTGCGGGCGCTGGTAATCCGGGCCGATGGCGCAGGCGCTGAGCAGAGCTGCGCACAGCGACAGGCTCAACAACCGCGAGCCTCGGGCAGTGATCAGCGGTGTAGCCAGGTTGAACAGCGAACGGTCAGTCATAGCGGAGTTTCCAAAGCAGCATCGGTACGCACCCCGCGCCAGCGGTTGAAGCGATGGCGCAGTTTGTCGAGATAGAGGTAAACCACCGGGGTGGTGTAAAGGGTCAGCACCTGGCTGAAGATCAGCCCGCCAATGATGGTCAGGCCCAGCGGCTGGCGCATTTCTGCCCCTTCGGCGCGACTCAACAGCAACGGCAACGCGCCAAGGATCGCCGCCAGGGTCGTCATCAGGATCGGCCGCAAACGTTGCAAACAGGCGTTGCGAATCGACTCCAGTGGCGCCATGCCCTGATGACGCTCCAGTTGCAGTGCGAGGTCGATCATCAGAATCGCGTTTTTCTTCACCACGCCGATCAGCAGGAACAGCCCCAACAGCGAAATCAGGCTGAACTCGCCCCCCAGCGCGTAGATCGACAACAACGCGCCGACCCCCGCCGATGGCAACGTGGACAGAATCGTCAGCGGGTGGATATAGCTTTCATACAGCACGCCCAGTACCAGATACACCGCCATCAGCGCACCCAGGATCATCCACGGCTGGCTCTTCTGGGTGGCGGCAAAGGCATCGGCGGTACCGGCCATTTTCGCGATGACGTCTTCCGGCAGGCCCACCGAGGCAATGGCCCGCTCGATGGCGGCACTGCCCTGCTCCACGGTCACGCCTTCGGCCATGTCGAAGGAGATGCTTTCCGAGGCGAACTGGCCCTCGTGGCTGACCCGATCGTCTTCCAGGCTGTTTTCGTAATGGGCGATGGTCGATAGCGGGATCCGTGCGCCATCGGCGGTAATCACTTGAACCTGCTTGAGGGTGATCGGGTCCTGGGCGTATTTCGGATTGACCTCCATCACCACCTGATACTGGTTGAGGCTGTCGTAGATGGTCGAAATCTGCCGCTGGCTGTAGGCGTTGTTCAGCACCGCGGTGACCATGTCCATGTCCACACCCAGGCGCTTGGCCTGGTCGCGGTCAACGATCAACGTCACTTGCTGCGCACCCCGGCCTTCGCGGGCGTCAATTGCAGTCAGTTCCGGCAACGCCTTGAGCGCGGTGACGACTTTCGGATACCACTCGCGCAGTGAGCCGAGGTCGCCACTTTGCAGAATGTAGGAAAACTGTGACGTCGTTTGCTCGCGGCCGCCGCCGAACTGCAGGTCCTGGTCAGCCATCAGCATCAGTTGCGCACCGGCGACCTTGGGCATTTCCTTGCGCAGGCGTTCAATGACCTTTTGCGCGGAAATACCGCGGTCCTTGATCGGTTTGAGGCGCACCAGCATGAAGGCGTTGTTGGTGCCGTTGGTGCCGCCGATGAAGCCGGCCACGCTTTCAACCGCTTCGTCCTTGAGCACAGCGCGGCGGAAAATTTCCATTTTCGGCTGCATCACGGTGAACGAAAGTCCATCGTCACCGCGCACGAAACCGATCAGCTGGCCGGTATCCTGCTGCGGAAGAAACGTTTTGGGAACAACAACATACAGCGCAATATTCACACCGATTGTCACCAACAGGCTGAGCAACGTCAGGCGCTTGTGGCGCAGTACCCAATCAAGACTCGTCGCGTATTTACCGACCATCCACTCGTTGGTCCGCTGGCTCCAGCGTTGCAGGCGGTTTTCCTGGCCCGGCGTATGCGGCTTCAACCAGCGCGCGCAGAGCATCGGGGTCAAGGTCAGGGAAACGATCAGCGACACCACGATGGACGCTGCCAACGTGATGGAAAACTCGCGGAACAGGCTTTCGATGATCCCGCCCATGAACAGGATCGACAGGAACACCGCCACCAGCGACACGTTCATCGACAGCAAGGTAAAGCCGACTTCCTGCGCGCCCAGATACGCCGCTTTCATGGGGCGCATGCCCGCGTCGATGTGCCGGGAGATGTTCTCCAGCACCACGATGGCATCGTCCACCACCAACCCGGTGGCCAGAATCAGCGCCATCAGCGACAGGTTGTTCAGGGAAAACCCGTACAGGTACATCACCGCAAAAGTGCCGACCAGCGACACCGGCACCGCCAGTGTCGGAATCAGCGAGGCGCGGAAGTTACCGAGGAACAGGAACACCACCATAATCACCAGGGCCACGGCGATCAGCAGGGTCATTTCCGCTTCGTGCAAGGTGGCCTTGATCACCGGCGAACGGTCCATGGCCAGGTTCAGTTTGACGCTGGCCGGCAGCACCGCTTGCAGCGCCGGCAATTGGGCCTTGATCTCGTTGACCGTCTCGATGATGTTGGCACCGGCCTGACGGTTGATCACCAGCAGCACCGCCGCGTCATTGTTGAAGAACCCGCTGTTGTAACGGTCCTCGACACCGTCGCTGACCTTGGCCACATCCTTCAGGCGCAGGGCCGCGCCGTCCGCGTAGTGGATGATCAGCGATTCGTAATCCTTGGCTTTCTCCAGCTGGTCGTTGGCCTGCACCTGCCAGAGGCGCTGGCCATCTTCCACCGAGCCCTTGGGCCGGCGCACGTTGGCATTGGCGATGGTTTTGCGCACGTCGTCCAGGGCCACGCCGTACTGGTTCAGCGCCTGGGGTTCGAGTTCGATCCGCACTGCCGGCAGAGAGCTGCCGCCGATCTGCACTTCGCCGACACCCTGCACCTGGGACAGGCTCTGGGACAGGATGGTCGAAGCCAGGTCATACAACTGGCCCTTTTCAAGAACGTCCGAGGTCAGCGACAGCACCATGATCGGTGCCTGGGACGGGTTGACCTTCTTGTACGTCGGCATGCTGCGCATACCGCTGGGCAACAGGTTACGCGAAGCGTTGATCGCCGCTTGCACCTCCCGCGCCGCGCCATTGATGTCGCGGTCCAGGTCGAACTGCAGGATCACCCGCGTCGAGCCCTGGCTGGAGCGACTGCTCATGGTGTTGACCCCGGCGATGGCGCCGAAGGAGCGCTCCAGCGGCGTGGCCACGGTCGACGCCATCACCTCCGGACTGGCACCGGGCAGGCTGGCCTGCACCACAATCACCGGGAAGTCCATTTGCGGCAACGGCGACACCGGCAGCAAGCCAAAGCTCACACCGCCCAGCAGCATGATCGCCAGGCTGAGCAACATGGTTGCGACCGGGCGTTTGATGAAAGGACCGGAGAGGTTCATGGCTGCTCTACCGCTTCCACCGGCTCAGGCTTGCGGCCCCAGCGCCGACCGAGACGGTCGAAATACAGGTAGATCACCGGGGTGGTGAACAGCGTCAGCACCTGGCTCAGCAACAGTCCGCCCACCATGACCAGGCCCAGCGGCTGGCGCAGTTCCGCGCCGGAACCGGTGGCCAGCATCAACGGCACGGCACCGAACAGCGCCGCCAGTGTGGTCATCAGGATCGGCCGGAAACGCAGCAGCGCCGCCTGATAAATCGCCGTTTGCGGGTCCATGCCCTGATTGCGCTCGGCATCGAGGGCGAAGTCGATCATCATGATCGCGTTCTTCTTGACGATACCAATCAGCAGAATGATGCCGATGATCGCGATCATCCCCAGGTCATTGCCGCTCAGGATCAGCGCCAGCAAGGCGCCGACCGCCGCCGAGGGCAAGGTCGAGAGAATGGTGATCGGGTGGATGTAGCTCTCATAGAGCACGCCCAACACGATGTACATGGTCACCACCGCCGCCAGGATCAGCAGCAGAGTGCTCGACAGCGAAGCCTGGAACGCCTCGGCCGCGCCCTGGAACTGGGTCTGCACACCAATCGGCATGCCGATGTCCTTTTGCACCTGCTCGATGATCTCCACCGCATGCCCCAGCGCCACGCCGGGCGCGAGGTTGAACGACATCATCACCGCGGGGAACTGACCGATGTGGGTAATCGCCAGTTGCGCCTGGCGCTCCTCGATACGCGCCAGGCTGGACAAGCGCACCTGCCCGCCATCGGTGGTCTTGACGTGGATCTGGTCCAGCGCCTGCGGGCCGATTTTCTCGCCGGATTGCGATTGCAGCACCACGCGATACTGGCTGGCCTGGGTGTAGATCGTGGAAATCTGCCGCTGACCAAAAGCGTCATACAGCGCGTCGGTGATGTTCGACACCGACACCCCGAGCCGCGACGCCGCATCACGGTCGATCACCAGATAGACCTGCAATCCCTTGTCCTGCAAATCGCTGGCGACGTCGGTCAGTTCTGGCTGTTGTGCCAGAGCCTCGACCAGACGCCCGCTCCACAGGCTGAGCAATTCGGAGTCCGGAGACGACATGCTGAACTGGTACTGCGTGCGGCTGACCCGGTCCTCGATGGTCAGGTCTTGTACCGGCTGCATGAACAGACGGATACCGACCAGCTTGTCGAGTTCAGGCTGCAACCGCGCGATCACCTCGGTCGCGCTCAGGTCTCGGTCGCCATGGGCCTTGAGGTTGATCAGCAAGCGGCCGCTGTTGAGTGTCGAGTTGTCACCATCGACACCAATGTAGGACGACAGGCTCTCGACCGCCGGATCGGCGAGGATGACCTTGGCCAGTTCTTGCTGACGCTCACTCATTGCCGCAAAGGAAATGGACTGCGGCGCCTCGGAAATGCCCTGGATCACTCCGGTGTCCTGCACCGAGAAAAAGCCCTTGGGCACCACCATGTACAAGAACACCGTCAATGCCAATGTGCCGATCGCCACCATCAGCGTCAGCGGCTGGTGCTTGAGCACCCACTGCAACTGGCGTCCGTACGCTGCGATCATCCAGTCGATCACGGCGCCGCTGGCCCGGTAGAAACGGCCCTGCTCCTCTTCCTTGGGCTCGCGCTTGAGCAGTCGCGCGCACATCATCGGCGTCAGGGTCAGGGACACCACCAGCGAAATCAGGATCGCCACCGCCAGGGTAATGGCAAATTCACGGAACAGGCGCCCTACCACATCGGCCATGAACAACAGCGGAATCAGTACGGCGATCAGCGACAGGGTCAGGGAAATCAGGGTGAAACCGATCTGCTTGGCACCCTTGAGCGCCGCATTCAGCGGGCTGTCGCCCTCTTCGATAAACCGGGAAATGTTCTCCAGCATGACGATTGCGTCGTCCACCACAAAACCGGTGGCGATGGTCAGGGCCATCAGGGTCAGGTTATTGACCGAGAACCCCGCCAGATACATCACGCCGAAGGTGCCGATCAGCGACAGCGGCACGGCCACCGACGGAATGATCGTCGCGCTGGCCCGACGCAGGAACAGGAACGTGACCATGACCACCAGCGCAATGGCGATCAGCAGCTCGTGTTGCACGTCCTTGACCGAGGCGCGAATGGTCTGGGTGCGGTCTGTGAGTACCACCACATCGAGGCCGGCCGGAAGGTTGTCGGTGATGCTCGGCAGCAAGGCCTTGATCCGGTCGACCACTTCGATGACGTTGGCACCGGGCTGACGCTGGATGTTCAACAGCACGGCCTGGTTTTCGTTGGCCCACGCGGCCAGGCGCTCGTTTTCGGCGCCGTCGACGATTTCTGCCACATCCTTGAGGCGCAGCGGCGCGCCGTTGGCGTAGGCCAGGATCAGGTTGGCGTAATCCTTGGGCGAGGTCAGCTGATCGTTGGCATCGAGCATCGACACCCGGGTCGGGCCGTCGAAGTTACCTTTGGGCTGGTTAACGTTGGAAGCCGCAATCAACGTACGCACGTCCGACAGGTTCAGACCGTTGGCCGCCAGTGCCTCGGGATTGACCTTGATCCGCACGGCCTGACGCTGGCCACCGGCAATGCTGACCATGCCGACGCCGCTGATCTGGGCAATCTTTTGTGCCATGCGGGTGTCGACCAGGTCATTGAGCTTGGGCAGCAGCATGGTCTTTGAAGTGATGGCCAGGGTCAGTACCGGCGTGTCGGCCGGGTTGACCTTGTTGTACACCGGCGGTGCCGGCAGGTCCGTGGGCAGCAGATTGGTGGCCGCATTGATTGCCGCCTGCACCTGCTGCTCGGCCACGTCCATGTTGATATCGAGGCTGAAGCGCAGGGTCAGCACCGACGCCCCGCCGGAACTGGTGGAAGCCATTTGCGTCAGCCCGGGCATTTGCCCGAATTGTCGTTCAAGCGGTGCGGTCACGGCGCTGGTCATGACATCCGGGCTGGCGCCGGGATACAGCGTCATGACGCGAATGGTCGGGTAATCGACCTGAGGCAAGGCCGACACGGGTAGCAACCGATAAGCGATCACGCCAGCCAGGATAATGGCCAGCATGCTCAAGGTCGTCGCTACCGGACGAAGGATGAACAGCCGCGAGAGATTCATGCGCCGCCCTTTTTCGCCTTGTCGGCGGGTGCCGGTTCAGGGGTGGCCGCGGATTTGCCCTGTAGATGGCCAGCCGGGTTGGTCGGCACTTGCTGGGGATCGTTGACCACTTCCACGTCGCTGCCATCTTTCAAACGGTCAGTGCCTTCCAGCACGACACGATCACCGGCGGCCAGGCCTTCGGTGACCACGGTGTTTTCACCGTCGCTGGCACCGATTTTCAGTTGGCGGATCTTGACCTTCTTGTCGCCGTCCAGGGCGTAGACGAACGTGCCGTTGGTGCCGAACTGAATCGCGGCGGACGGTGCGAGTACTACGCCTTTGAGTGTGTCGGCCAGCAGGCGCACATTGACGAACTGGTTGGGAAACAGTGCCTGGTCGCGGTTGTCGTAACGGGCCTTGAACTTCAGGGTGCCGGTGGTGACATCAATCTGGTTGTCCAGGCTCTGCAGCACGCCCGTGGCCTGCAGTTTGGTATCGCTGCGGTCCCAGGCTTCTGCCGGCAGCCTGGCCCCGCTGCGATAGCGTGCCAGCACGACGTCCAGGCTGTTTTCCGGCAAGGTGAAGGCCACGCTGATCGGTTGCGTCTGGGTAATGATCGCCAGCGCGGTGGTGTCGTTGGCGGCCACCAGGTTACCGACGTCGAGTTGGCGCAGGCCGACACGTCCGGCAATAGGCGCGCGGATGCGGGTGAATTCGAGATTGAGCTTGGCGTCGTTGACCTCCGCCTGATTGGTCTTGACCGTGCCCTGGTACTGACCGACCAGTGCTTCGGCGGTGTCCAGGGTCTGCTTTGCGATGCTGTCTTCGCGGTACAGGCCGCGATAGCGCTCGACGTCGGCCTGGGCGTTCTTCAGTTGCGCCTGATTCTGCAGCAACGTGCCTTGGGCCTGGAGCAAGGCGTTCTGGTACGGACGCGGATCGATCTCTGCCAGCAGATCGCCCGCCTTGACCATCTGCCCTTCCTCGAAATGGATCTTGACCAGTTCACCGCCCACGCGGCTGCGCACATTGATGGTATTGAGCGCGGTGACCGTGCCCAGCGCCTTGTAATACAGCGGGAAGTCTCCGGTGACCGCCGGCGCCACACGCACCGGAACCGGCCCGGAAGCGCCACCGAAACCCGGACGCATACCGCCCGACCGGCCCGTCTGCCCGGCCACGGCTTTGTGCCCCGCACCCTCTTTGGGCGCAGCACTGCCGGGCCAGAATTTCCAGCACAGGCCAGCGATGACCAGCAGGACTAGCAGGCCGAACAGCCAGCGACGAGGACTACGGGAAGCGGAGGATTGCATTGAGTGATCAACCATTGGGCGCGTGGGCTTGTTTTACATGAGGCTGAAAGATAAGCACTGGCGGGTCTTAAGCAAAGCGCCTTTACCGGCAATTTACCTTCGGCTTACGTAACAGGAGATTTATCCAAGACACTGAAACACAAATGAAAACGGCCTGGACAGGGCCAGGCCGTTAACAATTGTAATGATGCTATTTATTTCAGAACAGCAAGGGCCGCTTCGTAATTCGGCTCTTCAGCGATTTCCTTGACCAGCTCGCTGTGCAGCACGTTGTCGTTCTCGTCCAGTACCACCACGGCACGGGCAGTCAGGCCTTTCAGTGGGCCATCAGCAATGGCTACGCCGTAGTTCTCGATGAACTCGGCACCGCGCAGGGTCGACAGGTTCTGGACGTTTTCCAGGCCTTCGGCGCCGCAGAAACGCGCCTGGGCGAACGGCAGGTCAGCGGAAATGCACAACACCACGGTGTTGCTGATGTCGTTGGCCTGGGCGTTGAACTTGCGCACGGAGGTGGCGCAGGTCGGGGTGTCAACGCTTGGGAAGATGTTCAGCACTTTGCGCTTGCCGGCAAAGTCTTTCAGGGTGACGTCGGACAGATTGCCGGCAACCAGGGAAAAGGCTGGCGCCTTGGAACCGGCTTGAGGCAGTTGGCCGTTGACTTGAACCGGATTGCCTTTAAGAGTGACTTGAGCCATGAACGGAGTCCTTCTGAACGTTGTGGTGGAGAATTTTGACGAGGCCGAAGTTAACCACGAAATTGTCCGTCGACCTACCCCGGAAACAAATCTTGCGAACACCGCCAACCCCTGTAGGAGCGAGCCTGCTCGCGATAGCGACTAATCGGTCACCGCGTTGGAAAATGTACTACAGCTTTCGCGAGCAGGTTCGCCTACAGCGACTCCATCTGACCTACGATTCTGTTGAGCATTAAAAATCGTAGCCGTGCTGTCGATTCAGGCTGGCGTCATTCGACTAGAGCCGAATCCCACAATCCAGCGGAGATAAACCATGCGTTTCATGATCATTATAAAAGCCAGCCCGGACTCCGAAGCCGGCATCATGCCCAGCACCGAACTGCTGACCGCCATGGGCAATTACAACGAAGAACTGGCCAAGGCCGGCATCCTGCTCGCCGGGGAAGGCTTGCAGCCAAGCAGCAAAGGCGCCCGTGTGCGCTTCGCCGGCGATAAACGCACCGTCACCGACGGCCCCTTCGCCGAAACCAAGGAACTGATCGCCGGTTTCTGGCTGTGGCAAGTGAAGTCCAAAGAAGAAGCCATCGAATGGGTCAAGCGTTGCCCCAACCCGATGCCGGGCACCGAGGCCGAGATTGAAATCCGACAGGTGTTCGAAATGGAAGACTTCGGTGAAGAGCTGACACCGGAGTTGCGCGAGCAGGAAGAGCGGGCGTTTGGCAAGGGAAGAAGCCTTGACTGACCACTCAAAGACAACTGTGGCGAGGGAGCTTGCTGCTGCTTGATTGCGCAGCAGTTGTCAATCAAGTCATTGCAGTGTCCCTGATACAGGCCAGTGGCAGGTATCAGGGCCGCTTCGCAGCCCAGCGGGAGCAAGCTCCCTCGCCACAAAAAACATCGCCACCCGGCTACCCCTCGGAACGCCAGACCGATCGGTATATGCAGGGTTCGTAGAGCACCACCCTGCTGGGAATTCAGCAATCAATCATGCTGGAAGAGCTGGCTGTCAATCGGGTGCTGGACAGTCGCCTTTACCCAAGCCTCATCAAGCACTTGGAGCTCAAGCTTCAAACCGGATACTCATGGCGACTTCTGAACATGACGTATAGCGGCTCAATACCGGAGTCTGCCGGGAACACGACGATGTAATCGTCGAACGATGGGCCTTCAGCTTCCGGCGTAATCGACTCAAGTGTCGGCACTGGTGACGAATAAACAAAACCCAGCCGACGAGGTTCGACTACCGCTGGAGAAATACTCGCATCCTGTAGACCCGGAGCCGTCCAATGAATAGTGAGAGGCCCGGCGTCATCGACCGTTAAAACAAACGAATGCGGGAGCAGTCCACGCCGCGCAGCCCTGACCCGGACCCTGTCTGCCAAAGGGCTCTTTGGCGTCGAGGTGAGGTAGACCTGCGACAGCGTCTGGACTTCACGCAACCCTTTGAACATTGTGCCGGGTTTGGCCGGAACCACTGCGCTATACAACCTGAAAGGCACTTCGATCTCAGCCCTGGTTGCCGCGAGGGTGTGCCAATCCCGTCCTTCGAGCGGAACAAGTTCGATCAATGGAACGCTTACGCCATAAACCTGGGTGTCTGCACGACTGGAAAACTCGAATTGCAGCACAGCAGCACGTTCACGTCGGCCTGATGATTCGCCGGAATTATTTCTCCAGGTGAATTCCGCAACAGCCGAGCGAATGGCGTTTTTCAGGTCAACTTGTTGCGATGCAAACAACGGCGCCGCCCCATTCTCCAGCAAGACATCACAGCGTCTGGCAAGAAAGTCCGTTGACGCTGTGACGATGTGTGCGGCTTGAGCCGGACCTGCGCCCTCCAGCGTGCGTGCACGGATCAATTGCTCCTGCAGACTCTTCAGCAGTACTTCGGCTTCATCATGCAACACACGATGGCGCTGGTTGATGGCTACGAGACTTGCAGTGTAACGGTCCGAGGTTTCGTTTATCTGGTGAGCAATACTTTGCCATTGCGCTTGCTCCGACCGCGCAAAAGACAGGTTACTTTGCGCACTGGCTCTGGCGAACTCTATTCGCATCTTATGAAACTCAAACCTGTTCACGGCCATTAATGCTGCATGTTGAGCCTGTTCCAAAACGCTGATGCTGGATTCCTGCGCAGGGATTGGTTGAAGGACGATCTGCGATTGCTGAATAGCCTGCGCATAAATGTCAAATGCCGCTTGAATCGCTTGCTCCGATGCGGACACATCTGCGGCTATTGCCTGCACCTGCGCAAGGTTTCGGGCAACGGGACTCGTCGGTACCGAAGGGCGCCGCGCGGGTGGAACCGCTTCGGGTTTGAACGCTGCGACACCCTGTTTCTGATGCCAGGTCTGCACGTGATGGACAACCAGATAAGCGTCATTCCATTCAAACCGGTCGTCCGGATAGAAGAGCAAGTCAGCGCCTTTTGGATGCCCGGCTATCCGGTCGAAATGATTGATCAGCCGGTCATGCTCTTGCTTGGGTAGATCAACGGCCCATATTTTGTCGACCAGTGTCTGAAATTCCGATGCGGTGTATTCCTTGAGTGATGCTTTAAGTTCCATCCTTGGTAATTCCTTGCTTTTCTTAAGCGAGTTGCCGAAGACGATGGCACCTGCTCGATTACAAGCAAACACCATCGGTTATTGGAAAGAGTTAGTTATTCTGGCTTGAAGCCGGGCTTGTTATTGGCGGCGCGCCATTCTTTGACTTCCTTCAGGATACCTTCCGGACTGTCCTCCTGGCCCTCCTTTGGATAGAAGATGACGTCTGAACGGCCTGGGTGTTCAGTGATCAATTCAAAGTGCGCAAGCAGTCGATCAAGATATACCTCTAGATCTCTACCACTTAATCCTTCTGGATAATCATCAAACCTCCTCAGAAAGTCTAGAAACTCGGCCTCGGTATAATCCTCTAACTTCGCTTTAAAAATCATGACTTCTTCTCTCCTTATGTAGCTGTATGTGACGACTGGGCGTCATGATTGAAATATTGTCAATTCCATACACATCGCCCCCTGCCGCAACCTCAACATCGTGGTGAAGCTCAAATGCTTTACGCCCGCCAACTTGGTCTAAAACCCAAGAGTACGGAGACATGCCCTCGCGCATTCTGCGCAGGTTGCTTCCAGAGAATTGCTGTCGCAAACTTTTATCCGCCGCCACCGCCTTCCAAAACGCCTCCCTGAATCGATGGAAATTGGCAAATTCCTTCCCTCTTAATTGATCTGCAATGTGCGAAGGAATCGGCGCCCCGCCCACTCGCGCAGCCTCACCTAACCATACCCCTGAAACCACCTGCCCAATCCCGGTCGCAACACCCGGATCATCCCGTCGATCACGAAACAGTGCATCCGGCGAAGGCAGTTCCATATCCCCCGGATACCCGGGAATACTCGCACCAATCTGCCCTTCATCAATAGCCGGAAACGTCTCGTTTGGTGGTAGGACGGGGATGGCCGGGCTGCCGGGATAAATCAACGGATCGGTCGGTGTGATCGGCGATGTCGTCGAACCAACCTGTTCACTACCCGGCGGCACCAAGGGCGTCCATGTGCTGGCAGGCGGAATCGGCCACGGTACAACCGCGGGTACGACCCCGATCCAACCCTCGGCACTGTTCGGCACCTTGATACTGATTTGGTCGAGGTCGAAGGGGTCGGACCAGAATTGCGACCGTTCCTGATATCGCAGTTCGAACTCCCGGCTTTCACCGACCCACGTGCTTTTCGGCGCATAGGGAGCGAAACCTCGTTCGATGCGTTTTTTGTTCAGCTCATCGAACGACGATACAAGCTGGCGATGCTCTCCAAGCGTTTGCCAAAGTGCTTCGTCGAAGGCTCCGAACGAATTGAACTCCCGCCCCCGGAACTGCTCCCCGATTTGCGCCGGGACGGCAGCACCCACAGGCTGAGCTGCAGTGCTCCACCAGTCTTGCGTGGCCTGCTGACCGGAGCCGGTGACGACTCCCGCCCCCATGGGTGGAACGCCGAAAGACAGATAGATCGGCTCCAGACCAGGCACGCAGACGATGCAGTCCTGAATGCGCCAATCCACACCGTCCGGTATCTCTTGAATCTGTGGTTGGGTAACGGCCAAGGGAGTCTGGCTGAAGACCTGCGCTTGAGGCGCAGTGCCTGGCATGAACTCCACATATCTGGCTGGGGAGCCGGGAATTTCAGCGATGTATGCACCGGTTAACGGGTCCAGCGATGCATTTACCACGGGTACCCAGGAATCAATATCGCCTCCGGTCCTGGCGGCAATGATTGCAGTGCCCTCGTCTATGGCTAATGGCTTGAGCCGATACTCCGCTTGCGCCGAACCGCCTGCGTCGGCGATTATTTGCAACTCCACACTGTCATGAAGCTCGAGCGCGTGCGCCGGAACGGCAACAGCATGGGACAAGCGACTTCGCTGCTCGGGGGTTAACTCTCCGTTACCCAGTTCGGAGGGATAGGCCATTCCTGCGACGAATATCGCCAATTGACCCACAGTGAGCGTACCCGCTACTTCGGCCAACAAAACCACCGATCGGGATACAGCGATTGCCAGTGCATCCCCCGCGCCGGCAACCCACGTCCTGCCGGCGACGGCAAGCGCTGACATACCGGTCATCGACTGCCTGACCGGAAAACGACAGGTATTGGCCTGCTTCACTCGCTCTATGCGCGTATCTGCATCGGCCTGCCGCTTGAAACGAACACGCGCATCGCGTTGCTCAGCGTACTGGCGCTGCCTTTCCCATTCAGCAAGCCTTACAACCCACTCGGCGTGTTCACTGGTCAGCGCACTGTATTTATCGTTTAGAACATTGATCTGTGCCGACAACAGTCTGGCTTCGTGGGCTGCGCTATAAGCGCTTTCCCAAATCTGGTGACCGCTTGCAAGCGCATCGCCGAACTGTTCCAGACGAGCCATGTAATCGGTTGCTGTTCGCAAGAGCGGATCATGTCCATCGAACGAGTGTGCAATCCTGTTTTTTTCATTGAGTTGTGCAGTCTTTCGGGCTCTCAGCCCGTCAATTTCGCTTTTGGTTTTATTGATGGAATAAAGCTGCCAGGGCTCACCCGAAACACCAACGTCTGGTGGTTTACGTACCGCCGAAACTTCATGTTCAAGTGACTGCGTGAGCTGTTCGGACCTGACGGCGAAGGTTCGGTCGCACTCAGTCTTAAAGGCACCTTGACGCTGTGCCAACCCGGCGAGCAATTGCTGCCGCGTCTGGATACGGGCCATTTCCAAATCTTGCCGAGCTTTTGCCGCGGCTTGCGCCTTGTCCCTTTCCTCTTTTTCCTTACGCTCCCGATTGGCCTGTTTCCTGAGGGCTATGGTCTTTGCACTAGGGCCACCGAAATTGCCCGAAGCACCGACGCGATTACCTCCGCCACCACCATGTCCTCCACCCGAACCACCGCCAGAAGCTGGTGGCCCGGACTTGATCACTACGTCGCCTGTTGATCCATCATTTAACGTGCTTGGTGCCATACAGTCTCTCCTTGTCTGTAGGGCACAGCATGTCGATTGGATGAAGCTCAGGTGCGGTACATATTTATAGACGTGAGATTTTTAGCGCACAAAACAACGAGGTTTTGCACACAAACCCAAGTAATTAATCGCTTCGGCTGGATAAACGGAGGTTAACTGCTAGCGTCAACCAGACGTGTCCTACAGCCTTGATAGCAAAGAGATTACGTCGTAACGGCCAGCAAGTGCCGAGTTAAGCAATGAGCCACCAGGGAACCGGGGAATCATGTCGAACACATTGGGGAAGCGCGCCTTTCTACTGATGACGTTGCTTGTGCCTTGGAGTTTCGCGAGCGCGGATGACGCCGAGACGGCCAACAAAAGCAACAACCCATTGAACATTGCACCGGGGATGAGTCTGCAGGACTACTGCACCCTGAAATTCTACGATTCCAATATCCATACCGATGACCTGTTGGTGTGCGGCACGCTGCCGATTGCGCCGAACGATTTCATTGGTGTCCCACAGTTGATCGGGCCCACCTTCGAAAAATAAGGGCTTTTCCATGCACATTGCCATTCGCACTACCGGTTTGTGTTTGATGACAATATTCGGCAGTAGCCCCCTTGTGCTGGCAGCAGAAGGGGGCGTTGGCCGGCCAATCACCGGGCAACAAGTGTTTTCCAATGCCGGGATCGTGCCGCCGGAACCGGGCTGGGTGATGTCCCTGACCAGCATCTGGTATGACGGTGATCTAAAGGGCAACTCACAGATACCGATAGGCGGCGCCATCAGTAGCGATCTGGACATGAAAGTCTCCTACACCATGGCCAACTTCACCCATGTCTGGGACACCGGCAAAGGTCGCTGGAACTACGCCTCGGCCATCGGCGTGCCGGTGCAACACACCGATGTCAGCGCGAGCATCACGGGTCCCCGTGGCCGCACCCTGGGCACCGAGGACAAGGCCACACAGTTCGCCGACATGCTGGTGACGCCGATTGCCGCCGGGTATCACTTCGACGAGGTCAACCACATCTCGTTCTCGCTGCCGATCTACGTGCCCAGTGGCGCCTACAACGTCGACCGTCTGGCCAACGCCGGGCAGAACACTTACACCTTTATGCCCACCGTCGCCTTCACTCATCTCGACGGCAAAGGCGGTGAGTTCACCCTTGACACCGGGCTGGAGTTCTACACGGAGAACGATGAGACGGATTACCAGAACGGCGACATCTTCACCCTCGATTTGCTATGGACCCGCGGTTTCGGAAATGGCTGGGCGGCCGGCATGGCGGCAGGTTACATCCAGCAGATCAATGATGACTCCGGGGCGGGCGCAACCAGCGGCTTTCGCGGGCGTTCAGTCGGTGCCGGCCCGGCGATCGGCTGGACCGGCAAGTTCGCCGATGCCCAGGCCAACTTCAGTCTGCGCTGGGTGCCGGAGTTCGACACCAAGAACCGGCCTGAAGGCAACGGCGTCGCCGCCAACATGACCCTGGCGTTTTTCTAGGAGCAACCATGACCTCAAGGACAAGAACGCCACCGTCGAAATCGATACCTGTGCTCGCTGCCACAGGGGGGCCGGTGTTTAGCTGCGATCGCGGGGTATCAGGCTCTGCAGTTGTTGCGCAAGGAAATTGGCATCGAACGCGAAAGTGTCCGGGTCTTTCAGGCCATTGGTCTTGCGCCACTGCCAACAGGTGGCGGGCGGCAGGCACACCAGCGACACGCTGCCAACCCGCGCTGCGGTAAAGCCCATCACCGCCACGGAAATCTGCCCGCCAACGCCCATCACATCCGGCACAAATTCCACCGGTTTGCCGGCAATGACAATGGACAGCTTTTCAGTCTTGAACGGCGATGTCTCGACCGGCAAGCTCGGCCCTGACACGACATACGGTTCGCGGCTAACCTCCAACAAATGCGGTGTCTGCACCGGCTCCAGCCACTGCTGGATCTGGTCGAAAAGTTCACCGATGCGCTTCGCCCATTCGGCCGATTGCGATTCGAACAACTGCTTCTTGTGCGCTTCGCTTTCTGCGTAGTGACGAAGCATCTCGCCCAGTTGCTGTACGTCGTCCATTGCGCTGTTCCTATGATTGAAGCCGTGTTGCGGACCTTGAGCATGGCAGATGCGCGTTGCCGACGTACGACTAAAAGCGTGAACGGTGCAGGCATTCGTCCCGGGGCGAGTGTGTCAACCGGTCTTGGGGCGCCGCAGACGCGCCATGCTCAAGGTATCGACCCAGGCACCGTCGCGCACCGCGTAGTCGCGCAGCAGCCCTTCGGTTTCGAAACCGAACTTGCGATACAGCCCGATGGCGGCTTCGTTGTCGGCAAATACCGAAAGCTCGACCCGGTGCAGGTTCATCCAGTTGTCGGCGATATCCAAGGCTGCCGACAGCAGTTTCGAACCGACGCCCTTCCCCTGCCAGGCGCGCGCGACGCCCATGCCAAAGCTGCCTGCATGGCTACGACGAATACGTGAGAACTGTTCCAGGGTAATACTGCCGATCACGGCGCCTTGATGCAGCGCCACCAGTTGCATCACCCGCTCGTTGTCCAACACCAGTCGTTTGCGCCAGATATCACTGGAAGGAAACGGCAACTGCAGCGTTTGACGGGCAACCACGGGCTCGCGGTAAAGCGCAGTAATGCCTTCGATATGAGACTCGTTGAGGCGTTCGAGGGTAATGACAGGTTCGGTGGTGGGCATGGGTGAATCATCCTTGAGGCAGACATGGCCACTCACTCTATAACGCAAACCTCGAGAATGGCGAGCACCCCTGTAGGAGCGAGCTTGCTCGCGAAGCGATGTAACAGTCGACGACGATGTTGACTGACCAGGCGCTATCGCGAGCAGGCTCGCTCCTACCTGTGGAACGGGTCAGTCCTGGAACCAATCCCGTCGTTCTTCGAAAGTGCTGAGGATCAATTCGACCAGCCTCTGTACCTGCGCCTCGTCCTGGGACTGGTCATTCACCGCCAGCCATACCTGGCGTTGCATCGGCTGGTTGAACAACCCCGGTAACGCGATCAGGCCACGGTCATAACGGCTCATGTAGCCGGGCAGCAGGCCGATGCAGGCGCTGCAGCGGATCATCTCCAGCATCAGTTCATAGGAATGCAACCGCACCACCCCCGCCAGACGCTGTTCCACCAGCGCATTCCACGGACGCAAGCTGTCCACCTGCCGTTCATGCTGCCATTGCACCAGCAGGAAATCGGCGAGGTCATCGAGCTTTTCCGGGCGGGCCGTCACCCGCGAATAGCGTTTGGCGATGTGCGGCTGGTAGTCCAGGCACGCCAGGCGGTGCGGTTGTGTGGTGGCAAACGTTGGGCCTGGCGTCGGTGACTCGGTGCCGAGCCACAGCACCACGTCAGCGCTCATCGCTTGTAATGAGAGATCGCTGTCCAGCGAGATGATCTCCAGGCGCACGCTGGCGTTGCGTCGCAACAGCGAAACCAGATCACGCCCGAGGATGTCATGCAGGAGGGTTTGCGCGACGGCCAGCCGAATCAGCGGTTGTTCGATCACCGGCAAGCTGCGCTCGTGCGCCAGGGCAAGCAACTGGACGTGCAGTTGATGGCCTTCGCGACTGAGTGTCAGTGAGCTGTCCTTGAACTTGAACAACGTCCGCTGCAGTTGTTCTTCCAGTTGGGCCAGATGCTTGCGCAGGATCGTCGGCCGGACATTGAGGCTGCGGGCAGCCTGCATGAAACAACCGCAGCGGGCGCTGACCAGAAAATACTGCGCGACCTCGGTGTCGATCCCGGCTGCAAGGGCCAGCCAGGAATCTGATTTGTCATCCGGGGAGCGGTAATCGGCGAAGCGCTGAGACCCTGTTGATTCGGTGAATGACATCGATGACTCCCTGTCGTTTTTTGTTGGTGTACGGCGCTGCCTCGCGAGCAGGCTCGCGCCTACAGTTGTTCGGGTTTTGCCTCCAGGATTTTGTTGAGTTCGGCGCCGTCGATACTCAGCGTTGCCGTGTTGAGCATGCCTTCCAGATAGGCCTTGGCAATTTGCTCCTGGCGTTGGGCGCGCAGGGCCTGGGTCAACCGCTCACGCAGTTCGTCCAGGGTCGCCACCCGCGACGGTTGCTGCTCGGTCAACTTGATCACATGGAAGCCCATCGCACTTTGCACCGGCTCGGACACTGCACCGACCTTGAGCCGGGACACCACGCCGCGCACTTCCGGTACCAGTTGTGCCAACGGTTGCAGGCCCGTGTCACCACCGCGTTCGGCACTGTCACGATCCTGCGAGAACTGGCCCGCCAGTGCAGCGAACTCCGCCGGGGTTGCCTGGGCCTTGCGGCTCAATTCCTGGGCTTGCTTGCGCACGCTATCAAGGCTCTGTGGATCGCTCACCCCAAGGAAAATCTGACTGACCCGGAACAGCGCCGGTGTCATCCACTGCGCCTTGCCCGCGTCATAGGCTTGCTGCAACTCAGCGGCGCTGGGGTAATCCGCCGGCACCTGGCTGACCGATTGCAGGTAGTTGCGAAAGACGATTTGCTCGGTGGCAGCGCGGGTTTGTTGTTCAACTTCCGGACGCTGACGCCAGCCCTGGGCATCGGCCTGTTCGAGGACGGCTTTCTCGGCCAGGCGCGAGCGAATCCAGCTCTCCAGCGTCGCGCGATTGCCGCGCAACTGGTCCCGGGATTCGGCGGGCAAGGACGCCAACAACGCCTTGAGTTCGTCGCTGTCCACCTGTTGATTGCCCAACCGCGCCACCGCCGGCTCCGTCGATGCAACCGCCAATGACTTGACCGGCTGCGGTGCTGCGACCGGGTCGTTGCCCGTTCGCACACCTAACGCAACGGCCACCACCAATACCGCCAGCGCCCCCGCGCTGGCCACTACCGTACGTTTTTTCACTGGGCAGCCACCTCGTGTTCCGCGGTTTCGCCAGGTTCAGCCTGGGCCTGCATCTGCGCGGCGTTCTGGCTGTAGTCGCGCAGGTAAATGATGAATTCCTGCAGCAGGCGATCCCACAGTTCCAGATTGCCGCGCAGGTAATCGGCACTGACACCGGCGGCCACCACCACGTCCATCTCCATCACCAGGAACTCGCCCTGCACCGACAACCGGGCAAAGCGGCGCGAGGCATTCCACAGTTCTGCCAGGCCGGCCGGCAATTCGCCCTGGACGCGCAAGGCACAACTGAAGGTGAAATCGACATAGCTGCCCTGCTCGCCGGCCGGGTTACCGAAACGCACGGCGTAACCGATTCCCTGGCTGGCGCTGAGCAGTTGCACGATGCCGTTCTGATCGGTCTGGTTGACGCGATAGCCGGCGGCTTGCAGCACTTCGGTGAGCGATTGTGGCGATACGTGAGCGATCAATTGAGTCATGTGAGTTCTTCCGTGTTGTCAGTGAGTGATCGCAGCCTGGGGCGCGTCGAATTGGGTCTTGTAGAGTTCGTCGCCAAAGCCTTGGGCCAGTTCTTCGAACTTGACCCGGGCCGTGCCGGCAAACGGTTGGCGTATCTTCATCACTTCGGCGACGTCGATTTTTTCGTAGGCCGTGAGGATGTCCTTGGCCACGCCATACATCTGTTGATTCTTGACCGAACATTGCTGCACTTGTGTGTCACGTTCCGCCAATTGCATTTCCAGCCTGGCCCGTTCGGCTTCTTTGCCCCGGGCCATGACCAACAGTTCGTCGTAAGCCTTCTTGAACTTGCCGATCTGCTCGTTGCTCGCCGCCATCTGCGCCTGGGCCTGACTTTGCAAGGTGTCCTGCTGGCTCGCCAGTTGCTCCGCCGCACCTTTGTATTTGGCCAACTCGGCCGTCAATTGCTTGATCTGCGCCTGAGCCGCCTTGGTTTCGGCTTGCGCTGCAACCTGTGCAGCACTGGCCTGGGCCTGCTGGCTTTGCAAGGCCTGCAACTGTTGGGTGGTGCTGCGCAGTTGCGTGCGCAAGCGTTCCTCCATGCCTTCGGCGCTCGCCCCTTGGGCCACCAGCGCGCCCAGGGCAAACAACAGGATTTTCGTGTTCATGAAGCTCTCCCTGCGCCTTAGAAGCGCGTGTTGATCTCAAGCTGCAAGACGTCTATATCGAACGGCGCGCCGTACACCGCTTCGGAACTCAACCAGCGACCGGTGGCATAGACGTTCTTGGCCAGACCGTAGTTGCCGCCCAGGAAATAGCCCTTGGCGTTGGTGCCGCCCAAGTGGAACGAGGAATCGTTGAAACCGTCCGGCAAGGCATCCGGCTGGATGTACTTGTAGCCGGCGAACAGGTTCCAGTCGCCCTGCTTGCGCATGTCCAGCGCGTTGCCGAGGGTGAACTGCATCATCCACGCATTGGCCCCGCTTTCGATGTCGCCATCGCTGTCGATGTTGTTGACGATCTGCCCGGCAGCACGCTTGCGCATCTCGCCCTCGTCGTAGCCCAGGTTATGAACATAATTGGCCTGGCTGCGCAGTTTGAAGTCTTCCGGCAGGTCACTGTCCCAGACGAAGTTCAGGTCCAGCAGGTTGAACTCCGAAGCCAGGCCCACGTATTGCGGTTGCGGCGTGGTCGCCGGGTTGAGCGGGTTCGGCGTGATGTCACGCAGCAGGAACACGGTGTTGCCCTTTTGCATGAACGCCGAACGGCTGCCGTCGCTGTCGCAGCCCGGTGCACCGGCCCAGGGTTCGCAAGGGCTGGAACGCTGGCCTTCGATGTCGTCGAAGCGGTAGTAGGCCAACGCACCTTTGAGGCGGTTGCTGGCGTTGATCGCCCAGTTGGCGCCGATCTGCGCGCCGAACAGCCACTTGTTGTCGCTCTCTTCCTTGTCGAAGCCGTTGCTGGAGCTGGTGTCGTTGGTGTACTCGATCGGGAATGCACCGACGGTGCCGAACATGCCCCAGTCGCGGTTGAGCTTGTGGTCGAACATCGCCGCGATACCGTCGAAGTTCAGCTCGTTGGAATACAGCATGTCGGTGGAGAAGAACGGGTTGCTGAAGCGGCCACCGGTGAGGGTCAATTCGTCGGTGGCTTTCCAGGTCAGGTAACCCTGATCGAGCCAGATGTCTTTCTTGCCGAAACCGCCACCGAGGGTCTGGGTGGTCGACACCGGGCTGTTGTCGGAACCGGTGCCGATGCGGATACCCGCCGTCCAGTCCGGCGCAATCACCGCTTTCATGCCCAGGCGCGCCCGCAGGCGCAGCATGTTTTCACGGTCTTCGCGGGTGTTGAGCAACGGTGGCAGGCCGGTGCTGCTGTTGGGGTTCACGTCGTATGGGCCGTTGTTGTTGAGCTTGGCGAAGTCGACGATTTCGTTGCTATTGGTGCCCGAGTAGTAGCGCGATTCGTCACGCAGACGGATATCGCCATCGAAGCTGACACGCGACACCCAGTCCGGAAAGGTGTTGGGCTGCGCCCAGTTTTCCTGCTTGGCGGTGGCCATGACCTCGGCCTTGACCTGATCGCGGATCTGGTCGCGCACGGCGGCCGGCACATACTGCACCCGAACATCGCCCGGTGCGGCGGTCGGCCCGCTGGCGGCAACGGCGGTGGGTGCAGCGGTGGCGGCTTTGCGGGCCTGATCCGCTTCGCTCTGGGCTTGGGCGATCAGTTTGTCAGCCTTGTCCTGCTTCAACACGCCTTGCTCTACCAGCAAGCGGATCAGATTGATCGTGGCGTTCTCCGAGGGCGCAGGCGCGGCTGCGGCCTGACCGACCAGGGTCGCAATGACCATGCCGACCGCCAGGGACAATCGATTCACGTTGGAAATCATTGGCACACAACTCCTTTTGGCAAAGCTTTTGATAATGGGGTTAACCCGGACGCCGCCCTTGCAGGGCCACGCGCATGGGCACAGTGAAAGAGGCCGGTGGCCGCTGGCTCATGCGCGGCGCACCGCGCAGTGCAGCGAGTATTTGCGCGTCGACTTCGGGGTTGCCGCTGGACTGGGCCAGCTCGACCCGAGTGATGTCGCCCGAAGTGCTCATCCACACGTCGACTTGCGCCTTGTAGGCCTGGTTGCGCAGGTCCGGGTTATCGCGCAACAAGCGCTGAAAACTGACGGCCATGAACTGGTTGTACGTGCCGTTGCCCAGACGTCCGCCGCCGGAACCGGCCATGCCATTGCCCTTGCCCGCACTGATTCCGAAGCTGTCGGTACCGGACTGGGCCTCGCCGTCCATCTCCATCGGCTTGGCCAGATCGTCCACCGGTGACGGCGGTGCTTCCTCGATCGGTTTCACGTCCTCCGGCTCCGGCGTCGGCTCGGGCTCGACCATTTTTTCTTCCACGGGAGGTTCCGGTTCCGGTGGTTTTTCCGGTGGTGGAGGTGGCGGTGGCGGTAACGGAATGATGGTCGGCACCTTCGGCGCTTCGCGACGAATGCCGCTCATGTCGTTGGCCCATTGCCACAGGAACCACGCGGCCACGCCGGCAATCAGCAACCCGGCGCCCCACTTCACAAAGCGCACGGGTGACTTCTTGACAGGTGACGGGCTGATGGGAAGTTGAGCAGTCATGGTCAGCCCTGTGTCGGTTTGCCGGTCACCAGACCGACCTGTGACAGTTCTAGACGGCGCAGCAGGTCCAGCACCTCGATGACTTTCTGGTATTGCACCGTGGCGTCACCGCGCACGATCACCGGGAAGTCCGGGCTCTGGGCCTTCTCGATACGCAAGCGGTCTTCCAGCTCGGCCAGGGTCACCGGGTAGGCATCGAGGAACACCTGGCCGCCGTCGTTGACCGAAATCGCCTTGGTCTTGGCTTCGGACAGCGACACGGAAGCGCTGGCCTTGGGCAGGTTGATCTGGATGCCCGAAACCTGTGCGGTGGCGGTGAGGATGAACATCACCAGCACCACCATCAGCACGTCCACCAGGGGCGTGATGTTGATGCTGTCCACCGCTGCGTCATCGTCATCGTCGTGGGAGGCATTTACGGAAGCCATGTCAGTGCTCCTCAGGCCGGTGCTTGGGCGTTGGTGTGGGCGTTGGCGTGATTGCCACGGCGGTGGGCGGCTTCGCTGAACTGGCTTTCGCCATGCATTTCCGCCAGGCGAGTGATGAACTCGTCGACGAATACGCGCATGTCGGCGCTGACTTCCTTGTTGCGGGTGATCAGGCGGTTGTAGCCAAACAGCGCCGGGATCGCGACGAACAGGCCCATGGCGGTAGCGAGCAAGGCCGCAGCCATACCCGGAGCGATGGCGTTGATGTTCACGTCGCCGGCCATGGCCGTACCGAGGAACACCACCATGATCCCCAGCACCGTACCGAGCAGGCCGATGTACGGCCCGCCGGCGATGGCGTTGGACAAGGTCGAGAGTTTCGAGCTGAGTGCCTGGTTTTCCCGGGTGCGCACGCCGTCCATGGAGCAGCGGATCGCTTCAATGGTGGCTGCCGACACCGACGAGGTATCGGCGCCCTGCTCGCGACGGGTGCGGATTTCCTTGACCGCCACCAGGTACAGGCGCCACAGCGACGAGTGCTGCAGGCGCAGGGCGAGGTCCTGGTCGTCGGCGAACATTTCCAGGCGGGTACCGACCTTGGCGAACTGCTCGCGGAACGCTTCGTTGGCCGCCGAGACACGGCTGACCATGCGGTTCTTGCGAACCATGATGAACCACGACTGGACCATCATCAGCACCAGCACCGCGATGATCACCCAGGCGTCCAGCGGCACGGCGTTGAGCAGGAAACCGAGGCTGCCGAAACCGTAACCCGATTGCTCTTCGTCAACACCATAGGCCAGCAGTTTCGACTCGGCGCCCTGGGACGTGGCATCGGCCAGCAACTGCGCGGCAGGTCGGGCGACTTTCGACAGACGCAGCTCGTCGATCGCGCCGGCAAACGGCAGGTAAGCGCTGGCGGACACGTCGGCACCAATGGCCATGACCGAATTGAATGCCGGCATCGCCACTGCCAGGCTCGCGGATTCACGGCCATTGAGGTAGAGCGAGACCTTGCTGCCTTCAGCGGTCAGCGCCAGGTGCTGCCATTGACCGGGGTTCAGGGCCTGGGTCGACACGGCGCGCTGACCGTCGATTTCAACGAATGGCATACCCTGATTCAAACCGACCAGCAGACTGTGTTCGCCTTCACGACGGGCCAGAACCAGTTGCTCGCCATTGGCCTGATCCAGCTTCAACCAGGCGCTGAAGGTGAACGCGCTGCCGGCGTTGTGCTGCAACGATGGATTGGCCGGCAACAGCAGCGGCTGACCACTGAACTGCAAGGCACGACCGATCACACCGTCGATGCTCGTACCGGTGGCGCTCTGCGCGGTGTTGCCGTAGGCGGTGGTGTCCTTGGCCGGCGTCCCGGTGGCACCGTCGAAATGGTAGAGCGCGGTGTAGTTCGGATCGAAGGTCAACTGACCGTTACCGGTGGCCGCTGCCTTCTGGTTGCCGTAGTACATCCAGATGTCCTGGCGCTGACCGCCCTCCACTTTCGGTACATCAATCCACACCAGCGCCATGCCCATCAGCGCATCGAAACTTTCGACCTGGTGGTTGAGCACGGTCTTGTCATCGGCGGCGACGAAGCGCAGGTCGGAGCCGTCTTCCTTGACCCCGTCGAAGGTGAAGTTGCCGGTGTGCAGGCGCACCAGCAACGCGGTACGCCCCAACGCCTCGTTGATCGCCGCGCCCTGGGGCGTGGTGTCGACCGAGACCTGTTTGCGGTAGTGCCAATCGTCTTGCCACCACGCCTGGGCGGTGGCCGGGAGCACGAAGCTCAGGCACATCAGGAAAGCGAAAAAAATGCGCTGCATGAAAATGTCTCCGTAGGTTCAGAATGTCGCTTGCAGGTTGAAATGCAGGCGCGATTCCTGTTTCGAGGTATTCGGCCCTTCGAGCAGCGGATAGCCCCAGTCGAGGCTGCCGGACAACCATTTGCTCAAGCTCGCGCGGGTGCCCAGGCCAACACTGGCGAGGGCGTAATCGGCGTCCTGGTCGGGAAGTTCGTCGCGCAGGTACAACTGGGCGCCTTCGGCGAAGGCATAGAAACGCCACTCCTGCACGTAAGTGCCGAGGTACTTGGCGAGGGATGGCGTGCGCAGTTCCTGGCTCAGCAGGTAGCCGTCGTCACCGGTGCGTTCGGCCGCCAGGTAGCCGCGTACCGACGTGGCGCCACCGGCGGAAAATTGCTCGTTGGACACCAGCGGCCCGGAAGCGAGTTGGAACGACGCCTTGCTCGCGGTCTGCCAGTCATTGCCGAAGGTGTAGGTGTATTGGGTATCGCCCTTGAGCACCGCAAAACTGGGGCTGGCGCGATAGCGTTTGTAGTCGAAGTCTTCGTCGGAACTGCCGTAGCCGAGAAAGCTGCGAGTGCCCGCCACCAGGCTCAGGCCGAGGCCTAACTGCGAGCTTTCGGTGTAGCGAAAGCCGTTGTAGGCGAAGGTGAACGGCGCGTACTTGAGCGGCACCTTGTCGCTGTCACCGGCGAAATCCAGTTGCTCGTCGAAGTCCTTGAAGTCGATGCCGGCCGACAGCGAGTTGGACCAGTTGCCACTGGACGGCAGCGTGTAGATCGCCGACACGCCGTAGGAATGCCCCTTGCCCAACACGTTGCTGCCGCCGATGGTCGCAACGTTGCTGTCGGACTGGTAACCGGCAAACTGCACGCTCCAGCGCTCGCTGAGCGGCGCGGTGTAGGAACCGGACCAGACCTTGGCGTTGGAGGTGTCCTCGGGCGCGGTAAAGAACGTCAGCGACACGCTGTGGCCCAACTGCCACAAGTTGTTGTAGCCGAGGCTGGCGACACTGCGCAGCTTTTCGGTGTCGGCGCTGTAGTCGTTGTTCAGGCCCAGACTGGCTTGCCACGGGTCCTGGTCTTCAACCTGCAAGTCGACGTCCATGGTCCCTGGGCGTTGACCTTCGCGCACCAGCGGCATGACCTGGCGACCGGGGTTCTTGTTCAGTTCTGCCAGTTCAGTCTGCACCTGGGCGAAGTCCGGCACCTGGCCTTCTTTCAGCGCCGGTACGTCGTCGCGAATTTCCACCGGAGAATAGTGCTTGGCGCCGACGACACGAACCCGGCCAACCTTGGTTTCGCTGACTTGCAGATAAACGATGCCGTCCTCGACCTTCTGCTCCGGCAACTCCACGAACACCGATTGATAGCCGTTGGCCTGATACGCCTTCTGCAACGCATCGCGGGCACCTTCGATATCGGCCAGGTATTTTTGCGGACCGAGAAACGGATACACCGCCTCTTCGATCGTACGGGCATCGAGCACGGTGTTGCCGCGCACGAAGTATTCGTTGACGTCGACCGGCCTGGGTTCCGTCGGCTCGACGCTCTGCTGCGCCCATGCCGGCTGTACGCCCGCCGTCACCAGCAGCCAGCCCCACAGCGCCAGCCGTGACTTGAAAAAATCGTTCACACCACCCCCTGAATTCGAAGTACCGGTAACCGTCTGCGCTGCGGCAGGCTGGCTGACTGCCTGGCTCCCGGCGTCCCGCCATCGGCTGGAAAAGTGGCCTTTCGGCCGCCTCAAGCACGTCACATAGGCATGACCTGAATGGCGTTGTGCTACCGAACTTTTGTCATCAAAGCTTCATTTCAAAGATGGGTGGATGGCGTTGAAATGAGATGATTGAGACAGCAAAGAACCCTGTAGGAGCAAGCTTGCTCCTACAGGGTCTTGTGTGAATTTGACGCACAAAAAAAAGGCGACCCGAAGGTCGCCTCTGATCCTGCTTGAAGGCGCGTTACAACGTCAGATTGCCGCGTTCTTCTTCCGTCAATTGCCCCCGCGCCCGCTCATCCAATGCGCCGGCACCCAGCACCTGCACCGGGCTATCGGGGTTGTACCCAGGCGTCGGCGCACGGCTTGCACCGTCGCTGCTCGGTGTCAGCGGTTCGTTGCCCAGGCTCAGTACTTGTACCGTCACGATCGACGGCAGGTTTTTGCGTGCCGCGGCCTGTTGCTGGCGTGACATGTCCTCGGCCGCTTGCGTGGCGGATGTAGCCGCGGAGCTGGCCGACGTGATCGCCCCAGTGTTCACCGACGCCGTCACCGGAATGCCCGACGACTTGCCCTGCACCTGGATGTTCGCCGCGTTGACCACCCGCAGGGCGATGATGTTGATGTTGCCCGACACCCGGATCCCCGCCTCGCCCGCATCGATCGTACCCAGCGGTGCGATCAGGTCGATGTCGCCCGGGGGCACTTCGGCAATCGGGTTGAGCGTGGCGATACCGGCACCGGTGCTCGGCACGGTCGGCGACAGCGTCACGTTGCCCCAGGTGTCGTAGATACGTTTGGGCGGCGTGAACACCACGGTGGTTTTTGAACCCCGGCCGGCGTTGATGTCGCCTTCGGCCGACCAGCCGAGAATGCTGCCGCCGAACGTGGTCATGACCCGGCTCTGCCCAAGCAGTATGCTGCCCTGGGAATACAGCTGAATGTTGCCCTCGCCCTGGGTGACGATCCCCGCCGTGGACGGCGGCGCCGCACCTTCGACACCGAACACCTGGCCACCGCCGGGAGTGAGCATCTGAATGTCACCGCCGAACAGCGTCTTCACGCCTGCGCCGCCGTACAACGTGATGTCGCCGTCGTAGCGAATGGTATTGCCCGCCACATCGGTCGTCGGGAACAACGCCGCAATCGCGTTGCGACCGCGCAGGTAACTGCCCTGGCGCGGACCGTTTGCATCGGCGTATTCCAGGCCACCGGCACGCAACTCGGCGAAGTACACCTGACGAGCGAACACGGCTTGCTCGGTGCCCGGCAGTGCGGCGTAGAACGCCCGTGCCTGTTCTGCATTGCCGTTAAAGCCGTAGCCCAGAGTCAGCCAGGACAGCAGTTCTTCATCGTAGGTCTTGACCACCTTACCCGGTTGATCGCTGAGCGGCGTACCGCCGGCAGCCTGGTTTTTCGGGTCCAGATAGCGGGCGATGAAGCGGCCGTAATCCGGACCATCGGCCCCTGCGCCCGCCTGCAATACAAGGCTGGCACCCGGACGGTTATCACCCGCCATTACTGGCCCGATACTGGTGATGCTGGCGCGATCTTCCATCAGGATATTGCGCCCGGCATTGATTTCCAGCGTGCCGGGGCCGGCAATGTCGAAACTGCTGTAAAGAATGTCGCGACCGGCGGACACGCGCGAGACATCGTTCGCGTTGTTGTGGATGAACAGGTTGCCCGTGGCGGTGACGGTGTCACTGCTGTTGCCCATACCATCGCGGTTCACGGCCTGTGGCTGTCCGACGGTTGTACCCGACGCGACGATATCGCGTCCGGCCAACATCCAGACCGGCCCGGCCGCTTCGTACCAGGTGCGTTTGGAGTTGCTGAAACTCAAGGTTTCGCCACTGCGAACGCCAACCAGATCGCCGGTTAGCGCGTAGAACCGCGCAGGGGCCTGAACCCCACTCAAGCCTGAATAGCTCTCGGCACCGAAGGCGAACAATGGATAACGGCTGTTGAGTCCGGGCGAGACGCTATCAGCGCCGCTATTAGACATCAGCGTTATCACTCGCTGACCATCCTTGGCATAACCATTGAACGCAGGCGTAAATGGCGTAGCGATGGACAGCGGGCTGGCACCCGATTGATTGATTGCGTAGCCACCGGCATAGATGGAATCCCCTGCCAGCAATTCAAGCTGCCCGGAGTGTGAGGGTGCCAACAACAAGGAGTACGAAATGCCCGGATAGTTACTCCCCCCACCATAGAAACCAGCAGACGGACCGGCATAGATTGAACCTTGCCCGGCGACTGCTCGCAGGATCGAGGGCATAACGAATCGATTATCGGTGGGTGAAGTATTGCTACCGCTAGGGATCGTTGAATTGTTGATCGCTTCAGCCATCAATGTACTTGGCGTGAGATTGCCTCCCGCCGAGAAAAGATCGATGGCGGTGTGATCGGTCCACAACGAGAAGCCTGTCAAACCACCGCCCGCATGCACCACCCCATCAGGCGTAGTGAACGATGTGGAGTTCTGCAGTACTACCCGACCAGGGTCCGCCGCGCCTCCCAACACCAAATCACCTCGGGTATTGAGCTGCATGCCCGAGTCCCCCGGAATCAACACCAGGCCGCCGGTTGCGCTGCTGGTGGTGGCCGTAAACGGATCGTAGCCGCGAGCCTCGCGCTGGTCCTGGTTGCCTGAGAATGAGCCGTACTGCAATCGGATTCCACCCACCGCCGATGCGCTCAATTGTGCAGCTCCCCGCAGGTTAATCAGCGCGCCCTGCAGATCATGAATGGGGGTGCCGACACCGGTCGCTCCCGCCCTGGCTTGCAGTGACGGGTTGAGCGTGCCGCCGATGCGGATATCCATGTCACCGCCACCGGTCAGTTGCAGGCTGCCGTCGCTACCTACGCGCCCGGTGCTGCCTACCGCCACAATAAGTCCCTGGCTTCGAGGGTTTTGATTCGTACCGAAGACGTCTCCCAATGGCCTGAGCATGCCGCTATCAGCGCCTGCCCTGAGGCTGATGTTGCCACCACCCAGCGTGCCAAAACCGGTGAACCCCACCAGATAAGGTTCGGGTTCCACATCTGATGCAAGAGGCAGGCGAGTTGCATAGCTACCGAAATTGATCCACCAGGCTGTCGGCACGTCATTGCCAGCAGTGCCCTGACGCCATAACCAGTTACCTACGGCAACGCTCGGGTTTTGCTCGCGCACTCCACCGAGAGAGAGTGCCTTACGTCCGACAGCATCACCGGACACAGAACCGCCCGCATTGATTGTCAGGTTCCCGCCCATCTGCGGAAACCAGGCCTGATAGAGGCTGTCGCTGCCGCCATTGACCCATTTTTCATAGTCACTGCCGGCACTGCCCAGCACCGAGCCATCGTCTGACATTCGCCCGCGAGGCTGGTTGTAACGTGGGTCGATATTGCTGGACTGAGTACCGGCGGTGTACACACCGAAGGGTGAATCCATGCTCAGGTTACCGGCGGCCATCAGGTCCAGATCGCCGGTGCCGGTTCGCAGTACGCTGAACATCTGAGTGTGGGCGTTGACAGCGGTGCCTGGTTTGCTTTCAAGGCAAAGCGACGGATCAATATCAACGCACCAAAACATATCATCGGCGTTAACGGGTGAGTAATCGGGAAACCCCATGTAATTGCCAGGCGCCCAGGTCCATCGAGCCATCGGTGCACACGCTGTAGCGTCAATCTCGCAAATAATCAGGTACTCATCAGGCACAGGCTCGTACGGCGCGAATCCATAAACGTTATCCACGCCCCATACCAGCTTCGCGGCTGTCTCGATCACTTTAAGACCGTAGTGAGTATCGGCCAGGCGCAAGTTGCCCTCAGTGGTAACGGGCTTAACCGCTCGGTTGTCAGCCGCGCCCAGATCCGCACCCGCTACCACCCGTGTCGACCACGACGCACTGCCCGACGGCAACATGCTCGCCACCGCCCAGTTGCGCCCTTGCTGGGTGCCGCTCAGTGGGCGCAAATCGATATACGCAGTGCCATCCGCCAGTTTCACATCCGTCATGGACGGAATCAGCGAACCACGCAAAAGTGCCAGCGAACCGCTGAGCTTCACGCCCGCCGTTGCGTTGTCGAAAAACGTACCCGGCAGCGGCACGCCTTTAGGCCACAGCAGGCCTTGCAACGCGGTGGCCTTGTTCAGCCGCGTACCCGCGCCAAGAAGACTGCCCGCCGGCAAGGTGACGTCGGCCCCCAGCAATGTACCGGCGGCGTACAACAGATTACCCGCCGCGTCATGCACCGCCCCCGCCAATACCGTACCGGCGCTGAACGTGTACGTCTCGGCCAGCACGCCCTGAGTGGGTAACAGCGTGCCACTGGCCAGTGTCGCGGCCTGGATCGGCAAGTCGTAGTTCAACGTGGCACCGATCGGGTATTGGGTACCGTCAGCAAGGGTCACACCCGCGCCCGGCACAATCAGGTCGCCGCCGAACGGCTGCACACCCGGCACCAGTTTCCAGCCGGTGTCATCGACGGTTTCCGGTGGTGGTGCAAAACCGTCGTTGATGCTGCCGTAGATATCCAGGTTGCCACCGGCGCGAATCACCAGGCTGCCGGCCTCGCCGGAACCGTAGACCGAGGTTTTCTGGGTGTGCGGGTTGAGACTGGCGTAACGGTAGCCGGACAAGTCCAGATCGCCTTGCACCACCAGATCGCCGTCAGTGGTCTTGCTGGCTATTTCCACGCCGGGACGCAGGTGGAAGGCATCGGCGTAGGCGGCGTTATTCAGGCCGGCCAGTTTGCGTTGCAGCAAATCCGTATTGGCCAGGGCTGCGTTGATGAACGCGGTGCTGTCGACGTGAATGCCGTCCAGATAAGCCTGGTCGATGACCTGGTACGGACGACCGCTGGCGGCCGGGTCGGTGCCGTCGGCGGCATCAATGTAGCGGCGCGTGGCGTTGAGCCCAATGGAGCGCGCACCTTGAATGTTCAGCGCACCGCTGGCATCGATAGCGATATCGCCAGCACCCACACGCGGTGCGTTGAGTTCCAGTGTGCCCCGCGCGCGACCGTCATGCTGCCCCGGCAAATTACCGATGGCGACGTCGGTGCCGTGACGCAAGTCGATCCGCGCACCGGAGGCCAGCGTCAACAGGCCATCGCCGGCGTTCAGCTCGACCATGGCCCGGTTCGGTGCGTCGATGATCTTTCCGTAGCTATCGACCCGCAACATCTGGCCATGGGCATCGAGCACCGCGCTGCCGGCCACGGTCAGGCCATTTTTGCCCGACAGGCGAATGCTGCCGACGCGCTCGCCACTGGCGTCGATCAGGCCCACGACGGTAAGGCTGCCGTTGTCCACCGAGACATTGACCTCGCCAGCCTTGAGCCCGTCGCCAATCACCAGATTGCCTTGCTTGAGCTGGAAGCTGCGGCTACCAAACACTTGCCCGGCATTGAGCCGCTGGTTGAGCGCGGCGAATTCGCCGTTGAGGTCACCGCTGCTGCCCAGCTGCTGCGCGCGAATATCCACACCGCCCGCCTTGTAGGGCACCCAGGTGCCGCCCGCATCGTAATAGCCGCTGCTGTTGCCGAGGATTTCTCCCTGCAGATCGACCACGCCCGCACCGGTGGCCAATGCCACGGCACTCAGGTTACCGGCCTGGTTGTTGACTGCCGACAGGTCGATGCGCGAACCGGCGGCCTGGCGGATATTGCCGTTGCTGCTGTACAGGGCCACGTCGCCGCCCCAGCTGTATTTCTTCACATCGTTGAACGGCAGCGTGCGTCCTGCCACGTCCAGTTCAGCGTTACGGGTCAGCGTCACATCGCCCTCGGACTTGACCACCAATTTGCCGCTGGCCAACACGATGCGGCCGTCCAGCAACACGTTGCGTGCTTCGAGATTCAGCTCCGCGCCCAAGGCATCGGCGACGGCAGTGCGGTCGCCGGTTTGCGACGTCAGGGTCAGGCTGTTGCCCGCCTTGAGCAGGTTGACCGAGCCGGCTTCACCGGTGAGCAGCGGCGTGCGCAGGTTGAGGTTGCCGCCGCTGTAGGCATAATCCTTGACCGGGTCGTAAGCGCCCTGTTGTTCGTAAACGGCCAGGCTGCCCTTGTGATTGGCGGTGATGCGTTCGCTGGCATTGAGGTTGACGTTGGCAAAACCCAGCGCCAGGCGATTGTTCTGGTCCAGGCCATTGGGCTGCGGATTCGGGCCATAGCCGAACTCGATGCGTTGCGCCTCGATATTCAGCGTGCCATGGCCGGTGCCTGCGCCGCCGTTGACCACGGTGCCGGGGGCCTGGGTCGCGCCGTTCCAGATCAGGTTGGCGGTGCGAATGGTCGCCACATCACTGGCATCGCCCAGGCCGTAAATGGCCGGTGTCACCAGTATCAGGTTTTCCAGGCGGCTCTTGCCCGTTTGTGGGTCCAGGGTGTCGAGAGTCACGCCGCCAATGAAGTTGAATGAATCGCGGGTGGTCAGGCTCAGGGTTTCCAGAGCCGGCGCACCGAATTGCGTGTCGCCGCGCAGCAGTCGATCGAGGACGTTCTGGTTCAGGGTCAGGCCGGCCGGCAAGCGACCGCTCGCCGCCGCAAGCGCTTCGGCGCTGCCGGCGTTCACCGCGCCGACGGCCAACGCCAGGTGACGCGTACCGAAACGCACCGCTTCGCCCAACTCAAATTGATTGTCGGTGGCTGCGGTGATGCTGCCGTTGGAATAGAGCAACGAAGGATTGATGCAACCCTGCGCCGGGCAGGTGCCGATCCGGATACTGCCGGCGCCCCCTCCGTTAGTGCCCGCGTCCGGCGCCAGCACATTGGTCCAACCGTTGGACACCATCAACAAGCTGGCTTGCCCTGGCTGATAGATGAAGCCCGCCGTGGAGTCATAGGGCACGTTCCCACGCCCCAGCGTATTGATGCCCGCCCCCGCTTCAAGGGTAATGCCGCCAGTGAGGCCCGTCGTCCACAGGACGACTTCAGGCGCCGAGAGCATCGCCCCCTCGCGCAGGTCAATGCTCCTGGTATCACCTCTGAATTGAATGAAATTACCCGCAGTGTCGTATTGCACAAACGGCGTTGCACCGATGGCCAAACGCCCGGCATCAAGATTGTTAAGGGCGTCGGCATACAACGAAACACCGTCGAAACCCTGAGTGCTGACGGCACCCGTGCCAAGAATTTCAAAAGCCCATGATCCCCTTACCGCTGCGGTGCCGAGCACACCACCCTCGGCGGCAGCGAACAATGCCTTGCCGTTGAAATCAAGGGCTGTGTCACGATCACTTGATTTGAACAAAAACGTCAGTGATTTGCCGTCCAGGGTCGTCTGCCCGCGCGGCACCCCGCGACGTGCAGCGTCGCTGTTAACGAATTGGTTGTAGCTGGTTTCGTTGTATTGGGAATAGCGGCGCAGCACATCCGCCGACGTCAGGATGACCTGGCTGGAAAGACTGTCACGCAGCCCGGTGTTGGCAATCGACATTTGCCCGGAACTTGCCCAGGAACCATTGCGCATTTTCAGCGCGCCGTTGATTGCTCCCGGCGCTGCCTGACCGTTGACTTCGACCCGGAAGGCGCCGGGCAGCAAGGCAAAGGTCGATGGCAGCAAGGTATAAGTGCCCGCCGCCAGGCCTGGAACACCGGCACCGATGCTGATCTGCTGGCCAATGCGTGGATCACTGGCGCCCGCCTCGCCAAGCATCGGTGCATAGGCGTTCTGATTGCCTGGCACGATGGCATACACCGGGTTACTGCTCAGGCCCGGCAGGCTGAACGTGCCATCAGCCGCGTTGCGAACCAGTGGGTTGAAACGCGCATCGGTAGAACCGCCACGCCCGGAGACAAACCCGGCACCGCGCAAATCCCCGCCCCCGGAAAGGTCGATCAACGAGCCTGTTTGCGCATCGACGTACTGGGCACTCAGGACCACCCCGGTATTTTCGTTGGCAATCCCTTGCAGCACCACGGACTGGCCGTTGTAGCGGTAGTCGGTGCCATCGGTTGTGCCGCCATACGGCATGACCAGTCCGGCGCCGCTGACCGAGGTCACGCTGCCCGGCAACAAGTGAATGGCCCGGGTATCGCCAAAGGCATCGTTACCCAACGTGATCAAACCCAAGGGTGCGCGAATGACGCCGCCTTGCTCGATATTCCCCCCGTACAGTTTCAGCCTGCCGAACACCGAATAAGGCGGCACGGCCGGTGCCGCACCATTGCCACTGATGCTCAGCGTACGGTCGGGATCGATCCTGCTCTCGCTCTGATACCCGGCGCGTATATCGGACCAGACCCGAGTGCCCGGATAGATCTGCGCCGCGCGCAAGTGCAAATCACCGGCCGTCCACACCCTGGAACCCGTCTGTAAATCCGGCTTTGCGAGCATACGTATGTCGCCACTGCTGTCGAGGGTGACCAGGTCAAAACTGCGGCGACTGACCGCCATGGTCGCCCCGTTGAGCAACTTGATCAGCCCGTCACTACCGAACGAGAAGGCGTTGCCCAGATCAAGAAGATTCGCGCTGGCGTTGAACTGCGCGGCCGATACCCGGTTGGTGGGGGTGTTCAGCACTCGAGGGCGGGTTAACGCGCTGGGAGGGGTGTAATACTCACCCAACCCCGACAGGCGCACGTAAGGCGCAGCCAGATTAATGCGCGCGGTATCTTTGGAGCTTTCGGCGAGGGACAGTGATCCGGCGTACAGGCTCAGGCTCTGGTTCATGTGCAGATCGACATCACCGTCGAACGTCAGCAGGCCGTTGCTCAGCAGGCTCAGGCTATCGAAGCCGCCGGTCATCAATTGATCGGCGCTCAGTCGGGTGTAGCCATAACGCAACGGTGCAGCGGCCTCTCCAGGCCGCAAATCGGCGGGTAGCCGCACGTCGTCCGGCCCTTGGCCAATGATCAGCTCCCTGGCTACCCGAACAGCGTTGTTTCCCTGAGTATCGCGATACAACGGCGAATCGAGGGCGATCTCCAGACGTCCCCCGGCTGCACCGGCCCCACCAGCAGCGGCACGCAGGGTGCCGTCGATGAACAACCCGTTGTAGGAACTCAAGGCAATGCGCCCGCCGTCCGTGGCGACCCGGGTCGGACCAGTGCCGGCAATATCCAGCACGGCCTCGGCACCGGACGCCTCCAGACGAGCGCCCGGCCGCACGATCACATAGGCATCCGCCGACGTCGCGGTGGCCTTTTTAGCGTCGATCTCGCCGCCAATGATGATGCTGCCGCCCTTGCCCACCTGACCGTAGACCCGGCCGAGCGCATCGACCGCCGTAGTTGCGCGCCCCGCCACATCCAGCACTGCATGGTCACCGATCCAGATCGAACGATTATGAGCTGTCGGATCCGCCTCCTGCTGCGAGCTCTCTACATCAATCGAACCGAACTGCTGCTGACGAATGTCGAGGGTGCCGCCCCAAGCGTTGAGTTCACCGTCAACGGTGAGCTGCCCGGCACTGCGCAAGTTGATGCGCTGGCCGGGATCGACGCTGATGCGCGCGCCTTGGCCGATGGTCAACAAACTGTTCAGCGGGTCTATCTGATTGATCTGGCTGCCGCCCGCTTGCAGTGACAGACTCGCGCCGCCGCGTTGGGTCAGCACGCCTTTGGCCGGGTTCTCCTGGAACAGGCTTGGTGTCCACAGCTCCAATGCCGTCAGCGGATCGGCGCCACCGGTTTGGTTCGCTGCCGAATCGGAAAAACGGTAGACCGGCATGGACACGTCGACCACCGCATCGTCTGCCACTTGCAGGGTCGTAAGGCCGATGATGTTGTAAGCCGAGAACCCCTTGTTGAACGTATCCGCCGCCAGTCGCAAGGTGTGATCGGCAAGAGGGCCGTCAGGCTCGCCGATCAACACTTTGTTGGCCTGAATCTTCAGCGTGCCACCGCCCGTGACGCCATAACCGCGCACGTCACCGTTCATGACCAATTGCGATTGGCCTGGCAGGGTATCCGCACTGGATTCAAGGGAGACGTCGCCGCCCTTGCCGCCCCGGGTCTTGCCATTGCTCAACACCGCACCGCCGGACGAAACGTCGATGACGCTGCCACTGGCCACGGTGATATCGCCGGTGCTGCGGATCGACACCAGGCCACCATTCAGATAGGCCAGGTTGTTGGCATCGGTCGGATCGATACGCGCGTTCACCCACAGACCACGGGTGTCCAGGTGCACACCTTCGGCCACGGTCGTATGCGTGGGTTTGCTCGTTTGCGCCAATTGGTTACCCAGCTGCAGGCTGCCAGCGCGGGCGGTCAGGTCTGCATTGACCTGCACATCCTGCCCGTACAGGGTGATGTCACCGCCGGTGTCCACGGTCACGGCTTCATTGACTTCAACCTTGTCCTTGGCCGCGACTTTCAACGCGCCCAGACGGAAACCATTGACCATGTCGGTATCAAGGAACAGCTTGCCTTTGCGGTCGTCGGACACCGCGCCGGTCAACCCCAGGTCGCTGCCATCGGCGGGACGCTCACCACCGATCTGCACCTGATCGAGCATGGCGAGATGCTGATACACCAGGCCATTGGTGGTGGCCGACCAACTTGGATCATAAGTACCGACGATCAACTGCGCCCGCCGCGCCCTGGCCGTCTGCGCCTGGTCATAACCGTCGAGCCCGGCACGAGGCGCCTGGATCTGACGTTCACCCTGGAACACGTCGCCCACCAACTGGCCATCAAGTACGGCGTTGTTGGTGGCGATCACCAGTTGCCCGGCGTCGCGTCCTACCGAGTAACCCGTCTCGAAGCGTTGTCTCGGCGCGATCAGCGGGTTGAAGAAATAACGGGTCTGGCCCCAGCGCTCGCTATGGTCCTCATAACCTTTGTAAAGGCCGGTGTAGAGAATGTCGCCCGGTGCCCGCGAGACTTCGTACAAACGGCCATCGGCGCCACGCAACCAGCTCTGGCGAATGAAACCGCTTTGCACATCGAGGGTGCCGCCGGACAGATTGATCACCGAGCCCTTCTCGGTCACCACATCATTGCCGGTGAAACTGACCGTGCCACCCTGGGCCATCCACTCGCCGATGCTGTGCCCCTGAGTGCCAAGATAGCCGCCGACTTCCAGCAGACCACCGGCCGTGTACCAACGGTCAGTGGCATAGCCGTTGGTGCCGGCCGGCACGAAAATCAGCTCGCGCACATCGACCCACACGTCATTGCTGTTGAGTGCGCCACTTTCGCGGTTGATCGAGGAATCGCGCTGCTCGTTGCCCTGCACGTTGATCTTGATGTTGTTGGCTTCCATCGCCACTTTGACGCCCAGCGCCCCGGACACATCGATCAGCGCACCGTTGCGCACAAGGCTGCGTTGGCCCGCCGCCACCGCGACCTGACCGCCCGTGGCAAGGGTGATCGAACCGTCCTGAAACTCCACGGTACCGCCGCTGCCGATGTCGATGCGCGACTGATCGCTGCGGATACGGTTGTTGAGCGTCACCCCGGTCAATGCGGCATCGTGCTGACTGTCGAGAGCGGTCAGATCACTGCTGTCGAGCATGATCGCGTTGACGCTGCCCTGGCCCAGAGTCACGCTGCCGCTGGTGTCGGTCGCCGGGTTGAGCAGATGAATGGTGCCACGGGTATTGACCGAGGTACTCGCCAGCAACACGCCGTTTTGCACGACTTCATGACCGGTCATGGTGATGTCGCCGGTCGAGGCCTGGATCAGCCCGGTGTTGCTGACCTTGCCCGAACCACCGGCCTTGAAGCCAGGAATGACCTCACTGCCAAACGTGGTGGAAAAACCATTGCCTTCAGTGCCCGAGCCTTTGCGAATGTAGAAGCGGTCACCGGCGCCGAGCACGGTCTGGCCCTTGGCGGTGTTGATGGTGCCGGCGTTTTCCACCTCATTGCCGAGCAGCAGCACGTAGCCACCGGAATCGGTGGACAGCGTCGGCTTGTGAGTCTCAATCCGCGCGCCACGCTCCACCAGCACTTTGCCGGCGGCATCGGTAAAGGTCGGCTGGCTGCCGGTGCTGTCGAAATACAGGCCACGGTCGCGGAACTGGGCGTCGCTGATATTCGTCGCAGCCGCCACCAGGTTGCGCACGTTGACCTGGCTGGTGCCACTGAACACGATGCCATTGCGGTTGACCAGCATCACCGTGCCGTCACCCTTGATCTGGCCCTGGATCTGGCTCGCCCGCGCGCTCGGGTCGTTGACCCGGTTGAGCGCCGCCCAGTTCGACTGCTGGGCGAATTCCACCGTGGTATCGCGGCCGACGTTGAAGGTTTCCCAGTTGAGAATGGCCTTGTCGGCGGTCTGCTCGATCCTCACCGTGGTCTTGCCATCGGCCTGTGTCTGTTGCGGCCCCTTGGCATTCTGCCAACCCTGGGTCAGGCCGGTATCGACCTTCAAGCCGCCCTCGCCCAGTCCGTCCGGCACGAACTTCACCGTGGCGAACGCCGCTGCCCGTCCGGCGGCCTGCGCGGCCTGTTGCGCAGCAATGGCGGCCACGGTGTTGTTGAGCGTCTGCACCGAACGCTCCAGCTGTTGCCGGGCACGTTGCTGTTGCGCCAGCGGCGGTGTCATGCCCGGCAAGCCACCCGCCGGACGTGCTGCCGCGGCCTGTTGCGCCGCGCCCTTGGCGGCAAACCAGCTGGAACTGAACGCGGTCGCCGCCTCGGCACTGCCGGCCACCAGGCACAGCGCAATCGCCTGCGCCAGCGGCTTGAGCAACCACAGCGCCGGGTCCACCGAACGCGCAGCGTCACGGCGGGCAGGCAAGGAATGGGTATTGCGACGGGCTTGGCGAACGAGCATCACTACTAGGTCCTTTTCAATTGGCGCAAGAGGCCGCAGGCCGAGTAGAACCTGCTGTTACGACATAGGCGGTTATCGAAGGGCCAGACCGAACGGATGTCACACAAACTTCATGATTGGGGAGTAGCCCCCAAAAAAATGGCAGCCTCAAAGGGCTGCCATTTCGATGTCACCGCGTCACCGTTCATCGCTAGCCTGCTCGCGGTAGCGTCAGAACATTCAAGCCTCAACCAACGCCAGGCATTAACTAAGCACCACCACCCCACCGGGCAACTCCGTGCACTTGAGCCCGTACGCATCACGAATCAACAACGCCACGCCCGCCAGTTGATCGAGGCTGAACCGCGCCTGCACCTTGCGCTTGCCCAGTTCGCTGTTGAGCAACAGCAACATGCCGGGACGGTAGCGGTTGATCTCGTCGATCACCGACGCCAACGTGGCGTCGGTGAACACCAGTATTTGCTGGCGCCAGGCAATCACCGCCGTGGTGTCGACCGATTGCGGCGTGCCGATCTGCCGGGTGTCGTAGGTCACCTGCTGACCCGTTTCCAAACGAACGCTGCGCCCCAGGGTTTGCAGTTGCAGCGCCCCATCCAGGCACGTGACGCACACGCTCTGATTGATATTGCGCACGTTGAATCGCGCACGACTGGCGCTCAGCCAACCGCCCCCGGCCTGCACCTTGAGGGGTGTATCAGCCTGCGTCAGGACCTCAACTTCACCGCTGAGCAATTCGAGGCCCTGGCTGCCATCGGCGCCCTGCCGATGGTTGAGGCGCGTCTGGGTATTGAGCTCCAGGCTCACGCCGTCTGCCAGATCCAACCGGCGCTGCTCGCCGACTGCAGTGATGTAGTCCGCGCCCAATCCGGAGAATCCACCCGGCACGGTTCCACGAATAAGGAAGAACGCTGCCGAAGCCGCGATGGCGCCACCGAGGAACGCCCGCCGCCCGAAATGACCTGGCGCTTGCATTTGCTCGGCCGCCGGACGCAACTGGTGCCACAGCACCTTGGCCTGCTCGAATGCCTGGGCATGCTCAGGGCTTTGCGCGCACCATTCACGCAAGGCGTTGGCATCGGCAACAGTCGCCCGGCCGGAGGTCAACAGGACCAACCAGCCCTGGGCTTCGCGGGTGAGCCGATCCTGAGGCTGGACCTCAGGTGGCGAAGTTCGAAAGATGTTCAAAGCGCGGGGGTACTCACGGATTATTCGGGACTCTACTTTCAAGACGGTTTTCCCGCCCCGGGACCGAACCTCTGAATCACTTTTCTTTCCAAACGTCCGGCACAATGGCCCAAAGCGGCTTTGATTTCCTTCTCGACCATCCGTGTCGAAATGCCGAAACGCTGGGAAATCTCCAGGTGTGGCGCCTCTTCCAGGCGTGCGGCAATAAAGATTTTGCGTCGCCGGGCGGGCAACTCGTACAGGGCGCTGAGCAGCAGCTGGATCTCTTTCTGCCCGCCGACCACCCGTGCCGGATCGAGCGCCTCATCGGACACCTGCAACAGCTCTTCCACCTCACTGCCCGTCAACAAGCGGGCGTCCGACTGGCGACGGTCGGCGGCGATGTTGAGCGCCATGCGATACAAATAGGCATTGGGCTGGGCGATGTCCGGCACTTCCTCCATGCGGTCGACCCGCAGGTAAGTTTCGTGCAGCACATCGTTGGCCAGATCCTCAGACCCCAGACGTCGACGCAGGCGCACCTTGAAGTCGTCATAGGAAGTCAGGAACAACCCGACCATTGATTTTTTTCCGGTGTCTTTCATCCCCCGGAAACTCCTTTCCCTTGTGAGCATTCCATGCGTTTTCCTGATGATTCCGGTAACAGAAGCAGCGTGACCGGCTGGCTCAGAGAGCTGGGCGCCGGGCGTTCGATATCCAGGTTACGCAAACTTTCCACCAGCGCGGCGTCGCGCTGGATATCCCCCGTCGAGCTGACCAGACGGCTGTGCTGAACCACACCATCACGGCCGATCCACAGTTGCAGCAACGCACGAAAACTGCCCGGCCGGATCAATGACGAGCGGCACAGGCTGCGTTCAATCGCACTTTGAATCGATGCCGCATAACTGCTGGCGGGCAGCGGCGAACCCTTTTCCACATGAGCCGCCACGGCCGGCACCGGCGCAACCGTTGCCTTTTGCAAGGTGAAGGCGTCAGCCCGGGCGTACCGGGCCATCAATCCGCTGCCACTGAGCATCTGGCTCAGGGCATCCGTGGCGCTCAAGCGGCCCTTGACCGCAAGTGAACGTCGACCGCGGGTCAGCTGCCGGTCCACCAATACAGCCAGGCCGGTCGAACGACTGAACTGCTCAAGTGCGCCGGCCAGTTCCTGGGCTGGAATATCCAGCTCCCGGGGTGTTGCGGCATCCAGCGGCCCGGCCGTCGCGACCGATGCGATCAAGCCGATCAGCAACGCCAGGCACACCTGGCGAACCTGCATCAACGCAATCTGGCGCGCGCCCCTGACTCTGCCTCGTTGCACGGCTGCCCTGCCCCTGAAAACCGTCATCCTGATCACTGTTTATGAATCTGGTGTGACGGCCCGTGCAAAAAAACCATCATGAGATAGCAAATCGCTATGTAATAGACTCAAGCGCATCCACGGCCCGTTCGGGCTGGACAGGAGGTCTTGAATGAACACGTTATCGAGCATCGCATCAGGCATTTTGCTGATGAGCGCACTGACACTGGCGCAGGCCGAAGAGCCATTGGGGTGTGTGGACGTATCGGTGGGAGGCTACAAGGCGCCGGACTACAACTGCCTGAGCCAGCAAATGGGCAACAACCCGGAAGGCGCCGCCGCTGCACAAAAAAATCTGGAAGCCATGAACGTGCCGATCAACAAGCGCCCGCCCAACCAGGTCGGCCTGGCGACTCCGGCAGCCACCAGCACACGCATGGGCAATACCTTCGGCACGTCGGTGAAACCGCAGCGCCCGCCTGCGCCGTGAAAACATCGCGGGCAAGCCAGCGTCCGCAAGGGCGTGTGGGGTTCAATCGCTGGGCGTCTGGCGAAAACTCACAGCCAGGCGATTCCAGCTGTTGATGGTCGTGACCGCCATGGTCAGGTCCACCAGCTCACCCTCACTGAACTGCGCCCGCGCCTGTTCATAGACGTCATCCGGCACATGGTTTTGCGAAAGCAGCGTCACCGCCTCGGTCCAGGCCATGGCCGCGCGCTCGCGCGGGTTGAAGAAGTTGCTGTCGCGCCACACCACAATCGAATACAGGCGCCGGTCGGTCTCGCCCAGACGCCGGGCATCCACTGAGTGCATGTCGGTGCAAAACGCACAGCCATTGAGCTGTGAGGCGCGGATCTTGATCAGGTGCAACAACGCCGCTTCAATGCTCAGGCTGCTGGTCAACGCCTCCAGCGCGATCATCGCTTTCATCGCTTTGGGTGACGCGCTGTAGTAATCCAGGCGGGGGTTCATGGCAGGCCTCGTGTCACGGTGATGAACCCTCAAGGTAGTCGCTGATGCAAGCGCGTTACAGGTCCAATTCTGCGAAAAAACCGTGCACCACCCGCTGCCAGACCAATTAGCGGTATTTGCACCACGCAACTTCTGCATCCGCAACGATGAGGGTAATCTGGCGCCTCGCACACGCGCCTCAATGGCTCCGGAGCCTCGCCGGTATGGAACTACATGTTGTCATCAATGGCCGCAAGGACCTGGCGGGCCAGTTGTACAAGCAACTGCGCAGCGCCATCGAATCGGGCCGCCTGGCAGCCGGGACACAGCTTCCACCCAGCCGCCTGCTGGCCGAGCAACTGGGCATTTCCCGCAAGACCATTTCCGATACCTACGCGCAACTGACCTACGAAAACTTCCTCACCGGCGTGATCGGCAAAGGCACCTACGTCAATGCGCGGACCTCCAAAGTCGAGCGCAAGCAAAGCCATACCGAGCTCGCGGGTTTCGAGGTGATCGAGTCCTGGCGCACGCTGCCGGTGTTTCTGCGCCACCCGACGCTGGAAGGCTCGCTGCGTTACGACTTTATCGGCGGCGCCACCAGCAAGGGCCAGTTTCCCCAGGATGACTGGCGGCGCTGCACGTCCCACGCCTTGCGGCAGATGGCAGGTTCCAAGGGCTTCTACAGCCTGCCCGAAGGCCTGCCGGCGTTGCGCAATGCCATCGCACGACACATCGCGTTCTCCCGTGGGGTCAATTGCCAGGACGACGACGTGGTGGTGTGCAATGGCGCGCAGCAGGCGCTGGACCTGATTTCCCGGGTGCTGACCCACCCCGGCAGCATCGTCGCCATGGAAGACCCCGGTTATCCGCCCGCGCGCCTGCTGTTCGGCACCCACGGCGCCACTGTGGTGGGCGTGCCGGTGGATGCCGAAGGTATTGAGGTGGACAAGATTCCCCTCGGCACCCGGTTGATTTACGTCACCCCCTCGCACCAGTTTCCGCTGGGCATGCCCATGAGCCAGGCGCGTCGGGTTGCGCTGCTGGCCAAGGCCCATGAGTTGGGGGCGATCATCATCGAGGACGACTACGACAGCGAATTCCGCTATGAGGGCCGTCCCACGGACTCGCTGCAAAGCATGGATGAGCGCGGGATCGTCGCCTACGTCGGGACGTTCTCGAAAACCTTGTTGCCGGAGCTGCGCCTGGGATACGCGATCCTGCCGCCAGCCATCCACGAAGCCGTGGTGCGCGCCAAGCAACTGACCGACCTGCACACCTCCACCCTGCCCCAATGGGCACTGGCGAAATTCATTGCTGAGGGCTGTTTGCTAAAGCATATCCGCCGTTGCCACGCGATCTATGCCGGCAGACGTGAGCGGATCCTTTCGCGCATGGCCGGTGACCTGTCACCGTGGCTTGAAGCGGTCCCGAGCACGGCGGGTTTTCACATGGCGGTCATGTGCAAAGTGCCCATTGATATCGCCCTGGTCATCGAACTGGCGAAAAAAGTCGAAGTGGGGCTGTATTCCATCGAGGGCTTTTTCTACCAGCGAACGCCTCAGGCCGGCTTTCTCATGGGCTTTGGCGCCATCGAAACCCTGGACATCGACACGGCGCTGGATCGGCTGAGGGACATCTTGCAGCAAGTCGCCTGATGGATTGGTCTGCGGCTTTATCAGGCGATTGGCTATTGGATGTCCGGGGGTGCAGGCCTATTCTGCATAGGCGTTATCCCTCAATGAGCAGGATTCGTCCGGCCTGATTCAGGAGTGTGAGCCAATGTCCGACAAAGTGATCAATACCGTTAAGGTGCAGGCCGTCGCCGGCCGCTCGGAAGAACTGGGTAAGCAACTGCAAAAGATTGTCGACACCCTGCGCGAACTACCGGGCTGTGACTCCTATATGGTCGACCGCTGCCCTGAGGACAGTAACCGCTGGACCGTCAGTGCCCACTGGCAATCGGAATCGGCCATGCAGTCGCATTTCAACAGCCCGCAGGTGCAAGGCTTCATCGACCTGATCGATTGCCAGCTGGCTAACGCCGTCGACTTCAACAGCTTTCCGATTCGTTAGTAGAAAAATCAAAAGATCGCAGCCTTCGGCAGCTCCTGCATCGGAATACGTTCCCTGCAGGAGCTGCCGAAGGCTGCGATCTTTTAGTTGAAACGCTGGAAATTGGTCCCCTGACCTTCCCCGATATTGGCTGTTTGATTGCCCAGCGCGGCGGACTAGATTGGTGCCTGGCCCCTAATCCAATGCAGGTGATGAACCATGAATGTTTTACGCTTCTGTGCCGCTCCTCTCGTTGCCCTGACCCTGACCGTTTCCGCCTCGGCATTCGCCCATGAAGCCGGTGCCCCCTCGGAAAAAATCACAGTGCTGCAAGACCACATGCTGAAAAACGTACCGGGTAAAAAAGCACTGATGATTGAAGTCGATTACCAGCCTGGCCAATCGTCCATCGCCCACAAACACGAAGGTACCGCCATGGCCTACGTACTTTCGGGGTCGATTACCTCCCAGGTGAAGGGCGAAAAAGCAGTGACTTACAAGGCTGGGGAATACTGGTACGAAGCGGCCGGCTCCGAGCACCTGGTCTCGAAAAACGCCAGCGCGACCGAGCCTGCCAAGTTGTTGGTGTTCATGGTGTTGTCGCCGGATGAACAAGTGCTGATCCCCTTGAAAAACTGATCGCTGAGCGAATAGCCATAAATAATCTCTGCCAAATGTGCCATCCGGGTGTTTTTATTTCCGTGAGCAATTAACCGGACTTATTTAAACCAAACAAAACTATGGACCGTGTGATATCGGCTATTTGCTTCGGCTGTTCCCGGTTTAGTCTGGAGCAACTGCCGATCACTTCCGGCAACTTCATCTTCCTTACTGATGTTGTTTCACTGGAGTAACACAATGAAACTTGCACTTGTCAGTACGTTAACCCTAACAACTGTTTTTTTGTCCGGCTGCTCGGTTCCCACCGCCCCCTCGGCGGGGCCTTCGCTGGAGGGTGTGTTCAGCGAACCGGTCGGGCGCAGCAACGCAACCCGTATTCCCAACGACAGCAACGTTGCCCTGGGCATGGTGTATAGCCACAACACCCAGGCCAACCGCGCCTATCTGCAGGATTACCAGGCCAATGCCGGCACCGGTTTCGGCCAGAGCCTGCTGGTGCAGGAGATCCACGACGCCTACGTCGCCACCTCCAAACCCGACCTCGCGGTGGATTGGGTCAAAGCGTCGCTACAACGGCAGTTCGGTTCAGTCACGGTGTATCCGGACATGCAAAGCCTCCAGTCAGCCAGACCGGACGTGGTCGCCATCGTCGACAGTCGCAGCCAGTTGATCACATCGCGAAGCTCGGACATCGAGGCGAATGTCAGCGCGGATTTCTACGACAGGAACTTGAATTACATCGGCACTGCGCGAGGGCATGACGCCAAGGCACTCAGCCCGGTCTGGGCGGACTATAAACGCAGTGAAGACATCGTTGCGGATATACATGAGCAACAGAATATTCAAGTACGGGCGCTGCAGAAGTTTGACCAGTCGCTCAGTAATTTACTAACCAACCCGACAAGCAATATATCAATGCTAGACAATCCCCAAAACAAGAAACCTTATTGACGGTAATCACCTCGCGGGCGGGCTCGGTTATTACTGGAACGAAAGCTGCCCGCGTTCACATCCGACCGACTGTCGGTCTTTCATAGAAAAAGACATGACATAGGGCCATGTAGCAATTTGAAATCTTTAAACTCTTCCATAGAACGAGAACAACGGTATTTTATGTTCGGAATGAATATGGCATAAACCCTCATTAAAACAACGGAAGTTTTCATGGACAGAAATCAAGACAGATCCTTCATTGCGGAGTTGACTTGCAATCACAGTAAAATGAGCTTTTTTGAAAAACAGCTTAATTCACGTTTTTTTGAAGTCTCCGAGTTACCTAAAAACATCATCACCACTGATGATGTCAAAGATCCTTTTGGCAATGGCATGCTACCAGTAGGTTATGGCGAAAATACCGTGGCGCCAAAAATTATCGTGCACTTCAGATGTTACGACGACTATTACAATTTACAAATCCTGAGCGAACCCTACTATCAAAAATACTTCAGCAAGAACAGCGACGGCATCTTGGGCGCCTTTGCTGCGGCCGGAGGAAACACAACATCGTTCAACTTGCTGGACGCCAATCACAACATCATCACACTGGATGATTTAAGCTCCAATACAGCGACGGTCTATTTAAAAGCACGCAACTCAGGGATCATCAAAAAAAATATATGGCGCGCACCAGTTCATAAGTACTACTTTAACGATTCCACTGGAGACATTGCGGTATTCGAGCTGGATATTTTTGAAAGGAGCGCACGCTCACCGCAACACTCAACTCCTTACTCTTGAGTTAGCCTTAGCGGTTAACTCATCCTTAATCTCTTAAATAAAAAAGCCCCGCATCTCTCAATGCGGGGCTTTTTCATTCAACGCTGACTTAAGCCAGTTCAAGCTCGGCATTGGCCGTGGCAGGTGCCACCACCGCTTGCCCGCTCAACGCCAGGTCCAGCAGTTCACGGTTGGCCACCGCGTACATGGCGTAGTCAGTACCGCTGGCAGCACGGATTTCCACCAGCATGGCACGCCAGCGCTCAATCATGCTTTCGCTCTGCGCCATCCACAGCGACAGGCGTGCTTCCACGTCCTGAGTGCCGTCGCCCTGTTGCAGGACCGAAATAGTGATCGCACGTTGCTGCCAGTCCACATCGTCACGGAACGCTTCACGGGCCAGGGCCTGCCAGTTGTTTTCAACCGGCAGCGCGCTGATCTGTTGCATGTACCAGGTGATGTCCAGCGCACTGCCCACGGCGAAGTAAGCCTTGGCCACTTCAGCCGGATCCTGGCCAGTCACGTCGGACGCCTCGATGATCGGCAGCAGGGTGTACAGGTGCGAGGTGCCAGCCACCATACGCGCCAGCAACTCCGGCACACCGGCTTCGACGTAGGCCTGATAGCGGGTCTGCCAGGTTTCGCGGATTTCGCCACTGAGCAGCTCGTCGAGCTTCAGCCCCAGCTCCTTCAGGTGCGGACCGAAGTGCGCGACGTCGCGGGCAGCGTTCTGCTCGTTGCGACGGGCACGCAGGAACCAGCGCGTAGCGCGACGGCCCAGACGCATCAGCTCGTCCATCAGCTCCAGTTGCACATCAGCGGCGACCTGGTAATCCAGGGCTTCGATCTGACGGAACCAGTGCGGGAGATGGAAAATGTCGCGCACGATCACATAGGCGCCCGCCACGTTCGCCGGGCTCATGCCGGTCGACTCTTTGAGTCGCTGAACGAAGGTGATGCCCATGTGGTTCACCAGATCGTTGGCGATCTGCGTGCTGACGATTTCACGCTTCAGACGGTGACGGCGCATGGCTGCGGAGAACTTGCTCACCAGGGTCGGCGGGAAAGCGGTTTCCATGTCGCGGGTCAGGTAGTCGTCGTCCGGCACCAGGGAGCCCAGCAGCTGCTCCTTGAGGTCGATCTTGCTGTAGGAGATCAGCACCGACAACTCGGCACGGGTCAGGCCATGGCCTTCGGCAATGCGTTCGTTGAGGGCTTCTTCCGACGGCAGGAACTCGATGGCGCGATCCAGCTTGCCACGGCCTTCCAGATCGTTCATCAGACGCTTGTATTCGGCAATCCGCGGCAAGGCGCGACGGGCCGCCAGGGACAGCGCCTGAGTCTGCTTGTAGTTGTTGCCCAGCACCAGACCACCGACTTCGTCGGTCATGCTCGCCAGCAACTGGTTGCGTTGCTTGTCGGTCATGTCGCCAGCCTGAACCACTTCGTTCAGCAGGATCTTGATGTTCACTTCGTGGTCGGAGCAGTCCACACCACCGGCGTTATCGATGAAGTCGGTGTTGGAACCGCCGCCATTGATACCGAATTCCACACGACCCAATTGGGTCATGCCGAGGTTACCGCCCTCGCCCACGACTTTGCAGCGCAGTTCGTTGCCGTTCACGCGCAGTGCATCGTTGGCCTTGTCGCCGACATCGGCGTGGCTTTCGCTGCTGGCCTTGACGTAAGTCCCGATACCGCCGTTCCACAACAGATCCACCGGTGCCTTGAGCAAGGCGTTCAGCAGTTCGGTCGGGGTCAGCTTGTCAGCCTTGATGTCGAAGCGTTCCTGCATCTGCGGGGAGATCGCGATGCTCTTCGCGCTGCGCGAGAAGATACCGCCACCTTCAGACATGATGCTGGTGTCGTAATCCGACCAGGCCGAACGCGGCAGGTCGAACAGACGCTGGCGCTCGACGAAGCTGGTCGCCGGGTTCGGGTTCGGGTCGATGAAGATGTGCAGGTGGTTGAACGCGGCAACCAGTTGCAGCTTGTCGGACATCAGCAAGCCGTTACCGAACACGTCACCGGCCATGTCGCCGACGCCCACGACAGTGATGCTGTCTTCCTGGACATTGATCCCGCGTTCGCGGAAGTGGCGCTGTACGCCAACCCACGCGCCCTTGGCGGTGATGCCCATTTTCTTGTGGTCGTAACCGGCCGAACCACCGGACGCGAACGCGTCACCCAGCCAGAAGCCATAGTCGATGGCGATACCGTTGGCGATGTCGGAGAAGGTTGCAGTGCCTTTGTCCGCCGCGACCACCAGGTACGGGTCATCGTCGTCATGACGCACGACGTTGGCCGGTGGTACCAGCGCGCCGTCTTTCAGGTTGTCGGTGATGTCCAGCAGACCCGAAATGAAGATGCGGTAGCACGCAACGCCTTCGGCCGCGATCTCGTCTCGGCTGCCGCCCAGTGGCAGGCGACGCGGCAGGAAGCCGCCCTTCGCGCCCACTGGCACGATGACCGAGTTCTTCACTTGTTGGGCTTTTACCAGGCCGAGGACTTCGGTACGGAAGTCTTCTTCACGGTCGGACCAGCGCAGACCACCACGGGCAACGTTACCAAAGCGCAGGTGCACGCCTTCAACGCGTGGCGAGTAGACGAAGATTTCGAACTTCGGCACCGGCTTCGGCAGTTCAGGGATCAAGTGCGGGTTGAACTTGAAGCTGAAGTACGACTTGTTCTGGCCGTTGGCATCGGTCTGGTAGAAGTTGGTCCGCAGGGTCGCCTTGATCAGGTCAAGGTAGCGACGCAGGATGCGGTCTTCGTTCAACACCTGAACGTCGTCCAGCGCCGTCAGGATCGCGTGCTCCAGACGTTGTTGCTTGTCGTCCAGATCATCGCCGGTCAGCTTGCGCGCCAGATAGAAACGGGTCTTGAACAACCGGGTCAGTTCGCGAGCGATGTCGGTGTGGTTGTTCAACGTGCTGGCGATGTAGCCCAGGTCGAAGCCCAGACGAATCTGCTTCAGGTAGCGGGCGTAGGCACGCAGCAGCGCCACGTCACGCCAAGGCAGGCCAGCGGTCAGCACCAGACGGTTGAACGCATCGTTCTCGGCATCGCCACGGACGATGTGGACGAACGCGTCCTGCAGAGTGTCGTTGAGTTGCTGGATGTCCAGGTCCAGGCCTTCGGCCGCGGTGAACGCGAAGTCATGAATCCAGAACTCGCGGCCATTGGTGTGACGCAGGCGGTACGGGAATTCGCCCAGCACGCGCAGGCCGAGGTTTTCCAGGATCGGCAACACGTCGGACAGTGCCAGCGGAGTATCGGCGTGGTACAGCTTGCAATGCAGCTCACGCTGGCCGGACACCTGGCCCAGCGGCTGATAGAAGCTCATGACCAGCGGATTTTTCTCGCTGAGGTTCAGCAGGTGCTGCATGTCGACCACAGCCGAGTGGGCTGCGAAACGCTCGCGGTAACCCGCCGGGAAGCCTTTCGGGAAGTCGGCCAGCACGTTGGTGCCATGGGCTTCGCCGAAGGTCTCGACGGTCAGCGCGGAGTAATCGTCCTGCCAGCTGCGGCAGGCCTGGATCACTTCGTTTTCCAGCTGTTGCGGGTCGATGTCGATGCGGTTTTTCGGGTCTACGCGCAGGATCAGTTGAACGCGGGCCAGCACGGACTCGGAGAAGAAGGTCCAGAACTCGCAGTCCGAGGCTTTCAGGCGATCCATCAGCACTTGCTGGATCTTCTGGCGCACTTCGGTGGAGTAGATGTCACGCGGCACGTAGGCCAGGCAGTAGCAGAAACGGCCGTACGGGTCTTTGCGCAGGAACACGCGAATCTTGTTGCGTTCCTGAATCTGCACGATCGACATCACGGTGCTGAACAGCTCGTCCACCGGTGTCTGAAACAGATCGTCGCGTGGCAGCACTTCAACCACCTGCGCCAACTCTTTGCCCAGGTGAGCCTTGGACTGGAAGCCGGAGCGGCGTTCGATTTCCGCGACCTTGCGGCGGATGTACGGGATGACCCGCACACTTTCGCCATACACCGAGGAGGTGTACAGGCCCATGAAACGGCATTCCTTGATGACGTTGCCGTCGGCGTCGATTTCACGGATCGACACGTAGTCCGGGTAAGCCGGACGGTGTACACGGCTTGGGTGTGCGGCCTTGGCGAACGACAGCAGGGTCGGTTCGCGCAGGTAATTCACGGCATAGTCTTCGATGCGCAGGTCATCGTAGGTCAGGCCGGCGCGCAGCAATTTGGTCAGGCCGAGGAAGGAGTCCTGATCGTACACAATGTGGCCGCCATCGGCTTCATCGCGAACAACAAATTCTTCGTAGCCCAGGAAGGTGAAGTGGTTGCCCACCAGCCATTCCAGGAAGCTTTTGATTTCAGCTTTTTCGTCGCCATCGACAACGAACTTGCTGCTGTCCAGGTTGTTCAGGATTTCCTGGACCTTGGCTTTCATTGGCTCAAAATCGGCCACCGCAACGCGCACTTCACCGAGCACTTGCTCCAGTTCTTTGCTCAGCACGTTCAATTCAGCGGTGTTGGCGCAACGGTCGATTTCCAGGTACATCAACGACTCTTGCAGCACGTCGTCGCCCTGGGTGCCTTTTGGCAGGATTTCCAGCAACTCGCCCTTGCTGCCGCGACGCACGCTCAGCACGGTGGTCTGCAGGGTGTGGATGCTGTAGCCGCGACGGTTCAGCTCGGTACGCACCGAGTCCACCAGAAATGGCAGGTCGTGGTGCAGCACTTCGACCGCGGTGTGGGTCGACTGCCAGCCATGACGCTCGTAATCGGGGTTGTAGACGCGCACTTGCGGTTGCGCGTGATCGAAGCGCTCAAGCAGGCGCCACGCAGAAAGGGTACAGCCAGCGAGGTCGGACAAACGACGCTGGGTCAGTTCGTCAAGGGAAATGATGCCGAAGAATTGTTCAGCGAACAGCGCCACTTGTGGCAGTGCCTGTTCACTGATGTGCTGCGCCAGTGCCGCTTGCAGTTGGTGCTGGAAGTCGGCTTTGCTGGCTGCGGTGAAGAACGCCATCTGTGGTACTCCGCTTGGGCTTGTTATTGATGGAAGCGTCGCGTGCAAAACCCCTCTCGGGGCGGTCCGTCACCCGGTTCCTGATTCTCGGGCAGAGGAAACAGGGTGACAGGTGGGTGAAGCTGGACGGGACACTCGGGTCACATTCACCTTCCGTGAATGGGCATCTGCAAAAACGACTGGCTGCGTGCAGCGCAATGTCTTTACGGGTGCTCATCCGTTGCGCAGCTTAACGAGTGCGGCAAGGCCCGTGCTTGCGGTGCTGCGACATATTCGGTCAACGGCACGCAGCTTCAGGCATGCGCATCGAACAACACTAGCATTCGCACAGGAAAATGACGGTTTTCCGTCCGGTTTTACGGGACATGCGTACCAGAAATGACCAGCAACACTTCGCTCGTTCACGACACATCCTCTGACACTCGGACGAGCATAAATGTGCGTGGGCTGGCAGAATCGCCGTTTGTTCGCCTTTACAACGCTCGCCGAGCCAGGAAATCCCCATGCAAATGACCACCGCCCTCTTGATCGTCAACCCGTGCGACGACGAGGAAGACAACATGGCCATGCTCTGCTGCCACAGCGACAAGGGCGAAATGTTCCTGATGAGCCGTTATCCGGACGAGGACGAGCTGGAAATCACCCTGGACGGCGAGCCTTCGACGCTCGATGGCGTGAAGGTTACGTTGAGCCCTGCCCTGCTGAAGATTGAAATTGCGGCGGCGGATGCCGATGCGTTGAATGGAGATGATGTGCTGGAGATCACCTTCAACCCGGATATGGTGGATATGGATGAAGTTACAGAGACCCTGAAGAACATCCTTGACGGCACCGGGACCTTCATCAGCCAGATTTGAGGGCACCTGAACCGGCCCCATCGCTGGCAAGCCAGCGCCTACAGTGACTGTTGCACAGATTGCACACACACCGCCTCTCTGTAGGAGCTGGCTTGCCAGCGATGAGGCCCTGCCAGCCATCCCAAGACTTGCGCCCCGCAAAAATTCAACAATCCCCAACCATTTCCCGCACTTTGCGCAAAATGCCGTTAGTCGCCGCCCCCCGCGATGGATTAAAGTAACGCCCCCAGCCCTGGCGTATTCATCACGACCTCGGCGACCCATTTCCAGGAACAGTCATCGATGGAACATCGTGAAGCGCTGCTCGCGCTGCGAACCTTTCTTTCAACGCAGATTCTCGGCCAGGAAAAACTCATCGAGCGCTTGCTCATCGCCTTGCTTGCCGACGGCCACATGCTGGTCGAAGGCGCGCCGGGCCTGGCCAAGACCAAGGCCATCAAAGAGTTGGCCGAAGGCATCGAGGCTCAGTTCCATCGCATCCAGTTCACCCCCGACCTGCTGCCTGCCGACATCACCGGTACGGAAATCTATCGCCCGGAAACCGGCAGTTTCGTCTTCCAGCAAGGCCCGATCTTCCACAACCTGGTGCTGGCGGACGAAATCAACCGCGCGCCGGCCAAAGTTCAGTCGGCGTTGCTCGAAGCCATGGCCGAGCGTCAGGTCAGTGTCGGGCGCAGTACTTACGAGCTGTCGCCGCTATTCCTGGTGATGGCCACGCAAAACCCCATCGAGCAGGAAGGCACCTACCCGCTGCCCGAGGCGCAACTCGACCGCTTCCTGATGCACGTGAAAATCGGCTTTCCGGACGCCGCCGTCGAACGCCGCATCCTGCAACAGGCTCGTGGCGAAGCGCTCAATGGTGAAACCAAGCCCGAACGCCGGGTCAGCCAACAGGCAATTTTCGCCGCTCGCAAGGAAATCCTCGGTTTGTACATGGCCGATGCCGTGGAGGAATACCTGGTGCAACTGGTCATGGCCACCCGCACCCCGGCCAAGTTCGATCCGGAGATGGCCGAGTGGATTGCCTATGGCGCCAGCCCTCGCGGCTCGATCGCCCTCGACCGCTGTGCCCGCGCCCACGCCTGGCTCGCCGGTCGCGACTTCGTCAGCCCGGAAGACATTCAGGCGGTGCTGTTCGACGTGTTGCGTCACCGCATCATTCTCTCCTTTGAAGCCGAAGCCGCTGGCATCGATCAGGACCGGGTGGTCCAGCGGATTCTCGACGTCGTAGCTGTCGCTTGAGTCCGATGAACGCCCTCCTGCCGCCCGAACCGGGCATCCGCATCACGCTCGCCGAGATGATCGAGATGCGCCATCGCGTGCGCGAAGTGCAGCTGTTTTCCACGCCAAGCCAACGCAGCCCGCTGATCGGCCTGCACCACTCCAAACTGCGCGGGCGCGGGGTGGATTTCGATCAGGTGCGGGTCTATCAGGCCGGCGACGATGTGCGCACGATCGACTGGCGCGTCACCGCGCGGACCCAGGAGCCGCACACCAAACTGTTCCATGAAGAACGTGAGCGGCCGATTTTCATCATGGTCGAGCAAAGCCGCCGGCTGTTTTTCGGCTCGGGGCTGATGTTCAAATCGGTGCTCGCCGCACAGGCCGCAGCGCTGATCGGCTGGGCCGCACTGGGCCACAATGACCGGGTCGGCGGGCTGGTGTTCGGCGACAACGAGCACTACGAAATCAAACCCCGACGCAGCAAACAAAGCCTGCTGCAACTGCTCAATCGCCTGGTACGGGTCAATCAGTCGTTGCACACCGAAAGCGAGCCGGATCGCGACGCCTTTGGCATCGCCTTGCGCCGCGCCCGCGAGGTATTGCGCCCCGGTAGCCTGGCGATCGTGATTTGCGATGAGCGCGCCCTGTCGGAAAGCGCCGAACAACAGCTGAGCCTGTTGTCGCGGCATTGCGATCTGTTGCTCCTGCCTCTGTCCGACCCGCTGGACCACGCCCTGCCCGCTGCCGGGCTGCTGCGCTTCGCCGAACGCGGTGCACAACTGGAACTCGACACGCTGAACTTCGACCTGCGCCAGACTTACCGCGCCCAGGCCGAGGCCCGCATTGCCCGCTGGGAGTTGCTCGCGCAAAAGCTGCGGGTATTGCTGATGCCCTTGAGTACCCAAAGCGAAATGGTGGAACAACTGCGCGAATACTTGAACCCGCAGCAGCCAGGTAAAGGCCGATGAACGGTCTCGATCAACTGCAACCGCTGATTTCCCCACCCCCGATCGGATTCTGGCCTCCCGCGCCGGGCTGGTGGTTACTGCTGTTGTTGCTGCCGATCATTGGCTTCGGCATCTGGAAGCTGCGGCGTTTCATTCCCAACAAGCGCCCGGTCGTGCGCGCCGAACAACCGTTGGACCCGGTGCGCGTCGCCGCCTTGGCCGAACTGGCGCTGATGCCCAAGCCGTACGACGGCGCGCCGGCCGGCGCCTGGTTGCAGCAACTCAATGGCCTGCTCAAGCGCCTGTGTCGCAATCACTATCCCTACAGCCAGAGCCATACCCTCAACGGTCGCAAATGGCTGGCATTCCTCGACAACCGCTGCCCGGCAGCCGGCCTGACCCGCTGGATGGTGCTGGTTGAAGGCGCCTACAAGCCCGAATGCAAGCTTGACGACAAGGCCATCGCGGGCCTGACCCAGGCGGTCGAGACCTGGATTCGCAAACATGTTTGAGTTCGCCTGGCCGTGGATCTTTGCCCTGCTGCCCTTGCCGTGGCTGATGCGCATCGTGCTGCCGGTCGCCGACAGCGGCGAACCGGCGCTCAAAGTCAGCTTCCTCGGCGACCTCGAAGGCCTGGCCGGGCGCCGGGCCCGGGCCAATCTGCCGGCCTGGCGCCAACAGGCACCGTTTCTGCTGTTGTGGCTGATGCTGCTGACCGCCGCCGCCCGCCCGCAATGGCTGGGGGACCCGCTGCCGATTGCCGCCAGTGGCCGGGACCTGTTGGTGGCAGTCGACGTCTCCGGCTCCATGGACTACCCCGACATGCAATGGCAGGACGAGGACGTCAGCCGCCTGACGCTGGTCCAGCATTTGCTCGGCGACTTCCTCGAAAGCCGCGAAGGCGACCGGGTTGGCCTGATCCTGTTCGGCAGCCAGGCTTACCTGCAAGCGCCGCTGACCTTCGACCGGCACACCGTACGCGTCTGGCTGGACGAAGCGCGCATCGGCATTGCCGGCAAAAACACCGCCATCGGCGACGCCATCGGCCTGGCCCTCAAACGCCTGCGCCAGCGCCCGGCGCAAAGCCGCGTGCTTATCCTGGTCACGGACGGCGCCAACAACGGCGGCGAGATCGACCCGCTGACGGCGGCGCGCCTGGCGGCCAAGGAAGGGGTGAAAATCTACCCGATCGGCATCGGCGCAGACCCGGAGCAAAGCGGCACCCTGGGTTTTCTCGGCATCAACCCGAGCCTGGACCTTGACGAACCGTCCCTGATGGCAATCGCTGAAGCCACCGGTGGCCGGTATTTCCGGGCACGTGATGGCAAGGAACTGCAAGCCGTCAAGGACACCCTCGATCAACTGGAACCCGTGACCCAGCAACCGACCCAGGCTCGCCCGGCCCAGGCGTTGTATCACTGGCCACTGGCGATCGCGCTGTTGCTGAGCATGTTGCTGGTGGCACGCGAACTGTGGCCGGACAACCCGCTGCAGCGCCTGTTTACCAAGGATCTGTTTTTGCAAACGCAATTGCCTGACTGGCGCGAGCGGCTCAGACGCCTGCGTCTGCGGAGGCGCCGATGAGCGCGCTCTGGCCGTACTGGTTCCGACCTTGGTGGTTGCTGTTGCTGCCGCTGCTCGGCTGGCTGCTCTGGCAACTCTGGCACCGGCAGAAACGCGCCGGGCGCTGGCAGATGATCCTGCCGCCGGCCTTTCACGCCGCGTTGCTCAGCGGCGGCAATGGCCGCAACAGCAAACTGCCATGGATCGCGCTGGGCGTGGCATGGCTGCTGACCATTTTCGCCCTGGTCGGCCCCAGCTGGTCGCGGGTCGAACAACTCAGTCAGAAACCGGCCGATCCGCTGGTGGTCATCCTTGAGCTGACCCCGGAAATGCTCGCGACCGACGTTCAGCCCAACCGCCTGGAACAAGCCCGGCGCAAGCTCTTCGACCTGCTGCAATACCGTAGCGACGCGCAGACCGCCATCGTGGTCTATGCCGGCAGTGCGCATACGCTGGTGCCGCTGTCGGACGACCTGTCGACCAGCCGCAACTTGCTCGATGCGCTCAAGCCGTCGCTGATGCCGGAGCCCGGCCATCGCGCCGATCTGGCGGTGAACAAGGCTTTGGCATTGCTGGATCAGGCTGGGCTGGGTGACGGCCGGATCCTGCTGATCGGCTCATCCCTCTCGGAGGCCGAACGCCAAGGCATTCAGCGCGCAATGAGCGGCAAATCAACGCAATGGCTGATGATCGGCATCGGCACCGCCGAAGGCGCGCCGATCACTCAGGAGGACGGCAGCTTTCTCAAGGACGAACAAGGCGCCATTCTGGTACCGCATCTGGATGAGCCCGGACTGAAAGCCTTTGCCAGTGATCTGGACGGGCGCTATCGCCATGCGCGTTTGAGCGACTCGGATCTACGGGCCCTGGGCTTGCTCGACGGCCCCCGCAACTTGCGTAACGACGGCCAGACCCTGCGCCTGGACACCTGGGCCGATCAGGGTTACTGGCTGCTGTTGCCGCTGTTGCTGCTGGCGGCTTGCGCCGGTCGGCGCGGCTGGTTGTTGTGCCTGCCGCTGTTGCTGGCCCTGCCGCAACCCGGTTATGCCTTCGAGTTCCAGGACCTGTGGCTGCGCCCCGACCAACAGGGCCTGCACCTGCTCAAGCAAAAACGCCCGGCCGAGGCTGCCCGGCACTTTGAAGATCATCAGTGGCAAGGCGTGGCCCTCTATGAGGCCGGTGATTACACTGGGGCTGCCCAACGCTTCGCCGAAGGTGACGACGCCCACGCCCACTACAATCGTGGCAACGCCCTGGCTAAAAGCGGTGAACTGGAGGCGGCGCTGGATGCTTACGAACAGGCCCTTGAGCGCCAGCCGGATTTGCGTCCGGCACTGACCAACAAGGCCCTGGTAGAAAGTCTGCTCAAGCAGAAGGCGGACCCGCCCGCAGCCGAGCCCGACAAGGCACCCGACGAAACGCCCCAGGCCAGCGAACAGGAAACACCGCCCGGCGCCCCGGCCCAACCGTCGAGCAACGGCGAACCGAAAACCGCTGACCCACAGGCCAGCGCCGAAACGGAACAACCGTTGACCACGCCGCCGCGCCCTGGCGCCAACGAAGTGCCGGGCAGTGAACTGGGTGACGAACAGCACACCACACCGCCCATGCGCCCGGCCAGCGACAGCATCGAGGGCGAGCAGCAACAGGCGCTGGAGCAATGGCTGCGGCAGATCCCGGATGACCCGGGAGAATTGCTCAGGCGCAAATTCTGGTACGAACAGCAACAACATCAGGATCAGGGAAAAACTCGATGACCCGCTTCACCGCTTTCATGATCGCCTTGCTGCTCTGCACTTCGCAGGTCCAGGCAGCCGAGCTGGTCGCCAGTGTCGATCGCGCGCGCCTGAACTCCGGCGAGACGGTCGAGCTGACCCTCGAATCCAACGACGTCACTCAGTTCGGCAAACCCGATCTGACGCCGCTGGAGCCGCTGTTCGAGGTCCGCGGCACGCGCCAGGTCAACCAATTGAACACCCTCAATGGTGACAACCGCGCGACCACCCGCTGGATCGTTACCCTGCTGCCGTTGCAGAACGGCAGTGTGGAAATCCCGTCATTGACGTTGGGGGACGCGCAGAGCCAGCCGATTACCGTGCAAGTGGTCGAGAGCGAAGCCCAGAACAACCCGAACAAACAGGCCCCGGTGTTCATCGACGCCATTCTCGATCAAACCAGCGTCTACGTGCAGGCCCAGGCGATCCTGACCTTGCGCATCTACCATTCGGTGTCGCTGTACGACGACAGCAGCTTGCCACCGCTGCAGATTCCCGATGCGCGCATCGAACAGCTGGGCGAATCGCGTACCTACGAAAAAGACATCAACGGCGTGCGCCACGGCGTGATTGAAATGCGCTACGCGATCTATCCGCAGCACAGCGGTGAACTGATCATTCCGGGGCAAATCTTCAACGCCGCCCTGGTGGATGCGCAACCCACCCAGGATTCGACGGCGACATCCCTCAGATCCGGCAAACTGATGCGCGTCAGCTCCAGTGAGATCCTGCTGACGGTCAAGGCCAAACCCATCACCTACCCCGCCGACCTGCCGTGGTTGCCGGCGCGTAGCCTGACCCTGAGCGAGAGCTGGAACCCGGAACCGGAACACGTTCAGGTCGGCGACTCGCTGACCCGCAGCCTGACGGTGAAAGCCGAAGGCCTGGCGAGCTCGCAACTGCCGCCCCTGCCGGGCACCGACGTCAACGGTCTACGCCGTTACCCGGATCAACCGGTGCTGGGTAACCAGAACAGCGAGCGCGGTCTGGTCGGCAGTCGCGAAGACCGCGAAGCGCTGGTTCCCTCGCGAAGCGGTTCGATCGAATTACCTTCGGTTGAAGTGGTGTGGTGGAACACCTTTGAAGATCACCTGGAACACAGCAGCCTGCCGGCCCGTACCCTGCAAGTGGCGGCCAATCCAAGCCTGATGGTCGACACGCCGGCCGGCACCGCAGAGGCCAATGCCAGCGTCGACAGCGAAATCCTCTGGCGCTGGAAACTCAGCACTCTGATTCTGGCCTGCACCACTCTGCTCGGCTTCGGCCTGTGGTGGCGAGCCCGCTGGCAACCGGCAATCCTGCGCGCCGCGCAAACCGGCCCGAGCCCGCGCACCGTGCTCGACGACCTCAAGCGCGCCTGCCAGGCCAACGACCCCCACGCCACGCGCCAGGCCCTCGACGCCTGGGCCCGGCAACAACCGGAAACCCTGGCCGACATGGCCGCCCGCTTCGTCCCGCTGTCGGATGCCCTGGACGGCCTGAACGGCGCACTCTACAGCGAAACCGGCCAGCACTGGCAAGGTGAAGAGCTGTGGAGGGTAATTCGCACCCTTCCGATCGCCGAACGAGTCCAGGACCCGGTCGGTGACAGTGGGTTGCCGCCGCTTTATCCCAAATGACGCGGTGCGTTGCCGAGATGGAACTCGGTATCCAGGTGGATCGCCTGTAAAAAAGCACTGTCGTGGGAGACCACGATCAACGCCCCGGTGTATTGGTCGAGCATCTGTTCGAGGGCGATTTTACTGGGCAAATCCAGATGATTGTCCGGCTCGTCCAGCAACAGCAGTTGCGGCGGCCGCAGCGCATACAACTCGGCGGCCAGGGCAATTTTCAGGCGCTCTCCCCCACTCAACTGGCAGGTTTTGAGCATTGCTCGATCCGCATCGATCCCCATCTGCGCCAACCGCGTCCGTGCCTCGGCTTCGGGCAACTGCGGGTTACTTTCGTAAAGCCATTGCACCGCCGTGCGTTGCGGATACTGCAGCCCGGCATGTTGATCCAGCCAGCCGACATGACAACTGCGCACCACGCCCCCCGCACGCGCTGGAAGCTGCCCGGCGATGACCTGCAACAGGGTCGACTTGCCGCTCCCGTTGGCGCCCAGAATAGCCATGCGCATAGGGCCCGTCAGCGTCAGGTTGATTGGCTGCGCATGGCCGAAAGGCAGAACGACATTGATCAACTGCACGATCAGCTTGCCACTGGGCACCGAACACTCCGGTGACAGCATCACACGCTGGATGTCCGGCGCACAGCGCGCCCGAGCCTCGGCGATACGTTGCTGTTGTTGTTCGCGGGCCAACTGCTGATTGAGGCGCAGCTTGCCCTGACTGTTTTCGCTGCGTTCTTTTTGCGCATTGGTAATCAGTTTGGTCTGGTTGCCGTCACGCGCCTGGCGGTCGCCGCGGGCATTACGCCGTCGCTGACGCTCCATCTGCACGACCATCTCGCGTTGCTCGCGTCTGGCCTGTGCCCGCTCGCCTTGCAGGGCCGACTGGAACGCCTGCTGTTCCTGCTCGCGCGCTGCCGAATAATAACTGTAGTTGCCGCCATACACCGCCAGCCCGAGGGGCGACAGCTCGACAATTTCGTCGACGTGGTCCAGCAGACCGCGATCGTGGCTGATCAGGATCAAGCCATTGGGCCAGCGCTCGATCTGCTGCGCGAGCTTGTGTTGCTGATCGATATCCAGATGGTTGCTCGGCTCATCCAGAATCAACCAGTCGGCCCTCGATAACCACGCCCCCATCAGCGCCACCCGTTGCCGTTCGCCACCACTGAGGGTGTCGGTGCGCGCGTCGGCATTCAAATGACCCAGACCGATCTGCAGCAGCTCCGCCTCAAGACGTGCGGCGCAATCCCATTGATCGACCGCCAGGGCATGGTCGTCTTCGTCGACACTGCCCTGGGCAATGCGTGCCAGCGCCGCCAGGATATGATCGACGCCGGCCAGCGCGGCGACGGTGGGATAGCGCTCGGGATCAAGCAATTGCGCCACCCCGTAAACCCGCCCTTCGCGGCGGACGATGCCATCGGTGGGCCATTGCTCGCCCATGAGAAGCCGGCCGAGCAAGGACTTGCCACACCCATTGGCACCCACGATGCCAGTGGCCCTGGTGCTGAAAGTGTGGTTCAAGTGTTCGAACAACACGCGCCCGTCGGGCAGGTTGAACGACACCTGATCAAGTTGCAGTAACCGTTGAGTCATGGCGTTTCCTTGAATAATCGGCCGAGGGCCAATTTACGTCGACTACGTGCCCCCTTGCCCCTTTGCCAAGCCTGAAATATCGCAGCCCCGACAGTTCCTACACGGAATATGCGCATTACCTGTAGGAACTATCGTAGACAGCGTTTTTGCTTTCTACATTCCACGCCTTTTCCCAGTAAACTCTCTCCCCTTTAGCCGCCGTCATCTTTCCTCGCGGCCATCACCTTTTTTTGAGCGGAGTCGCCCTTGCGTCTGTTTCACACCTCCGACTGGCACCTGGGGCAAAACCTGCACGGCCAGGATCGCGATTTTGAGCACGGTTGTTTTCTCGACTGGCTGCTGCGTCAGCTCAAGCTGGATCAGCCGGATGTGCTGCTGATCGCCGGCGATATCTTCGACACGGTCAACCCGCCGGTCAAAGCCCAGGAACGCCTCTACGATTTCATCGTCAGCGCACACGAGCAGCAGCCGTTGCTGACCATTGTGATGATCGCCGGCAACCACGACTCCGGCTCGCGTATCGAACTGCCCGCGCCGTTGATGCGCCGCTTGCGCACCCATGCGCTGGGCCGGGTGCTGTGGCTGGATGACGGGCAACTCGATGCCGAACGCCTGCTGATACCGCTACCGAACGCAAAAGGTAAAACCGTCGCCTGGTGCCTGGCGTTGCCATTCCTGCGCCCCGCCGAAGTCACGGGGGCGCATTTGGGTGACAACTACCTGCGCGGCATTGGTCAGGTTCATGAGTGGCTGATCGAGGCAGCGAATGCCAAGCGCAAGAAGGGCCAGGCGCTGATCGCCATCAGCCACGCGCACATGGCCGGTGGTTCGGTGTCGGAAGACTCCGAGCGCAGCCTGATCATCGGCAACGCTGAAGCCCTGCCCGCCAGTCTGTTCGGACCGAGCATCAGCTACGTCGCCCTCGGCCACCTGCACAAACCGCAGAAGGTCAACGGTGAAGAACGCATCCGCTACAGCGGCTCGCCGATTCCGTTGTCGTTTTCCGAGATTGGCTACCAGCACCAGATTCTCGACATCACACTCGATGGCGAAACCCTGGTCAGCGTGGAACCCAGGCTGATCCCGCGCGCAGTCAATCTGCAACGCATCGGCCCGGCCCCGCTGGCGGAAATCCTCATGCAACTGGCCGATCTGCCGAACATCGATCTGCTGGCGGATTACCAGCGCCAACCCTGGCTGGAAGTGCGGGTTCGCCTGGACGAGCCCCAGCCAGATCTGCGCAATCAAATCGAAACGACCCTGCAAGGCAAGGCTGTGCGCCTGGTGCGAATCGCCGCGGAGTACGCAGGCAACGGCCACCGCGATGGCACCGATGAAGGTGGCACCTTGATCGAGCTCGATCAGCTCACGCCCCAGGAGCTGTTCCGTCGCGCCTGGCAGGACAACTACGGCAGCGAGGTCGACGAGCAAACCCTCAAGGACTTTGCCGCGCTGCTGCAAGACGTACAGCTGGAGGGCGAGCAGCCATGAAGATCCTCGCAATCCGCCTGAAAAACCTGGCCTCGCTGGCCGGCCCGTTTGAGATCGATTTCACCGCCGAACCGTTGGCCAGTGCCGGCCTGTTCGCCATTACCGGGCCTACCGGTGCCGGTAAAAGCACCTTGCTTGACGCTTTGTGCCTGGCCCTGTTCGGCGCTGTACCGCGCCTGAACAACACCGGCCGTGACGCCAAGGTGCCGGACGCCGACGGCGAAATCGGCACCGGCGACCCGCGCACCCTGCTACGCCGTGGCACTGGCGAGGGCTATGCAGAAGTGGATTTCGTCGGGGTCGATGGTCGGCGCTACCGCGCGCGCTGGGAAGCCAACCGCGCCCGGGAAAAGGCCGCTGGCAAACTGCAAGCCAGCCGCCAGAGCCTGCGTGATATCGATCAGGATCAACTGCTGGCCAGCCAGAAAGGCGAATACAAGACTCAGCTCGAAGCCGCGCTGGGCCTGAACTTCGAACAGTTCACCCGCGCCGTGCTGCTGGCGCAGAGCGAGTTCAGCGCCTTCCTCAAGGCCGATGACAACGACCGCAGCGAACTGTTGGAAAAACTCACCGACACCGCGCTCTACACCCGTCTCGGCCGCCGCGCTTTCGACAAGACCAAAGAGGCCCGCGAAGCCCACAAGCTGTTGCAGGATCAGGCCAGCGGTGTGACGCCATTGGCGCCTGAAGCACGGGCCGAACTGGATGAACGTTTCAATGCCGCGCAACAACAGCTGAAGCTGCAACAGGCGCAACTCAAGCAACTGGAGTTGCAGGACACCTGGCTGAAGCAGCTGCGCCAGGTGCAGGACGATCAGTTGGCCGCCAGCGAGCAACTGCAATCGGCCCAGGCTCACTGGGACAGCCTCGACGGCGAGCGCCTGAAACTCAACCGCCTGGAACAACTGGCTCCGCAGCGTCACCAGTTCGCGCGCAAGACTGAGCTCAGCGCTCAGCTCACACCGCTGGAGGCGCAGATTGCGCAGTACACCCGGCAACAGGATGAACTGACCGAACGCCAGACTCAGCTCGAACAAAGCCTGAGCGCGGCCCAGGCGGCACTGGCCGAAGCACAAGGCCAACACACCCGCAGCGCCCCGTTGCTGCGCCAGGCGTTCGACGAGCACAGCACCCTCGCGCGCCTGGTCAAAGACGTGAGTCACAGTGCCGAGCAGCTGCGACAGGCCGAAGCGGCCTGCACGCAGGGCACCAGCACGATCCAGGGTTTGCTTGACCTGCAACAACGGGTCGCGGAACGCTTGCAACGCATTTCCACTGAACTTGAGCAAAGCAGCTCACTGGCCCCGCTGAGCGATGCCTGGCATGCCTACCGCGATCGCTTGCAGCAACTGATGCTGGTGGGCAATCGCCTGAACAAGGGCCAGACAGAACTGGCCTCGCTTGAACAGCGTGCGGCGCAGGCCGGCGAAGAATTGGCCGGGCAAAAGCAACACCTGGAATTGCTTTACAAAGAGGCCGGTGCCGAGCCCGAAGCGGTGGCTGAACAAATCCAGATTCTCGGCAGCCTGTTGCAAGACAATCGCAAGCAACTGCGCGGGTTTGAAGAGCTGACAAGGCTCTGGGCCAGCCAGCAGGAACTGGACAAACTTGGCGCCGATCTCCAGCAGCGTCAACTCGATGCGCAGCAAACCCGCGAGCGCCTGACCCAGGATGGCGTCCAGGCCAAGAGCGAACTGGTGGTCGCCGAGCAAACCCTCAACGTCACCCGCGAACTGCTGGAACGCCAACGCCTGGCGCGCAGTGCCAGTGTCGAAGAGTTGCGCGCGCAATTGCAGGATGACCAGCCGTGCCCGGTGTGCGGCAGCAACGAACACCCGTATCACCAGCCTGAAGCGCTGCTGCAGAGCCTTGGCCGACACGACGAAGGCGAACAGGCCAACGCGCAGAAAGCCGTCGACCTGCTCAAGGAAAAGCTCACCGAGCTGCGTGCAGAAGTCGGCGGCGTGATCGCCCGGCAAAAAGAGTTGTTGCAACAACAGGAAGCGCTCTCGACTCAGCAACAGAGCCTGGCGCCGAGCCTTGAAGCGCATCCGCTGGCGACCCTCTTGTTCGCCCAGGATGCTGGCAAACGCGATGCCTGGCTGGCCCAGCAAAACAGCCAGCTGAACCAGAGCATCAGTCAGGACGAGCAACGGCAAACCGCCCTGCTGACCCTGCAACAGGATGCCGCACGTCTGCAACAACAACTGCGCAGCAGTGAGACGACGAGCCAGCAGGCGACGCAGCACTTGATCAATCAGCAAAAGGAACTGGCCAATGATCGCCAGCGGCTGGATGAAGAGCTGGCAGCTTTCAGCACCCTGCTCCCAGCCGCCACGCTTGAGGCTTTACGCCGTGATCCCGCGGCGACCTTCATGCAGCTCGATCAGCAGATCGCCCAGCGCCTGGAACAACTCGAACAGCAGCGCGACGAACTCGGCGAACAGCAGCAACGCCAGCAAACCCTGGAAAAAGAACAGGATCGCCAGCAATCGCGCACCCAACACCTGCAGGCAATGCAGCAACAACTCAGCGCACTCACTGCGCAGCAACAGGCATGTGAGCAAACACTGAGCGGCTTGCTCGGCACACACACCAGTGCCGAGCAATGGCAGCAACAGCTTGATCAAGCCGTTGAACAGGCACGCAACGCCGAAGCTTCGGCCAATCAGCAACTTCAGGAGGTGCGCACGCAGCGAGTGCAACTGGCAGCCGAACTCAAGGCGCAGCAGGAGCGCCAGCTGGCCCTGAACACCGAAGACCTTGAGCTGAGCGGCAAGATCAATGACTGGCGCGCCCTGCATCCGGAGTTGGATGACGGCGGGCTGGAATCGCTGCTGAGTATCGAAGACCAGCAGGTCAACGAACTGCGCCAGCGCTTGCTAAACAGCGAAAAAGCCATCGAGCAGGCCAAGGTGTTGCTGCAGGAGCGCGATAAACGCCTCGTCGATCATCAGGCGCAACACAACGGCAACCTCGACGCGGAACAACTCGCCTCGGCGCTGACAGAACTGCAGGCGCAGTTCACCGCCAGCGAGCACCGCTGCGCCGAACTGCGCGCCGAACAAGCCGAAGATCAGCGCCGGCAGAATGCCAATCAGGCACTGGCCCAACAAATCGCCGATGCCTATGCCGAGTTCCAGCGCTGGGCGCGTCTGAATGCGTTGATCGGTTCCGCCACCGGCGACACCTTCCGCAAGATCGCCCAGGCCTACAACCTCGATTTGCTGGTGCACCACGCCAACGTGCAACTGCGCCAACTGGTGCGACGCTATCGCCTCAAGCGCGGCGGCAGCATGCTCGGGTTGCTGGTGATGGACACCGAGATGGGTGACGAACTGCGCTCGGTGCATTCGCTGTCCGGTGGCGAGACTTTCCTGGTCTCGCTGGCGTTGGCTCTCGGCCTGGCATCGATGGCCTCAAGCACGCTGAAAATCGAGTCGCTGTTCATCGACGAAGGCTTCGGCAGTCTTGACCCGGAGTCGCTGCAACTGGCCATGGATGCGCTCGACGGCTTGCAGGCGCAGGGGCGCAAAGTCGCGGTGATTTCCCATGTGCAGGAAATGCATGAGCGGATTCCGGTACAGATTCAGGTTCGCCGCCAGGGCAATGGTTTGAGCACCCTGGAGGTGAAATGAACACGCTGTATTCCTTCCGCCGCTGCCCATACGCCATGCGCGCTCGCATGGCCCTGGGTTATTCGGGCGTGGCCGTGGACATCATCGAAGTCAGTCTGAAAGCCAAGCCCGCCGAGATGCTCGCGCTGTCGGGCAAAGGCACGGTGCCAGTGCTGAGTGCCAATGGCCGGGTGATCGACGAAAGCCTCGACATCATGCGCTGGGCGCTGGCACAGAACGATCCGCAGGACTGGCTGCTCAAGGATGACCCGCAAGGCCAGGCGCAAATCGCCGAGCTGATCGAAGAGAACGATCAGACCTTCAAGGTGCATCTGAACCGCTACAAATACGCCGAACGTTACCCCGAGCACCCGATGGAAACCTATCGCGCCGAGGGCTCGGAGTTTCTGCACAAGCTTGATCAGTTGCTGGAGCGCCGCGACTACTTGCTCGCGCAGCACCCAAGCCTGGCCGATGTGGCGCTGTTGCCGTTCATACGGCAATTCGCCCATGTCGATCGCGATTGGTTCGCGCAGACACCGTATCGCCATCTACAGGCCTGGTTGCAGCGGTTTCTGGAGTCCGAACTGTTTACCGCCATCATGAAAAAATGACAGCACTGCAATTGTGGCCAGGGCGCTTGCTCCCTCGCCACAATTGATTTCGCGGGTACTCAGGCCAACACTTCGCACATCCCGATGACCGAGCAATCCACCTGGAACGGCCCGAAAAAACTGCTTTCAGGGTCAACCGGCGGATTACCGGCCAGCATGCCCACGGCCATGCCCTTGGCGATGTCGATGTTGCGCGCGATGTTGTGGTTAGCCTCGATGGCCCGTGCCACCCCGCCTATCGAGCCTTGCCCGATCCCCAGCAGGGAAAATCCATTGGTGATGAACGCCAGGAAGGCGATGATCAAGAGTTTGCATCTGTTCATGCTCCGCCGACTCCTGCGAGGTCAGCCTGATCGACCATCGCCTGCTGGGCGCGGTGTTCAAACTGGATACCAGGATGGGCGACCTGAATCGGTGCTTCGAAGGTTTGTTGCGACTGCGGCGAAAGACTGACAATCAGCACCATGACCAGGTAAAGACCGATGGCCACATAGGCGCCGCGTTTGGCAGAAGTGATGATTGCATGGGCCATGATGAACTCCGTGGACATGTTTCAGAGTCCACAGAATCAATCAAATCAGCCCGAAGAACCAACGAGTCTCATCTATAGCGAATATCAACTTCGTTGATCATTGAAGGAGACTATTTCAGTCTTCAATAAAACTGATCATGCGCTCGCGGGCAGCGTCAGGCTCGCCAGAAACAGGCTCTGCCGCGGACAAAATAGGGGTGGAATAGAGGAAAAGCAAAACCACGGCCAGACGCATCGCCATATTGTCGATCCTTTTCTTGAGAAGGAGTCAATAAATTCGCGTCAAATTTAAACCGCTGGCCAGATGATATCAAGCAATACCTTGATGGCTATTTGATGCTGTCGTAAATGCGTTATGCAGGAGCGACATCACTTCGGCGCTTTTCGAGTCGTCAGCCCTCGATCGGCAAGTGACTTCGCTCCTGCATAAAGGCTGCAGAAAGGAAATTTCAGTGTTGGGCTTTGTGATCCAGCGCGGCGTAGAACTTGGCGCTTTGTTGCAGGTATTTCTGTGTGTAGCTCTGGGTGTGGGATTTTTTGTCGCTGACTTCAACGTTGGCACTGGCAGGCAGAACAACGCTGGCAGAGATGGCGGACGCGGCGATTACGGAGAAGAGATTGAAGTTCATGCTGTATTCCTCGGAGTCAGTTGGCTTGCTTGCCCGGTGGGGCCGTGAAGCAAACTTAACCCCCGAGGAATGAGGCCTTGAAATGCTTTGTAGCATTACCACATATCAGCCTCATTGATAGAACGGCGCAGGCCCCGCAAACCGGGGCCTGCGGCCTATTGCCGCAGCAAAAATTTGAGATCGCTCGGGGCGTCTATCGGCAGCTTTTGCACGGCTTTGCCCAACAGACCGGTGTTGGCATCGCGCTCGACGACGACAATCTGGTTGCTTTTCTGGTTGGCGATCAACACGAACTTGCCACTTGGATCGAGGCTGAACTCACGGGGATGGTCACCCTCCACCGCTCGGCGTTGCAGCTCCTTGAGATGGCCGGTCGCCGGGTCGATGGCGAACACCAGCAACTGATTGGCGGTGCCGCGGTTGCTGACGTAGAGGAACTTGCCATCAGCTGAGGAGTGCAAAGCAGCAGCGGCCTTGTCGGAGACCGGTTGACCGGCAGCCAGGTCGACCATCTGCGTTTGCTCAAGCTTGCCATCGCGGTAGTCGAATACGGCGACTTGCGCGCTCATTTCCAGGGTCAGCCAGGCGTGTTTGCCGTCGGTGCTGAACAGCAGATGCCGTGGCCCGCTTCCGGGCGGCAACTGGACGAAAGCTGGCGTGGCCGGGGTCAACGGCAGCTCCGGGTTGGCCTTGGGGTCGAAACGGTAGACAAAAACCTTGTCGGCACCCAAGTCATTGGAGAACACGAACTTGCCGTCGGGCGATGGCACCGTCGAATGCACGTGCGCCGACATCTGCCGCTCGGGATTGACCCGGCTGGCCGTATGGCTGCTCATCTGCACCACGGGCTTGAGCGCGCCATCAGCACCGATCGGCATCAGCGCAAGCGTGCCGCCCGGGTCTTCGGCCACCGAGTAATTGCTGACGAACAAATGGCTGGCATCGCCGCTAAGGCTTGAATGCGTCGGCTCGTTGCCCAGGCTCTGCACCTGATTGATCAGACTCAGCGCATGGCTCTTGGGGTCGATCGAATAGCTGCTGACACGCCCTACCGGATCGGCCTGGCCCGGGCCATTTTCGTTGACCACGAACAGGTGTCGCTGATCTTTTGAAAGGGTCAGCCAGGACGGGTTTTCGCTTTTGATCACTTGCAGCGGCCTGGCGTTGATCTGCCCGGTGGCGCTGTCGAAACTCAGCCGATAGATGCCTTCGCTTTGCCCGGCGGTGTACGAACCGACAAGCAGTTGATAGTCGTCGGCACAAGCAACCTGAACGCCCATCGCGCCGATACTGCCGGCGATCAGCAGCGGCCAGAGCTTATTCATCCGCAGGCTCATCGTCATCGTTATCGCCGCTGATGACGTCACCGAGGCACACCAGCCGGTGTTCGCCGTTGTGGTCGTTGATCAGCCAGCTCTGCAATGTGACGTCGAAGGTCGCGGCCTGGATTTGCGCCGGGGTGAATTCCCAGTGCAGGGCATTGCGCCCATCCATGCATTCGATGTGCAAATTGTCGTCTTCATCGAGGGAGAATTCGAAGGCATGCAGCCCGTCGATTTCCACCATCCCGCAGTGTTCGAGGGCATTGAGCAAGGTGTCGGTTACAGCAGTCATGGCAGTCAATCTTTAAATGGGAAAGACGCAATGATAGCTCAATGTTTCCCACTCCCCCGCAGGAGCTGCCGAAGACGGCTACTGCGGGGGGATGTGTCAGAGGGCGTCGCGTGATGGCTTGCCGTCAACCAGTCGCTGAATACGCAGTGGGTTGGCGTTCTGCAGCGCTTGCGGCAGCAGGTTGTCCGGGTAGTTCTGGAAGCAGACCGGGCGCAGGAAACGGTCGATCGCCAAGGTGCCCACCGACGTGCCACGGGCATCCGAGGTCGCCGGGTACGGCCCGCCATGGACCATCGAATCACAGACTTCCACACCGGTCGGATAGCCATTGAGCAGGATTCGGCCGACTTTCTGTTCCAGCAACGCCGTCAGCTCGCTGAACTGCTGGAAATCCGCCTGCTCGCCAATGATGGTCGCCGTGAGCTGACCGTGCAGACCGTTCAACGCCGCGCTCAATTGCGCTTGATCCGCCACTTCGACGACCACGGTGGTCGGCCCGAACACTTCCTCCTGCAGCACTTCGTCGCCGTTGATCAACAGGCTGACATCAGCCTTGAACAACTGCGGCTGCGCCTGGCGTCCTTGTTGCGCCCTGCCCGCCAGATGTTCGATGCCCGGATGATCAAGGAGCTTTTGCAGGCCTTTGCCGTAGCTGCTCAGCGTCCCGGCATTGAGCATGGTTTGCGCCGGTTGATCCGCCATCATGTCGGTCAGCTGCTTGAGAAATGCGCTGAACTGCGGGGAACCAATGCCGATCACCAGGCCCGGATTGGTGCAGAACTGACCGCAACCTTGCACCACCGAAGCCGACAGACCGCGAGTAATGGCTTCAGTGCGAACCTGCAACGCCTCGGGCAGGATGATCACCGGGTTGATGCTCGACATTTCCGCGAACACCGGAATCGGTTGCGCACGTGCGGCAGCCATGTCACACAAGGCCCGACCGCCCTTGAGCGACCCGGTGAAGCCCACCGCCTGAATCGCCGGATGCTTGACCAGCGCTTCACCGACCCCGCCGCCATAGATCATGTTGAACACACCGGCCGGCATCTCGGTTTTTTCTGCGGCACGGATGATCGCATCAGCCACCAGTTCGGCGGTTGCCATGTGACCACTGTGGGCCTTGAACACCACCGGGCAACCGGCGGCCAGGGCCGATGCGGTGTCGCCGCCGGCTGTCGAGAACGCCAGGGGAAAGTTGCTGGCACCGAACACGGCCACCGGGCCCAGGCCGATGCGGTATTGGCGCAGGTCGGGACGCGGCAGCGGTTGGCGGTCCGGCAGTGCGTTGTCGATACGCGCGCCGTAGAAATCACCTCGACGCAGCACGCTGGCGAACAGACGCATCTGGCCGCTGGTGCGACCCCGTTCGCCAATGATCCGTGCGGCGGGCAGCGCGGTTTCGCGGCAAACCAACGACACGAACTCATCACCCAGCGCATCCAGTTCAACGGCTATCGCATCCAGAAACTGCGCGCGGCGTTCAGCGCTCAGGCTACGGTAAGCCGCAAACGCCGCAGCGGCGGCCTTGGCAGCGGCGTCGACTTCTTGCGGCGTGGCCTGGATGAAATCATGGGGCAATGCATCGCCGGTTTCGGCGTCGACGCTCTGTAGCTTGACGCTGCCCAACGCGCTGCGCTGACCGCCGATGTAGTTATGACCAAGAATCAGGGACATGTATTTTTCCTCAAAGTGTGCCAACGGTGCCGGGTGCAAACGCTGCGGCAACCGGTGCGATGCCATTGATCAACGGCGCGCCGAATTCGGCCTGGCTGATCTCGAACACATCCCCCGGTTGCGTGCGCACGCCATCGGCAAACGACAGCGTTGCAGTGCCGAAGAAGTGAATGTGCACATCCCCCGGGCGCAGGAACTGGCTGTATTTGAAATGGTGGAACTCAAGGTTCGCCAGGCTGTGGCACATGTTGGCCTCGCCGCTGAGAAACTCGTTCTGCCACAGCACTTCGCCGTCGCGCAAGATGCGGCTGGTACCGGCCAGATGCTGGGGCAATTCACCGACTCGCAACTCCGGGCCATAGCTGCAACTGCGCAGTTTCGAGTGCGCCAGATACAGGTAATTCTTGCGCTCCATGACGTGATCGGAAAATTCGTTGCCCACGGCAAAACCGACGCGATACGGTCTGCCGTCATGGCCGATGACATACAGGCCGCTGAGTTCCGGCTCTTCACCCGCGTCTTCAGCAAACGGCGGCAACGGGAACGGCTGGCCGGGACGCACGACGATACTGCCGTCGCCCTTGTAGAACCACTCCGGCTGTACACCCGCCTGACCTGCTGCGGGTTTGCCGCCCTCCACGCCCCACTTGAAAATGCGCATGGTGTCGGTCATCGCCGATTCGTCACCGGCCTGCTGGTGCATCTTGTCTCGCGCCGAAGCGCTGCCGAGGTGAGTCAAGCCAGTGCCGCTGACCAGCATGTGCGCCGGGTCCGGGTGATCCAGCGGCGGCAGGATGCGCAGTTGTGCCAGCAGTTGCGCGTAATCGTGGCTGATGCCCAGGCCCAGGGCCTGGACTTGCTGCTCAAGACCAACGCCCGCCTCGATCGCCGCCAGGGCCAGGTCGCGAACGGTGCGGGCGCCTTGCACTTCGCGCACCAGGCCATCCTCGACCACGCCAACGCGGCGCTCGCCGTTACTCAATTCGAATTGAACCAAACGCATGGATTTTCTCCTGTAAACGCAATACTTCAAAACAACGCAGCCCCCTGTAGGAGTGAGCCTGCTCGCGATGAGGTCGTCACATCCGACATTGATGTCGACTGATGCACCGCTATCGCGAGCAGGCTCGCTCCTACAGTTGATCGGGGCTGATCCCAAGATCAGGTACGGGTCGCCCCGCGTGCACTGGCCGCAAATTCATCAGTCGGCAACACGTGTTTGCGCTCCAGCAAGCGGTAAACCACGCCGGTCAGCACCAGACCAAACACCATCACGCAGGACAGGAAGTACAGCCCGGAAGCCAGGTTGCCGGTGTATTCCTTCAGCGCACCGATCACGAACGGACCGATGTAGCCGCCGAGGTTGCCCACCGAGTTGATCAGCGCAATCCCCGCCGCCGCGCTGGCGCCGGCAAAGAACCGGCCCGGCAGGGTCCAGAACACCGCCGTGCAGGAAAACAGCGCGAACGCCACCAGGCACAGTGCCGCCAGTTGCAGCACCGGCACCGTCAGCCAGGCACTCAGGAACAGGCCGATAGCGCCCAGTACATAAAGCACAGCCAGATGGCCGTAGCGATCATTCAAACGGTCGGAGCTGCGCGGGATGATCAGCAGGCCAACGATCCCGAAAATGTACGGCACCGAGGACACGAACCCGGTCACCAGGTCGCTGCCACCGAACTGCTTGATCAGCGTCGGCAACCACAAACCGAGGCCATAAATGCTCAGGGTTACCGGCAGGTAGAACAACGCCAGCAACAACACACGCTTGTCCTTGAGGGCATGCAAAGGATTGCCGTGACGGGTCTGGCCGTAAGCCTGGAGGTCCTTTTGCAGTTCGCCGGTGAGCCAGTCTTTTTCCGCCTGGTCCATCCACTTAACTTGCTGCGGGCCGTCAGGCAGCCAGCGCAATACGGGCCAGGTCAGCAGGATCGCCGGGGTGCCGATGACGATGAACAGCCACTGCCAGCCGTGCAGCCCGAGCACACCGTCCATGCCCAGCAAGCCGCCGGACACCGGGCCGGTGATCATCATGGCAATGGGTTGGGACAAGATGAACAGCCCGAGGATTTTGCCGCGATGGCGAACCGGGAACCATTGGGTGATGTAGTACAGGACACCGGGGAAGAACCCGGCTTCGGCGGCACCGAGCAAAAAGCGCATGACGTAGAAGCTGTTTGGTCCCTGGACGAAGGCCATGCCGATCGTGATCGCGCCCCAGGTAACCATGATCCGCGCAAACCAGCGCCGCGCGCCGAAGCGGTCGAGCATCAGGTTGCTGGGGATTTCCAGCAGGAAGTAACCAATGAAGAACAGCCCGGCACCGAGACCGTAGGCCGCATCCCCCAGGCCGATGTCGGCGCCCATGTGCAATTTGGCGAAGCCCACGGCGGAGCGATCCACGTAGGCGATCAGGTACAGCAGGATCAGGAAGGGGATCAGTTTCAGCGTGATGCGACGAATAAGCCGCAGTTCCTGGCTCATGAGATCGGTCTCCGATTGTTGTTTTTATAGAACCTCGGGAGACGCCTCCGGCAATAAAGTGCCAGGGCAATCCCTCCGCTGAAAACGACTATATAGTAATACTATTTAAGCAACAACACTTCCAAACTGGCGAATTTGCGCTTATGTTAAGCCTCAGCTGGAACAATATAGTCATACAATAAGAGAATCGATCATGTCTGATAAGAAACCCACCCTGCGCTCCGCCCAATGGTTTGGCACTGCCGACAAAAACGGCTTCATGTACCGCAGCTGGATGAAGAATCAGGGCATCGCCGACCACCAGTTCCACGGCAAGCCGATCATCGGCATCTGCAATACCTGGTCGGAACTGACCCCGTGCAACGCGCATTTCCGCCAGATTGCGGAACACGTCAAACGCGGCGTGATCGAGGCCGGGGGCTTCCCGGTGGAGTTCCCGGTGTTCTCCAACGGCGAATCCAACCTGCGCCCGACCGCCATGCTCACCCGCAACCTGGCGAGCATGGACGTTGAAGAAGCGATTCGCGGCAACCCGATTGACGGCGTGGTGCTGCTGACCGGTTGCGACAAAACCACCCCTGCCTTGCTGATGGGCGCCGCCAGTTGCGACGTGCCGGCCATCGTCGTGACCGGCGGGCCGATGCTCAACGGCAAGCACAAGGGCAAGGACATCGGTTCGGGCACCGTGGTCTGGCAGCTCAGCGAACAGGTCAAGGCCGGCACCATCACCATCGACGACTTCCTCGCAGCCGAGGGCGGCATGTCTCGCTCGGCCGGTACCTGCAACACCATGGGCACCGCCTCGACCATGGCCTGCATGGCTGAAGCCCTCGGCACTTCCCTGCCCCACAACGCGGCGATTCCAGCCGTGGATGCGCGCCGCTATGTGTTGGCGCACATGTCCGGCATGCGTGCGGTGGAGATGGTTCGCGAAGACCTGAAACTGTCGAAGATCCTGACCAAGGAAGCCTTCGAAAACGCCATTCGCGTCAACGCCGCGATCGGCGGTTCGACCAACGCGGTGATCCACTTGAAAGCCATCGCCGGGCGCATCGGCGTGGAACTGGATCTGGACGACTGGACTCGCATCGGTCGCGGCATGCCGACCATCGTCGACCTGCAACCGTCCGGGCGTTTCCTGATGGAAGAGTTCTACTACGCCGGCGGTTTGCCTGCGGTCCTGCGCCGTCTCGGCGAGGCGAATCTGATTCCCAACCCGAATGCCTTGACCGTCAACGGCAAATCAATCGGCGAAAACACCAAGGACGCGCCGATCTACGGCGAAGACCAAGTGATCCGCACCCTGGACAACCCGATCCGCGCCGACGGCGGCATCTGCGTGTTGCGCGGCAACCTGGCACCGCTCGGCGCGGTGCTCAAGCCGTCCGCCGCCACGCCTGAATTGATGCAGCATCGCGGCCGCGCCGTGGTGTTCGAGAACTTCGACATGTACAAGGCGCGGATCAATGACCCGGAACTGGACGTGGATGCGAACTCGATTCTGGTGATGAAAAACTGCGGGCCGAAGGGTTATCCGGGCATGGCCGAAGTCGGCAACATGGGCCTGCCGGCCAAATTGCTGGCTCAAGGCGTGACCGACATGGTGCGTATTTCCGATGCGCGCATGAGTGGCACCGCGTATGGCACGGTTGTGCTGCACGTCGCCCCTGAAGCCGCTGCAGGCGGACCTTTGGCGACGGTAAAAGAAGGCGACTGGATCGAGCTCGACTGCGCCAGTGGCCGGCTGCACCTGGATATTCCGGATGCCGAACTGGCCGCGCGCATGGCCGACCTGCAACCGCCGCAGCAGTTGCTGGTGGGCGGTTATCGCCAGCTGTACATCGACCATGTATTGCAGGCGGACCAGGGTTGCGACTTCGACTTCCTGGTCGGCTGCCGCGGGGCGGAAGTGCCGCGTCACTCTCACTGATTGCACATAACCCTGTGGGAGCGAGCCTGCTCGCGAAAGCGTAATGTCGTGCTGAATGACAAGACGCCTTCGCGAGCAGGCTCGCTCCCACATTTGCTCCATCGCGCCTCAAGAATGCGCCGCGCCTGCTATCATGCGCGGCATCTCCCTCGCCCAGGACAGCGCCACTCCCCATGGATTACCGCAAACCCTCCGACCGCAAAAGCATGCACTCGCGCATCGTCCAGGAATTGGGCATGCAGATCGTCTCCGGACGTTTCCTGCCGGACGACAAACTGCCCGCCGAAGCCCTGTTGTGTGAGGAATATGCGGTCAGTCGGCCGGTACTGCGCGAAGCCACGCGAGTGCTGGTTGCCAAGGGGCTTGTGTACTCCCGTCCGCGGGTGGGCACGGTGGTCAAACCGCGCAGGGAATGGCACATGCTCGACCCGGACGTGTTGCACTGGCTGATGCAAAGCAGCCCGCAGAATGAGTTTTTCAATCTGTTGACCAGCGTGCGCAGCATCATCGAACCGGCCGCCGCTGCCCTCGCCGCGCAATTCGCTACCGACGACGACATCGCCTCCATCGGCGAAGCCTACCAACGAATGGAAGCTGCACCGACACCCGAAGCCTTGCTGCAACCAGACCTGGATTTCCACAGTCGCATCGCCGACGCTACCCACAACGACTTGCTGGCCAATCTGTGCAACATGCTGTCGGTGGCCATCGCCGAGGCCTTGAAGCATTCCAACCAGCGGCCGAACCTGCATGAACTGGCGTTGCCACGGCACAGGGCGATTCTCACCGCCATCGAAAACCGCGATGCCCTGGGTGCGCGGCACGCGACGCTGGTGCAGCTCGATGATGCGCGCAGTGCGTTGAATGTGGTGCTAGGCGCCGATCCTGAATAAAAAGTGACACGTTCAGGAACAGGCTCGCTCCCACAGTGGATTTGTGGTGTACATCAATCCTGACTACGCCAAAGATCCCCGTGGGAGCGAGCCTGCGCGCGAAGGGGCCATAAAGCTGCACCAGAAATTTTAGGGTTCCAACCCAATGCCCCGCAAAATCACACTCGTCACCGTCTGTATCGCACGCTCGAACTGCATGTCCGACAGCGGCTGATGATCATTGAGAATGTTCACCTGGTGATCGAAGTCGGCGTAGTGCTGGGTCGAGGCCCAGATCATGTACAGCAGGCTTGAAGGCTCCACCGGGAGGATGCGTTTATCGTCCACCCACTGGCGGATTTTCGCTTCTTTCATCTTGGCCCAGTCATACAGGCTCACGTCCAGCGCTTCGCCCAAGGTCGGCGCGCCGTGGATGATTTCGTTGGCCCAGACTTTCGAACCGTAGGGTCGGCTGCGAGAGTGGTTCATCTTCGCGCGGATGTAACTGCTGAGCACCACGCGGGGGTCGTCGAACATCTCGAAGCACAGCGCGTCCTGCTTCCAGACTTCCAGCAGGTCGAACAACACCGCGCTATAAAGCTCGGTCTTGGTGCTGAAGTAGTAATGCAGGTTGGAGCGCGGCAGTTGCACTTCGGCGGCGATATCGGCCATGGCGGTGCTGCCGAAACCTTTTTCGGCGAAGACCTTTTCGGCCCCCAGCAGGATTTTTTCGACGTTACTGCGACGAATCTCGATCTTGTGATTGCCCATGAGGGCTCCCTGACAACAGCGTTAAACAAGACTAGCACCCGCTCTAGCTCGGGGCGACAGGGGAAAACCAAACATTTACACCCCTCGTCGCCTTCGCGAGTCATCGTATAACTTCCGATTGACAACACTGAAACGACCCGTAAATAATCGCCGCCAATGTTGTACGACGACGTATGACAAACAATAAAAACAAAAAGCCAGGGAGCGTCACAGTGAGCAAACACGCCCGCAATTCGTCCATCCGCAGTTCACGCCCAACCTTCGCCCGTCGCCACGCCCTCAGCCTGATCGGTTGCAGCGGCCTGGCCCTCGCCCTGCCCATGACCAGCCAGGCCGAAGGCTTTACCGATGACGCCAAAGCCACGCTGAACCTGCGCAACGCCTACTTCAATCGCAACTACATCAACCCTGCCTACCCCCAGGGCAAGGGTGAAGAGTGGACGCAGAGCTTCATCCTCGATGCGAAATCCGGTTTCACCCAAGGCCCGGTCGGTTTCGGTATAGACGTGCTGGGCTTGTATTCGCAAAAACTCGACGGCGGTAAAGGCACCGGTGGTACGCAACTGCTTCCCGTCCACAGTGACGGCCGCCCTGCTGACAACTTCGGGCGCCTGGGTGTCGCGCTCAAAGGCAAGATTTCGAAAACCGAATTGAAAGTCGGCGAGTGGATGCCAGTGCTGCCGATCCTGCGCTCCGACGACGGTCGTTCGCTGCCGCAAACCTTCCAGGGCGGCCAGGTGACGTCCACCGAGATCAGCGGCCTGACCCTTTACGGTGGCCAGTTCCGCCAGAACAGTCCGCGCAACGATGCGAGCATGGAAGACATGTTCATGAACGGTAAATCAGCAGCTTTCAGCTCTGACCGTTTCAACTTCGGCGGCGGTGAATATGCGTTCAACGAAAAGCGCACCCAGGTCGGTGTGTGGTACGCCGAACTCAGCGACATCTACCAACAGCAGTATTTCAACCTGAGCCACAGCCAGCCCATCGGCGACTGGACCCTCGGCGCCAACCTCGGCTACTTCATCGGCAAGGAAGACGGCAGCGCCCTGGCCGGCGATCTCGACAACAAAACCGCGTTCGCTCTGCTCTCGGCCAAATACGGCGGCAACACGTTCTACGTCGGCTTGCAGAAGCTCAGCGGCGACGATGTGTGGATGCGCGTCAACGGCACCAGCGGCGGCACCCTGGCCAACGACAGCTACAACTCGAGCTACGACAACGCCAAGGAAAAATCCTGGCAGGTGCGCCACGACTACAACTTCGTCGCCCTGGGCGTTCCGGGCCTGACCCTGATGAACCGCTACATCAGCGGTGACAACGTGCACACCGGCACCATTACCGACGGCAAGGAATGGGGCCGCGAGTCGGAACTGGCCTACACGGTGCAGAGCGGGCCGCTGAAGAACCTCAACGTCAAATGGCGCAACGCGAGCATCCGCAGGAACTTCAGCACCAACGAGTTTGATGAGAACCGGTTGTTCATCAGCTACCCGATTTCGTTGTTGTAAGGCAGGGATTCACACAAACCCTGTGGGTGCGGGCTTGCTCGCTCCCACAGGGTCCGCGTCAGCCTGGGGAGCTATGTCCGAGCCGCGGAAGACGCCCCTCCGTCAACTTCCACCAAAGTCGCGTTGACAAGATACGGAAAGCCTAACGATACTCCGACATAGTCGTACGACAACCTACAACGAACCAATAACAACAACCGCTTGTCCAGGGATTCCCATGACGACCACTGCAACCGCCCAAACGCCCTTCAATCGCCTGCTGCTGACCGGCGCCGCCGGTGGCCTGGGCAAAGTCTTGCGCGAAAGCCTGCGCCCGTATGCCAACGTCATTCGCCTGTCGGACATCGCCGACATTGCCCCGGCCATCGATGACCGTGAAGAAGTCGTGCTGTGTGATCTCGCCGACAAGCAGGCCGTGCATCAACTGGTCGAAGGCGTGGACGCCATCCTGCACTTCGGCGGCGTTTCAACCGAGCACTCGTTCGAACAGATCCTCGGCGCCAACATCTGCGGCGTGTTCCACATCTACGAAGCGGCACGCCGGCATGGCGTCAAGCGCGTGATCTTCGCCAGCTCCAACCACGTCATCGGCTTCTACATGCAAGACGAAGTCATCGACGCCCACTCCCCTCGTCGCCCCGACAGCTACTACGGCTTGTCCAAGTCCTACGGCGAAGACATGGCCACGTTCTACTACGATCGCTATGGCATCGAAACCGTCAGCGTGCGCATCGGCTCGTCGTTCCCGGAGCCGCAAAACCGCCGGATGATGAGCACCTGGTTGAGCTTCGGCGACCTGACCCAATTGCTCGAACGCGCGCTGTACACCCCGAATGTCGGCCACACCGTGGTCTACGGCATGTCCGACAACAAGGACATCTGGTGGGACAACCGTTACGCCGCCAACCTGGGTTATGTACCGCAGGATACTTCCGAAGTGTTCCGCGAAAAAGTCGAAGCCCAGCCAATGCCGGCCGCTGATGATCCGGCGCGGGTGTATCAGGGCGGTGCTTTTTGTGCCGCCGGCCCGTTCGGTGACTGAAGCCCAAACCCTTACCACTTGATCCCACAACAAAAACCAAGGGGATGAGTTGCCATGCAAGCCGAATTGATTGTCGATGCCCGTAACGCGGTCGGTGAAAGCCCGGTGTGGGTCCACGAGGAAAATGCCCTGTACTGGGTCGATATTCCCAACGGCGGCCTGCAACGCTGGAGCGCCGATACCGGGCATGTTCATGCCTGGAAGGCCCCGCAAATGCTCGCATGCATCACACGCCACAGTCATGGCGGCTGGGTTGCGGGCATGGAAAGCGGATTTTTTCATTTGCAAACCCACAATGACGGCAGCCTCGACTGTGAACTGCTGGCCCAGGTCGAACACAGCCGCAAAGACATGCGCCTCAACGATGGCCGCTGCGACCGCCAGGGTCGGTTCTGGGCCGGTAGCATGGTGCTGAACATGGGCGCCAATGCGGCTGAAGGTCGGCTCTATCGATACAGCGCCGGACAGTTCGGCACGATCGAGGCGCAACTCGACGGTTTCATCGTGCCCAATGGCCTGGGTTTCAGCCCGGACGGCAAGACGATGTACCTGTCGGACTCACACCCCAATGTGCAGCTGATCTGGGCCTTCGACTACGACATTGCCAGCGGCACGCCGTCGAATCGCCGGGTGTTCGTCGACATGAACCACTTTTGCGGCCGTCCCGACGGCGCGGCGGTGGATGCCGATGGCTGCTACTGGATCTGCGGTAATGATGCCGGTCTGGTGCACCGTTTCACCCCCGACGGACGCCTGGACCGCTCGCTGTCCGTCCCCGTAAAAAAGCCCAGCATGTGTGCGTTCGGCGGCAGCCAGATGGACACTTTGTACGTGACGTCGATTCGCCCCGGCGATGAACACGACCCGCAGTCTCTGGCCGGCGGTGTGTTCGCCTTGAATCCCGGCGTCAAGGGGTTGCCCGAACCTGCGTTCAACGATTTGCTTTAACCGCCTCAGCTACACCGCTGCGCCTTGAACAAAAAAACAATAAAACTGGAGACACAATGATGGACTTCAAACGTACCTTGCTCGCCGCTGCACTCCCGCTCGCCTTCTCCTTCAGCAGCGCCGCCCATGCGCTGGAAATCAAATTCGCCGACATCCATCCCGCCGGTTACCCCACCGTCGTGGCTGAAGAGCAACTGGGTAAAACCCTGGTGGCCGACAGCGACGGCAAACTGACCTTCAAGATGTTCGCCGGCGGTGTACTCGGCTCGGAAAAAGAAGTAATCGAACAGGCTCAGGTCGGCGCTATCCAGATGGCCCGGGTCAGCCTTGGCATCGTCGGTCCGGTGGTACCGGACGTGAACGTGTTCAACATGCCATTCGTGTTCCGTGACCAGGCGCACATGCGCAAGGTCATCGACGGTGAAGTCGGCGACGAGATCCTCGACAAAATCACCAACTCCGAATTCAACCTGGTCGCCCTGGCCTGGATGGACGGCGGCACGCGCAACATCTACACCAAGAAACCGGTACGCACCCTGGAAGACCTCAAGGGCATGAAAATCCGTGTGCAAGGCAACCCGATGTTCATCGATACCATTAACGCCATGGGCGGTAACGGCATCGCGATGGACACCGGCGAAATCTTCAGTGCCTTGCAGACCGGCGTGATCGACGGCGCGGAAAACAACCCGCCGACCCTGCTGGAACACAACCACTACCAGAACGCCAAGTACTACAGCCTGACCGGCCACTTGATCCTGCCTGAGCCGATCGTGATGTCGAAAATCACCTGGGAAAAACTCACGCCCGATCAGCAAACCCTGGTGAAAAAAGCCGCCAAGGCCGCGCAGGCCCAGGAACGTACCCTGTGGGACGCAAAATCGGCCAGCAGCGAAGAGAAACTCAAGGCGGCTGGCGTCGAGTTCATCACCGTCGACAAAAAACCTTTCTATGAAGCAACCGCCTCGATCCGCGAGAAATACGGCGCGCCTTATGCCGACCTGATCAAACGCATCGAAGCCGTTCAGTAACACTCCCTGCATTCAAGAAAGGCCCGGCGCCACTGACAGGGGTATCGGTCAGTGCGCGCCCGGTTACGGTGGAACCCGATGAAGAATCTGCTGTTACGTTTCAATGACAAGCTCTACATGACCTGTATCTGGGTCGCCGGGCTCTCCGTTCTGGCCATTGCGCTGATCATCCCCTGGGGCGTGTTTGCCCGTTATGTACTCGGCACCGGCTCCAGCTGGCCCGAGCCCACCGCCATTCTGTTGATGATGGTCTTCACCTTCATCGGCGCGGCGGCCAGTTATCGCTCCGGCTCGCACATGGCCGTGGCGATGCTCACCGATCGCATGTCGCCAAATGTGCGCAAGGTCATGAGTGTGTTTGCACAATTGCTGATGGCGACCATCAGCCTGTTCATGGCGATCTGGGGCACCAAACTGTGCCTGTCGACGTGGAACCAGTTCATGAGCGCCCTGCCGACCTTGCGCGTAGGCATCACCTACATGCCGATTCCGGTGGGTGGCGTGCTGACGCTGATATTTGTTCTGGAAAAACTCTTGCTCGGTGACCAGAGCAATCGTCGGGTTGTGCGTTTCGACATTGTTGAAGAAAACGAAGGGGCTGCCTGAATGGACGCTTTTATTCTGTTGGGCAGCTTTATCGCATTGATCCTGATCGGCATGCCGGTCGCCTATGCGCTGGGGCTTTCTGCGCTGATCGGCGCGTTCTGGATCGACATTCCGTTCCAGGCGGTGATGATTCAAGTGGCTGGGGGCGTGAACAAGTTCTCCCTGCTGGCGATTCCGTTTTTCGTGCTGGCCGGCGCAATCATGGCCGAGGGCGGCATGTCCCGCCGGCTGGTGGCGTTTGCCGGTGTGCTGGTGGGTTTCGTGCGCGGCGGCTTGTCGCTGGTCAACATCATGGCCTCGACCTTCTTCGGTGCGATCTCCGGTTCATCGGTGGCGGATACCGCTTCGGTCGGTTCGGTGCTGATTCCTGAAATGGAGCGTCGCGGTTATCCCCGTGAATTCGCCACGGCGGTGACCGTCAGCGGCTCGGTACAAGCCCTGCTGACCCCGCCAAGCCACAACTCGGTGCTCTACTCACTGGCCGCTGGCGGCACGGTGTCGATCGCCTCGCTGTTCATGGCCGGCGTGGTGCCGGGCTTGCTGATGAGCGCGTGCCTGATGGTGCTGTGCCTGATCTTCGCCAAGAAACGTGACTACCCCAAAGGTGAAGTCATTCCGATGCGCGAAGCGCTGAAGATCTGCGGCGAAGCGCTGTGGGGCCTGATGGCGATGGTCATCATTCTCGGTGGCATCCTGTCCGGTATTTTCACTGCCACTGAGTCTGCGGCGATTGCGGTGTTGTGGTCGTTCTTCGTGACCATGTTCATCTACCGCGACTACAAGTGGAACGAACTGCCGAAACTGATGCACCGCACGGTGCGCACGATTTCGATTGTGATGATCCTCATCGGCTTCGCTGCAAGCTTCGGCTACATCATGACGCTGATGCAGATTCCGGCGAAGATCACCACGATGTTCCTGACCCTGTCGGACAACCGTTACGTGATCCTGATGTGCATCAACGTCATGCTGCTGTTGCTGGGCACCGTGATGGACATGGCACCGCTGATCCTGATCCTGACACCGATCCTGATGCCGGTGATTCTCGGTATTGGCGTGGACCCGGTGCAGTTCGGCATGATCATGCTGGTGAACCTGGGGATCGGATTGATCACACCGCCGGTGGGCGCGGTACTCTTTGTGGGGTCGGCCGTGGGTAAAGTCAGTATCGAATCGACCGTGAAGGCGCTGCTGCCGTTCTACGGCGTGCTGTTCCTGGTGTTGCTGGGCGTGACTTACGTTCCAGCCTTGTCGCTGTGGTTGCCGCATTTGGTGTTGTAAAGAAGACCGGCAAACGCCCTGTGGCGAGGGAGCTTGCTCCCGCTGGGGCGCGTAGCGGCCCCTGTAATCCTTCAGGTACACCGTGCCGTCAGGATTCACGACTGCTGCGCAGTCGAGCGGGAGCAAGCTCCCTCGCCACAAAAGCCCCCATTGAGCCAATCAAATGACATTGCTCGAACTCGAAGACGCCTTCACCCGCCTCACCCTCGCCCCCGAACTCGGCGGCAGCATCGTCAACTGGGTGGTGCGCAGCACTGGTCAGCCGTTGTTGCGTCACGCCGACACCCACGCCCTCAACACCGGTTTGCCGGGCAAGCTCGGTTGCTTCCCGTTGGTGCCGTGGTCCAACCGGATTGCCCAAGGCGGCTTCGACTGCCCCGATGGCTGGCTGGCCCTGACACCGAACAGCGTCACCGATCCCCTACCCATTCATGGCAGCGCCTGGCAGCAACCCTGGCAAGTGGTGTCGACGACCCCGGATGAAGTGATCCTGCAACTCGACAGCCCCTGCCCCTTTGCCTATTGCGCCCGTCAACGTTTCCATCTGAGCGAAGGCAAGCTGAGCATCGAACTGAGCGTTACGCATCAGGCCGAACAGCCGGCCTGGCATGGCCTGGGGTTGCATCCGTATCTGCCGCGGACAGCGAATACACAACTCAAGGCACCGGCCCGGCACGTGTGGCTGTGCAACGAGACAAAGTTGCCGACAGAACTCAGCGCGTTACCCGTCGAATGGGACTTTCAGCAGCTCAAGCCATTGCCCGAAACCCTGGTCGACAACGGCTTCTGCGAATGGGACGGTCACTGCCTGATCCGCCAGCCCGACCTTGGCTATGAACTCGACTGCCAGGCAACCGGCAGCGATTACTACCTGCTTTACTGCCCGGTTGGCCTGGAGTTTTTCTGCATCGAACCGGTGAGCCACCCGGTCAACGCGCATCACCTGCCCGGCCGTCCGGGTTTGCGTTTGCTGGAACAAGGGCAGACCGCGCAATTGGCTTTCAGCCTGCAATATCGCGCGCTCTGACAGCACTAGCCCAGTAACTGACTCAATACCGCGCGCAACTTGCCGGGCTTCACCGGTTTGTTCAGCAATGGCGCGTTGAGTCGCTGCAACGCGCGACGACAATGGTCGGTGCGGTCGGCCGTGATGATCACCGCCGGAATGTTCTGCTGGAAATGCTCGCGCAAATGCCGCACCACATCACAGCCGACCACCCCGTGGTCGAGGTGATAGTCCGCCAGAATCAGTTCCGGCGCCTGCCCGCACAACGCCGCCAGCGCCGCCGCCTCATCGGTGGCGGTCACCACATCGCAACCCCACTGCCCGAGCAGCGCGCTCATGCTGTCGAGAATGCTCACTTCGTTGTCCAGCACCAGCAAGCGCCGCCCCGGCAGCGGGTTGCCCGTTCCCGGTTGCGGCACCGCCTGGCTCACCGGTAACGGAACCTCGTCGGACAGCGGCACCTCGATGCTGAACATCGAACCGCGCCCCGGCAGCGAATACACATCAATTTTGTAGCCAAGGATCTTGGCAATACGCTCGACAATCGCCAGCCCCAGGCCAACGCCCTTTCGGTCGGCAGCGCGGCCGACGTCCAGTTGGTTGAATTCGAGGAAGATTGAATCGATCCGGTCGGCAGCGATGCCGCGACCGGTGTCCCAGACTTCGACGCGTAGCATCTGGCCCCGGCGGCGCGCCCCGAGGAGGATGCTGCCTTCGTCGGTATAGCGGCAGGCATTGCTGAGAAAATTGCGCAAGATCCGGGTCATCAGGCGCAAATCGGTGCTGATGGCGTAATCGGCACGGTGCACGCGCAGATTCAAACCGGCCGCCTGCGCGACCGACTGGAACTCGGACACCAGCGGCGCGAACAATTCGTCAAGGCGATACGCAGCGACGTCCGGTTTGACCGCCGCTTGATCGAGCCGGGAAATGTCCAGCAGATCGGTCAGCAAATCTTCGGCCCCTTCCAGGGCTTGGTGAGTGCGTTCAACCAGCACTTGTTCGGCGTCCGGCAACTTGCGTTCGCGCAAGGTCGAAATCAGCAACCGCGCAGCGTTGAGCGGTTGCAACAGGTCATGACTGGCGGCGGCGAGGTATTTGTCCTTGCTGTGATTGGCGGCCTCGGCGGCATCGCGGGCGTCACGCAAAGCCTTGGCGATCTGTTTACGCTGGGTGATCTGCTGCTGCAGATTGCGGTTGGCTTCGAGCAGTTCATCAGTGCGCGCAGTGACGCGCTGTTCCAATTCGTCATTGAGTTGCTGCAACCGTTGCTCGGCCAGCTTGCGCTCGGTGATATCAGCGACGAAGCCTTCCACCAGCCCTTCTTGACCCGGCTTGAGCAGTAAGTTCATCAGCACATCGAGGTGGCTGCCGTCCTTGCGCCGCAAACGGGTTTCGTAGCCATGCAGACTGCTCTGGTGCCTGAGAGTCTCGCCAATGTTTTCCAGCTCCTGCGCGCCGTCAACAAACAGCGTACTGGCCAGGTCGCTCAGGGAGAACAGCACCTCCTGAGGGTTCTGGTAGCCGAGCATGCGCGCCAATGCCGGGTTGGCGGCGCGCATGCCGTCTTGCAGGCTGGCCTGGAAGATCCCGTGGACGGCGTTTTCGAACAGCCACTTGTAACGGTTACGCTCGGCTTCCAGATCATCCAGGCGCGCGGCCAGTTCCGGGTAATGACTCTTACGGGCTGAATGGCTACCCAGCCCCAGCAACCCGGCCAATGCCCGTTGCTGCTCGTCAGAGGGCTTCGCCATAGACGACCTCGACATCACGCTGGCTGGATTCGCGCGGGTTGGTCAGGATGCAGGGATCGTGCATCGCATGCTGCGACAGGAACGGAATGTCCGAAGTCCTGACGCCATGCAAACCAAGGGTTTCGTGAAAGCCGATAGCGTGTTTGAGGGCGATCAGGTGTTCGACCAGGCGCCCGCAGATCTGCCGGTGATTCAGGCCACGGCAGTCGATGCCGAAGGTTTCGGCGATCACCTTGAAACGGTCCGGCGCCGAATTGTAATTGAAGGCCACCACGTGCTCGACCAGTACCGCGTTGCACAAGCCATGGGGCAGATCGAGAAAACCGCCGAGGCTGTGGGACATGGCATGCACCGCCCCCAGAATCGCATTGGAGAACGCCAGCCCCGCCTGCATGCTGCCCAGCATGATCTTCTCGCGCAGGGCGATGTCGGCCGGGTTGGCGATCATTTGCACCAGGTTGCCATTGATCAGGCGCATGGCCTCCAGCGCATGGGGATCGGTCAGCGGCCCGTGGCCGGTGGACACGAAGGCTTCGATCGCATGCACCAGGGCATCGATCCCGGTACAGGCCGACAGGAACGGGTCCATGCTCAGGGTGGTTTCCGGGTCGATCAGTGAAACATCCGGCACCACGGCCTTGCTGACGATGGAAAACTTCATGCGTTCCTGCTGATTGGAAATGATCACGAATTGCGAGACGTCGGCCGAGGTGCCGGCGGTGGTTGGAATCAGGATCAGCGGCGGGCTGGGCACGCGGATGGTGTCCACGCCCTCGAATTCGAGAATGCTGCGGCCATGGGCAACGACGATACCGATGCCTTTGCCGCAGTCCATCGGGCTACCGCCGCCAACGGCGACGATCACGTCGCAGTGATTCTCCCGGTACAACTCGGCACCGAGCATCACTTCCTCCACCCGCGGGTTCGGTGAAACATCGGAGTACAGGCAGTATTCAATGCCCAGTGCTTGCAGGCTGGCTTCGACATCGGCGACCCAACCGGCGGCAATGACACCGGGATCACTGACCACCAGAACCTTGCGCGCACCAAAGGTCTTGGCGTAATTGCCGACACTGTGCCGGCTACCGGCACCGAAGATGATTTCAGGCGAAACGAATTTACGCAGCTGGTTGAGACTCTGGCTCATTGGAAAGCCTGTTTTTATTGTTTTGGAAGATAGAAACAACACTAAACCATCCAGCTGTGAATGCAATCAGACCAATGGGTAGCACGTTCAAATTCACCGCAACCCACTGTAGGAGCGAGCTTGCTCGCTCCTACAGGGATCTATGGCGCCTGACTAACCGCGGTAGATCAGCTGAGAAGCTTTCGCGTTCCGCAGCGTCAGGTGTTCGATCTCCAATCCCGGCGCCTCGGCTTCCTCGCGGGCCTTGAGAATCACGCCATGGTGCGCAGACTTGCTGCACACCGGGTCGGCATTGCTCGCATCGCCGGTCAACATGAAGGCCTGGCAACGGCAACCGCCCAGGTCCTTGTGTTTTTCATCGCAGGAGCGGCACGGCTCCTTCATCCAGTCATCGCCGCGAAAACGATTGAAGCCGAACGAGTCGTTCCAGATGTGCGAGAGGCTGTGCTCACGCACATTGGGAAACGCCACCGGCAACTGTCGCGCGCTGTGGCAAGGCAATACCGTGCCGTCGGGAGTGATGTCGAGAAACAGATTGGCCCAGCCGTTCATGCAAGTCTTGGGACGTTCTTCGTAGTAGTCCGGGGTGACGAAGATCAGCTTGCACGGATGGCCCTGGGCTTCGAGGCGTTCGCGGTACGAGTGGGTGATGCGCTCGGCGCGCTGCAATTGCTCGCGGGTGGGCAACAGGCCGACGCGGTTGAGCTCCGCCCAACCGTAAAACTGGCAAGTGGCCAATTCGACGAAATCCGCTTCCAGCTCCAGACATAGCTCAATGATCTGCGCGATCCGATCGATGTTGTGCCGATGGGTGACGAAGTTCAGCACCATCGGATAGCCCTGGGCTTTCACCGCACGGGCCATGGCAAGTTTTTGTGCAAAGGCTTTGCGTGAACCGGCTAGCATGTTGTTCACCGCCTCGTCGGCGGCCTGGAAGCTAATCTGGATATGATCCAGCCCGGCCACCTTGAAGTCGCGCACCTTCTGCTCGGTCAGGCCGATGCCGGAGGTGATCAGGTTGGTGTAGTAGCCCATGTCCCGGGCGGCCTTGATCAGTTCGGCGAGGTCCTGGCGCACCAATGGCTCTCCACCGGAAAAACCCAACTGCGCCGCGCCCAGGTCCCGCGCTTCGCGGAACACGCGAATCCATTCTTGCGTACTCAGTTCCTCGCCGTGCCGGGCGAAGTCCAAAGGATTGGAGCAATAGGGACATTGCAGCGGGCAGCGATAAGTCAGCTCGGCCAGCAGCCACAACGGCGGCCCCGGCAGCGTCTCACTCGATCCAGAATTGCGCATGGGCCACCTCCAGAAACGCCAGCACGTCCTCGTCGATTCCCGGTACGCCGGGGAAATTCTCGCTCAACCGTTCAATGATCGCCGCCACGCTGCGCTGACCATCCACCAGGTCGAGGATTTGCCCGGCACTGGCGTTGAGCTTGATCATGCCTTCGGGGTACAGCAACACATGACAGTCCTGACGGGGCTCCCATTGCAGACGAAATCCGCGGCGCAAGGCCGGTGATTGCTGGCGATTGATCAGGCTCACAGGGCGATCCCCCGGTGCCAGACCTTATCGCGGGTGACCGTGTGATAGGGCGGGCGTTCCAGTTCATAAGCCATGCTCATGGCATCGAGCATGCTCCACAGCACGTCCAGCTTGAACTGCAGGATTTCCAGCATGCGTTGTTGGCTCTCGGCGGTCACGTAGTGCGCCAGCGTGATGCGCAACCCGTGCGAGACATCGCGCCTGGCCTGGCTCAGGCGCGTCCGGAAATAGTCGTAGCCGGTGACGTCGATCCATGGGTAGTGGGTGGGCCAGGCGTCGAGCCGCGACTGATGAATCTGCGGCGCGAACAACTCGGTCAGCGAGCTGCTGGCCGCTTCCTGCCAACAGGCGCGACGGGCGAAATTGACGTAGGCGTCCACGGCAAATCGCACGCCGGGCAGCACGAGTTCCTGGGACAAGATCTGCTCACGCTTCAGCCCCACCGCTTCGCCCAGGCGCAGCCAGGCTTCGATACCGCCCTCGCTGCCGGGGACGCCGTCGTGGTCGAGAATCCGTTGTAGCCATTCGCGGCGTACGTCGCGGTCCGGGCAGTTGGCGAGGATCGCAGCGTCTTTGAGGGGGATGTTGAGCTGATAGTAGAAGCGATTGGCGACCCAGCCCTGGATCTGCTCACGACTGGCGCGGCCAGCGTACATGGCTTGGTGGAAGGGATGGTGGATGTGGTAGTAGGCGCCCTTGGCGCGCAGGGCGGCTTCGAATTCTGTGGGGGACATGGGAATGCCAGTCATTTTGTTCTCCGGGAATTTCTTGCGGTGCCTGTACTGGCCTCTTCGCGAGCAAGCTGGCTCCCACATTTGCAATGCGGTCTCCTGTGGGAGCGAGCTTGCTCGCGATAGGGCCAGCCGCTACAGCTCAATACTCATGCCGTCATAAGCCACTTCAATTCCCCGCCGTTCCAGCAACGCCCGCTCGGCCGAGTCTTCATCGAGGATCGGATTGGTATTGTTGATGTGGATCAGCACCTTGCGCTGCTGGGGAAAGCCCTCCAGCACTTCAAGCATTCCGTCGGGGCCACTTTGTGCCAAATGCCCCATATCGCTGCCCAGGCTCTGGCCGACTTCGCAGATACGCATTTCGTCGTCGCGCCACAGGGTGCCGTCCAGCAACAGGCAATCGGCACGCTGCATCCAGCCCAGCACTTGCTCATCGATTTGGTCAAGGCCCGGCGCGTAGAACAGTGAGCCGCCGTTGCGCAGGTCTTCGATGAACAGGCCAATGGTGTCGCCCGGCTGCGGGTTGCCGCGATTGGGCGAATACGGTGGCGCGTTGCTCACCAAGGGAATTGCGCGAAATTGCAAATGCCCGCAGGACGGGATGCCGAACGGCTGGAGATCTAGGCCGACCGGTTTCCAGTGCAATCCACCGTTCCAGTGCTCGAGCATGTTGAACAACGGGAAACCGGTGCTCAGGTCCTGATGCACGCGCTCGGTGCACCACACGTCGTGCGGGCAACCTTCACGCAGGCTGAGCAAACCGGTGCAATGGTCGATCTGGCTGTCGAGCAGCACGATGCCGGCGATGGCGCTATCGCGCAGGCGTCGTGCCGGTTGCAGTGGCGCAAAACTCTCGAGTTGCGCACGAATGTCCGGTGAAGCGTTGCACAGCACCCACTGCACACCGTCGTCACTCAGGGCAATCGACGATTGCGTACGGCGCTGCGCCCGCAGGCTGCCGTTGCGCACACCGGCGCACTGGCGGCAATTGCAGTTCCACTGCGGGAAACCGCCGCCAGCGGCGGAACCGAGAACGCGGATGTGCATGGCGCATGCTCCAGAAGGCAGGCCCGGCCAACGCAGCGGCTGGCCGGGTGATCAATCAACGGTTGGCGAAATACATCGTCACTTCGAAGCCAATGCGCAGATCGGTAAACGCGGGTTTAGTCCACATGGATCATTCCTCTTCTTGTGCCGGGTGATTCCGGTAGAGCCATTAATGCACGGAGCGATGAGTGCCCGAATGCTACTTTCGAAGGAGTGGGCGGGGGGAATTGGTAGGGGGTGTGTTGCCCAAACTCTGTACACACCAAAAACCAATGTAGGAGCGAGCTTGCTCGCGATGACGGCGCAACAGTCAACATAGATGTTGGATGTGCTGACCTCATCGCGAGCAAGCTCGCTCCCGCAGGTTTTTTCAGTGTTCTTAAGGAATCAGAAGAACCCCAGCGGATTGATGTCGTAGCTCACCAGCAGGTTTTTGGTTTGTTGGTAATGATCGAGCATCATCTTGTGATTCTCCCGACCGACACCGGACTTCTTGTAGCCACCAAACGCCGCGTGCGCCGGGTACAGGTGGTAGCAGTTGGTCCACACGCGCCCGGCCTTGATCGCCCGACCCATGCGGTAGGCGCGGTTGATGTCGCGGGTCCACAGCCCGGCGCCAAGGCCAAACTCGCTGTCGTTGGCAATCGCCAAGGCTTCGGCTTCGTCCTTGAAGGTAGTGACGCCCACCACCGGACCGAAGATTTCTTCCTGAAACACGCGCATCTTGTTGTGGCCCTTGAGCAACGTCGGCTGGATGTAATAACCGCTCGACAGATCACCCTCCAGACGTTCGGCCGCGCCCCCGGTGAGCAGCTCGGCACCCTCCTCCTGCGCAATGGTCAGGTACGAAAGAATCTTGTCGTATTGCTGCTCGGACGCCTGCGCACCGACCATGGTCTCGGTGTCCAGCGGGTTGCCGCGCTTGATCTTGACGATCTTCTTCATCACCTCGGCCATGAACGGCTCGTAGATCGATTCCTGCACCAGTGCCCTGGATGGGCAGGTGCAGACTTCGCCCTGGTTGAAGAACGCCAGCACCAGCCCTTCGGCGGCTTTTTCGATGAACGCCGGTTCCGCGTTCATGATGTCTTCGAAGAAAATATTCGGCGATTTTCCGCCCAGCTCCACGGTGCTCGGAATGATGTTCTCGGCGGCGCAATGCATGATGTGCGCGCCGACGGGGGTCGAGCCGGTGAAGGCGATCTTGGCGATGCGTTTGCTGGTGGCCAGGGCCTCGCCGGCCTCGCGGCCGAAACCCTGGACGATATTCAGCACGCCTGCCGGCAGCAAGTCTGCGATGAGTTCGGCGAAAACCATGATCGACAGCGGCGTTTGCTCCGCCGGCTTGAGCACGATGCAGTTACCGGCGGCTAGCGCCGGGGCGAGTTTCCAGGCGGCCATCAGCAGCGGGAAGTTCCACGGAATGATCTGCCCGACCACACCCAGCGGTTCGTGGAAGTGATAGGCCGTGGTCAGCTCGTTGATCTCGGCCGCCCCGCCCTCCTGGGCGCGAATGCAGCCAGCGAAATAACGGAAGTGGTCGGCGGCCAGCGGCACGTCGGCGTTCAGGGTTTCGCGCACGGCCTTGCCGTTGTCCCAGGTTTCGGTAACGGCCAGTACTTCAAGATTCTGCTCGATGCGATCAGCGATCTTCAGCAGCACCAGGGAACGGTCCTGAGGCGAAGTCTTGCCCCACGCATCAGCGGCGGCATGTGCCGCGTCGAGCGCCTTGTCGATGTCGGCGGCGCTGGAGCGCGGGAATTCGGCGATCACCTCACCGGTGACTGGCGAGGTGTTGGTGAAGTACTCGCCATTGATCGGGGCAACGAATTCGCCACCGATGAAGTTGCCGTAGCGCGACTTGAAGGTAATGACGGCGCCTGGGGTTCCGGGTTGTGCGTAGATCATGGTGGGCCTCTGTCTGGGTCGATGCCTGTCGTACTGACAGGCGATACGCCGATACTAGAGAGCCCCGCGTGCCAGACGAATGCATCGTTGGCAGGAGGGGCTCTCGTTATTTGGTCGTAGATTTCACACAAATCCAAATGTGGGAGCGGGCTTGCTCCGGGCGGCGTTCCGACGAAAGCGGTGTGACAGTCGACATCAATAGCGAATGTGCCGGCCTCATCGCGAGCAAGCTCGCTCCCACGGGTTATGTGGTGGTCTGGCGTTAATGCTTGGCCACCAGATCCTTGGGCAGCTTGAAGGTCCAGAGCATGCCGCCCTGGTTGAAGTCCTTCACGCGCTTGGCCACTTCGCCGCCCCACAGCGGCACTGCGCCGCCCCAGCCGGAGAGCACCGAGACGTACTGTTCGCCGTCCATTTCCCAGGTCACGGGTGAGCCGAGCACGCCGGAGCCCGTCTGGAACTCCCAGACCTTTTCGCCGGTCTTGGCGTTGAACGCCTGCAGGAAGCCTTCAGGCGTGCCGGTAAACACCAGGTTGCCTTTGGTGGTCAGCACCCCGCCCCACAGCGGCGCGAAGTTTTTGTGACGCCAGACTTCCTTGCCGGTTTTCGGGTCAATGGCCCGCAGCACACCGATGTAGTCTTCGTTCAACGGTTTGATGGTGAAGCCGGCGCCAAGGAACGCCGCGCCTTTCTTGTAGGCGATGCCTTCGTTCCAGATGTCCATGCCCCATTCATTGGACGGCACATAGAACAGCCCGGTGTCTTTGTTGTAAGCCATCGGCATCCAGTTTTTTGCGCCGAGGAATGCTGGCGCGACAAACACCGAACTGCCCTTGGCTTCGGAGCCCGGTGCACCGGGACGGCCGGCATCGTTGTAGATTGGCCGGCCATTCTTATCCAGGCCGCTGGCCCAGGTGATCTTGTCCACGAACGGGAAGCCACGGATGAATTTGCCGTTGGTGCGGTCCAGCACGTAGAAGAAACCGTTACGGTCGGCAGTGGCCGCTGCCTTGATTTCCTTGCCGCCTTCGTTGTAGTTGAACGACACCAGCTCGTTCACGCCGTCGTAGTCCCAACCGTCGTGCGGTGTGCTCTGGAAGTGCCACTTGATGGTGCCGTCATCCGGGTTGAGTGCCAGGCGCGAGGACGAATAAAGGTTATCGCCAGGACGCAGGTGTGAGTTCCATGGCGCCGGGTTGCCGGTACCGAACAGCAGCAGGTTGGTTTCCGGATCGTAATAACCACCCAGCCAAGGCGCCGCACCGCCGGTTTTCCAGAGATCGCCCGGCCAGGTCTTTCCCGCCTCGCCGCCGGAGATGCCGTTCTCCACTGCCTTGCCGTCCTTGTAGACGTAGCCCATGTGGCCTTCGACCGTTGGACGGGACCACAGCAGGTCACCGTTTTTCGGGTCGTAGGCCTCGATTTTTCCAACCACGCCGAACTCACCACCGGCCACACCGGTAATCAGCTTGCCGTTGATCACCAATGGCGCGGCGCTGATCGAATAACCTTCCTTGTGGTCGGCGACTTTCTTGCTCCACACCACCTTGCCGGTGTCCTTGTTCAACGCCACGAGTTTGGCGTCGAGGGTGCCGAAAATCACCAGGTCGCCGTACAGCGCAACGCCACGGTTGATCACATCGCAGCAAGGGCGGATGTCATCGGGCAAGCGCGCATCGTACTGCCAGAGTTTCTTGCCAGTGCGCGCATCCACGGCGAACACCCGCGAGTAGGAACCGGTCAGGTACATCACGCCGTCCTTGACCATCGGCTGCGCCTGCTGGCCGCGCTGTTTTTCACCGCCGAAGGAAAACGCCCAGGCCGGTCGCAGCTCCTTGACGTTGTCGACGTTGAGAGTATCCAGCGGGCTGTAGCGCTGCCCCTGAACGCCCAGGCCGTTGGTCACGATCTGTTCCGGGTTCTTGGGATCCTGGAGAATGTCCTGGTCGGAAACCCCGGCCATTGCCTGGCCGGACAACAGCATGGCACTGAGCAAGAAGCTCAAGACGAAGGGCTGACGACGTGCGGGTTGGGTCATGACGGCTTCCTCTGCAGTTTTTGTTATGCCCGGGAAATTTTCCCGGTCTGGTACAGATTCTTGAGCGCCGCCGCCCTGGCAACAATTGGCCGCAATGTGGAGATTGCTAGTTCCTTGGTAGCAGGTCGGATGAGATGGACACGAGATTTTGTGAACGGCACCGGCCCCCTGTAGGAGCAGCCGGTCGACGCTCGAATGCTCGCGAAAAACGTCAGACCATCGCGTTCATCCAGGCAGCTTGCGTAATCGTTAACGACCATCGCGAGCAGGCTCGCTCCTACAGGGGATCCGGGTTGACTATTTGCTGGCAGAATCCACCCGCGTCATCCGCTCGCGCTCGTAGCGCGGGTAAAGATGGCTGACGCTGCGGATCAGTTCGTAGCGGCTCAGGTTGATCCCGGCGAAACGTTCAGGGATGGGGCTGCGGATCATCTCGGCCATGTCGCTGCCATTGGCGGCGCCGTCGTGCATCAGTTGATCGAGCCAGGACAGGTAATGACGCATTTGCTCGAACGGTTGTGGATCGCTCGACACCGGCCCATGACCCGGCACGACCAACGTCCAGGGCAAGCCTTGCAAGGTCGCGATGTCCGCCAGCCATACTGCCAGCCCCGGGCTGTTGGGCGTGGTCAGCGCCCGCTGATAAAACACCAGGTCCCCGGCAAACAGCACGCCGGTTTGCTGGTCGAGAATAGCCAGATCCGCGCCCGTATGCCCACCCAGGCTCAGCAAGCGCAGATCATGATTCCCAAAACTTTTCACGCCGGGTGTCAGCGTCTGCGTCGGTAGCACTACTTCGGTGCCGCGCATCCAGTCGCCGACCATCCGGTACATATTCTCGGCCATGGCGTTGCCTTGCTCGCGCAACAGTTCAGTGGTGCCGACCAAAGCGCTGATCGGCACATCACTGAAGGCCTGATTGCCCAGCACATGGTCCGGATGGTGATGAGTCAGCAAGACCTCGATCACCGGCTTGTCGGTGGTGGCGGCAATCGCCTTGCGCAGCGCTTCGCCATAACGCTTTGACGGCCCGCTGTCGATCACCACCACGCCGCGTTCGGTGACGATGAATGCAGTGTTGACGATGTTGCCGCCATTGGCCTTGGCAAAATTATCGGTGCTGCCTTCCAGCAGCCAGGTGTCCTGGGCGATCTGCCGGGGCTTGAGCGCGTACTCAAGATCGGCCAGGGCCGAGAGACAGACGCTCAGCAGCATCAAGAGGATCCAGCGCATGCCACGCTCCTTGGGGTCAGGGAATCGACGCATCGAACTCATTGCCGCTGTTGTCCCGCAGCAGCAGACGCGTCTGCCCTGCCCCTTCGATGTCGAAGGCCAGGTTGGGGTTTTCACTGACCGCCGGAAACAGCTCGAGCCGGGCCAGCACTTGCTCGTCGTGGTCGCGCAACTCGGCATGGTTGATGAAAAATTCCGGTATGCCGCTGACCATGCCGTTGTCCATGGGATGCGCCACCTGCAACCGCAAGCGGCTGAACTCACCCCGGGGATATCGCCCGCCCAGCACTTCGCCGATGTGCTCTTCCCAGCCCGGTTGCGTACGCACCACACTTGGCGCGGTGCAACCGCCACCGGCGGCGTCAATCAGGGTCGAACCGACATGCCACACGCCGTCTCGCGTCAGCACGGCCGCACGCAAGGGCGTGGCCTGTTCGACTCGAATGCGCAACGACAGCCAGGGCAAAACCGAATTCAGCGGCTGGAAGTCGACGATTTTCGGCAACGGGTTAAGTTCGGCCCAGGCGAGGATTTTCACCACCTCGCCCTTGAACGCCCGAGCGTCGACTTCCAGCGGCACCTGCCGGGCATCTTCGGCAAATGGCGGCGCCAGCAACTTGACCCGCTCGTCGAAAACGAACGGGGCATCGCCCAGGAACTGCTGCTGATAGAACGTCCACATCACCGATGGCACCGGGTCTTTGCCAGGATCGATAGCGTCAGCCTGTGCCGAAAGGCTTAGCCAGCAGGCCAACAGACAACTCCCTCGCCATTTCATCGCCTGCTCCTATTGATACATCTCGGGCACGTCGTAGCGCAGGCCGTAACGGCCGTAGATGGTTTTCACCGCACCTTCGCGGATCAGGCCTTCGAGCGCCTCTTCCACGGCATACGCCAGCTGACGATTGCTTTCGTGTACCGCCATGCCGATTTCCCACAGCTGTTTGCCCATGTTCGGGTAGGCGTTCTCGGCCAGCGCCACTTGCGGGTCGGCCGCTACATGCACTTGCCAGTCGATCTCGCCACGCATGGCCATCACCGCGTCGATCTCACCGGCCTTCATTGCGGCAAACGCCTGAGGCACGTCCGGATAGTGGTGGGTCTTGCCGGCAAGCATGCCGTTGAACACCGAAGTCAGGTAGAACGACGGCACGCTGTCCACTTCGACGCCAATCGGGTGCTGTTCGAACACCGCAACGCTGGCAACCTTGTCCAGCCGCCGACGGTCATAGGCCACCTGCCATTGTTCGTTCTGGTACGGACCGAACATCACCACGTGGCCGTTCACCAGCTCACCGAACTCGTTGCGTTTTTGCGCGTAGTCACGGTCGTACGGCACGCGCATCATCAGGTCGGCCAGTTGCTGGTTGTGCAAGGCGCTGGCGCGCCAGATGTAATCGCGCAGGTCGTCGTCGAGCTTTTCCCCGGCCGGCGCCCAGATCAGCGTCAAGCGTACGCCGAGCGCCTTGGCCAAGGCTTCGGCGAGTTCGACGTCAACACCGCGAGGCTGTCCGGCACGTTCAAAACTGTAGGGGGCGAAGTCTTTGTAGACCGCCACTTTCAGCTCGCCAGCGGCAATGATTTCGTCGTAATTGCGAACCTGCGCCTGCGCCACCTGGCAGCACAGCCACACAGCACTGATCAACACCGCGAGCAGACGCATGGGTCACTCCTCGACGTGCACGGTGTCCAGATAAGTACGCACGGCCCACAGGGCTTCCTGACTCAGGTAGTCGGCCATTTTCGGCATGTACACCCGACCGTCACGCACGGCGCCATGGCGCACACGCTCGACGAACCATTCATCGCCGGCTTCGCCCACGTCCAGCATGCGCAAGTCCGGGGCGATGCCACCTGACTTGGCTTCCAGGCCGTGACAGGCCGCGCAGTTCTGGTTGTAGGCCGACGCACCGATTTCCACGGCTTTGTCGTGTTCCGGAGCGGTGCGATAGGGGTTGGTCGCGGCCCAGCCGTCGGCGTCGAGTGGCACACCGGCGTCCTTGATCGGGGTCAGCCCCTGGGTAGCGACGGCTTGCGGCACCACATTGCCGTGAGCCCAAACGGAGCCCGCACAGATAAGACCGGTCAGCAGCCCGGTAACGAGCAAGGCGTTGCGTTTTGTTGTCATTGTCATGCCCTCAGGATTGCACGCAAAACCTCTTTGCAGAGGCTATGGCAGCCATCTTAGAAAGCCCGGCGCGCAGGCCCCATGCTGCTTTGGTGGCCGCCATCTAATCCCTTGGTAGTAAGGCCTTGGACGAACGCCCAAATCAGGTAGCCCATGGGAAGTATTCCCGGCAACGGCGGGACTTTTTCCGTATCCGCCACCCTATGGGGCGCTCCACCCTGTGCAGGCCAAAACCTCCACTGGGAACTGCAACCATGACAATAAGATCGCTACCCGCCCACTCCCCCTTGGCCGTTGCCATACAGGCTTTTGTGCTGGTCGGCAGCCTGTCCCTGAGCGCGACCGGATTTGCCGGGACCGCACCGGCCTCCGCCAAAAACGTGAGCTGGGAAGACATCGCCAACGATCACCTGACCACCAGGGACGTGCTGCAATACGGCATGGGCACCAACGCCCAGCGCTGGAGCCCGCTGGCGCAAGTCAACGACAAGAACGTGTTCAAACTGACGCCGGCCTGGTCCTACTCCTTTGGCGACGAGAAACAGCGCGGCCAGGAATCCCAGGCCATCGTCAGCGACGGCGTGGTGTACGTCACCGGTTCGTACTCAAGGGTATTCGCCCTGGATGCGAAGACTGGTAAACGCCTATGGACCTATAACCATCGCCTGCCAGACAACATTCGCCCGTGCTGTGACGTGGTCAACCGTGGCGCGGCAATCTTCGGCGACAAGATCTACTTCGGCACCCTCGATGCACGCCTGATCGCCCTGGACAAGAACACCGGCAAAGTGGTGTGGAACAAGAAGTTTGGAGATCACGCCGCCGGCTACACCATGACGGGTGCACCCGTGTTGATCAAGGACAAGACCAGCGGCAAGGTGCTGCTGATCCATGGCAGCTCCGGGGATGAATTCGGTGTGGTCGGCCAGCTCTACGCCCGCGATCCGGACACCGGTGAAGAGGTGTGGATGCGGCCGTTTGTCGAAGGCCACATGGGCCGTCTGAATGGCAAGGAGAGTACGCCGACCGGCGACGTCAAGGCGCCGTCGTGGCCCAACGATCCGACCACCGAAACCGGCAAGGTCGAGGCCTGGAGCCATGGTGGCGGTGCGCCCTGGCAGAGCGCCAGTTTCGATGCTGAAACCAACACCATCATTGTCGGCGCCGGCAACCCCGGTCCATGGAACACCTGGGCGCGCACCGCCAAGGATGGCAACCCGCATGACTACGACAGCCTTTACACCTCAGGTCAGGTCGGTGTCGACCCGAGCACCGGCGAAGTGAAATGGTTCTACCAGCACACGCCGAACGACGCCTGGGATTTCTCCGGCAACAACGAACTGGTGCTGTTCGATTACAAGGACAAAGACGGCAAAACGGTCAAGGCCACCGGCCATGCCGACCGTAACGGCTTCTTCTATGTGGTCGATCGCAACAACGGCAAATTGCAGAACGCCTTTCCTTTCGTCGATAACATCACATGGGCCAGCCACATCGACCTCAAGACCGGACGCCCGGTCGAGAACGAGGGCCAGCGGCCAGCCAAACCGTTGCCGGGAGAAACCAAGGGTAAACCGGTAGAAGTCTCGCCACCGTTCCTCGGAGGCAAGAACTGGAATCCCATGGCGTACAGCCAGGACACCGGCCTGTTCTACATCCCGGGCAACCAGTGGAAAGAGGAATACTGGACCGAAGAGGTCAACTACAAGAAAGGCTCGGCGTATCTGGGCATGGGATTTCGCATCAAGCGCATGTATGACGATCACGTCGGCACCCTGCGGGCAATGAACCCGACCACCGGCAAAGTGGTCTGGGAACACAAGGAACACTTGCCGCTTTGGGCCGGCGTGCTCGCGACCAAGGGCAACCTGGTGTTCACCGGCACGGGTGACGGATTCTTCAAGGCCTTCGACGCGAAAACCGGCAAGGAACTGTGGAAGTTCCAGACCGGCAGCGGCATCGTCTCGCCACCGATCACCTGGGAACAGGACGGCGAGCAGTACATCGGCGTGACCGTCGGCTACGGCGGCGCGGTGCCGCTGTGGGGCGGCGACATGGCCGAGCTGACCAAACCGGTGGCTCAGGGCGGATCGTTCTGGGTGTTCAAGATTCCGAGCTGGGATAACAAGACAGCCCAGAAGTAAAACCGCCACCACCCCTTGCAGGAGCGAGCCTGCTCGCGATGGACCCGAGACCGGCGCTGGGCACCAGACAACCCGCGCGAACGTTGACGACCATCGCGAGCAGGCTCGCACAAGGGAAGCCAAAGGACCCTGCCATGAAGTCTCTACCGCTACTGCTTCTATTGAGCGTTGCCACCGCTTACGCCGCCGCCGACGACGACACCCCGCTTATCATCAACGGCTGCACCATCGCCGAACACAGCCAGTGTCCCAATGCCAACCTCAAGGGAGCCAAGCTGAGCAACCAGGACCTGCGCAACATGAACCTCAGCGGCGCCGACCTGCGCGATGCTGACTTGCGTCATGCGCGTCTCGATCTCGCCAATCTGGAAAAGGCCCGCCTGCAAGGTGCCAACCTGACCCGCGCCAGCCTGCAACAAAGCAACCTGCGCCTGGCCGATTTCAGTAGCGCCACGCTGGTGGCGGTCCAGGGCTGGGGCATGTTCGCCCAGGGCGCGCAATTCGAGAACGCCGATCTCAGCGCCGCCTACCTGCAATTCGCCCGCCTCTCCGGCGCCCGGCTGCACCACAGCAACCTGCGCGCCGCCGACCTGGAAATGACCTGGCTGAGCAAGGCCGACCTCAAGGACGCCAACCTCAGCGACGCCAATCTGCAAGAAGCCAAGCTGGGCGAAAGCAACCTCGCAGGAGCCAACCTCAGCGGCTCGCGCCAGCACTACGCGAACTTTCAGGATGCGAACATGGAAGGCTGCACGGGATGCCCGACAACGTGGGACAAATGAACTGAATTCACCACTTCCAATTGCAGGAGCGAGCTTGCTCGCTCCTGCAGAAAGCCATGTGTCGCCGTGATGATGATTCAACCTGCCTTGCGCACCACGCCCATATCAATGCCCAAGTGCACCAGTTCGGCATGGGAGCTGACCTGCAGTTTGCTCTTGAGCAACGTCAGGTGGTTGGAAACGGTTTTGCTGCTGATATTCAACTGCTCGGCAATCTGGCGCGCCGGGGTGCCTTTGGCGAGCATGACGAAAATCTCCAGTTCGCGCGGAGTCATGCTGTGCAAGCGTGGGTCGCTGGCATCCTGCCGACAGGCCAATTGAGTGGCCAGCGGTTGATCGATGTAGGCATGCCCGGCGAGCACGCGTCGCACCGCTTCGATCAACACCTGCGGCGCCGAGCTTTTGGTCAGATAGCCTGTCGCCCCGGCATCCAGCGCCTGACGCACCAACGGCAGTTCATCGTGCATGCTGAAAAACAAGATCCGCAGTTGCGGCAAGCGTTGCCGCAAGCGCCGGGTGGTTTCCAGGCCGCTGATGCCCGGCAGGCCAAAATCCATGATCACCAGATGCGGCACGCGTTCCTGGACCCGAATCAACGCCTCTTCGCCGCTCGCGGCTTCCCGCACCTCCATTGCCGGTAACAGCGCACGCAACAGGCTGGAGTAGCCTTGGCGGACTACCGCGTGATCATCGACCAACAGAATATTCATCAAGCCTCCAAAGGCATGCTCAAGGCCAGCGCCCAACCGGCGCCGGGGTGGCTGTAGATACGCAGATCGCCGCCCAGGCTACGGGCACGTTCACGCATCGAATGCAGGCCAACGCCAGGACGCTGGGGTGACAGCGCGCCGCGACCGTTATCGCGCACCAGTAAACGCAAATGAGCGCCGTGGTGTTGCAGGCGAACCCGTACCTGACTGGCGTCGGCATGCCGGGCGATGTTGGTCAGAGCCTCCTGCAGAAAGCGGTACAGGTGAGTCTTGTCTGGTGCCGATAGCGCCGGCAGTTGCGCGCTGATCCGCAGCTGACACGCAATGCCTTGCCTGGCCTGCCATTGCTCCACCAATAAGGCGACGGCTTCGGCCAACGGCAAATGTTGCAGGACCACCGGATAGAGGTTGTGCACCAATGCCCGGAAGCCTCGCTGCAAATGTTCGCAGTTGTGCTCCAGTTGGCGCACCGTGCGCTCGACGGTCTCGGGCTGGTCGGCAACCAGGCGCAACAGACAAGCCTGGGCACGAATGCCGGCCAGGTATTGGCCGAGATCGTCGTGCAGGGTCTGGGCCAACTGTGTCCGTTCCTGCTCCTGCACGGCCAGCAGCGTCTGGGTCAGCCGGGTGTTGTCGGCACCGGCCTGTTCCAGCGTGGCCGTCATGCGGTTGAAATGCACCGCCAGTTGCCGCGCCTCCGGCAATCCTTGCGTGGGCAAGCGCACCTTGAGCTGGCCAGCGCACACCTGCTGCAAGGCCCGCAGTAGTTCGTCGAGCAAGCCCACGCCGCGCCGCACCGCCCAACGGATGGTCAACAGGCTGAGCATCAGCGCCATCGCGCACAGGCTCAGCAGTTGTTGCAGGGAATCCCAGACTTCGTCGATTTCATCACGCGGGTCCACGGCGATTTGCACGCGTCGACCATCCGTCAGCGCCAGCACCTTTGCGTCATGACGGACATCGACGAACAGCATGCGGCCGAGCCAGGCATCCAGCCCTGCCCGCTCCGGCACCGGCGCCCGTTCACCCTCTGTCAGCCAGCGCACACGCACGTGGCGCAGGCTTGCGGTCAGGCGTGGTTGCAGGCTGGCGGGATCGCGTGCGGCCGTTTCGCTCAGGTATTCCACCACTGCTTCAGCCGATTGCAGTTCACGCGTCACATCCTCCAGCGCCTGGTGCATCAGCAACACCGTGCACGCCAGGGTGACCAGGGCAAAAAAGCCGCAGACCCACAGGTTGATTCGCCACAGCGCCGACATGCCTAGCGCACCAGTGACGCGGGCATGACTTGTAACGGCAACGGTCGCGGGCCGTGGAGCCGGTCGACGCCGATCAGGGTCAGGATCAGCAAAAACGGCAGGAGCAGCGCTTTGACGACACGCATGGGCAATTCCTTCCAGAGTCATGGCCGTTGCTGTCCATGCTAAAACCGCTCCACTGGGGTCGAGCTACTACCTTGGTACTGGCCCGCTGGTACTTTCTGCATATTTTCACTGCACCACAGGCTTCCTATGCTGGCGCTAACGTCATGGAGAGCCTTATGCGCCAGCTTGCCCCCTACGCCCTGATCTATCTGCTGGCGATTGCCTGCGCCGCTGGACTGGCCACCCAGAGCCAGGCCGCCGACGCGCCGTTGCAAGTGCGGATCGGCTATCTGGGTTATCGTCCCGACCCCGGCCCGCTACTGTCGAACGTCATCCCCGAGCCCACGGATGCCGGGCTGCGCGGCGCTGAACTGGCGATCACCGACAGCAACAGCACCGGGCGGTTTCTCAACCACGGCTACAGCCTGGAGAGCGCCAGCGTCGACAGCCCCGAGGCCTTGCTCGAAGCAGCGAAGGTTCAACATCAACAGGGCTTGCGCCTGTTTGTGGTGAATGCCCCTGCGGGCAGCCTGCGCCAATTGAGTGCGGCAATGCCCGACAGCTTGCTGTTCAACGCTGGCAGCCCCGATGACAGCCTGCGCACTACCGATTGTCTGCCGAATGTGCTGCACACCTTGCCGAGCCGGGCGATGCTCGCCGATGCCCTCGCGCAATTTCTGGTGGTGCGTAAATGGCAACGGGCGCTGTTGATCGTCGGCCCGACCGCGGACGATCAAGCCTATGCCTCCGCCCTGCGCCGCGCCGCCAAGCGCTTTGGCTTGCAACTGGTTGCGGAAAAACCCTGGAGCTTCGACAACGACCAACGCCGCAGCGCCCAGGCCGACATGCCTCTGTTCACCCAGACCGCCGAGTACGACGTGGTACTGGTGGCCGATGAACGCGGCGACTTTGGCGAATACGTGCCCTACCAGACCTGGTACCCGCGCCCGGTCGCCGGCACTCAGGGCCTGACCCCGGTGGGCTGGCACAAAACCGTGGAAACCTACGGTGCCGCACAGCTGCAAAAACGCTTCGAAGCCCTGAGCGGACGCTGGATGAATGACCGGGATTTCGCGGCTTGGATGGCCGTGCGCAGTATCGCCAGTGCCGTCAGCAAACTGCGCCAGGCCGAGCCGATGGCGATCCGAACGCTTGAAATCAGCGATCAGTTGCCGCTCGACGGTTTCAAGGGTCGCAAGCTCAGCTATCGGCCGTGGAACGGTCAGTTGCGCCAGACAATTCCCATCGTCCAGCCCCGGGCGCTGGTCAGCACTTCACCCCAGGATGGCTTTCTACACCCCTTCAACGAGATGGACAGCCTGGGCTACGACAAGCCCGAGGTCACGTGCCGCTTTCCCTGATCCGATAATCACAACAACAAGGAATCTGCCATGCGCCGCACCCTGCTTTCATGCGCCCTGCTCCTCGTCGCCGGCCATGCCGTAGCCAGCACTGCCTGGGTGTCCAACGAAAAGGACAACAACCTGAGCCTGATCGACATGCAAACCCTGCAAGTCACCGACACCCTGCCCGTCGGCCAGCGCCCCCGGGGGTTGCTGCTGTCCCATGACAACAAGTTGCTGTACATCTGCGCCAGCGACTCGGACCGCGTACAGGTGATGGAGGTAGCCACGCGTAAGATCATCAAGGAGTTGCCCTCGGGCAAAGACCCTGAGCAATTTGCCCTGCACCCTAACAATCGCTGGTTGTACGTCTCCAACGAAGACGATGCGCTAGTGACGGTGATCGATACCGAGACCTCCAAGGTGCTCGGCCAGATCGAAGTCGGTGTCGAACCCGAAGGCATGGCCGTCAGCCCTGACGGCAAGTGGGCGGTCAACACCAGTGAAACCACCAACATGCTGCACTGGATCGACACCAGCACCCAGACCCTGGCCGACAGCACCCTGGTGGACCAGCGCCCGCGCTTCGTCGAGTTCTCCCCCGATGGCGCGAAACTCTGGGCTTCGGCAGAAATCGGCGGCACCGTGACCATTCTCGATGTGGCCACCCGCAACGTGCTCACTACCCTGAACTTCAAGATCAAAGGGGTGCATCCGGACAAGGTCCAGCCGGTCGGCATCAAGCTCAGCGCCGATGGCAAATACGGCTTTGTCGCCCTGGGCCCGGCTAATCATGTAGCGGTCATCGATGCCAAGACCTTCGAGATTCTTGACTATCTGCTGGTGGGTCGACGGGTCTGGCAGATGGCATTTACCCCGGATCAGAAACAGTTACTGGCCACCAACGGCGTCAGCGGCGATGTCTCGGTGATCGATGTCGACAGCCTCAAGGTCAGTAAATCGGTGAAGGTCGGGCGTTACCCCTGGGGCGTGGTGGTGACACCATGAACGCCCTGGCCGTCAGTGAGCTGAGCTTTGCCTACGGCGCCCGCGAGGCGCTGCGCAAAGTGAGTTTCAGCCTGGAGCCCGGGCGTTTCGCCGCGTTATTGGGACCCAACGGCGCGGGCAAGTCGACCCTGATTGCCCTGCTGACCCGTCTCTATGATGTGCAGCACGGCGAGATCTGCATCGGTGGCTGCTCATTGCGCAATGCACCACGCCCGGCGCTCTGCCAATTGGGCGTGGTGTTCCAGCAAAGCACGCTGGACCTGGATCTCAGCGTCGAGCAAAACCTGCGTTATCACGCGGCACTGCATGGATTGTCCCGACGCCAGACCGACCTTCGGGTCGACGCCGAACTGGCCCGCCAGGCCCTGTCCGAACGCCGCCGCGAACGGGTACGCGATCTCAATGGCGGCCATCGTCGCCGGGTGGAAATTGCCCGCGCCCTGCTGCATGAACCGCGCCTGTTGCTGCTCGATGAAGCCAGTGTCGGCCTCGACCCGGCGAGTCGCCTGGCGCTCAGCCAGCACATCCGCAACCTGTGTCGCGAGGAGCGTATCAGCGTGCTCTGGACTACCCACCTGCTCGACGAAGTGCAGCCCAGCGATGACCTGCTGATCCTGCATCAAGGTCGGCTGGTGGCGAGTGGGCAGGCCCACGCCCTGAGCCAGGAACACGGCGGCGACCTCGGTTCGGCCTTCACTCGGCTGACGAATTCAGGAGCCCTGCAATGACAGCTTATTGGCAATGTTTTAGCGGTATTGTGCTGCGCGAGTGGCTGCGTTTTGTGCTGCAACGCACGCGTTTTCTCAGCGCTCTGGTGCGCCCGCTGCTGTGGCTGTTGGTGTTCGCCGCTGGCTTTCGCGCAGCGCTGGGGATCGCAATCATCGAGCCCTACGACACCTATATTCCCTATGAGGTCTACATCATCCCAGGCCTGACCTGCATGATCCTGCTGTTCAACGGCATGCAAGGCTCACTGTCGATGGTCTATGACCGTGAGATGGGCAGCATGCGCGTGCTGCTGACCAGCCCTCTGCCGCGCACCTTCCTGCTGTGCAGCAAGCTGCTGGCCACGGCATTGATTTCGCTGTTGCAGGTGTATGCGTTCCTGGCGATTGCCTGGGTCTACGGCGTTCGGCCACCGGCCATGGGCCTATTGATCGCGTTGCCGGCCCTGCTGTTGGTGGCGTTGCTGCTCAGCGCATTGGGTTTGTTGCTATCGAACGCAATCCGTCAGCTGGAGAACTTTGCCGGGGTGATGAATTTCGTGATCTTCCCGATGTTTTTCCTGTCGTCGGCGCTGTATCCGCTGTGGAAGATGCGCGAGGCCAGCGAGTGGTTGTACTGGTTGTGTGCGTTGAACCCATTCACTCATGCGGTGGAGCTGGTGCGTTTCGCGCTGTATGAACGCTTCAATCCGCTGGCATTGGCGGTATGCACGGGGCTGACACTGTTGTTCGCGCTGCTCGCCGTACTGACCTTCAATCCGCAGCATGCGGCCCTGCGCAAATCCAGCTGACAACACAATCCCCCTGTAGGAGCGAGCCTGCTCGCGAAGGTGGCACATTTAATAAATCAGTTGACTGACACAACGCTTTCGCGAGCAGGCTCGCTCCTACAGAGGGATTTTGATTGAACAGGGAAAAATTACGACTTTAGTACTGGTTTCCCTGTCTATCGTCGCATTCCCAACGCCCCCCGACTGGCATGTAATAGGTCCATAACTATAAGGACTGACCCCATGCCGCGTGCTCCACGCTGTTTGCTGCGCCCTTGTTTTGCCGCCCTGGCGCTGAGCCTCGTCCTGGGCGTTGCGCAGGCCGACACCCCGCTCTTCTCCGCCGATGGCTATCGCATCGAGCTATACCGCAGCCCGACGCCGAACCAATTGACAGGCGCGACCATCGTCGACACACAGGCCCTGCAACGGCTGCTCGAACAGACCCCGCGTCCGCTGCTGATCGACGTCTACCGCCGACAATGGCTGCAAGGCCAGTTCATCGAAGACCAGCGTCACGAAAACCTGCCCGGCAGTTATTGGCTGGCCAATACCGGGGATGGCGACCTGACGCCGCAATGGCAGGACTACTTTGCCGGCAATCTGAAAAAGCTGACTGCCGGCGACTCGACGCAACCGCTGGTCTTCTACTGCCGCTCCGACTGCTGGTTGAGCTGGAATGCGGTCAAACGCGCCGCCACCATGGGCTATAAGACACTGTATTGGTATCGCGATGGCCTGGACGCCTGGCAAGCGGCCAACCTGCCGGTAACGCCAGCCCGACCCGAACCCTTTCCCTGAGCTTTACGCGTGCGTGTTGTTGCCACACCATAATCAAAAAAATGAGGTGAAAGGCTATGTACAAAATCTTGATTGCCGACGATCACCCACTGTTTCGCGAAGCCATACACAACGTCATCAGCGACGGCTTTGCCGGAACCGAGGTGATGGAAACCGCCGACCTGGACAGCGCCCTGGCCCTGACCCAGGAACACGACGACCTGGACCTGATCCTGCTCGACCTGAACATGCCCGGCATGCACGGCCTCAATGGCCTGATCAACCTGCGCAACGAAGCGCCAACCATTCCGGTGGTGATTGTCTCCGCCGAGCAAGACAAACAGATCGTACTGCAAGCCATCACCTATGGCGCGGTGGGTTTCATCACCAAGTCTTCGCCCCGCACCCAGATGACCGACGCTATCCAGCAGATTCTCAATGGCAACGTCTATCTACCCCCGGATATTATCCGCACCGCCAAAAGCAATACGCACCGGCGGATGAACGACACCCCGAGTTTCCCGCCCGAACTGCTCCAGGCCCTTACCCGCAAGCAACTGCAAGTGCTGGAACGGATGACCAAGGGCGAATCGAACAAGCAGATTGCCTACACCCTGGAAATCGCCGAAACCACGGTCAAGGCCCACGTCTCGGCGATCCTGCGCAAACTCAACGTGCACAATCGGGTGCAGGCGATCCTGAGTGCCGGGGATATTGATTTCGGCTCTTATTTGCGGCGTTGAGTCAGTAAGACCGTGGCGCGCCCTTCGCGAGCAAGCCCGCTCCCACAAGGACAGCGATGTACCTGTGGGAGCTTGCTCGCGATGACGTCGGTTCAAGCACCACCCACCTCAAGGCCTGCCGAGTAGATGACTCATCGCCGTCTTCAGCTTCATCGGCCGCACCGGTTTGTGCATCAGGGTGTGGCCCAGTTCGCGGATCTGCTGTTTGAGTTCATTGCTGTAGTTGGCGGTGATCATCATCGCCGGAATCGGTGATGCGCGCCGGGCATTGATCCGGGCCACCGCATCGACACCGTTCTGATCGTTGTCCAGGTGATAGTCGGCGATCAGCAAGTCGGCTTCGGCGTGGTCGTTGTCCACTTGCCGCGCCAGGTCGGCCTCCGACAGTGCTGTCACCACCCGACACCCCCATCCCTCCAGCAACGTACGCATGCCGGCGCAGATAGTTGCATCGTTATCCAACACCCATATCCGTGCACCGCGCAAACGCTCAAGCATCGGCTCGCTCATTTGCAACGTCGGCGGCGGTGTCGGCGCCGTGGCGCTCAACGGGACCTCAACCGAAAACATCGAGCCCCGGCCGGGCCATGAGCGCACTTGAATGCGGTGGCCGAGAATGCCGGCAATCTTTTCGACAATCGCCAGGCCCAGGCCCAGACCACGATCCTGATCAGGGCGCTGCACATCGCCGCGCTTGAACTCCTGGAAGATTTCCTCCAGGCGATGCTCGGCGATGCCCATGCCGCTGTCCCAGACTTCAATCGTCAGGCACTGCTTATGGCGCCGGCAGCCGAGAACCACGCGACCATTGCTGGTATAGCGAATTGCATTGCTCAACAGGTTGCGCAGAATCCGCGCCAGCAGCTGAATGTCGCTGCGTACCAGCGCCGAGCAAGCAATGAAGTGCAGTTGCAGGCCTTCACTGCGCGCCACTTGGGTGTATTCAGTGGCCAGGTTGTCCAGCAGTTCACTGAGGGCGAACGGCGCGATATCGGCCTTGATCACCCCCGCGTCGAGCTTGGAAATGTCCACCAGGGTGCCGAGCAGGTTTTCCACGTCGTCCAGTGAATTGCTCACGTTGCGCACCAGAATCTCACTGGGCATCGGTTCGCGCCGCTCCAGCAAGGCACTGGTGAACAAGCGCGCCGCATTCAACGGTTGCAGCAGGTCGTGGCTGACGGCGGCGAGGAACTTGGTCTTCGACAGGTTGGCTTGCTCGGCTTCCTGCTTGGCTTCGCGCAATCGTGACTCGACCAGGCGCCGCTCATCGATCTCGCGCAGCAGTTGGTCGTTGAGAGTCGTCAGTTCCGCCGTGCGTTCGCGCACCCGCAGCTCAAGGTTCTGATACGCCTGATGCAGTGCCTCGGCAGTGCGGCGGCGTTCGGTGATGTCGCGGATCAGTACGAAAATCCCCACCACTTCACCGCTGGCCAGACGGTTTGGCACATAGGAGCGCAGCATGTAGCGCTCCTGGTTGTTGACGTTGGTTTCAGCGAACTCGAAGGTCACGCTCTCGCCCGCCAGCGCCCTGGCCACGTAAGACTCCAGGCGCTGGTAATGCTGTTCGCTGTGCACCTCGCGCAGACTCTGGCCGAGCATCACGCCACGGGGCCAGCAGTACCACTCTTCGTAGACCTTGTTGGTGAACTCATACACCAGATCGGCATTGAGGTAGGCAATCAGTGCCGGTACGTGGTCGGTGATCAGGCGAATCCAGCGCTCGCTTTCACTCAGTGCCTCGGCGTGCTGGTAGCGCTCGGTAATGTCGGTGAAGGTATTGACGAAACCGCCGGTGGGTAACGGATGGGTGCGAATTTCCAGGACCCGGCCATCGTACAAGCGCTGCTCGCATTCGCGTATCGGCCGACCGTTGCTACCGCGGCTGGCCGGGGTCAGCAGGGTCAGCTCGCTGTCGCCGATCACTTCGGCAAACGGCCGATGGGCCGCCACCGGTGCCAGCCCGCTCAACTCCAGGAAACGCCGGTTCCACAATTCCAGAATGCCTTCGGCGCTGACCATCGCCACCCCTTGGGACAGGTTGTCTACCGCGCGTTGCAACAGATGCGACTTCTGCGCCACCGCCTGCTCGCGGCGTACGGTTTCGCTGAGTTTGACGTCGGTAATGTCGGTGAACAGCATCACCCGCCCGCCTTCCTGGGTCGGACGCTCACTGACTTGCAGCCAGCGCCCGTTCTGCAGGCGATACAACAAGTTTTCATCGGCATGCCCGCGAGGTTCTTCGGTGAACAGGCCATTGCTCATCATCAGGCGCCTGACCTCGGCCAGGCGCATTCCCGCGTTGATTCGCACGCGGCTGTTGCTCCAGAACGCCTTGAAACGACTGTTGAACAAGACGATGCGCTGCTCGGCGTCGAACAACACAAAGGCATCGGAAATGCTTTCGATGGCGTCGATCAGGTGTTGATGCGCGGTTTCTGCACGCAGGCGGGCTTCGCTGAGCAAATGATTGCCGGCCTTCAGTTCAGCCATGGCCTGGTTCAGCGCATCGGTGCGTTCGCGCACTTGCTCGGCCAACACAACCGAATGCTGGAATGCTGCATACGGGTCGTTGCCTCGGGTCACCCCGGACTCGACTCGCTCGATCAACGCGCCATTGATGCGCTGCAGCTTGTGATTTTCATGGCGCAGGCTGGCCAGTTCGGCCTGTAGCTCAGCGATGTCCGGGGGCACGGCCACGGGCAATGGCAACGCCGGTGAAGGTCTGGTTGATGTGCATGCCATTGAACTGTTCTCCGTAGGTGTTGAAACCCATCACCCGTTGCTCACGCAAAAACCCGCCGATCTGCTCGAGGCTGCCATCGTCTTCGAGCTCCAGACGCCGCAGGAAACAGTCGCAACCGATGGTCAACAGCAAATCGCCCAGGCGCTCCTGCAATCCCTCGAACAACCTTTGCAGGTTGGGTAGCATCGGGCCAGGCGTCATGGCGGTGAGGACGATGCCGTTTTCCACGGCGCAGTAAAAACTCAGGCTCAGGTCTGGATGCACCTGCTGGATGGCCCGCACGTAATACTGATGATTGATTCGCACCGCCAACGGGTGCGCGGCAAACACCCGGTGATCGAGCTCAGCCACCGGCACGCCGATGTGCCGGGCGTACTCGGCGGCGGCGGGCTCGGCATTCAGTTCGAAGACCCGGCGCAAGGCGCTGTCGGCGCCGGTAACCACCAGTTTCTCGGCGCGGGGCAACACGTGGTGGGTGGTGAACACTTCGAAATCCAGCCAGGTGTTGACCAGCACCACCACGGCCGCGCCGCTGTGGAACTGGCCATCGAAGTACACATGGGTGTGAGTCAGGTAATTGTCGTCACCGGCCGAGCCGCCGAAATGTGGAATGTCGCCCAGTGCCGCGCTCAACGCCGCCAGCACCATTTCTTCGCGGCTGGACAGGCCATCGAGCAAGGTCAGGGCAAAGCTGTTGCCCTTGATCGGCGCCAGGGTGTTGCTACGACAGCCACTGACCAGGCGTTCGACCATTTGCTGGGCGTCGATCAGGCTGAAGTGTTCCATTTGATCGATCAACTCCACCGCGATGGAAAAGTGCCGATGATCGAAGCCCACCGCCGTTACGCAATTGCGCCCGTAGCCCAACGCAGTGATTTCTCCGGCACTGGTGCAACCGGCCAGGCGAATGCCGCCGAAGCTTTGCTGCAAGGCCTTGCCCAGCGCCTGCAAGTCGTATTCGGCGGAACAGAAAAACAGCACGAACCCCAAGTGTGGATGCAGCAACTGCCGCGCCAGTTCCTGCGCCACCTGCGAGGCATCGGTGGCCTGGGACATTGCACTGACGATACCTTCGCTCTGCTGCATCATCGTCTCCGGCAAGTGCGTGTATAGGAGGCACGAGTGTACGAAGCCTGCGAGGAGCGACGAATGCTACTTGGGTAGCGGGTAGCCGCTTCGAAGGGATAAGAGAGCTAAAGCTCCCACACTAGATTTTGGCTATCCGCAGGCGTTGCATACACCCGTAAACCCTGCGGGAGCGCGCTTGCTCGCGATGGGGCCATCACAGCCAACATCCATGTCGCCTGACACTCAGCCATCGCGAGCAAGCTCTTTCCGACAACGGGTTTTATTCCCGGTCAGCTACCAGGTCAGCACCGCGCCCACGGCGAAGGTGTCGGTGTCTTCGTTCTGGTCGCTGGTGTCGTGGCCGTTGATTTCGAACTGGTTGTACTCGGCGACCAGCTTGAGGTTGTCGTTCACGTCATGAAACAGCGCGATGCCGCGGGTTTCGTAGTCGGCGCCGCTGCCGACCGCGCCGTTGCCATCGTCCTTTGTCTTGCCATAGGACAAGGCCAGGCGGTTTTTGCCCAGTTTGTAGGAGCCCTGCAACAGGTAGCCATCGCTGTCGACGTTGCGCAGGGTGGGCTCGCCGGCATTGTTGGTGAAAAACGGGTTGATGCCTTTGGCCTGGAAGCCGGACCCGGTCAAGGACAAGCCGCCCATCTTCGCCTGCACACCATAACCGACACCTTTGGAAGTGACGGTGTCGACCGTGGAATCGGTGTTGTCCGAGGACTGATAGCTGCCGTTGACCCAGCTGTAGATCTTCGCCCCCGCCAGGTCGAACTGATAGGTGACCTCACTCTCGGTCCGCGGGTTTTCCTGGTAGGCCTTGCCCGTCGGGCTGCTGTCGTTGGTGTCTACCGGGTCCATGATGCCGACCGCCACGCGCAAACCGTCGATGACCGGGGTGCGATAGGTGATCTGCGATGTCGGGAACGGGTACGGGTAGCCGGTGCCGATGTTGCCGAACGACACCCCGCCGCCGTCCACCAACCCCAGCGTATCGCTGACCTGACCGTATCCGGCGAGCATTTCGTCAAGCAGGATGTTCGAACGGGCGAACAGTCCGAAGTCCTTGCCGATCAGCACTTCGCCCCACTCCGGGTTGGCCACGGTGCCGTAGAACTGCCGCACATCGATGGCGGTTTCGGTGCCATTGGTTTCGCTGTCGTTGATGGTGACCCAGAACGAGGCCCGGGCGCCGAGCTTGAGATCGTCAACCTGCTTGCCCATGTTGAATCCCAGGTAGTTGGGCAAGAAACCCATTTTCACCCGCGACTGCCGACGATCGTACTGTTCGCCAGCGCGATCCACATCGCTGTTGACGTAAAAGGCGTTGATGTAGCCATCTGTGGAGAACGTGGTCTGGTCCTTGTCGTACAGCTTGATTTCGGCCTCGGCGATCGGAACGAGGCCGAGTGAGGACAAGCTGGCAATGAATGCCGGCAGAAAACGATGCGTGAAGTTCTTATTGTTGTGCATGGCGCGCTCCGAAACGGGGGACGAAGTGTCGGAGGCGATTATCGAAAGCGGACAGGCGGCGCCATACACTGCCTTGGAGGCGTTTTTGAGGTGCTTTGGATTGGCCGGCGGTGCGTGACCACAACGGCTTAAGACGGGTTGTCGGCCAGGCTTGCCACTTAGGGCTTAGGCCTGCCGACTCATACCGGCCAGGCGTTGGCCTGAAACAGCATGTAGGCGGCTATCACCAGACAAAGGCTGGCGAACCCCACTTGCAAGGCCCGCGCCGGCACCCGGGCGCAAAGCCTGCGGCCGATGACCATGCCGACTATGCTCGAAACGATGAACGTAATGCCCACCCCGTCGATGCGCACCCCGGCATGGAACGCGCCGATCACACCGATTAACGAAATCAGGCTGATCACCATCAGCGACGTGGCCACGATCCCGCGCATCTGCACATCGGTCAGTTGCTTGAAGGCAGGCACAATCAGGAAGCCGCCCCCCACGCCCAGCAAGCCTGATACCACACCCGTCACCGCGCCGAGCGAGGCCAGCGTCGCAGTACATTTGGCCGTCCAGGAAAAACGCCCGGTCTGCTGATCGAGCATGCAGTTCTTCTGACCCCAGCTGGCGTGCCCGTGATCGCTCGGCCCCTGCTCCTTGCGCTCGCGACGCAACATCCGCCCGGCTACCATGACCATCAGCAGACTGAACAGGATCATCAGGATTTTTTCCGGCAACTGGTGGGCAAAATAGATACCGACCGGAGAAAACACCGCGCCGAGCGCCGCAATCAACAGCGCCGCGCGATAACGCACCAGGCCATGACGCAAACCGTCGATGGCCCCCACCAGTGCCGCGCTGCCCACCGCAAACAATGCGACGGGCGCCGCCGTGGTCATGTTCCAGCCAAGGCCAAGCACCAGCGCCGGCACGGCAAGAATGCCGCCGCCCGCACCGGTCAAACCCAACACCAAGCCCATGACCACACCAAAAAAACTCGCCAGCCACATAAAACGCTCGTAATCCATGACAAAGGCCGGGAACGCCCGGTATCGATACAGTGACAGGATAGAGCCCGCCCGGGTTTTCGTTAACAGAAATGACGCAGGGGCTGGTCAGCGCAGGGAGAATGAAACTAACCTCATGGCTTGTTCACCAAGAAACAACTCCCATGCCTGCCCTGATTGAAGCCTTTTACGACGACGCCTCATCCACCTACAGCTACGTGATCTACGAAGCCGATGGCGGGCAATGCGCGATCGTCGACCCGGTGCTCGACTACGACCCCGCCGCCGGGCGAACCACCACCGTGCAGGCCGACCGCATCATCGCCTTCGTGCGTGAACATCGCTTGCAAGTGCAGTGGTTGCTGGAAACCCACGCCCACGCCGATCACCTGTCCGCCGCGCCGTATCTGCGCCGGGAGCTGGGCGGTCAGATCGCCATCGGTCAATCGATCTGCAAGGTGCAAAGCGTGTTCAAGGCGCTGTTCAATCTCGAACCGCAATTCTGCATCGACGGTTCGCAGTTCGATCACCTGTTCGCCCCGGACGAGTCATTTTCCATTGGCAACCTCAAGGCCAAGGCCCTGCATGTGCCCGGCCATACCCCGGCGGACATGGCGTACCTGATCGGCAACGATGTGATTCTGGTGGGCGACACCATGTTCATGCCGGACGTGGGCACCGCGCGCTGCGATTTTCCCGGGGGCAACGCCAACCAGATGTTCGCCTCGATCCAAAAACTGCTGGCATTCCCCGCCAGTGTGCGCCTTTACGTCTGCCACGATTATCCGCCCGAGGGCCGTGAACCGCATTGCATGACCACGGTAGGGGAGCAACGTAAAAGCAACATCCACGTGCGCGACGGTATCGACGAAATCGCTTTCGTTCAGATGCGTACCCAACGCGATGCCGGGCTGGGCATGCCGACGCTGCTGCTACCGGCGATTCAGGTAAACGTGCGAGCGGGCAACCTGCCACCGGCCGAAAACAATGGCGTGACCTACCTGAAAATCCCCCTGAATCAACTCTGACCCTGCTCGGGCTTGCCCGCGAAGGGGCCGGTATAGCCCCCCAAAAAACAGGAAATGCTGAAAGCGGCCTTCGGCCTATCGCTGGCAAGTCAGCTCCCACAGGTTTGCGGCGCCTAGCTGCCGAGGGTCAACCCATTCGCTGGCAACGGCAAAGCCGTCTTATAGCGCACCTGTTTAAGCGCAAAACTTGAGCGAATGTTCGCCACCCCCGGCACTTTGGTCAGAAAGTCCATCATGAAGCGCTCCAGCGACTGGATGGACGGCACCAGTACCCGGATCAGGTAATCCGGGTCGCCGGCCATCAGGTAGCACTCCATCACCTCGGGGCGGTCGGAAATTGCCTCTTCGAAATGCTGCAGCGCCTCCTCTACCTGCTTCTCCAGGCTGACGTGAATGAACACGTTTACATGCAGCCCCAGCAAATCGGCATCCAGCAACGTGACCTGCTCGCGAATCAGGCCCAGTTCTTCCATCGCCTTGACCCGGTTGAAACACGGCGTCGGCGACAGGTTGACCGAGCGTGCGAGGTCGGCATTGGTGATCCGCGCGTTCTCCTGAAGGCTGTTGAGAATGCCGATATCGGTACGGTCCAGTTTGCGCATGAGACAAAACCACCTGTTTTTTATGTTTATGCAGTTTTTTTATCTGCAAATGATCTTGAGCGCAATGAAACAGAGAGAAATATTCTTCTTGGCCGGGCCTATGATTGTTGTAGGACAAGATTTCTTCTACCGAACGAAATCTGTCAGCTCACTACAAGAAATTCACAAGATCGAGCGTAGAAGCCATGACCCAAGCGTACGAACCGCTACGCCTGCACGTCCCTGAACCCTCGGGCCGTCCCGGCTGTAAAACCGACTTCTCCTACCTGCACCTGACCGATGCGGGCACGGTGCGCAAACCCCCAATCGACGTTGAACCCGCCGACACCGCCGACCTGGCCAAGGGCCTGATTCGCGTGCTCGACGACCAAGGCAACGCCTTGGGTCCATGGGCTGCGGACGTACCGACGGAGACTCTGCGCAAGGGCATGCGCGCCATGCTCAAGACGCGCATCTACGACAACCGCATGGTGGTCGCCCAGCGTCAGAAGAAAATGTCCTTCTACATGCAAAGCCTCGGCGAAGAAGCCATCGGCAGTGCCCAGGCCCTGGCGTTGAACATCGACGACATGTGCTTCCCGACCTACCGCCAGCAAAGCATCCTGATGGCCCGCGAAGTGCCGCTGGTGGATCTGATCTGCCAACTGTTGTCCAACGAGCGCGATCCGCTCAAGGGGCGTCAGTTGCCAATCATGTACTCGGTAAAAGAATCCGGTTTCTTCACCATCTCCGGCAACCTCGCGACTCAATTTGTCCAGGCCGTGGGCTGGGGCATGGCCTCGGCGATCAAGGGCGACACCAAGATCGCTTCGGCATGGATCGGCGACGGCGCCACCGCTGAATCGGACTTCCACACCGCCCTGACCTTCGCCCACGTGTACCGCGCGCCGGTGATCCTCAACGTGGTGAACAACCAGTGGGCGATCTCCACCTTCCAGGCCATCGCCGGTGGTGAAGCCACCACCTTTGCCGGTCGTGGCGTCGGTTGCGGCATCGCCTCGCTGCGGGTCGATGGCAACGATTTCTACGCGGTGTACGCCGCCTCCGCCTGGGCTGCCGAACGTGCCCGGCGCAACCTCGGCCCGACCATGATCGAATGGGTCACCTACCGCGCCGGCCCGCACTCGACCTCCGATGATCCGTCCAAATACCGACCTGCCGATGACTGGAGCCACTTCCCGCTCGGTGATCCGATTGCGCGTCTCAAGCAGCATCTGATCAAGATTGGCCAGTGGTCCGAAGAGGAACATGCCGCCGTCAGCGCCGAACTGGAAGCCGAAGTGATCGCCGCGCAAAAAGAAGCCGAACAGTACGGCACCCTTGCCGGCGGGCAGATTCCAAGCGCCGCGACCATGTTCGAAGACGTCTACAAAGAGATGCCGGAGCACTTGAAGCGCCAGCGTCAAGAGTTGGGGATCTGACATGAACGATCACAACAACAATATCGAGCTGGAAACCGCCATGACCACGACCACCATGACCATGATCCAGGCCCTGCGCTCGGCCATGGATGTGATGCTTGAACGTGACGATAACGTCGTGGTGTTCGGCCAGGACGTGGGTTACTTCGGCGGCGTGTTCCGCTGCACCGAAGGCCTGCAGAACAAGTACGGCACCTCGCGGGTGTTCGACGCGCCGATCTCGGAAAGCGGGATCGTCGGCGTCGCCGTCGGCATGGGCGCCTATGGCCTGCGCCCGGTCGCCGAGATCCAGTTCGCCGACTACGTGTACCCGGCCTCCGACCAGATCATTTCCGAGGCCGCCCGCCTGCGTTATCGCTCGGCCGGTGAATTCACCGCCCCCATGACCCTGCGCATGCCTTGCGGCGGCGGCATCTATGGCGGTCAGACCCACAGCCAGAGCATCGAGGCGATGTTCACCCAGGTGTGCGGTCTGCGCACGGTCATGCCGTCCAACCCGTACGACGCCAAGGGCCTGCTGATCGCCTCCATCGAGAACGATGACCCGGTGATCTTCCTCGAGCCGAAACGCTTGTACAACGGCCCGTTCGACGGCCACCACGACCGCCCGGTGACCCCGTGGTCGAAGCACCCGGCCGCGCAAGTGCCGGACGGTTACTACACCGTGCCGCTGGACGTCGCCGCCATCACCCGTCCAGGCAAGGACGTGACCATTCTGACCTACGGCACCACCGTGTATGTGTCGCAAGTCGCCGCTGAAGAAACCGGCATTGACGCCGAAGTCATCGACCTGCGCAGCCTGTGGCCGCTGGACCTGGAAACCATCGTCAAGTCGGTGAAGAAAACCGGCCGCTGCGTGGTGGTCCATGAAGCGACCCGCACCTGCGGTTTCGGCGCCGAACTGGTGTCGCTGGTGCAAGAGCATTGCTTCCACCACCTGGAAGCGCCAATCGAACGCGTCACCGGTTGGGACACCCCCTACCCGCACGCGCAAGAGTGGGCGTATTTCCCTGGCCCGTCCCGAGTGGGCGCGGCTTTGAAACGGGTCATGGAGGTCTGAATGGGCACGCACGTTATCAAGATGCCGGACATTGGCGAAGGCATTGCAGAAGTTGAATTGTCGGTCTGGCACGTCAAGGTCGGCGACATGGTTGTCGAGGATCAGGTGCTGGCCGATGTCATGACCGACAAAGCGATGGTGGATATTCCATCGCCAGTGCATGGCAAGGTCATCGCCCTCGGCGGTCAACCTGGCGAAGTCATGGCGGTTGGCAGTGTGCTGATCAGCATTGAAGTCGAAGGCGCGGGCAACGTGAAGGAGTCGGCACAACCGACTCCGGCTAAAGAAGCGCCGGTTGCCGCGCCGAAAGTCGAAGCCGTGGTGGTTGAAAGCAAACCGGTCGCTGCCGCTGCGCCAAAAGCCGCCGTTTGCCACGGCCCGATGGTCGCTCGCGAAGCCGATGAGCGTCCGCTGGCCTCCCCGGCCGTGCGCAAGCATGCGCTGGACTTGGGCATCCAGTTACGCCTGGTACGTGGCAGCGGCCCGGCCGGTCGCGTGCTGCATGAAGATCTCGACGCCTACCTCGCGCAGGGTCAGTCGAATGCATCGACGGTCAGCAGCGCTTACACCCAGCGTACCGATGAAGAACAAATCCCGGTGATCGGCATGCGCCGCAAGATCGCCCAACGCATGCAGGACGCCACCCAGCGTGCCGCCCACTTCAGTTACGTCGAAGAAATCGACGTCACCGCCGTGGAAGAGCTGCGCGCGCACCTCAATGAAAAACACGGTGCCGCTCGCGGCAAGCTGACCTTGCTGCCGTTCCTGGTCCGCGCCCTGGTCGTCGCCCTGCGTGACTTCCCGCAAATCAACGCCCGTTACGACGACGAAGCCCAGGTCATCACCCGCCTTGGCGCGGTGCATGTGGGCGTCGCCACCCAGGCCGACATCGGTTTGATGGTGCCTGTAGTGCGTCACGCCGAAGCTCGCAGCCTGTGGGACAGTGCTCAGGAAATCTCCCGTTTGGCCACTGCTGCCCGTAACGGCAAGGCCAGCCGCGATGAACTGTCCGGCTCGACCATCACCCTGACCAGCCTTGGCGCGTTGGGCGGCATTGTCAGCACCCCGGTGCTGAACCTGCCGGAAGTGGCGATTGTCGGCGTGAACAAGATCGTTGAACGACCAATGGTGATCAAAGGCCAGATCGTGATCCGCAAGATGATGAACCTCTCCAGCTCCTTCGATCACCGCGTGGTCGACGGCATGGACGCGGCGCTCTTCATCCAGGCCATCCGTGGCCTGCTCGAACAACCCGCCACCTTGTTTGTGGACTGATTTTTGTTGGAGAGCAGCATGCAAACTCTGAACACTACATTACTGATCATCGGCGGCGGCCCCGGCGGTTATGTGACGGCAATTCGTGCCGGCCAACTGGGCATCCCGACCATTCTGGTGGAAGGCCAATCCCTGGGCGGCACTTGCCTGAACATTGGCTGCATTCCGTCCAAGGCACTGATTCACGTCGCTGAGCAGTTTCACCAGACGCAGCACCACAGCCAGCATTCGGCACTGGGCATCAACGTCTCGGCACCGACGCTGGACATCCGCAAGAGCGTCGAGTGGAAGGACGGCATCGTCGATCGCCTGACCACCGGTGTCGCGGCGTTGCTGAAAAAGAACAAGGTCCAGGTCATTCAAGGCTGGGCGAAGGTGGTTGACGGCAAGACTGTCGATGTCGGCGACACGCGCATTCAATGTGAACACCTGGTACTGGCCAGCGGTTCGAAAAGCGTGAACCTGCCGATGCTGCCCATTGGCGGGCCGATCGTTTCTTCCACCGAAGCCCTGGCGCCGACATCGGTGCCCAAGCGCTTGATTGTGGTGGGCGGCGGTTACATCGGTCTGGAGCTGGGCATTGCCTATCGCAAGCTCGGTGCGGACGTTAGCGTGGTTGAGGCTCAGGATCGGATCCTGCCGGCCTACGACGCCGAACTGACCCAACCAGTGCACGACGAACTGAAAAAACTCGGTGTGATGCTTTACTTGAAACACAGCGTGCAAGGCTTTGATTCTACAAATAATACTTTGCAAGTCCTGGCGCCAGGCGGCGACACTCTGAACCTGGAAACCGATCAGGTCCTGGTGGCCGTGGGCCGCAAACCCAACACTCAGGGATGGAACCTCGAAGCGCTGAATCTGGACATGAACGGCTCGTCGATCAAAATCGACAACCGCTGCCAGACCAGCATGCGCAACGTGTACGCCATCGGCGATTTGAGTGGCGAACCGATGCTCGCGCACCGGGCCATGGCCCAGGGTGAAATGGTTGCCGAGCTGATCAGCGGCAAGTCGCGCGAGTTCAACCCCACCGCCATCGCCGCCGTGTGCTTCACCGACCCGGAACTGGTGGTGGTCGGCAAGACCCCGGACGAGGCCAAGGCTGATGGCCTTGACTGCATCGTTTCCAGCTTCCCGTTCGCCGCCAATGGCCGGGCGATGACGCTGGAGTCGAAAAGCGGCTTCGTGCGCGTGGTCGCCCGTCGGGACAATCATGTGATTGTCGGCTGGCAGGCGGTGGGCGTCGGCGTGTCAGAGTTGTCCACGGCGTTCGCGCAAAGCCTGGAAATGGGCGCGCGACTGGAGGATATCGGCGGCACCATCCACGCGCATCCGACGCTCGGCGAGGCTGTGCAGGAAGCGGCATTGCGGGCATTGGGCCACGCCCTACACCTGTAACCGCGATCAATTGTGGCGAGGGAGCTTGCTCCCGCTGGGCTGCGAAGCGGCCCCAAACACTGCCGCCACCGTGCATTTGCTGCACCGCGGTGTCTGGTTTTACCAGTGCTGCGCACTGGAGCGGGAGCAAGCTCCCTCGCCACAGGATTTCGAACAATGAAGAATCGGCGGTAAATAGCCGATAGTCCGGGCTGCGAAACCGGCCCGGAATGAAGTATTGTTGTCCCCATCCAAAAAACGTCAGAAGCCTTGAACCGTTTCGACGGTTGTTCAGTGATAGAGGGTGTCATGGGTAACGAAAGCATCAATTGGGACAAGCTGGGTTTTGACTACATCAAGACCGACAAGCGCTATCTGTCGTATTTTCGCAATGGCGAGTGGGACAAAGGCACCCTGACCGAAGATAACGTGCTGCACATCAGCGAAGGCTCGACCGCTCTTCATTATGGCCAGCAATGCTTCGAAGGCATGAAGGCCTATCGTTGCAAGGACGGCTCGATCAACCTGTTCCGCCCGGACCAGAACGCCCTGCGCATGCAACGCAGCTGTGCGCGCCTGCTGATGCCGCTGGTAGACACCGAGCAGTTCATCGAAGCCTGTAAAGAAGTGGTTCGCGCCAACGAGCGCTTCATCCCGCCTTACGGCACCGGCGGCGCGCTGTACCTGCGTCCGTTCGTGATCGGCGTGGGTGACAACATCGGCGTGCGTACTGCTCCCGAGTTCATCTTCTCGATCTTCTGCATTCCGGTCGGCGCCTACTTCAAGGGCGGCCTGACCCCGCACAACTTCCAGATCTCCAGCTATGACCGCGCGGCGCCGCAAGGCACCGGGGCTGCCAAGGTCGGTGGCAACTACGCCGCCAGCCTGATGCCGGGCTCCAAGGCCAAGAAAGCCAACTTCGCTGACGCCATCTACCTCGATCCGTTGACTCACACCAAGATCGAGGAAGTCGGTTCGGCCAACTTCTTCGGGATCACCCACGACAACAAGTTCGTGACCCCGAACTCGCCGTCGGTACTGCCGGGCATCACCCGTCTGTCGCTGATCGAGCTGGCCAAGACCCGTCTGGGCCTGGAAGTGGTTGAAGGCGATGTGCTGATCGACAAGCTCTCGGACTTCAAAGAGGCCGGCGCTTGCGGCACCGCTGCTGTGATCACGCCAATCGGCGGCATCAGCTACAACGACCACCTGCACGTGTTCCACAGCGAAACCGAAGTCGGCCCGATCACCCAGAAGCTCTACAAAGAGCTGACCGGTGTGCAAACCGGCGACATCGAAGCGCCTGCGGGCTGGATCGTCAAGGTTTGACCTGACCCCATCCGCCACAAAAAATCGCCGCCTTCGGTATTTGAAGGTGGCGATTTTTTTTGCCTGCGGTCACACACAAAACCTGTAGATGCAAGCTCGCGCCTACAAGGATTTCAAGGGCCCCATCTGGTTATATCGACTACCAAGCAGTCAAAACGACACCACCCCAGCCAAGTCAAAATAACTACAACTCGCCGCAACCCCGCGTGTTTCAAGGCCCTCAAAATTGGCCTGATTTTTGGTACGTGATCTTTGAACGTTCACTGACCAAAAAAAGGAACTCGTTTATGAATAATGCTTTTCAGGACCGTCTGGCCGTCGTCACCGGCGCCAGTTCCGGAATCGGCCTGGCTGTCACCGAGCGGTTGCTGGGCCAAGGCGCCCGAGTGCTGGCCATGTCGCGCCAGATCGGTGGCCTGGCGCAATTGGTGGAACGCTTCCCGACACAGCTGTCGTGGGTAGCCGGGGATGTGACACAACCCACTGATCTGGCGCGGCTCGCACAGCAGGCAGCAACCTTGGGCCCGGTGAGTTACCTGGTGCCGAACGCGGGGATTGCGGAACTCGCCGATGGCCTTGACCTGACGGCGTTCGACCGGCAATGGGCGGTCAACGGAGCGGGTGCGCTGAACACCCTGGCCTGCCTGCGCGAGCACTTGGCGACGGCGGCTTCGGTGGTGTTCATCGGCACCTTCCTGGCGCAAGTGACCTTCCCTGGCCTCGCCGCCTACATCGCCTCCAAAGCCGCGCTGATCCACCACGCCCGCACCCTGGCAGTCGAGTTGGCGCCCCATGGCATCCGCATCAACACCGTGTCCCCTGGCCCGACCGCGACGCCGATCTGGTCAACGCTGGGCTTGCAAACTGAAGAGCTGAACAATGTCGCCAACACGGTCAATCAGCGGCTGTCAGGGGGTCAATTCCTGGAGGCTGGCGCCGTTGCCGACGTCATTCTGTTTCAGCTCGGCAACGGCGCCCGCAACGTCATCGGTCAGGACTGGGTCGTCGATAGCGGCTATACGATTCGTTAAAAACTCTATACATATCAATATGTAGAAACATTAATTTGAGGTTTATTCGAGATTGATTTCGAATTCTCCTCTGACAACAATGCCTTCAACCCGAACCGCGCGCTGATCTCCTTGCGACCCAAGGCGGTCAGCGCCAATGCCCGGCTGTCGAGATCCTGGGTCAGCCATTTGCGCTTGATCGTCACTTGCAACAGCGCGGCGCCCAGAGCCCCGCCCAAATGCGCCCGGCGCATGCTCCAGTCCAGGCACGGGCAGGCAAATCGACGGCGTACCAAGGCAAGATCCTTGACCTCAATACCCAGACTTTCAAACAACGCCTCGCCGCTGTCGCTCAGTTGGTAAACCTGCTCATTCATCTCCAGCAACCATCCCGCTTCGATCATCCGGTCATGCAGTTGCACGGCCAGCGTGCCGGCCATGTGGTCGTAGCAAGTGCGGGCGAATTGCAAGCGATCCGGCGTGCGCGACTGGAAGCCCGGCGCCGTGTTCTGGCCAATCACCATCAACGCCTCCAGCGCCTGGGCTACTCGCCTGTCCGCCAGGCTGTAATAGCGATGACGACCCTGCACATGCAGGCGAATGAGCGCCAATTCCTTGAGTCTGGCCAAGTGCGCACTGGCAGTTGATGCACTGACTTCGGCCACCGCCGCCAATTCAGTACTGGTGCGGGCGTGGCCATCCATCAGCGAACAGAGGATTTTCGTTCGCGCCGGCTCCGCGATGGCAGCGGCCACCTGGGACACCCCGATGTCATGTTGCTCTACGTTCATATTTCGCTCCCGGACGAATCATCGCCTGTTCGAACTGCAGATAGTAGCAACACTTCCGACAACAACAGGCTGCGACCATGGACCCGATCACCGCTGCGACTCACGCCGATCCTTATTCTTACTACGCACAATTGCGGGCCGAGGGTGGGCTGTTTTTTCATCAGGGCCTGAAACTGTGGGTCGCCAGCAGCGCCTCCGCGGTGGCCGCAGTGCTGGCGCATCCTGATTGCCATGTTCGACCGGACGCCGAACCGGTGCCCAAGGCGATTGCCAACGGGATGGCCGGCAAGGTGTTTGGCCAATTGATGCGCATGAATGAAGGCGAACGGCAGTGCTGCCCCCGTTCAGCCATCCAGCCGGGGCTGCAGTGGATCGACCCGCAGCAGGCCGAGGCGCTGGTGGCAGCGCGCTTGATCACGCCGGGCGCCGACGGAATACAGGCCGCCATGTTCCGTGGCCCGGTCTGCGTGGTGGCGGCGCTGCTGGGTTACGCACCGGCTCAGGGCCGCATCATCGCCGAGCTCACTGCAGACTTTGTCGCCTGCCTGTCACCGCTCAGCACCCCGGCTCAACTGGCCACGGCCCATACCGCCGCCGAGCAACTGAGCGGTTACTTTGTTGAGTTGCTGGATGAACAGGCCGATCAGAGCCCCCTGCTCGCCGGCATCCGCCAGCGCTTCGCCTCGAGCTCTGCATCAAATGAAACGCTGATTGCCAACCTGATCGGTCTGCTGTCCCAGACATACGACGCCACCGCCGGATTGATCGGCAATGCAGTGCTCGCCCTGATTGCAAACCCGTCGCTACGGCACGATGCGCTGTGTATCGACGATTTGATCGCTGAGGTCCAACGCTTCGACCCGTCAGTACAAAACACCCGACGCTTCGTCGCAGCGCCTTGCGAAATCCAAGGTGTGCACCTCAATCGCGGCGATGTGATCCTGGTACTGCTGGCCTCGGCCAATCGCGACCCGCAGCTCAATGAAAATCCCGACGCCTTCCTGCTGCATCGCCCGGACCGACGCAGCTGTACGTTCGGGGCTGGTCGCCATCAATGTCCGGGGCAAATGCTGGCCATGGGCATTGCCGGGGCCACGTTGAGGCAGATATTGGCAGTGAATCCTGTACTGGATCGACTGGACTGGGATTACCGCCCATCCCTGAACGGACGGGTTCCCGCGTTCAAGGACTTGCCGGTGGCCTGATATTCACGGCTGATTGCCAAGCACTTCACACTCGCCGGCAACCGGCACGGAACCGAACGCGCGCAGGCCTGATCACATCGGTATCGACATCTATCAAGCCATGGATGCACTGATGACCAACTCACAAGCACTGCGCAGTTTCATCCCGCCTTACATTCTCAACCGCATCATTGCCCACGGTTCAGAGCCGCAGCGCACGGCGGCGATGACCACCCTGCATCACGTACAGAGCCTGTTGCCCAATCCCGTTCCACCTTCGCGCCCACCGGAGCGGGCGATTCTGCCGCCGCCCGGAAAACCGGGAGTGGCCCAGCGCAGCGTGCACGATGCGCAGAACAAGATGCTCCTGCCAGGAATGCCGGTGCGCCTGGAAGGTCAACCGGCCACGGGTGATGCGGCAGTCGATGAAGCCTACGATGCGCTGGGCGCCACCTATGATTTTTTCTGGAAAGTGCTGGGCCGCGATTCGATCGATAACAAAGGCTTGCCGCTGGTCGGCAGTGTGCATTACGGCCAGGGCTACGAAAACGCTTTCTGGAATGGCGCGCAAATGGTGTTCGGCGACGGCGATGGGGAGATATTCCAGCGCTTCACCCGCTCGCTGGATGTGGTCGCCCATGAATTGGCCCATGCCGTGACCGAAAGCGCGGCCGGATTGATCTATGCCAACCAGTCCGGGGCGTTGAACGAGTCACTGTCTGATGTGTTCGGCATCCTCACCAAGCAATTCGTCCTCGGCCACACTGTCGAACAGGCGGACTGGCTGATCGGGGCGGACTTGCTCACCGCCAGGATCAACGGCAGGGGCCTGCGCTCGATGTCCCATCCCGGCACGGCCTATGACGACCCGCTGCTGGGCAAGGACCCGCAACCGGATCACATGCGCAAATTCGTCATCACCCAAGAGGACAATGGCGGCGTGCACATCAATTCCGGCATTCCCAATCGCGCGTTTTATCTGGCGGCACGAGCACTTGGCGGGTTCGCCTGGAAGAAAGCCGGAGTAATCTGGTACGACGCCCTGTGTGACAAACGCCTGAGTCCGGACGCCAGTTTCGATGCCTTCGCCCGGTTGACCATCGAACATGCCGGCAAGCGCTTCGGCGCGCGAGAAGTCGAAGCCGTGCGCCAGGGCTGGGCTCAAACGGGTGTTGAAATCACGGAGAACGTATGAAAACCCTGCCTGCATTAGGCGACGACGCCCGGGTTCGACTGTCCCGCCAAGGCGGCTTTGCGCCGATTCACGCCTTGAGCCGACCGCGAGAGATCGAGTTTGCGCAATGCGATATCAACCAGCGCTCCCGCATCTGCTCGGTGCTGGAGGGCTTACTGCCCCTGGACAGCGTGGTTTCCGGGCGTAGTGACCAGCGCTTCTATCAAATTGAAGTGAGCTATCGCTCGGGTGAGCAGGAAGACCAGATGGTGCTCAAGGTACCGGAGGACCGGGCGCCGGGAGAGTTGGTGCATCTGTGGGATACGGGGGAGCTGATGTAAATCTCCCCCGCCGCTGTCAATCATCCCGCGTCAGCACTTCCAGCAACTCGATCTCGAAAATCAGGTTCGAGTTGGACGTGATCTTGCCCATCGTGCGTTCGCCATAAGCCAGGTGCGCCGGTACCAGCAACTTGCGCTTGCCACCGACCTGCATGCCCATCAAGCCCTGGTCCCAACCCTTGATAACCCGCCCTGTGCCAATCACGCACTGGAACGCTTTGCCTCGGCTGTAGGAAGAATCGAATTCAGTACCATCTTCCAGCCAGCCACGGTATTGGGTGGTAATCAATGCGCCTTTCACGGCGGCTTTACCCTCACCCAACTGAAGATCGATTACTTGAAGCTCATCATTCATTAAATTCACTCGTCTGCTCATCTGCCCAACGGCCTGATGGGCGCCGTTTTCCCAGATTTGCCCGCGGATGGCAACCATTGCCGCCTCCGGACTCGGCGACATAACGGCACCAACCTTGGTGTCGAGCACTCACTCCCACATTAATCTGCGTCGCACGCGAATTACGTATTGAGGCGATCAGTCTTTGTGCTGGCCGAAAGATAACCCGTTAAAAGTATGAGTGCAGCAGTGGCAGTAAGGCGTCATGTGCTCGGCTTTCAATTCAGGATTGACGATTTGCAGACGCTTACGCTCATCAACATACAAACCACTGAAGTAACTCGACTCTCCCAAGCACACAAACTGCTCCCGCCTGTCTTCATGCAGCGCAACCATCCAGAATATAGGCTCTGGACGGTCGAGACGGGATACTGCTTCGCTGTAGATTTCATCCCATTGCCCTCCAACTCGGGATAGCAGGAAACGAAACAACGGTGTGTAATCCAGACCATGGCGGCTTTTCCCACGCATCGAACCACGTGATGACGGATTGTTGAGTTCAGCCTTGGTATGGCGTTGCTGCCGGTATTCACCAAAGTGACCGTTCAGGCGAACACCCCAGGTACGGGTGTTGATCTTGCGATAGAGGGGTTTCTTTTCCAACGAATGCTCCTGATATGCAGTCATTTGAACAGCGCGCTCGTTTTACATGAGCCATGTTGTCAATGAACATTACACCATCGTCGCCATTTGTTTCAGGCGCTCAACGATGAGGCGGCGAGCTGAATGAGATCGCCATTACGGGCAGGCCCACATTGATCTGCGTCGCGCGCAAATTCTGTACTTGGCATATATCCCTGTGGGAGCGAGCCTGCTGGCGATGGCGGTGTGCCCGCCAACACCGATGCTGGATGTGCCGGCCTCTTCGCGAGCAGGCTCACTCCCACATTGATCCGCTTCACGCATCAATGCATTCCAACAATGCAATTAACATATCGATCGCCCTGCTCCACCATTCGCCTCAATAAGAACCGTGCGCCGCGTCCAGGTAGCGCACGTCATAAAAGCGGTGGAGTATTTATCGATGACAGCCACAATCCCGCGCGGACGCTCTCGCGCCAGCGCCATTTTCCGGGTCACCTCGGGTAACTTTCTCGAACAGTTCGACTTCTTCCTTTTCGGCTTCTACGCCACACAGATCGCGGCCGTGTTTTTCCCGGCCAGCAGCGAGTTCGCCTCGCTGATGATGACCTTTGCGGTGTTTGGCGCAGGGTTCCTGATGCGACCGCTGGGTGCGGTGGTGCTGGGTGCGTACATCGACGATGTGGGCCGGCGCAAAGGGCTGATCGTCACCCTGTCGATCATGGCCAGCGGCACAATCCTGATTGTGCTGGTCCCCGGATACGAAACCATCGGCCTGTTCGCCCCCGCGCTCGTGCTGATTGGCCGGTTGCTGCAAGGGTTCTCCGCCGGTGCGGAAATGGGTGGCGTCTCGGTGTATCTCTCGGAGATCGCCACGCCCGGCAACAAAGGCTTTTTCACCAGTTGGCAATCGGCCAGTCAGCAAGTGGCGATCATCGTTGCTGCGGCGTTGGGCTATGGCCTGAACCAATGGCTGGCGCCGTCGGAGATTGCCGACTGGGGCTGGCGGATTCCGTTTTTCGTCGGCTGCATGATCGTGCCGTTCATTTTCTTCCTGCGCCGTAACCTGGAAGAAACCGAAGAGTTCGCCGCCCGCAAACACCGCCCGAGCATGGGCGATGTGTTTCGCACGCTCGCGCAGAACTGGGTGATTGTGTTTGCCGGAATGATGATGGTCGCCCTGACCACCACGGCGTTTTACCTGATCACGGTGTACGCGCCGACGTTCGGCAAAACCGTGTTGCACCTGAGCACGTCCGATGCCTTGCTGGTGACTTTACTGGTGGGCGTCTCGAACTTCTTCTGGCTGCCGATTGGCGGTGCGTTGTCCGACCGCATCGGCCGGCGTCCGCTGTTGATTGCCATGGCCTTGCTCGCGCTGGCCACCACCTATCCGGCGCTGTCGTATCTGGTGCAGGCGCCTGGCTTCATCAACATGCTGTTGGTGCTGCTGTGGCTGTCGTTCATTTACGGCCTGTACAACGGCGCAATGATCCCGGCGCTGACGGAGATCATGCCGGTCGAAGTGCGGGTTGCGGGTTTCTCTCTGGCTTACAGCCTGGCGACCGCCGTGTTTGGCGGCTTTACCCCGGCGATGTCGACCTTCCTGATCCAGTACACCGGCGACAAAGCGGCGCCCGGCTACTGGATGAGTTTCGCCGCGCTCTGTGCGCTCTGCGCGACGCTGTATCTCTATCGCCGTGCCAGCGGACGCCTGCAACCCGCCCTTTCGTAAACCTGCCTTGTTAGAGAAAACATCATGAAAAAGCTATTCAACGTTGCAGCCCTGAGCTTGCTGGTCAGCCTGGCCCTGAGCACGGCGGCGCAGGCCGAAGAGATACGCGTGATGACCTCCGGAGGCTTCACCGCGGCCTACAAGATTCTCGGACCGAAGTTCGCCGCCGCCACCGGCAACACCCTCGACACCGCCCTCGGCCCGTCGATGGGCAAGGCCCCCGAAGCGATCCCCAATCGCCTGGCCCGCGGTGAACAAGCCGACGTGGTGATCATGGTCGGCTACGCGCTGGACGATCTGATCAAGCAAGGCAAAGTCGACCCATCGTCCCGGGTTGAACTGGCGGATTCGCGGATTGGCCTGGTGGTGCGCGAAGGTGCACCCAAGCCCGACATCAGCACCGTCGACAACCTGAAAAAAACCTTGCTGGACGCCAAGTCCGTGGCCTATTCCGACAGTGCCAGCGGCGTGTACATCGAGCAGCAATTGTTCAAGCGCCTGGGCATCGAAGCCCCCCTCAAGGCCAAGTCGACCATGGTGCCGAAAATCCCCGTGGGCTCGGTGGTTGCCACCGGCGACTATCAGTTGGGCTTCCAGCAGGTCAGCGAACTGCTGCCGGTGCCAGGGGTAAGTTTTGTCGCGAAGATTCCGGAATCGGTGCAGTCGGTCACCCGCTTCGCCGCGGGTATTCCGGTCGGCGCGCAACATCCGGCGCAAGCCAAGGCGTTGCTGGAGTACATGGCATCAGCCCAGGCGCAAGCGGATGTGAAAGCCACTGGCCTGGATTCCATCAGCCGCTGACCACCGGCGGCTGAACTTTCATTTCCACCACCAAACGTTCCAGTTCCAGAGCTGCCGGGGTCAGGGTGCGACCCCGGCGCTTGATCAAACCGACGCTGCGCATCACCTGCGGATCGGTCAGCGGCACCCGCGTCAGAATCGGGTGATCTTCGCCCGGCATCGCCATCAAAGGCACCGCAGCGACCCCCAAGCCCGCTTCCACCAGACCAATCATCGTCGTCACATGCCGTGTTTCGCAGATGCTCGGCCGCTGTGGCACCACGCCGGTCAACGCCTGATCCAGCAAAAAACGGTTGCCCGAGGTCTTGTCCAGCGAGATGTAGTCCTGCTGATAAAACTCGTCCCAGGTCACGCTGGTACGGCCCGCCAAGGGATGATCGCGCCGACAGGCGACGACGTAGCCCTCCTGCACCAGCGGCTCGAAATCCACCTCGGCCTCCAGTGTGCCCATGAAGCTCAGGCCGAAATCCGCTTCACCATTGACCACCGCACTCAATACCTCATGGGCACTGGAGTCGAGCACCTTGACTTTGATCCGCGGAAATTGCCGGTGATAGTGCGCGACGACGCGGGGCATGAAGTAGTACGCCGCCGACGGCACGCAAGCGACGGTGACATGGCCCAGCCGCGTCGAAGCGACTTCGCTGATGCCCAGCAATGCCACGTCGAGATCGTCCAGCAGGCGCTCGACGCTGGGCATGAAGCCACGCCCGGCCTGGGTCAGGCTGACCTTGCGGGTGGTGCGCTCGAACAACCTGACCCCGAGGGCATCCTCGAGTTTTTCAATACGTCGGCTCAGGGCCGGTTGGGAGATGCGTACCGTATCGGCTGCCTTGCGAAAGCTGCCTTGCTCCACCACGGCGCGAAAGGCTTGCAGATCGTTAAGGTCGAAATTGATGGCCATTGGGGATCTCGGCGCCTGGATCAGATTGATCCGCTTATTCTATAAATGTAACCAATTAATGCAAAATGTAACACCTGAGTTCAAACGCTATGCTGACGCCACCGGGTCGAGCCTTTATCCTTGTCGCCCCCCGCCGTACCGAGTTGATGGAGTTTTAGCCATGCCCCATGAAGGCAGTCTGTTGCAAGCCGCAGTCGTATTTCTGCTCGCGGCCGTGCTCACCGTCCCCCTCGCCAAGCGCCTGCAACTGGGCGCGGTGCTGGGTTACCTGTTTGCCGGGGTGATCATCGGCCCGTCCGTGCTGGGGTTTGTGACCAATCCGGAAAGCGTCGCCCACATTTCGGAACTGGGCGTGGTGCTGCTGCTGTTCATCATTGGCCTGGAGTTGTCGCCCCGACGGTTGTGGGTGATGCGCAAGTCGGTGTTCGGCGTCGGCCTGGCACAGGTGCTGCTGACCGGCACCCTGCTGGGCGTACTGGCGCTGTTTGTGTTCGGGCAACCGTTGAACAGCGCCATCGTGCTGGGCCTGGGATTGGCACTGTCTTCCACCGCGTTCGGCTTGCAGAGCCTGGCCGAACGCAAGGAGCTGACCAGCCCCCATGGACGCCTGGCCTTTGCGATTCTGCTGTTTCAGGACATCGCCGCGATCCCGTTGATTGCCATGGTGCCGTTGCTGGCTGGCAGCGATCAAAACGCCACGGCCGTCGACGACGTGAATCAGGGTCTGCGCGTACTGGTCAGCATTGCCATTGTGGTGATCGGCGGTCGCTACCTGCTGCGCCCGGTGTTCCGCGTGGTCGCCAAAAGCGGCTTGCCGGAAGTGTCCACTGCCACTGCATTGCTGGTGGTGATGGGAACCGCCTGGCTGATGGATCTGGCGGGCATTTCCATGGCCCTCGGCGCGTTTCTTGCCGGCCTGCTGCTGGCAGACTCCGAATACCGCCACGAACTGGAATCGCAGATCGAACCGTTCAAAGGCCTGTTGCTGGGGCTGTTCTTCATGAGTGTCGGCATGGGCGCAAACCTCGGCCTGCTGTTGCGCGAGCCCATCGTGGTGCTGGGGCTGACGGTGCTGCTGATCGCCGTCAAGTTGCCGCTGCTGTATATCGTGGGACAACTGGCCGGCGGCTTGAACAAGGTCAGTGCGATACGCCTCGGCATCGTGCTGGCCGCAGGCGGCGAGTTTGCCTTCGTGGTGTTCAAGATCGGTCGTGATAATGGCCTGTTCGACCTGCGGCTGTACGACTTGCTGGTGCTGGCGATCACCCTGTCCATGGCACTCACCCCCTTGTTGTTGCTGGTCTGTGCACGCCTGGCCCGGCCCAAGGTGCAACCGGTGGAAGTGCCAGAGAAATTCCGTGAGATCGACGCCGATGAACCCCGCGTGGTGATTGCCGGCATGGGCCGGATGGGTCAGATCGTGGCACGCATCCTGCGGGCGCAGAACATCAAGTTCGTCGCCCTCGACACTTCGGTGGAAACCATTGAACTGTCGCGCAGCTTCGGCGGCGTGCCGGTGTTCTACGGTGATCCGATGCGCCCGGAAATCCTCAGTGCGGCCAAGGTCGGTGAAGCCGAATTCTTTGTCATCGCCACCGACGACCCGGACGCCAACATCAAGACCGCCGAACTGGTGCACAAGCTTTATCCGCACATCAAGATCATCGCCCGGGCGCGTAACCGTCAACACGTGCATCGGCTGGTGGATGTGGGGGCTCACGCGGTACGTGAAACCTTTTACTCCAGCCTCGAAATGAGCCGGCAGACGCTGATCGGCCTGGGCTTGACCCCGGCTCAGGCTGACGCGCGAATCCAGCGTTTCAAACATCACGACGAGCAGGTCCTCGAAGCCCAGCATTCGATTTACGACGATGCGGTGAAGGTCAAGCAGACAGCGCAGGAAGCGCGGGCGGAACTGGCGCGGTTGTTTGAGTCGGATCAGCTCGAGGAGCAAGCCAGGAAAAATTGAAGTTGTTGTACTGCCGTCATCGCGGGCAAGCCCGCTCCCACAGTGGTTGGGACTACATCTGTTTTGTGTACACCCGAAATCCTGTGGGAGCGGGCTTGCCCGCGATGAACGATGACGCGGTCTACTGGATAAATAACGACGAACAAGGGACTTACAATGGCTGCCGAGCAATCCTCCCCCGCGCTCAAGGAAATTTTCAACGCAGAACGCCTCCAGCACATCGCCACCGAGATGACGGCGGTCTATCCGGCGTTCGACGCGAAGGGTTTCCTGAAACTGGCCAGGACCGGTCTGGCGGAGCTGTCGGTGATGCAACGCATGGCCCGCGTCAGCGAATGCCTGCATGCGGTGCTGCCACTGGGTTATGAGGCATCGCTGGAGGTACTGCGCGCCCTCGCGCCGCGCCTCAACAGTGGTTTTGTCAGCATGTGCCTGCCGCAGTACGTGGCAACCTACGGCGCCGATCGCTTCGACGTATCGATGGACGCGCTCAAGTACTTCACCACGTTCGGCTCCTCGGAATTCGCCATCCGCCATTTCCTGCGCAGGGATCTCGAACGCTCGCTGGAGCTGATGCATGCCTGGTCACTGGACGACAACGAGCATGTCCGGCGCCTGGCCAGTGAAGGTTGCCGTCCGCGCTTGCCGTGGTCGTTTCGCCTGGAGCAGATCCAGGCCGACCCGCGTCTGGCGGCGAAGATCCTCGACAACCTCAAGGCGGACACCAGCCTTTATGTGCGCAAGTCCGTGGCCAACCACCTCAACGACATCACCAAGGACCATCCCGACTGGGTGCTGGACCTGATCGAAAGCTGGTCACTGGACAACAAACACACCGCGTGGATCGCCAAACATGCGCTGCGCAGCCTGATCAAACAGGGCAACCAGCGGGCGTTGGCCCTCATCGGCGCGGGTGGCAAGCCAGAAGTCGAGATCGTCGATGTGCGCGTCCATCCACCCGTGATTGGCCTGGGAGAGAAAATCACCCTGTCCTTTGCCGTCACATCCACGGTCGCGGACAGCCAGCGACTGGTGATCGACTACGCCATCGACTACGTGAAAGCCAACGGCAGCACCTCGGCCAAAGTGTTCAAGCTCAAGGCCCTGACGTTGCCCGGTAATGGCACGGAACGTCTGAGCCGTGGCCAGCACATCAAGGAGCTGACCACACGCCGCCATTACGCCGGTCGCCACGCCGTACACATCATGGTTAACGGTGAACGTCTGGCGAGTACAGCGTTTGAAATTCTTCCTTGAATCTTCTGGTGCTCGCGATGGCGTCCTATCAGGCGAGATATGGCTCAGGGCCAAGCAACAAGCCCTGCTCGCGCTCACACAACTGCACCACGTAATCCCACATAACCCGCAGCCGCACTGATTTGTGCAGCTCCCGCCGGGTACTTATCCAGTAACTGCGCAAAATGCTTTCATCGGGAAACAGCGGCACCAATCCGGGATCGTCGCTGGCCATGTAGCACGGCAAAACAGCAATCCCCAGGCCCGCTCGCGCGGCCTGTTGCTGGGCGATCACGCTGGTGCTGTGAAAGACCACCTGCGGATTGCGGCAGAAGCTGTTGAGGAACATCAACTCCTGGCTGAACAGCAAATCGTCGACGTAGCCAATCCAGGCGTGGCGCCCCAGGTCCTCGCGACTGCCCAGCGGTGGCGCGCGGTCGAGGTAGTCCTGGCTGGCATAGAGGGCCAGCCGATAGTCCGTGAGTTTGCGCGTGACCAGCATGTCAGCCGAAGGGCGTTCGAGGTGGATGCTGATTTCCGCCTCGCGGTTGAGGATGCTGACAAAGCGCGGCACCGCCACCAGTTCCACTTCCAGCCCCGGATAGCGCTCGAACAAGCCGTTCATGCGGCTGGAAAGGAACATGATGCCCAGCCCTTCGGTGACCCCGACGCGGATCTTGCCCAGCGGCGCCGTGGACTGAGTGATTTCTTCCTGGGCCAGCAGCGCGACATTTTCCATCGCTTCCGCATGTTTGAGCAGCGCTTCGCCGGACGGAGTCAATTCATAACCCTGGGCATGCTGCACGAACAGCGCGGTGCCGAGGCTCTTTTCGATGGCCTCGATGTGCCGCGCCACGGTGGCGTGGGTGGTGTTCAAACGACGGGCCGCAGTGAGCAAACGCCCGCTGCGCTGCAACTCCAGAAAAAACCGCAGGTCATTCCAGTCGAACATTGTCCATCCTTAGGTCGTCGTTGTTTAAAAACGCACAGCAGCTGCGCAAAAACTAACATTCTTTTGACGAAAGCTAACAACTAGGATGACCGACAACAAGAACAACAAGACGAGGCCAGGGATGCAGTCTTCCCTTGATGAATACGATTACGTCGTGGTCGGGGCCGGGCCTGCCGGTTGTTTGCTGGCCAATCGATTGTCGGCCAATCCGCAACACCGGGTACTGCTGCTCGAAGCCGGTGGCCGCGACAACTATGCATGGATTCATATTCCTGTCGGCTACCTGTTCTGCATTGGCAACCCACGCACCGACTGGTGCTTCAAGACCGAAGCACAAGCGGGCCTGCAAGGCCGCAGCCTGAGCTACCCGCGCGGCAAAGTGCTGGGTGGCTGCTCGTCCATCAACGGCATGATCTACATGCGCGGCCAGGCCGGGGACTACGATGGCTGGGCGGCCGACGGTAACCCCGGCTGGCGCTGGCAGGACGTGTTGCCGCTGTTCAAGAAAAGTGAAAACCACTTCGCCGGCGATTCCGAATTTCACGGTGCCAGTGGCGACTGGCGGGTCGAACGCCAGCGGCTGTCATGGCCGATCCTCGATGCGTTCCGCAGCGCCGCCGAGCAAAGCGGCATCGCCAGCATCGATGACTTCAACCAGGGCGACAACGAAGGTTGCGGTTACTTCCAGGTCAATCAGAAGGCCGGCATACGCTGGAACGCGGCGAAGGCTTTTCTCAAACCCGTGCGCAATCGTTCCAATCTGACCGTGTTGACCGGCGTTGAAGTCGACCGTGTCCTGCTGGAAAACGGCCGCGCGTCAGCAGTCGGCGCCCGCTGGCAACATCAGGCGAAGACTTTCAAGGCGCGCAAGGAGATCGTCCTGTGCGCCGGCTCCGTGGGTTCGCCAAGCATTCTGCAACGTTCCGGCATCGGCCCTCGCCCGCTGCTGCAACGCCTGGGCATCGGCGTCGTTCATCAACTGTCTGGTGTGGGCGGCAACCTGCAGGATCACCTGCAACTGCGGCTGATCTACCAACTGGAAAACGCCCGCACCCTCAATCAGATCGCCGGCAGCCTGTGGGGCAAGATGGGCATGGGCCTGCGTTACCTGTACGACCGCAGCGGCCCGCTGTCGATGGCGCCAAGCCAACTCGGCGCATTTGCCCGCTCCGGGCCGGAACAGACCTCGGCCAATCTTGAATACCACGTGCAGCCGTTGTCGCTTGAGCGTTTTGGCGAACCGCTGCATGCATTTCCAGCGTTCACCGCGTCGGTCTGCGATTTGCGCCCGCAAAGCCGTGGCCGCGTGGAAATTCGCTCTGCTAACCCGCAGGAAGCACCGCTGATTCAGCCCAATTACCTGAGCCACCCGGAGGACTTGCGGGTCGCCGCCGATGCGATTCGCCTGACCCGACGCATCGTCGCCGCCCCGGCCCTGAAGGCGTTCAAACCGGTCGAGTACCTGCCCGGCGACAGCCTGCAAAGCGAAGAACAACTGCACGAAGCCGCCGCACGAATCGGCACCACGATTTTCCATCCGGTGGGCACTTGCCGAATGGGCAACGACGCCGATGCGGTGGTCGACGCCGAACTGCGCGTGCACGGCATTCCCGGCCTACGTATCGCCGACGCCTCGATCATGCCGCGGATCACCTCGGGCAACACCTGTTCGCCTACGCTGATGATCGCCGAAAAGGCGGCGCAGCTGATCCTCAACCCGGTAGTAAACACCAACCCTGTGGGAGCGGGCTTGCCCGCGATGACGGTGTGACATTCAACGTTCATGCTGGATGATCCACCGCAATCGCGGGCAAGCCCGCTCCCACAAGGACATCACAAGTTTCACGGACATCGAGCATCACCCCTGCAAGGAATACGCAACATCAGTGGAACAACAAAAACAATCACTGTGAGGGATACCGATATGTCAGAACATGTTCAACCCCTGGAAGCCGTGCGCAGCGCGGGCACCAGCCAGGAAACCCAGAAAGTCATTTTCGCCTCGTCACTTGGTACGGTGTTCGAGTGGTATGACTTTTTCCTGTATGGCGCCCTCGCGGCGGTGATCAGCAAGCAGTTTTTTGCCGGGGTCAACGACACCACGGCGTTCATTTTTGCCCTGATGGCCTTCGCCGCCGGTTTCATCGTCAGGCCATTCGGCGCCCTGGTGTTCGGTCGATTGGGGGACATGATCGGCCGCAAATACACCTTCCTCGCCACCATCGTCCTCATGGGCCTGGCCACCTTCTGCGTCGGTCTGCTGCCGACCTACGCCAGCATCGGCATCGCCGCGCCGATCATCCTCGTGGTGCTGCGCATGCTTCAGGGCCTGGCCCTGGGCGGTGAATACGGCGGCGCCGCGACCTATGTGGCGGAGCACGCGCCCATCGGCAAACGCGGTTTCCACACCAGCTGGATTCAATCCACCGCCACCCTCGGCCTGTTGCTGTCGCTGCTGGTGGTACTCGGTTGCCGCTACTTCACTGGCGATCAATTCGAAGTCTGGGGCTGGCGTATTCCGTTCCTCTTTTCGATCGTTCTGCTGGGCATCTCGACCTGGATTCGCCTGAGCCTGCATGAATCCCCCGCCTTCGTGAAAATGAAAGAGGAAGGCAAGCTCTGCAAATCGCCGATCCGCGATTCGTTCGGCAAATGGGAAAACCTCAAGGTCGTGCTGATCGCTCTGTTCAGCATCAATGCCGGGCAAGCCGTGACCTTCTACGCGGCGCAATTCTACGTGCTGTTCTTCCTCACCCAGTTCCTGAAGATGGACCCGGCCGTGGCCAACGGCTTGCTGATCGTCAGCGTGACCATTGGCGCACCGTTCTTCGTCTTCTTCGGCTGGCTGTCGGACAAGGTCGGGCGTAAACCGATACTGATGCTCGGCCTGTTGCTGGCCACCGTGCTGTACTTCCCGATCTTCAAGACCCTGGCCCACTACGCCAACCCGGCCATCGACCTGGCCAGCCGCCAGGCGCCGATCACCGTACTGGCCGACCCGGCCACGTGCACCTTCCAGTTCGATCCGGTGGGCAAGGCGAAATTTGATAGCCCGTGCGACAAGGTCAAGACCTTCCTGGTCAAGCAAGGCCTGCCTTACCAAAGCGCCGTGGCCCCGGCCGGCAGCGGCGTGCAGGTCAGCGTCGGCGACGTGAAGATCGACGGTTTCGACGAAGCCGCATTGCGTGGCGCGGTGACCCTCGCCGGTTACCCGCAACAGGCTGATATGCAGCAGATCAACAAACCGATGATCGTCGCCCTGATCGTGGCGCTGATCATCATTTCCGCCATGTGCTACGGCCCACTGGCGGCGCTGATGGTCGAACTGTTCCCGACCCGCATCCGCTACACCTCGATGTCGCTGCCCTACCACATCGGCAACGGCTGGTTCGGCGGGTTCCTGCCCACCGTGTCGTTTGCATTGGTGGTCTACACCGGGGACATCTTCTACGGACTTTGGTATCCGGTGCTGATCACCGGCGTGAGCCTGGTGGTGGGAATGATCTGCCTGCGTGAGACGCGCAACGTCGATCTGAACAAGAACTGACCCCCACCCACTGCAGGAGCCGGCTTGCTGGCGATAACGGTCATCAGGCGACACTTGCGTCGACTGTTCCCCCGCATCGCCAGCAAGCCGGCTCCTGCTGGTTTAGGCTAACCTGACCCAACGAATCGTCACCCCTGAGATCAAGGCACTGGCATGATCATTTCTTCTGCATCCGACTATCGCGAGGCAGCACGTCGCAAACTCCCACGCTTTTTGTTCGACTACATCGATGGCGGCGCTTACGCGGAACATACGCTGAGGGCCAACAGCGCCGACCTGACCGGCATCAGCCTGCGCCAGCGCATCCTGAAAAACGTCGAAACCCTGAGCCTCGAAACCACCCTTTTCGATCAGCCCCTTTCAATGCCGGTCATCCTCGCGCCAGTGGGGCTGACGGGCATGTTCGCCCGCCGCGGTGAAGTGCAGGCCGTGAAGGCCGCGCAGAACAAGGGCATTCCCCTGTGCCTGTCGACCGTCTCGGTGTGTTCGATCGAGGAAGTCGTGGCGCAAAGCGAGCAATCCATCTGGTTTCAGCTGTATGTGCTCAAAGACCGCGGTTTCATGCGAAATGCCCTGGAACGAGCGAAGGCTGCCGGGGTGAAGAACCTGGTGTTCACCGTCGACATGCCCACTCCCGGCGCCCGCTACCGCGACGCGCACTCGGGCATGTCAGGCCCGTTTGCGTCATCGCGGCGCATGCTGCAGGCGATGACCCGTCCCGACTGGGCCTTCAACGTCGGCCTCATGGGCCGCCCCCATGATCTGGGGAACATCTCCAAGTACCTCGGCAAAGCCGTGACGCTTGAAGACTACATGGGCTGGCTGGCGAACAACTTCGACCCGTCGATCAGCTGGAGCGACCTGGAATGGATTCGTGATTTCTGGAAAGGCCCGATGATCATCAAAGGCATCCTCGACCCCCAGGATGCGAAAGACGCGGTGAGTTTCGGCGCCGATGGCATCGTCGTGTCGAACCACGGCGGCCGGCAGCTGGACGGCGTGCTCTCGACCACCAAGGCATTGCCGCCGATCAAGCAAGCCATCGGCGATGACCTGACGGTGCTGGTCGACTCGGGTATCCGCTCGGGGCTGGACGTTGTGCGCATGCTCGCGCTGGGCGCCCAAGGCGTGTTGCTGGGGCGTTCGATGGCTTACGCACTGGCGGCCGATGGTCAACGCGGGGTGGAAAACATGCTGGATATTTTCGCCAGGGAAATGCGCGTGGCGATGACGTTGACCGGGGTGACGTCGATAGCCCAGATCGACGAAAGCACGCTGGTACAGGCAATCAGAAGTGCCGACTGACGATAATCGTTCCTGCGGTATGCGCAACGACTCGTCAGCCGGAACGACCCTCACTCGTCGAGTTCAACGACCTCGAATTTCACCTGGTCGGGATAAAACGCCATGTAATTCTGAATCTGCGCCACCGACACCTTGGGATGTTCATAACTCCACACCGCGTTCGCACCTTCATGCCCTGGAATTTGCAAACTGAAGTAGCTGGCATCCCCCTTGTATGGGCAATAACTGGTGTGATCGGTGCGGGCGTAATACTTCTCGTCGATGTCCTCGCGGGGCACGTAGTACACCGGCGGATAATTGGCCTCAAGCAACACCAGCGCGCGGGAGGACGCCGCGACCTGGATCCCGTGAAACTTCACCAGCAGGCAACCGGGCTGCTCGGCGATGGTGATGACAGGGCTGGGACCTGAGCTCTTCATGGAAATCTTCCTCATGACGGTGATGGAATGGTGGGAGCCCCACCTGCTTGCTCCCGCAGGGCTGCGAAGCGGCCCCCCGATAATCGTGTGTGTGATCAGTCAGGTATAAACCATCTTTCGCAATCACGACTGCTTCACAGCCGAATGGGTGTCAGAAACACCAAGCTGTACATCCATACAGATAATGATTGCTCCGGCGCGCCTCACCCGCCATTCTGTGCACCTCCCCGGACACTGATCGACGATGGTGGTTATGCGGCTGTACCTCTGTGAAAAACCTTCCCAGGCCAAAGACATCGCGGCCGTGCTCGGCGCCAGACGCCGTGGCGACGGCTGCTGGCTGGGCACGGACGTCACGGTCACCTGGTGCATCGGCCATCTGCTGGAAACCGCACCGCCGGATGCCTATGACGCGCGCTACAAGCGCTGGGTGCTGGCCGACCTGCCGATCATTCCGGACAAATGGAAGATGACCGTCAAACCGCGCACGGCGAGCCAGTACAAGGCGGTCAAACGCCTGCTCGGCGAAGCCTCGGAACTGATCATCGCCACCGACGCCGACCGTGAGGGCGAGATGATCGCCCGGGAACTGGTGGAACATTGTCGGTATCGCGGCCCGATCCGCCGCTTGTGGCTGTCGGCGCTGGACGACGCCTCGATCCGCAAGGCCCTCGCGGCGCTCAAGCCTGGCGCCGAAACCTTCAGCCTCTACCATTCCGCGCTGGGACGCAGCCGGGCCGACTGGTTGATCGGGATGAACATGAGCCGGCTGTTCACCCTGCTTGGCCGCCAGTCCGGGTATCAGGGCGTGTTGCCGGTGGGCCGGGTGCAAACCCCGACCCTGCGCCTGGTAGTGGATCGCGATCGCAGCATTGCCGACTTCGTCCCGGTGGCCTACTGGGCCATCGATGTGCAATTGCTGCATGACGGCACTGCCTTTACCGCGCAATGGCGCGCGGCGTCCGAGGTTTGCGACGATCAGGATCGCTGCTTGAATCAGGCCCTGGCCCGGCAGGCAGCCGCCGCCATGATGGGCGCAGCAAGTGCCAGGGTCATCAAGCTGCGCACCGAGCGCATGCGTGAAGTCGCGCCACTGCCGTTCGATCTGGGCACGTTGCAGGAAGTCTGCTCGAAGAAGCTCGGGCTCGGCGCCCAGGAAACCCTCGACATCGCCCAGGCGCTCTATGAAACCCACAAGGTGATCACCTACCCGCGCAGTGACTGCGGCTATTTGCCCGTCAGCCAGCACAGCGAGGCTCCGGCCATTCTCGCCGCGCTCGGGCAAACCGATCCGGCACTGGATGCCTTGCGCGATCATCTGGAGCCCCATCGGCGTTCACGGGCCTGGAACGATGCCAAGGTCAGCGCGCACCACGGCATCATCCCCACCGCGGCGGCGAAAAACCGCGAACGCCTGACCGGCAAGCACCGCGCGGTCTATACGCTGATCCGGGCACGCTATCTCGCGCAGTTTCTACCCAACCACGAATACGACCGTACCCAGGCCGATTTCGACTGCGCCGGTGAAGCCTTGCGCGCAGTTGGCAAACAGATCGTCGAACCCGGCTGGAAGCGCGCCTTGCCCGAGGCCCTCGCCGCTGCCAAGGGTCGAGAAGCCCCGGCGCCACAAACCTTGCCCAACCTGCGCGAAGGCATCGATTGCGCCGTGGCCAACGTGCAGCTCAAGGACCTCTGGACCCAGCCACCCAAACCGTTCACCGAGGGCGACCTGATCAAGGCGATGAAAAACGTCGCCAAACTGGTGGAAGATCCGTTGCTCAAGCAAAAACTCAAGGACACCACCGGCATCGGCACCGAGGCGACCCGCGCGTCGATCATCCAGGGCTTGCTCGACCGTGGTTATCTGATCAAGAACGGTAAGGCACTTTCTGCCACGCCAGCCGCTTTCAGTTTGATCGATGCGGTCCCGCGCGCCATTGCCGATCCGGGCACCACGGCCATCTGGGAGCAGGCGCTGGACATGGTGCAGAGCGGTGAAATGAGCCTCGAAGAGTTCGTCACCAAACAGGCGGCGTGGATGAGCAAGCAGGTCAGCCGATGTGCCGGCATGAGCCTGACCATCAGTGGCCCGGCGAGCCCTGCCGGACGCGCTGCTACGCCATGGAAAAGCAAACGCAAATCCACCAAGCGCAAAGCGGCGGCAGGCAGCAAACGCCCGGCAAAACCGGCGAGCAAGGCTTGAACCGTTGCCTATCGATAACGCAACACTTGCAGGAGCCCTCGCCATGCCCTCGACAGCGCTGCACGCCGCCCATCGCGACGAACTCGAAACCATTGAAAACCTGATGCAGTTCTACACCTACGACTTCAGCGAATGGTTACCGCTGACCCTGGGCGAATCCGGCTTTTTCCCGCTCCGGCCCCTGCCGGACTATTGGGACAAACCCGCGACCCGGCCGTTTTTGATCCGGGTCGACGGCGAACTGGCCGGTTTCGTGACCGTGGATGGCGACACTCACCTGCCCGGCGCCCAATTCAACATCGGCTATTTGTTCGTCAGTCGACGCTTTCGTGGCCAGGGTGTCGCGAAGTTTGTCGTTTCCACCCTCTTGAGCCGGTTTCCCGGTCAATGGCAAATTTTCCACATCGAGGCGAACCCGCCTGCGCGGCAGTTCTGGGCCGCCGTGATGCCCGATATCAGCGCAGGTCGATTCACTCGGCATTCCCTCATGGCAGAAGGTTACCCCTGCACCTTTTACCGCTTCGAGGCTCCCTCGCCGTCAACCTGACCGGCGCTTTTTCTAATTCCCCACAGCTTTGTCCGACAATATGTAGTGCTTGAAAATAATCACTACAAAACCGTTGACGAGCACGATTTGCCCTAGCATGATGCAGACGTCTCCCCGATCGGGAGTACACGCAACACGCTTGAGCAAGCTCGTCTGACCGCCGAGCTGTTTTTTCCGGATACACGCTGCCCACAAGGCAGATTGAAGAAGCTGACCTGGCCTGAACGTCCAGTACAAGGACGAGAAGCGCTGGCGATCCATCCTCATGAAGCTTGTGGCCGACCCTGAAAACGTCGGCAGGGGCCAAAGGTAATCGCTGCTTCTCTTCGTTGTGACGCTATTGCGTAGCAGTTATTCAACACGACTACATGCAACAGACGCGGGACCTCGTCGCTTATGACGGACGACTGCTGACGTCCTGGTTTCGGTGCCAGGGATCAACTAACCGATGGGCTACTTGTATTAGCGAATCAACTTTGAAAGATCACCAAATGGTCAAGGGGGCTTTAATCATGAATCTGAACAATCAACCTACTATCGAAGAACTGGCTCGTATGTTCGCTGCGCAAAAAGACAGCCACGACAGCCATATCCTGTGGATCAGCAAATCGGGTCAGGTTCACATTGACTGCCTGTCGCCACATGCCCATGAAGCGGAGTTTGACCAGAACAACCAGAACCTGCTCGCCCGACTGAAGATGTACCGTCGCGGCCAGGGCTATGTCGGCAAGAAAGCCGCGGCCGACAAGGACTTCATCGGCAATGTTCTGCAAACGCTGAAACAGGCTTGGGACTCGATGCAGAACAAGAACGAAGTTCGGGTGATTGATCGGTTCTACTAATTGAAATGAGTCATTGCTGACTTATCAATAAAAAGGGCCTGCTCCTGATAAGAGCAGGCCCTTTTTTTGTCCAGCAGGATCACTCAGCGTTTGACGCCCAGATCGACCTGGGTCATGCGGCTGCGAATGGTGAACACGCCATCGCCAGAAAGAATCGCACTGCGCGCAAACAGGCGCCCGCTCTCCCAGTTCGACAAACCCAGTTCCGGCTTATTGAGCGCGTACTGGCCATCGACCCAACGGGTGATGCCGTTGCCAACGAAAGGCGCGTTGACGGCGTTATAAAAACGCGCCTGCGTCGCCGCGTCTTCGCTGATCAGCGATACGGTGAACTGCGGGCTGTAGCGATTGAACAAGGCGATGGCGCTGTCCAGGTCGTCGACGATTTTCAGGCTGACTTCCGGGGTTTCTTCCCATTCCCACTCGCGGCCCAGTTGAGCCTCGGGCAGCGGTTCGGCCAGTGCTTCGGTCTGGTAGCCTTCGGCGCGATAGACCTCGACGGTTGCATTCAGCCAATCCGCCGGAAGGAATGCTTCGCTGCCTTCTACGATGTGCAACTTGCAGCCTTGGCCCCGGGCCTTGCCAGCTTGCTGCAAGGCATCGAGAAACACCGGCACCAGTTCGGCGGCGCGGTCGCGTTGGATCAGGCACACATTCAGGGTGTTGCAGACTTTGCGGTCGAGGGAATTGCGCACCACGCTGGCGAAGCGGGTGGTATCGGCGGCGGTATCAGCAACGAGCCACGCGCCACCGGTGCCGTGCAGGCTGACAGCGGTGCCGGCCTGTTGCGCGATACTGCCCAACTGGCTGACCGCACGTCCCGAACCCCGGGCCACGGCCAGCGACAGACGCCGGTCGGCGAACATCGCCCAACCGGCTGCGTGATTGACGCTTTCCACCAGCGACACCGCGCCGCTCGGCAACCCGGCATCGGCGAGCGCCGGATTCAGCGCATGGGCAACAATGGCCTGGGCAGTGCCCAACGCATCGCTGCCAATACGCAGTACCGCCGTATTACCGGTGCGCAACACACCAGCGGCATCGGCGAAGACATTCGGCCGGCCTTCGAAAACAAACGCGACGATGCCCAGCGGCGAGACCACTTGCTCGACCTTCCAGCCATCGTGCTCGACGCAGCTGATCACCTTGCCGCGCGTGGCCGAGGCATCACGCCAGGCGCGCAGGCCGGCAATCATGTCGCGGCGCATGCGTTCATCGGCCAGCAAACGCGTGGTCGAACGACCACGGGCCTTGGCCCGCTCGATGTCTGCCTGGTTGGCGGCTTCGATCAAGGCCCAGCATTGCGCAGTTTCGAGGCGTTGGGCGAACAGATCGAAGAAGGTGCTGATCGCCTGATCCGACACCGCTGACATCGCGGCAAACGCGGCTTCAGCACGCTCGATGGCCACGGCAGCGGCCTGCTGGTCAGCCACCGGGATCAGCAACAACTCGCCGCTGACCTGTTCCACCAGCAGGTGGTCTCCGGGCTGGAAGCGTGCCGCCAATTCGGGGCTGACCACAGTGACACGGTTACCAGCGAAAGGGATCGGCGTGCCAGCGACTAGACGTTCGAGCGCAAGAGACATGAAGCGGATTCACCAAGTAATGGGCGGGCAGAAAATGTATAGCAAAAGTCCCCAAGCGTCATCCGCTCCCAAGGCATGCCTCTGCGCAACAGCAGTGCCCCCTGTGTGAGCGAACTTGATCGCGATGAGGCCCGGTCAGTCGAAATCAATGTTGACTGTCAGACCGCTAGCGCGAGCAAGCTCGCTCCGACGGGGGTATGCGGTGCTTTGAAATTGCTACGTATCAAAGTGTGTACAGCCCCGCCCCTGACACAACAGGCCTTCAATTCCCAACTTGCAAGACACATCGCAGATACACCCGCCTGATGAAATTCACTTGTCGCTAACGGGCACACGTCGCCCATCCTCAAAGACTTGAAAGAGACTACCGTCCATGAGCACTTCGATTTCGTCGGCCGTCAAAGGCCTGCACCTGAACCTGGATCGCGCCGGTAACTGGATCGCGCCTTTGACGCTGCGAGTGTTTCTGGCCTGGGAGTTCTTCGAGTCGGGCCTGGAGAAATTCAATGGCGAAAACTGGTTCGCCGACATTCAGGATCGCTTCCTGTTTCCGTTCAACCACCTGCCGGCGACGCTGAACTGGGAACTGTCGATGTGGGTGGAATTGATCTGCGCCCTCGCCCTGTTGGTGGGGCTGGCCACACGGTTTTCAGCGATCAGCCTGATTGTGGTCACCATCGTCGCAACTGCCGCCGTGCACTGGCCCGCGGACTGGTCGAGCCTGAGCGAACTGGCACAGGGTTACTCGATCACCAACAAAGGCTACGGCAACTTCAAATTGCCGCTGATCTACCTCGCCGCGCTGGTGCCGTTGCTGCTCTCGGGGCCGGGCAAGTTCAGTCTCGATGCGTTGCTGGCGCGGTTCTTCTGGCGTCGCAGTCATAGCTGATACCCACTGGCCAGACAAAAGGGGACTTGCACGAAGTCCCCTTTTTTACTTCAGCGATTGGTCACCTGCTCGGGCTCCGTTGCGCGCCACGAGAACCGATACACCGTCGATGTCGCATCCAAACCGCACTGCCCATTATCCGCAGCCACCCCGACAATCGCCCACCGCGCCCGGGAGTTCTCCCCCAACTCGTGCGACGCCTCGGGCTTGAAGCAGCGGCTCAGCACGTTATCCGGCACCAATGCGTAGTCATCGGGATGCTCACGCAACCATTGCGCCGCCCGCTCAACCGTGGAATCAAGCATGCCGAAATGCACGATCGGCTGGCGGGCGAACAGCCATTGCCCTTCGCTCCAGTTGACCAGCACCAGGTCGGCGCCATGGGTCAGGGTGTTGGCCTGCGCCATGATCGTTTCATTAGGGTTGGTACCGTCCCTGATCGGTTCAACAAAGCCCCGAGCGAACCACAGAGCAAACCAGGTCGCGACCAGCGCCGGGAATACTTTTCGAAAGCGAGGGCGCTGACGGAACCAGCGTTGCAGCAGCCACGGCACCAGTGGCGCGGCCACCAGCACCAGGCCCGGGAGTGCGGGGTAGATGTACAACTTGCGCTTGCCACTGCTGATGCAGAAAAACAGCACGACCAAAGCCACCCAGCCCAGCAGCACCAAAGCCCGACCGTCACGCTTTTGCAACTGACGCCGCCAGGCGGGCACCAGCCACGGCAACACCAGCACCAGCGGCAGCCAATACTGTGGAATGACGTTGGTGAAGAAATACCAGAACGGTTCGCGGTGGTGCCAGGCGGCGGCATAGCGCCCTGCGGTCTGGCGCAGGAGGATTTCTCGCGCATAAGCGATTTCATCAGCGCTGCCATTGAACGCGATGGATAAGGCCAGGGGCAGCAGCCAGATGGCAATGGCCGCCAGCATGATCACCCATCCGAGCAGCCACTTGCGCGCTTCGCCCGGCATCGCCACCACGCCTGGCCAGCCTGTGCGAACCGCATAGGCATACGGGATCAACATCAGCGCCGGAAGAAATCCGACGCCTTTGGTGATCACGCCGATCCCCATCGCCGCGCATCCCACATAGAACCAGCGCCAGGCCGGCCCTAGCAGTAAATGTCGCGCCAGCCCGTACAGGCCAAGGGTCGTGAACAGAATCAGGAAGCTGTCGATCTGCCCGGTGCGTAAAATGCTGTAGGTCTGGTAAGTCGCCAGGTACAGCAACGCGGCGATGCGTCCGATGCGCTGGGTCCACAAGCGACGGCCAAGGTCGTAAACCATTGCCGTTACCGTCACCGCCGAAAACAGCCCCGGAATATACAGCGCGAGATTGGGTTTGCCGGTCAGCCAGACGAAGAACGCCACCGTCCACATGAAAATCGGCGGTTTGTCGCCGTAGATTTCCCCAGCCCGGTGCGGGATCAGCCATGAGCCGTTGTCCAGCATCTCCAGCGCCACGCCGAGGAAGCGCTCCTCATCGACGTTCTGCGCCTGACGCAGCCCCAGGCCCGCACCGATCAATAACAAGGCAAAGAGCATCAGGCCCAGGCACTCGACCCGGGGCGACAGGGTTCTGTGCATGACTTATTCCTTGAGGTCTTTGCTTTTTTTGATCAATTGCAAATTGCGCAGATAAACGATCGAGCCGAACGCCTGACCGGCGATGAACACCGGGTCCTGGCGATAGATCGCATACGCGAACAACAATGTGCTGCCGACGATGCTCAGGTACCAGAAACCGGTCGGGATCACGCTGCGTTTCTTGTACTCGCTGTACAGCCACTGCAAGACAAAACGACCGGTAAACGCAATCTGGCCGGCGAAGCCGACCATCAACCACAGGGCTTCACGGGTCAGCATCATCCTTCGATCTCCTGCGCATGGGTGTTCAGGCGGGTCCGGCGGATCAGCCACCACACCCCGACAAGGTCGAGAATGCCCACCAGGGCACGGTCGAGGTTGCCGTACTTGGACACCCCGGTCGTCCGTGGCCGGTGGTTGACCGGGTGAACGATCATTCGGCCGTTGTGCCGCTGGATCAGGGCCGGAATGTAGCGATGCATGTGGTCGAAATACGGCAGGCGCAGAAACGCCGTGCGCTCAACCAGCTTCAAACCGCAACCGGTGTCCGGCGTGGCGTCCTTGAGCAAACGGCTGCGCAAGCCGTTGGCGAAGCGCGACGCCCAGCGTTTGCTGGCGGTGTCGCGACGATTGACCCGGTGCCCGGCCACCAACTGCACGTCGCCCCTGCCCGGCTCGCCGCGCACCAGCGCCAGCATGCCGGGGATGTCCGCCGGGTCGTTTTGCCCGTCCCCGTCGAGGGTCGCCAGCCACTGGCCGCGCGCTTCGCGGGCCGCGTGGTAAAGCGAAGTGCTCTGCCCCAGCGAGCGCTCATGGTGCAGGATGCGCAAGGCCTTCAAGCCGTTGTGCTTGATCTGCCGCAGTTCGTGCAGGGTGGCATCGGTACTGCCATCGTCGACGACGATGATTTCGTAGGCCTCGTCAGCCAGCGCCACGCGGATTTCCTCAAGCAATGGCTTGAGGTTGTTCGCTTCGTTTTTTGCCGGAATCAGCACGGATACAAAAATGTCCTGGCTCATGGAGTCCCCTCGCCTCTTGGTTTAACCGTTATCAGCGGCGAACGATTCATCTCTGATAAAACTGCCGATACCACATCACAAATTCGGCGACGCCCGTGGCCACCGACACCTGCGGCTGGAAGTCGATCCACGCCGTCATTGCCGAAACGTCGGCCCAGGTCTTGACCACATCACCGGCCTGCATCGGCAGGTAATTGCGCTCGGCCGGGCGATCCAGCGCCATTTCCAGACACTCGACGAAATCCAGCAGCGCCACCGGCTGGCCGCGCCCGATGTTGAACAATTGATTGCGGCCCTGGCCCGGTTCGGCGGGCACTGGCGGTCGCGTGCGCAAACGACAGAGGCTTTCGACGATGTCGTCGATGTAGGTGAAGTCGCGGGCCATGTCGCCGTGGTTGTAGACGTCGATAGGCTGCCCCTTGAGCATCGCGTCGGTGAACTTGAACAGGGCCATGTCGGGCCGGCCCCAGGGGCCGTACACCGTAAAGAAGCGCAGGCCGCTGGCCTTCAGGCCGTATAAATGGCAGTAGCTGTGCGCCAGTAATTCATTGGCGCGCTTGCTCGCGGCATACAGCGACACGGGATGCTCGACAGGGTCCTCGACGCTGAACGGCAATTTGCTGTTGCTGCCGTAGACTGAGCTGCTCGACGCGTAGATCAGGTGCGCCGGGCGATGGTGCCGACAGGCTTCCAGCACATTGAGGAAACCCACCAGGTTCGATTGCGCGTAGACATCGGGGTTGTCCAGTGAATAACGCACGCCGGCCTGAGCCGCCAGATGCACCACTTCGCTGAAGCCATGATCGCGAAACAGCGCCATCAACGCAGGCTTGTCGACGATATCCAGTTTGAGGAAGCGAAAGCCCGGCAACGATGCGAGTTCGTTGAGTCGGGCCTGTTTGAGCGTCACGTCGTAGTAGTCGTTGAGGTTGTCGATCCCGACCACCTCATGACCCTCCAGGCACAAGCGCCTGGCCGTGTGAAAGCCGATGAATCCGGCGGCGCCGGTGACGAGAACCGTCACGAGGCACCGATCGGTGCGGTGTTACTGTTCGATAACCACGCCTGTTTCATGTTCTGTTCCACTCATGACGTTTCTAACGCGTTGTTTTGTCATGAAGCTTGTAGAACAGAAATGTTTCAGTTTCGGTGGTCTAGATAAATGGCGAACGGTGTTCCCCTTGAAAGCGACTACTTCGCATCCCCGCCTTGGGGCTTGTAGAACTTGAACAAACCGATGTTCGCCGTGTTGGTGTACTCCTTGGCCCAATTCGGTTTCACCGTACGGTCGTGGAAGTAAAGTGCGCCCTTGGTGCGATCCGGCAATTGCTTGTTCAGCGCCTTGCGCGCGATTTCCTTGGCCATCGCGTAAGGCACTTCCTCCTGAACCGAGTCGGCGCGCCCGTCGCACCACCAGGAAAACTGGCAGTTCCTGGTTTCCGAGCCTTGCTTGACCACACCGCAAACCGTATCGGGAAAACCCTCATGACCGAGGCGGTTCATGACCACGTTGGCCACCGCTTCCATGTCGGCTGCGTCCTTGCCTTTGGCCTCCCAGTAGATCGACCGGGCGAGACAGGTAATGGCGTCGTCCAGCGGCGCCTTGCCCGCCGGGTCCACGGCCTGCACTTCGGGTTGGGTGATGGCTTCAGACTTGGGGACCGGTGCCGGACTGCTGTTGTCGGCAGCCTTCTGCTCCAGTACCTCGGCCTTGTCTTCGGCGACTTTTTGAGTTTGCTGTTGATCGGCGGCGAATGCCGGACCGGCGAGCACTATCAGGGCAAGGCAGTTTGCTATCCGGTTATGGCGCATGGTTGGACAATACTCTGTTGGCAGTTCGCTTGAGTGTAGTAGTGAAATGATTGCACTTGCGCCACAACTTTCGGGAAAATCCGTTGCCTGTGACAAGGTAACTTCGCGCATCATGGGCGCAGTCAGCTCAAGGAGATATCCATGCGTTTCCTACCATCCGCTATGCGTTTTGCCGGTTTGTCAGCGGGCCTGCTGTTGGCCGCCAGCGCCGTGGCGAGCGAAGAGTCGCAGTTGATCGAATCGATCAACGTCTATCGCAGCCAGTTGCAACGCTGCGTCGGTCAGGTCTCATCGGAATTGCCACCGCTGGCGGCCGACCCACGTTTGGCGCTGTCGGCCACCAGTATCGGCAATTTGCAGCAGGCGATGGTGACGGCGGGCTACCCGATGAAGAACGTGCAGGCGATCAGCCTTTCCGGGCCGCGCGATGCGTCATCGGCGATGAAAGCGATTCAGGAAAGTTTTTGCCAGATCGTGCTCGACCCGCAATTTGTCGATGTCGGCGTGAGCCGTCAGGACCGTGAGTGGCGCATTGTCGTGGCGCGTCCACTGTTGAGTGCACGCTTGGGTGACTGGCAGGCCGAAGGCCAGAAGTTACTCACCGAACTCAATGCCGCACGCACCCAGCCGCGCCAGTGCGGCACGCAAGCGTTCAACGCGACCACGCCACTGGCCTGGAACGCTACGCTCGGCGCCGCCGCCGAAGCCCACTCCCGCTCGATGGCCAACAACAATTTCTTCGATCACAAGGATCGCGACGGCCGTACCCCGGGCGACCGCGCAGAGCTGGCTGGCTACAACTTCCAGCAAATCGGCGAAAACATCGCCGCCGGACAAGACAGCGTGCGCAAAGTCGTCGACGGCTGGCTGGCCAGCCCTGGCCACTGCGCCAACCTGATGAACCCGCAGTTCAACGAATTGGGCGCGGCGTATGCCAATGATCCGAAGAGTGATGCAGGGATTTACTGGACGGCGATGTTTGGCGCGCAGTAGATCCCATCATAGATCCGCTCGATCAAGCGGTTACTGATACTGATTGGACGTCCCTGCCCGATGCTCTTAGTCTGCGCACAAGCCGTTAATCGCGGAGTACGCCACACCAGACGCCACGCGGGGATGTCATGTCGGAACGAATTTTGATCGATGGGTTCTCCCGCCGCGTGGACTATCTGCGGATGTCGGTCACTGACCGTTGCGATTTCCGTTGCGTGTATTGCATGGCCGAGGACATGCAGTTTCTGCCGCGCCAACGGGTGCTGACACTGGAAGAGATCTATCAGGTCGCCGAAAGCTTCGTCGCGCTGGGTACCCGCAAGATTCGCCTGACCGGTGGCGAACCGCTGATTCGCAAGGGCGTGGTGCAACTGTGCGAAAAGATCGCCGCCCTGCCCGGCCTGCGTGAATTGTGCATGACCACCAACGGCTCGCAGTTGGCCAAACTGGCCCGGCCGCTGTTCGACGCCGGGGTCAAACGCCTCAACATCAGCCTTGACTGCCTGGACCCGCAACGCTTTCGCGAACTGACCCGCACCGGTGATCTGGCTCAAGTGATCAAGGGCATCGACGCCGCCATCCATGCAGGCTTTCGCCACACCAAACTCAATTGTGTGGTGATGAAGGGCCGCAACGATCACGAGATCAACGATCTGGTGAGTTTTGCCATCGAGCGCAATCTCGACATTTCCTTCATTGAAGAAATGCCGCTGGGCACCATCAGTGAACACAGCCGCGCCGAATCGTTTTTCTCAAGCAGCCAGGTCCGCGATCGGATCGCCGAACGCTACACGTTGATTGAATCCGCCGAGTCGACCCAAGGCCCGTCGCGCTACTGGCGGCTGGCCGAGGCACCGCAGATTCGCCTGGGGTTCATTTCGCCCCACAGCCACAACTTCTGCGGCACCTGCAACCGGGTGCGGCTGACGGTGGAGGGTCGCTTGCTGCTGTGCTTGGGCAATGAGCATTCTGTGGATTTGAAGGCCGTGTTGCGTAGCCATCCAGGGCAGCCCGAACGCCTGGAGAAAGCCATCATCGAAGCGATGAAACTCAAGCCCTATCGACACAGTTTCGAGGTGAACGACGAGGTTCAGGTCGTTCGCTTCATGAACATGACCGGCGGCTGAAACCGACGATCGTGAGACCCAAACCATTGATCTGCTTATCCAGCAAGCGGTTCAGATGAAACATCGACTTTCCAAATCGCTCAAGCATCGCTAGTGTCATCGCCTCCACGCGCATCGACACAAGGAGCTCAGGCTTGAGCGTCTCACCCGAACCGGAACAGTCCCTGCCTCAAGCCATCAGCCTGCGCGAAGCCTTGCGCTTCTGGATCAAGCTCGGCTTCATCAGTTTCGGCGGGCCGGCGGGACAGATTTCGATCATGCATCAGGAGCTGGTCGAGCGCCGACGCTGGATCTCCGAGCGACGCTTTTTGCACGCGCTCAACTACTGCATGTTGCTGCCCGGGCCCGAGGCCCAGCAACTGGCGACCTACATCGGCTGGCTGATGCACCGCACCTGGGGTGGCGTGATCGCAGGTGTGCTATTTGTGCTGCCTTCGCTGTTCATCCTGATCGGCTTGTCCTGGGTGTACATCGCCTTCGGTGAAGTGCCGGTGGTGGCTGGCCTGTTTTACGGGATCAAGCCGGCGGTGACGGCGATCGTGCTGCAAGCCGCCCACAGGATCGGCTCCAGGGCGTTAAAGAACGGCTGGCTGTGGGGCATCGCTGCCGCATCCTTCGTGGCGATCTTTGCGCTGAACGTGCCGTTTCCGCTGATCGTGCTCGGTGCCGCGGTGATCGGCTACTTCGGCGGGCGCCTGGCACCGGAAAAATTCCGCGCCGGCGGCCACAACGCTGCGCAAAAAACCTTCGGCCCGGCACTCATCGACGATGACACTCCGCCCCCTGAGCATGCGCGTTTCAGTGGCTGGAAGGTAATGCGCCTGGCCGTGATCGGTGTGATCCTGTGGACATTGCCCATGGCCACACTGACCGCGTTGTTCGGCTGGGACGGCACGCTCACACAAATGGGCTGGTTCTTCACCAAAGCGGCGCTGCTGACGTTTGGTGGCGCTTACGCGGTGTTGCCGTACGTCTATCAGGGCGCAGTCAGTCATTACGGATGGCTGACGCCGACGCAGATGATCGACGGCCTGGCGCTGGGTGAAACCACGCCCGGGCCGCTGATCATGGTGGTGGCGTTCGTCGGCTTTATCGGGGGCTACGTGCTGCAAGTCTTCGGCCCGGACCAGGCCTTTGTCGCCGGTGCCGTCGCGGCAACGCTGGTGACCTGGTTCACCTTCCTGCCTTCGTTCCTGTTCATCCTCGTCGGCGGGCCGCTGGTGGAATCGACGCACAACGAACTGAAATTCACCGCTCCGTTGACGGCGATCACCGCTGCGGTGGTTGGGGTGATTCTCAACCTGGCATGCTTTTTTGGTTACCACGTGCTTTGGCCCAAAGGCTTCGACAATCCCCTGGACTGGCCCTCGTTGCTGATCGCCATTGCAGCGGCCATTGCCTTGTTCCGCTTCAAGCGGGGCGTGATCGAGGTGTTGCTCGGCTGCGGGTTGATCGGTCTTGGCGTGCACCTGCTGCGTTGAATGAAACATTTACAGGCGTCGCATTCCCCCCTAGTATCCAGACACGCCCGGCTGGCAGGTCCACCTGCCGCCGACGAACTCCAATGCCGGAAACATCCGTTATGAACCGCATTGTCAACCTGCCCATGGCCTTGAGCCGTTCCAAACTCCGTCACTCCGCACGTCCGCCGGATAGCACCCTGCTCGCCTGATCGCGCCCCAAACGCGTAGAGCCCTCTCCTTCGCTAATCCTTTGCCTGCATGCCCCGGATCTTTGTATCCGTCGTCGTGCCGAGGCCCGAATCCGTGCGTCCGCAGGACGCCAACGTGAGTGACGAACAATGAAATTCGCAGCCCTTGAAGACGCCCAGACCTTTCTGGCGAACAACCCTGATATCGACATGATCGAACTGTTCATTCTCGATGCCAACGGCGTGCCGCGCGGCAAACTGTTGCACCGCGAAGAACTGCTGGCGGTGTATGAAAGTGGTCGTCCGCTGCCCAGCACCATCCTCGGCCTGACCTTGCAAGGCGACGACGTCGAGAACTCCGGGCTGGTCTGGGATGTGGGCGACATCGATTGCCGTGCCTACCCCCTCGAAGGCAGTCTGGTGCGGTTGCCGTGGCGGCAGATTCCGACGGCCGCGGTGCAAGTCAGCATGCACCCGCAACAAGGCATGCCGGCGAGCATCGCCGACCCGCGCCACCTGCTGATCAACGTGATCGAGCGTTTGAAGGCCGAGGGTTACTACCCGGTCATGGCGTGCGAGCTGGAGTTCTACTTGCTCGATGCCAAGCGCGATCATCTCGGTCGCCCGCAACCGGCGCTGGATGCTGACGGCGGACGACCGCGACACACTCAGGTATACGGCCTGCGCGAGCTGGAACAGATCGAACCGTTCCTCGCCGACCTCTATTCGGCGTGCAAACTCCACGGCATTCCAGCGCGCACGGCGATTTCCGAATACGCGCCGGGCCAGGTGGAAATCACCCTGGAACACGGCGATGCCTTGCAGGCGATGGACCAGGCAGTACGCTACAAACGTCTGGTCAAAGCCATTGCCCACCAGCACGGCATGCAGGCCACTTTCATGGCCAAACCCTTCGATCATCTGGCGGGCACCGGCATGCACATGCACGTCAGCATTGCCGACGCCGAGGGCCACAACCTGTTTGCCTCCGAGGACCCGGCGGGCACACCGCTGCTGCGCACGGCCATTGGCGGCATGCTCGCTTCCTTGCTCGATTCGCTGTTGCTGTTCTGCCCTAACGCCAACTCCTACCGGCGTTTCCAGGCCAACAGCTACGCGCCGCTGGCGCCGACCTGGGGTGTCGACAACCGCACCGTGAGCCTGCGCGTACCGGGTGGCCCGGCCAACAGTCGGCACATTGAACACCGCATCTGCGGCGCCGACGCCAACCCGTACCTGGCGGCAGCGGCGATCCTCGCCGGCATTCATCGCGGCATCAGCGAAAACCTTGATCCGGGCGAACCGGTAGAAGGCAACGGCTACGCACAGGCCACGCAAGTGCTGCCCACCGACTGGCTGACGTCGCTGACGGCACTGGAAAACTCGTCGTGGGCGCGGGATGCGTTGGGGCAGGAATTTCTTGGGGTGTATCTGGCAGTCAAACGTGCCGAGTATCGGCAGTTCATGGCGCAAGTGGGTGAGCAGGATTGGCGTTGGTACTTGACTGAGGCGTAACCCGTCGGTCCCCCAATCCCTGTGGGAGCAAGCCTGCTCGCTCCCACAGGTAAATCTCTTACCTGGACAAAACCATGACTCAACAACGCTGCAATTCCTACTACACCGCCACCCTCAACCAGGACACCGATTACCCGACCCTGCAAGGCCAGCACCGGGTCGACGTGGTGATCATCGGCGGCGGTTTTACCGGCGTCGCCACGGCAGTCGAGCTCGCGGAAAAAGGCCTGAAAGTCGCCATCGTCGAAAGCCATAAAATCGGCTGGGGCGCCACCGGGCGCAACGGTGGCCAGGTCACCGGGAGCCTGTCGGGCGATGAAGCAATGCGCAAACAAATGCGCCGCACCCTCGGCGAGGAAGTCGACGACTTCATCTGGCACCTGCGCTGGCGCGGTCACCAGATCATCCAGCAACGCGTCGAAAAATACGGCATCGCCTGCGATCTCAAACACGGCCATCTGCACGCCGCATACAAGCCCGGCCACATGGAGGGCCTGCGCAAGGATTACGACGAAGCCGTAAGGCGTGGCATGGCGGATGAAGTCAGCCTGCTCGACCGCAGCCAGGTACGCGACCTGCTGCAAAGCGACCTCTACCACGGTGCAATCAAGAACACCCGCAACATGCATTTGCACCCGCTCAACCTGTGCATCGGCGAAGCGCGGGCGGCGCACAGCCTGGGCGCACTGATCTTCGAGAACAGCGAAGTGCTGGAAATCATCCATGGCGCTACGCCCGGGGTGCGCACCGCCCACGGTCGCATCGATGCCAATCAAGTGCTGCTGGCCGGTGACGTCTACCACAAACTGGAACCGGGCAAGCTCAAGGGCAAGATTTTCCCGGCCATGGGTGGCATCGTCACCACCGCACCACTGGGGGATCTGGCCAAACAAATCAACCCCGAAGACCTCGCCGTGTACGACTGCCGCTTCGTCCTCGACTACTACCGCCTGACGGCCGACGGTCGCTTGCTGTTCGGCGGTGGCGCCAATTACAGCGGCAAGGATTCACGGGACATCGCCGCCGAATTGCGCCCGTGCATCGAGCAGACTTTCCCGGCACTCAAAGGCGTGGCCATCGATTACCAGTGGAGCTGCGCGATGGGCATTGTGATCAACCGCATTCCGCAACTGGGCAAGCTCTCGGACAACGTCTGGTATTGCCAGGGCTACTCCGGCCACGGCATCGCCACCACCCACATCATGGGTGAAATCATGGGCCGCGCGATCACCGGGCAGCTCGAACACTTCGACACCTTCGCCGCGTGCCAGCACATCCGCGTGCCGATGGGCGACTTGCTGGGCAACCCGATGCTGGCGGCGGGCATGTGGTACTACCAGATGCTCGAGCGATTGCGCTGAGTCGCCTGCCTTACCGGGGCACTTTCAACAGGGATGTTGTCTGTGCCACCTCCCGACTGTGACGGCCGTGATGGAAATATCCAATGGCCACCACGTGCAATCTGCCCAAACCACGCACCCCACACAAACCCTCTCGCCAGGTATCAATTGTTTCGATCTTTCAAATCATGAAGCCGAATTTTTTATTGGGGGATGACCTGTTCAAAATGGCGGCCATCTCCCCCATTCCGGATGAACACTTCATGAATCTGAATTTTGCATTTGCCTGCATGATCGTGGTTTCGTTTACCATCGCGCTGGTACACACCTGACCCCTAACGGACCCGCCCTCCATCCAGAGTCGATTCATGCTTTTTTCCCTTGTATCGAATGGCACCTTGCTCACGCCTCAACGGCCAAAGACGAGGGTGCCCTGGTGGAGCTTCACCAAAACCGTGCTGGCGGCGGCGGCCCTGTCACTGGTGCGAGACGGGCTGATTGCCCTCGATGACCCCCTTCCGGAGGGGCCGTTCACACTGCGGCAACTGCTGCGGCACGAGGCCGGGCTGGCGGATTACTCCGAACTCGCCGACTACCACGCCGCCGTGGCTCGCAATGACACGCCTTGGCCCGCCGATGAAATGCTGCAGCGCCTGGATGCCAGTCGATTGCGATACGCACCGGGTGAAGGCTGGCGCTACTCGAACGTCGGCTATCTGTGGGTTGCACGCATCATTGAGCGCATCACCGACCTTTCCCTTGAACAGGCGCTAACGCAACGTGTGTTCGCGCCCCTCGACCTGTCCAATACGCATCTGGCAAAGACCCGGGATGATTTGAACGGGGTGAGCATGGGAACCGCCGCCACTTACGACCCCGGCTGGGTCTATCACGGCTTGCTGGTCGGCCCGCTGGATCAGGCAGCGCTGTGTCTGGACCGAGTATTGAGTGGCGACTTTCTACCTGCGCCGCTGTTGCAGGACATGCAAACAGCGCGCGTGCTCGGCGGACCGATTGCCGGACGCCCATGGACCGCTCCTGGCTACGCGCTCGGCCTGATGCACGGCCCTGTGGCGAGCGGCTTGATCCTGAGCGGACACACCGGCGCCGGCCCCGGCAGCAACGTCGCGGTTTATCGCGGCGTTCATGCCGGTAAATCCGCCAGTTGCGCAGTGTTTCATGAGGGCAGCGACGAAGGCCTGGTTGAAGCAGAAGCGGTCAACCATCTGGCGGCAAGCCTGGGAGTTCTTTAGCCGCATCAATTGCTGGCGACATGCCCCGCAGTATCGGCATTCACCAGCGCCTTCAGCGACGCATCGAATTGCTTCAGCGCATTGACTTGCAACTCGGTCTGCTGGCCAATCTGCGCGGCAATTTGCGGCGCGGCTTTGCCATGCACCCACACCGAAGGCATTTGCCGGGCACGCGAGCCTTCAGCCTGGCCAATGTACTGCAAGTTCGCATCGTAGAACCTGGCCATGAACCGCGCCTCAACCTGGCTGTTGCGCTTGGAGACCAGGCGGCTGTAAGTGTCGAGCATCACTACCACATCGGGATGGGCCTGCACCGCCGCATCGAGGCTGTCGTAGACCGTCACCGAAGCGAATTCTTTCTGCAGCGACCCCATCAGCCAATTAATCGCCCGCTGCGGATCGGAGCTGTCAACGAACGCCTGGCTGATCCGCGAATCCAGCTGCGGATTCTTCGCACCGTTCACCGCCACGGCATGGTAGCGCTCCAGATATTCCTGGGTGTTGAGGGTGTTTTCGCTATAGAGCACCGCCACGGTTTTCGCTTTCTGCAAACTGGCAGCGCTATCGGCTATGGGCAGAAAGTGGCAGGACGGATCGGCCGCAACGGCCGGGGCAGCAACAGCAACGCTGCCGCTGAACACGGCAACAAAAGCCAGCAAGGTCGAGATTCTCATCGCGCTGATTCCTTCAAAGGCGAGATTGGTATGACCCTATCCTCCTCTGATGACAGAAAAACAGAACTTGCATTCTTTAATGATGGATATCGACCAAATGAATGGTAGCCATAACGCGTACGCGCCCTGCACTTGCGGATATATCCGCTACCTTTAAGCCACTTACGAAGCATCCAGCCTGGAGAACGAAACTTTGAGTCTGTTCGAGCATTATCAGCACCTGATGGCCGACGAGGCCTTCATTCTGGCTGGCAAGCCGCTGCCTGAAGGCCTGCTTTTATCCAGCGAAGGCAGCCTGCAAACCTTCTATGCCCCTTTCGACCACATCAATGAACAGGCCCGCATTGTCATTTGCGGCATCACCCCAGGCCTGCAACAAGCGATGAATGCGCTCAACGAGGCCCGCCGCCAATTACGCAACGGCGCATCGGTGGCCCTGGCCAAGCAGGCCGCCAAGGAAACCTCCAGCTTCTCGGGGCCGATGCGACCGAACCTGATTGCCATGCTGGATCACATCGGTGTGCAGACCTACCTGGGCATCGATAGCTGCGAACGACTGTTCGAATCCCATCGACACTGGGTGCACTACACCTCGGCGCTGCGTTATCCGGTATTCCTGAACGGCGAGAACTACAGCGGTAACCCTGGATTGCTGAGCCGCGCCAGCCTGCGCAATCAGATAGAAAATCACCTGAGTGAAGAAATCCGCGCACTGCCCGCCAACTGCGTGTACGTGCCACTGGGCCCCAAGGTCGGCGAAGTGTTCGAATACCTGTTGACCCTTGGCCTGCTGCGCCCGGAACAGGTATTGAGCGGCTTGCCCCACCCCTCCGGCGCCAACGCCGAGCGCATCAGCTATTTCCTGGGGCGCAAGGACAAGGCGGCACTGTCCGTAAAAACCAACGCGGGCTCACTGGATGCGGCTCGAGAGCAATTGACGAAAAAGATTGGGCAATTGCGCGCGCCGGCGCGCTGATAATCTTTGCGCTCAATCGCCTGCCCGCATTGCTTCCAGGCGGATCAGTGTGGCCTCCTCCGGCATGTATTCAGTTGAAGTCAGTGCGTCGATCCACACCCACTCGCCGGTAGAAGGTCTGACCATTACATTGCTGATGTTCGGATCCGGCAAATCGCCACGTTCTAGCGCAAATCGCCGGGCGAGTTCAAGGGTGTGAAACAGAGAATGGAATTCCGGAAATTCAGCACTGGCCGCTTCAATCTGTTGAGGCAGATCGGCGCTGTCATACTCCAGCAAGTCGAAAGCCTGTTCCAATCGCAGTGTCCGTTCATCCGTATCGGGCAGTTCCTCGAGCCGCTCTACTTCGGCTAGCCAATAGTAGAATCCGATCTTGCGATCCTCATCCGAAGGCGCAACAGGACCGTAATCCTTCAACACCTTAACTACATTCGGGTTACCGGCTGCAGACTCCTTGACTAAAAACACATGCCCACCGCCATCCCGGGTGAGCCGAAACAGACGCGAATCATCTTCAAACAACACGCTCAAGGAGCCATGGTTGAAATATCGCGTACCCGCCAATGGTACCTGGGTCAGCAGATAGTCGAAAAAAGGCCCTCGGAACAGCAACTTTTCGGTCATGGGTGCATTCCCTGCGTAAGAATTGATATTTAACGCTAGATCAAACACACAAAAATCGCGACGACTAACGCAACACCCCAATCGCCCGCCGATACTTTTCAATCCGCTCCAGATCCTCCCAGCTCGGCTGGGCGATGCGCGACAGGTCGCTGTTTTCTTCCAGGTCCGCCAGTTTGACCACACGGCCGATCGGGTTCTGTGCCGCGCGGGTGATGAAGTCTTCGTAAGCCTCACCCGGTACTTTCGTCACCGACTCGATAGCCGCCAGCACCGTCTCGCTGAAGCCTTCCTCGGCTAACGCCTCAAGGCTGATGTCACAGTCCTCGACCACGTCGTGCAGCACCGCGACGATTTGCTCTTCCAGCGTGCTGACTTTAAGCATCACCCGCAACGGATGCAGGATGTAGGGCGCACCGCCCTTGTCGAGTTGCCCCTCGTGAGCGCCGGCAGCGATGGCGATGGCACGTTCCAGTGATTGAGTCATCTCGTTCTCCTTGATGCGAAGCCGTGCTTGATACTCGGATTTTTTGATCTGTAAAAGCTGTAGGAAATCTCGCTTTGTGGCGAGGGAGCTTGCTCCCGCTGGGCGGCGAAGCAGCCCTGGTCCCTACTCGCTCATTTCCTAAGCTTCGTTGTAGTGGCCGGTTTTACGACGGCTGCGCCGCCGAGCGGGAGCAAGCTCCCTCGCCACAATTACCCGGTTCGGTCCTACATCTGGGTGGTGGCCTGGTTGAAGGCAACAAAATCACCGTTTATGGTGAGCCTCGTCGCTGACCGCAGTTGGCGATAGGGTTTCGCAGCCCTTAAGATTGGCACTTTATTCCGTCCGACACGGCCGGCTTCCGGCTGAGTGTTTTCTTTATGGCGGTTGTGCACGGGAGACCTACGGGTCTGCCGGGACATGGTGTTAATCCTCCGGTCTGCGAACCCGTGCATAGCTGCCACCCATTTTGTTTCGCAGCAAAAAGGTGGCGATTCTACTTTTAATAGGATTATCACCATGACTACTGAGAATTCTCCTCGCCGCTACATCCCCCTGAAACAATTCGCCACGGACTACCCCGTCCTCCTGATCGATAACCAAGCCCCCATCCGCGAACTGCACAAGTGCGTCAGCGAACGCCTCAACGCCGTCCTCCAGTACATCAACCTGATGGCCTGCACCAGCCTCCCCGACTACGCCGAAAACGACATCAACACCGTCACCAACATTTCGCGGATTCTGCTTCAGGACGTGCGCGATGTGTTTGCGGTGATCGAGCAGCGCGGGTTTGAAGTGCCTAAAGGGCAGTAACGAAACTCCAGACAGAAAAAACCCGCATCACTGCGGGTTTTCTGTGTGCATGAAACTGATCGCTTCAATGTCTCAACGAGGATTTTTCGCCCCCGACGGACCTGCATGACTCAGCCCTTTGACGCTGTGATCACCTGGCGTCGTTGTCGAAATCGCTCTGGCCTTGGAAATTCCACGGGTGTCTTTGGAATTGGCGATGCCTGAGGTAGCGGTGCCATGACCGTTGTCATCATTGCGCTCACTGCCGTAATGGTTGCCGCTTACCCCATGATTGCGCGTCGCTTTGCCGGCGTGATCGCTGGCCAACCCCTTCCCGTGGCCATTGCTGGTAGAGTTTCCGGCATGATCAGACCCGCTGCGACCGCCGCTGTTTCCACCACCATTACCGCCACCGTGGCCACCACCATTTCCACCGCCGTGCCCACCACCTCCGCCGCCGCCACCGCCTCCGCCACCTCCGCCACCCTCTTTCGCAACGGCTGAGTTGATGAGGGAAAGGTCAGCAGGCAGTAAAGGGGCTGCTGCCAGCATAAATGCGCAGGACAGGACAGCTACGAGACTCTTGTTTTTTAAAAGCATGATTGCTTCCGTAGGGGGTTGATATCGCATGGTTTAGGACGCGATAACCCCCGTTCAGTTCAACGCACCGCGACGGACGGACTGACCGCCACTCAACGCAGGCGCGCCCTCAATCAAACGCACCATCAAGAATTTCGTAGATGAGCCCGGTCGCCAGCGCGACAAGGATCAAATCCGTACCGACTTGCTGCCACTCATACCCGTCGTAGTGCGGCAACTTGCCGACCAGCCGGCCATCGAGTTTCTTGGCGATGCCCGGCGGAAGCGGCTTGCCGCGGGCGAGGTTTTTCTGGATGCCGGGAGGTAATGCCGGCCCGGGACTCCAGTAATTACGGTAGCTGTCAACAATCCCGATGACGTTGGTACGACTAATGCTCGGGCCATGACTCCAGTCGCCGCCCCCTGAATTCTTGCCTTTGTTGCCATGCCCACCCTGGTTGCCATGATCCTGGGCGTTTTGCGGGTTGCCCTTGCCGTTCCCCTGGCCTTTTCCATTACCGGGATCCGCCAGTGCAGTCACCGGACCGCAAACCAACACCACACTTGTCAAAGCTGCAATCAACGATCGAGACCTGATCATGAGTCGTTCCTTCGTGACGGGAGTAGTCCCTGAAATTTAGACGATGTTTAGAGCGTTGGTTCAATCCGCCCCCGTATGCCGCCTCATCTCTGTCTTGGAACTTTCTTCGAACGGGTGTCGGTATGATGGCGTGGAGCCGTAAGTTAATCCGAATCAACCTACTTTGAATCAGAAATTCGCCGGCGTATTCGCGCTGATGATTTCCGCCTCATCCTGCCCGATATTGCGAAACCGGTGCGGCAGCGTGGTCGGGAAGTAATAACCATCCCCGGCGTTCAACACGCTGATCTGGCCGTCGACGGTGAGCTCGACCGTACCCCGTGTCACCAACCCGCACTCCTCGCCTTCGGCATGCACGATCGGCTCTTCACCGGAACTGGCGCCCGGTGCGTATTGCTCGCGCAGCAAACGCATTTGCCGGCTCGGTACGGAGGCGCCGATCAGTAGCAGTCGAAGGCCGTGGCGGCCCAGATCGGGTTGTTCGCTGGCGCGGAAAACGTATTGGTGTTCGCGGGGTGGCTGGTCGAAGGTGAAGAAGTCGGCCAGGGACATGGGGATGCCTTCGAGCAGCTTTTTCAGGGAGCTGACGGAAGGGCTGACGCGATTCTGTTCGATCAGGGAAATGGTGGCATTGGTGACGCCGCTACGCCGGGCCAGCTCGCGCTGGGACAGTTTGTAGCTTTCGCGTACTAATTTGAGTCGTGAGCCCGTATCCATGACAGCCTTATGTAAGAACGACTTAAGGGTAATGGGGGTGAAAAACAGGCGCAGATCCTGCCATTCCCCCTGTCCCTGAACCGTGAAAGGCGGCTATTAAATCACGTTTGTTGGTGTTGCTCAGCAGGTTCGATAAACGGTGGTCGAAAATGGCCTGTGCCTTGATGCAGTACAAACTGTGGGAGCGAGCCTGCTCGCGATTGCGGTGTGTCAGGCGACTTCGATGTTGGCTGAACTGGCGCTATCGCGAGCAGGCTCGCTCCCACAGGTTAAAAAGCCGGCGACAACTTTTGGGGTGGTCGCCGGCGAGGTAAAGCTTAGATGCCGAAACGGTCGCGCAGCGAGTAATACACGGCGCCCATGGCGGTGAGCGGCGCCGAAAAGGTGCGCCCGCCAATCATTGGCATGTGCGGCAGCGAGGCAAACGCATCGAAACGCTCCGCGTCGCCGCGGATCATTTCCGAAATCAGTTTGCCGGCCAGGTGCGAACAGGTGACGCCGTGGCCGCTGTAGCCCTGCATGTAATACGCATTTTTCTCGATGCGACCGAATTGCGGCATGCGCGACATGGTCAGCAGAAAGTTACCGGTCCAGCGGTAGTCGATCTTCACATCCTTCAGTTGCGGGAAGGTCTTGAGGATTTTTGGCTTGATCAGTTGCTCGATGTCGTCCGGTTCACGGGCGCCATAGACCACACCGCCGCCGTACAGCAAGCGGTTGTCGGCCGTCAGGCGGTAGTAGTCGAGCAGGTAGTTGCAGTCTTCGACGCAGTAGTTGTTTTTGATCAGGCTACGCGCTTGTTGCTCCGACAACGGCTCGGTGACGACGATCTGCGAACCACACGGCATGCTCTTGCTGGTCACGCGGTTGTCGAGGCCCTGGGGTAGATAGGCGTTGCCGGCAATCAGCAGGTACTTGGCTTTGACCAGGCCTTTGGCGGTGCGCACGGTGATCGGTTCGCCGTAGGTGATTTCTACCGCCGCCGACTGTTCGTAGATCTTGCCGCCCAGGCCGATGATTGCCGAAGCCTCGCCAAGGGCCAGGTTCAGCGGATGAATGTGGCCGCCCTGCATGTCCAGCAGGCCACCGACGTAGGCATCGGAACCGACTTCACGCTTGATGTCCGCTTCGCCGAGCAGGGTCAGGTTGTTGTTACCGTAGCGTTCCCAGCTCTTCTTCTGCTCGGCCAGGCCTTTGAGCTGCTTCTTGTTCATCGCCGCGAAAATGCCGCCGGGACGGTAGTCGCACTGGATGTCGTAGTGCTGTATGCGCTGACGGATGATGTCGGCGCCTTCAAAAATCATGCTGCCGAGGACTTCGGCGGTCTTGTCGCCGTAACGATCCTCGATCACGTCGACGTCGCGGCTGTAGGAGTTGACCAGTTGCCCACCGTTGCGACCGCTGGCGCCGAAGCCGACTTTTGCCGCTTCGAGCACGGTGACGCTGTAGCCTGCTTCGGCGAGGAACAGCGCCGAAGACAGGCCGGTGTAACCGGCGCCGATCACGCAGACGTCACAGTCCACCGCCCCTTCCAGCACCGGGAAATCGCCGGTGAAGTTGCGGGTGGCGGCGTAGTAGCTGTTTACATGTGTTGTTTTCATACGATTCTCCGATGATCGCCGACAACGTGCAGGCGACCGCCGCTTAAAAGTGTTAGAGCTTGATCCAGGTCGCTTTGAGCTCGGTGTACTTGTCGAACGCGTGCAGCGATTTGTCCCGGCCGTTACCCGACTGCTTGAACCCGCCGAACGGCGCGGTCATGTCGCCGCCGTCGTACTGGTTGACCCAGACGCTGCCGGCGCGCAGGCCACGGGCGAAGGTGTGGGCCTTGCTCAGGTTGGCGGTCCACACACCGGCGGCCAGGCCATAGATGCTGTCGTTGGCAATCGCCAGGGCTTCTTGCACCGTATCGAAGGTGATCACCGACAGTACCGGGCCGAAGATTTCTTCCTGGGCGATGGTCATGGCGTTGGTCACACCGTCGAAAATCGCCGGTTCCACGTAGAGGCCACCGGTGTCTTCAAGGGTGCGGCGACCACCGGCGATCAATTGAGCGCCCTGCTCTTTGCCAATGTTGATGTAGCGCAGGACGTTGTCCAGTTGACGCTGATCGACCACTGCGCCAACGGTGGTGGCGGGATCGAGCGAGTGCCCCGGTTTCCACGCTTGCAGCGCCTCAACCAACAGTGCGATGAACTGATCGCGGATCGAACGCTCCACCAGCAAGCGCGAGCCGGCGGTGCAGACTTCGCCCTGGTTGAAGGCAATGGCGCCGGCCGCTGCCTGTGCTGCGGCACGCAAATCCGGGGCGTCGGCGAACACCACGTTGGCGCTCTTGCCACCGGCTTCGGCCCAGACGCGCTTCATGTTGCTTTGCCCGGCGTAGATCATCAGTTGCTTGGCAATCGCCGTGGAGCCGGTGAAGGCCAGCACGTCGACGTCCATGTGCAACGCCAGCGCCTTGCCGACGGTATGGCCGAAGCCCGGCAGCACGTTGAACACGCCTTTGGGGATGCCCGCGTCCAGCGCCAGTTGTGCGATGCGAATCGCGGTCAGCGGCGACTTTTCCGAAGGCTTGAGGATGAACGAGTTGCCCATTGCCAGGGCCGGGGCGAATTTCCAGCTGGCCATGATCAACGGGAAATTCCACGGCACGATGGCCGCGACAACGCCCGCGGCTTCGCGAGTCACCAGGCCCAGTTGATCGTGTGGCGTGGCAGCGACTTCGTCGTAGATTTTGTCGATGGCTTCGGCAGTCCAGCGGATCGCGTTGGCGGCTGCCGGAATGTCGATGCTCATGGAGTCGCTGATCGGCTTGCCCATGTCGAGGGTTTCGAGCAGCGCCAGTTCTTCCTGATTGGCCAGGATCAGGTCGGCGAAACGAATCAGGATGCGCTTGCGCTCGGCCGGGGCCAGGTTGGCCCAGACGCCGGATTCGAAAGCACGGCGTGCAACTTCGACGGCAAGGTGGGCGTCGGCTTCGTCGGTGCTGGCGACGTTCACCAGGAAGCGGCCGTCTACCGGGCTCAGGCATTCGAACGTTGCGCCGCTGGCAGCCGCGCAGTATTGGCCGTCAATGAATGCGCGACCTTCGAGGGTGAGGGACTGGAAGCGTTGCTCCCAGTCGCTGCGAGTAATTGTCATGGTTGTGACTCGACGCAGGGAAATTGAGTGATCGTCGGACGGACGCCCGCACAATCAAAAAATGAAATGCGATCCCTGTAGGAGCTGGCTTGCCAGCGATGGCGGTGGTCCAGACGCCATCGATGTTGACTGTCATGACGCCATCGCTGGCAAGCCAGCCCCTACAGGGTTGGCGGCGTACACAGTTCTTGTGTTCGCCGCCAACGCCGTCAAACGGTGTGCAGGTACCAGTTGTACTCAAGGTCCGAGATGGAGTTCTCGAACTCGGCCAGCTCGCTTTCCTTGCACGCCACGAACACGTCGATGTACATCGGGTCGATGTATTTGGCCATGACCTCGCTGTCGTCCAGCTCGCGCAGGGCATCGCGCAGGTTGTTCGGCAGGCTCTGCTCGTTTTGCTCGTAGCTGTTGCCTTCCACCGGTGCGCCCGGTTCGATCTGGTTGGTCAGGCCGTGGTGCACGCCCGCCAATACCGAAGCCATCAGCAGGTACGGGTTGGCATCGGCGCCCGCCACACGGTGTTCGATGCGCACGGCGTCCTTTGAGCCGGTTGGCACACGGACCGCCACGGTGCGGTTGTCGATGCCCCAGCTCGGCGAGTTCGGTACGTAGAACTGCGCGCCGAAACGGCGGTACGAGTTGACGTTCGGGCAGAGGAACGCCATCTGCGCCGGCAGGGTCTCGAGCACACCGCCGATCGCGTGTCGCAGCGCGGCGTTCTGCTCGGGATCCTCGCTGGCAAAGATGTTGTTGCCTTCTTTATCCAGAATCGAAATGTGCACGTGCAAACCGTTGCCCGCCTGGCCCGGATACGGCTTGGCCATGAAGGTGGTGTCCATTTCGTGGTCATAGGCGATGTTCTTCACCAGACGCTTGAGCAGGACGGCGTAGTCGCACGCCTTGATAGGGTCGGCCACGTGGTGCAGGTTGACTTCGAATTGCGCCGGGGCGCTTTCCTTGACGATGGCGTCGGCCGGGATGCCCTGCTCTTTCGCGCCTTCGAGGATGTCTTGCAGGCAATCGACGTATTCGTCGAGGTCGTCGATCAGGTACACCTGGGTCGAGATCGGACGTTTGCCGGACACCGGCGAACGTGGCGATTGCGGACGACCGTTCACGTTGTCCTGGTCGATCAGGTAGAACTCCAGTTCAAACGCGGCGCAGATGGTCAGGCCCATTTCGTCGAACTTGCGCACGACATTGGCCAGCACTTCACGCGGGTCGGCGAAGAACGGCTCGCCTTCGATTTCATGCATGGTCATCAGCAATTGCGCGGTTGGGCGCTTCTGCCAAGGCTCGATGCTCAGGGTGCCGGGGATCGGGTAGCAGATCCGGTCGGCATCGCCGATGTCCAGACCCAGGCCGGTGCTTTCCACCGTGGAACCATTGATGTCCAGAGCAAACAGGGAAGCCGGCAGGTTGATGCCTTTCTCGTAAACCTTATGAAGACTGGTGCGTTCGATGCGCTTACCGCGCACCACACCGTTCATATCCGCAATCAGAAGGTCGACGTACAAAACCTCAGGATATTTCTTAAGGAATGCGTTTGCTTCGTTGAGTTGAACGGTACGCAGAGGGACCGACATGATGCACCTATTTTTTTACTGTTAATTATTATGTTCACCGCCCTTTCACGCAGCCAGTCAATCCGAAAGGCAAAGTGAAGTCAATAGCGAACACCTGGCCTTTTAGCGTTTATTTTCGGGCCTCTCAGAGGCACGAGAGTGCCAGATCAAACCCAGAACACGCGTAAATCCACAGTTTCAGAGGTGCGGCGTTTAGAATTTTTTACATGGGAGTTGTTAATTAAAATCAACAAGGCTAAGCTCCGGAAAAGCTCGTTCAAGTGTCAAACTTCGAGGTGATAAAAATGGCATTCAAGCCATTGATCGGCGTTACTGCGTGCGTCAAACAGATTGGCCTGCACCCCTACCACGTCAGCGGCGACAAGTACTTGCGCGCTGTCAGCGTTGCGGCGCTGGGGTTGCCCGTCGTTATTCCTTCCCTGGCTGAACTGACCGAAATCGAGGATCTGCTGCCGCAGCTCGACGGTCTGTTGCTGACCGGCTCGCCATCGAATGTGGAACCCTTCCACTATCAAGGCGCCGCCAGTGCCCCCGGCACGGATCATGATCCGGCGCGGGACGCCACTACCCTGCCTCTGATCCGCGCCGCGATAGCCGCCGGCGTTCCGGTGCTCGGCATCTGCCGCGGTTTCCAGGAGATGAATGTGGCGTTCGGTGGCAGCCTGCATCAGAAGGTTCATGAACTCCCTGGTTTCCTCGACCATCGCGAAGCCGATCACCCGGACCTGGCCGTGCAATACGCACCGGCACATGACGTCAACGTGCAGCCGGGTGGAGTGTTCGAAGCGCTGGATCTGCCGTCGGTGTTCCAGGTCAATTCGATTCACAGCCAAGGCATCGATCGACTCGCCCCCGGCCTGCGCGCCGAGGCCGTCGCTCCCGATGGCTTGATCGAAGCGGTCTCGGTGGAGAACAGCAAGGCCTTCGCCCTCGGCGTGCAATGGCACCCGGAATGGCAGGTACTGGACAACCCTGCTTATTTGAAAATTTTCCAGGCGTTTGGCGAGGCGTGCCGGCAACGGGCGACGCTGCGCAACAAACGCTGACACAACCCAGGATTTCATCACTGTTTACTGCCCCCACGGGGTCGGCGGTTGCGCGTGTGTGCATCCGTCATCCGTGAAAACAACAAACCGTAATAACAACAAGTACGACCCAGGCAGCCAGGACGGCGGCGCCGAACAAGCCGGATCGGTGCGGGTAATGCCAGTCAGGTAAACGCATTTCCCCTGTGGGAGCGAGCCTGCTCGCGAAAGCGATGTATCAGCAATCAATGATGTCGACTGACACACCGTCTTCGCGAGCAGGCTCGCTCCCACAGGTTCTGCGCCATAGCTGACAGGTATCCCGCACAGCTCTGCAATCAACTATTAAGTCAGGCCGCGTTGGCCCGACGACTGAAACCTGTTGGGAGTTTCACATGGCAAACGCCTCCAGCATCTACAGGAAGGCTCTTGAAGGTCACCAGGCACCGAAAAAGGTGTTGGTGAAAGTCGACCGCGTCACCAAGAAGTTCGACGAAACCACCGCTGTGGACGATGTGTCCCTGGAGATCCATCAGGGCGAAATCTTTGCCCTGCTCGGTGGTTCCGGTTCCGGTAAATCGACGCTGCTGCGCATGCTCGCCGGCTTCGAACGCCCGACTGAAGGCCGGATCCTGCTCGACGGCGTCGACATCACCGACATGCCGCCGTACGAACGGCCGATCAACATGATGTTCCAGTCCTATGCGCTGTTCCCGCACATGACGGTGGCGCAGAACATCGCCTTCGGCCTCAAGCAGGACCGTTTGCCCGCGGCTGAAATCGATGCCCGCGTAGAAGAAATGCTGCGCCTGGTGCACATGACCCAATACGCCAAGCGAAAGCCGCACCAGTTGTCCGGCGGTCAGCGTCAGCGTGTGGCACTGGCCCGCTCCCTGGCCAAGCGTCCGAAGCTGTTGTTGCTCGACGAACCGATGGGTGCGCTGGATAAAAAGCTGCGTTCGCAGATGCAACTGGAGCTGGTGGAGATCATCGAGCGTGTCGGCGTGACGTGCGTGATGGTGACCCACGACCAGGAAGAGGCCATGACCATGGCCCAGCGCATTGCGATCATGCACCTGGGCTGGATTGCCCAGATCGGCAGTCCTGTCGACATTTATGAAGCGCCGGTCAGCCGCATGGTCTGCGAATTCATCGGCAACGTGAACGCCTTCGACGGCACCGTGGTGGAAGACCTGGAAGGCCACGCAATCATTCACAGCCCGGATCTGGAGCAGAAAATCTACGTCGGTCATGGCGTCAGCACCTCGGTGCAGGACAAGTCGATCACCTACGCCATTCGCCCGGAAAAACTGCTGGTCAGCACCACCAGGCCCGACGCCCGCTACAACTGGTCCAGCGGCAAGGTGCATGACATCGCCTACCTCGGCGGCCATTCGGTGTTCTATGTCGAGCTGCCTGGTGGCAAAGTCGTGCAGTCGTTCATGGCCAACGCCGAACGCCGTGGCGCGCGTCCGACCTGGGACGATCAGGTCTACGTGTGGTGGGAAGACGACAGCGGCGTGGTATTGCGCGCATGAGAACCTTCAATCAGCAATTCCTGCGCCTGGTGCCCAGTGGGCGAAAACTGGTCATCGGCATCCCGTTCGTATGGCTGTGCCTGTTCTTCATGTTGCCGTTCTTCCTGGTGATGAAGATCAGTTTTTCGGAAGCCGCGCTGGCGATTCCGCCCTACTCGGAGATCTACACCTACGCCGAGCAGAAATTCGAGTTGATGCTCAACATCGGCAACTACACCTTGCTCGGCGAAGACGAGCTGTACCTTTGGGCTTACCTCGGTTCGTTGAAGGTCGCGCTGTTCAGCACCCTGGCGTGCCTGGTGATCGGTTTCCCGATGGCTTACGCGATCACCAAGGCGAGCAAGGAAGCGCAAAACGTCCTGCTGTTGTTGATCATGATGCCGACCTGGACCGCGATCCTGATCCGCGTCTATGCGTGGATGGGCATCCTCAGCAACAACGGCTTGCTCAATGGTTTCCTGATGTGGACCGGCCTGACTTCACACCCGATCGAGATCCTCAACACCAACACCGCCGTGTATATCGGCGTGGTGTATGCGTATCTGCCGTTCATGATCCTGCCGCTGTACGCCAACCTGGTGAAGCACGATCAGAGCTTGCTGGAAGCGGCGTCGGATCTCGGTTCGAGCACCTTCAACAGCTTCTGGAAAATCACCGTGCCGCTGGCCAGGAACGGCATCATCGCCGGCTGCATGCTGGTGTTCATCCCGGTGGTCGGCGAGTTCGTGATTCCGGAACTGCTGGGCGGCCCGGAGACCCTGATGATTGGTCGCGTGCTGTGGCAAGAGTTCTTCAATAACCGCGACTGGCCGGTGGCGTCCGCCCTGGCGGTGGTGATGCTGTTGATCCTGATTGTGCCGATTCTGCTGTTCAACCGCAGCCAGGCCAAAGAGATGGAGGCACGGGGATGAAACGCTTCGGATTTTCAAAGTTCATGCTGATTTTCGGCCTGTCGTTCATCTACCTGCCGATGCTGATTCTGGTGATCTACTCGTTCAACGCCTCGAAACTGGTGACGGTGTGGGGTGGCTGGTCATTCAAGTGGTACGCCGGCCTGCTCGACAACTCGCAACTGATGGGCTCGGTGGTGCGCTCGCTGGAGATCGCCTGCTACACGGCGATTGCGGCGGTGGCGCTGGGTACATTGGCGGCGTTCGTTCTGACCCGCGTCACCCGTTTCAAGGGCCGCACGTTATTCGGTGGCCTGGTGACCGCGCCGCTGGTGATGCCTGAGGTGATCACCGGTCTGTCGCTGTTGCTGCTGTTCGTGGCCATGGCACAGTTGATCGGCTGGCCGATGGAACGCGGCATTGTCACCATCTGGATCGCCCACACCACGTTTTGTGCCGCTTACGTGGCGGTGGTAGTCTCCGCCCGCCTTCGCGAGCTGGACCTGTCCATCGAAGAAGCGGCAATGGACCTCGGTGCCAAGCCTTTCAAGGTGTTTTTCCTGATCACCATCCCGATGATCGCGCCGTCACTGGCGGCCGGCGGCATGATGTCGTTCGCCTTGTCGCTGGATGACCTGGTGCTGGCGAGCTTCGTCTCCGGCCCGGGTTCCACGACCCTGCCGATGGAAGTGTTCTCGGCAGTGCGCCTGGGTGTGAAACCCGAGATCAACGCCGTGGCCAGTCTGATTCTGTTGGCCGTATCGATCGTGACCTTCATGGTCTGGTACTTCAGCCGCCGTGCCGAAGCCAGCCGTAAACGCGCGATCCAGGAAGCGATGGACCAGACTGCCAGCGAATCGTGGCAGGCACCGGAGAAGAAAATGCTGGAAGCGACGGCATAAGTTGCTGGGACTTGCTCCTTGTGGCGAGGGAGCTTGCTCCCGCTTGAGTGCGCAGCACTCACAAAATGTTGGGGCCGCTGCGCAGCCCAGCGGGAGCAAGCTCCCTCGCCACAGGTTCGCTGTGATTTTGCATTGTGTTTTGAATAAAAAGAATGGAGTTGTACCGATGAAAATGTTTGGCAGGACTCTGCTGACACTGTCCTTATTGGGCGCAATCGCCTCGGGCGCCCAGGCCAATGACAAGGTTCTGCGCGTCTACAACTGGTCCGATTACATTGCCCCGGACACCGTCAAGAAGTTCGAAGACGAGACCGGCATCCGCGTGACCTACGATGTCTTCGACAGCAACGAAACCCTTGAAGCGCGCCTGTTGGCGGGCAAGTCCGGCTACGACATCGTCGTGCCGTCCAACAGTTTCCTGGCCAAGCAAATCAAGGCCGGCGTCTATCAGGAACTGGACAAGTCGAAGCTGCCGAACTGGAAAAACCTCAATCAGGTGCTGCTGAAAAACGCCTCCGCCAGCGACCCGAATAACGCCCATGCGTTCCCGTACATGTGGGGATCGATCGGCATCGGTTTCAACCCGGCCAAGGTCAAGGAAGTGCTCGGGGCCAACGCACCAACCAACTCCTGGGACTTGTTGTTCAAACCGGAAAACGCGGAAAAACTCAAAGCCTGCGGCATCAGTTTCCTCGATTCGCCAACCGAAATGATCCCGGCCGCCCTGCACTACCTGGGCTACCCGGTGAACGATCAGGACAAGGCGCACATCGCCGAAGCTCAAGCGCTGTTCATGAAGATTCGTCCGTCGGTGTCGTACTTCCATTCGTCGAAGTACATCTCCGACCTGGCCAACGGCAATATCTGCGTGGCAGTCGGTTACTCCGGCGACGTGCTGCAAGCCAAGGCCCGCGCCGAGGAAGCCGGCGACAACGTGAAGATCGACTACAGCATCCCGAAAGAAGGTGCCGGCAGTTTCTACGACATGGTCGCCATCCCGCGTGATGCGGCGAACGTCGAGGAGGCCTATCAGTTCATGAACTTCCTGATGCGCCCGGACATCATCGCCGAGATCACCAACAACATCGGCTACAGCAATGCCAACGCGGCGGCGACGCCATGGGTGGATGAAGCGATTCGCAACGAACCGGGCTCGTACCCGTCCGAAGCAGTGATGGCAACGTTGTATGCCATTCCTGACCAGCCGATTGCCGTGCAGCGGATCATGACCCGGGGCTGGACCAAGGTGAAACTCGGAAAATAATCGCTCAAGCGCAAGGTGCTATCGCCAGCAAGCCGGCTCCTACAATGATCCCTGATCGAACACATCTCCTGTAAGAGCCGGCTTGCCGGCGATGAGGCCATATCATTCAACACACAAATCAGATCAACCCTTTCTATCCATGCAGCGCCTTACCACCGCTGCATCACTCACCTGGCTCCTCGGTTAAGGTGAAGTTTGGCGCCCTCGGGCGCCTTTTTTTGTTGGGCATCACTCAGTGTCCAAGCGCCCTCGTTACAGGTGCTTTTCTGGCGTCGCTGCGCAGGCACGTTATAGTTCAAGCAAGCGAATCAATCGGAGGCTGCCATGCGCCAGATCCTCAGCAAAGAACCATGGTGGGCCGCGCCGCCCCAGCCCGGGCAGGACGAGTTCGAGCTGGAATGGGGCTGGCTGGTGCATTACAGCGAAGGCGAACCGCGTTTCGAGTTCATCCGTGAGCGGCCGACGGACGATGAAATCCGCGGGCGCAAGAGTTGCAGGATCACCCCGGCGGCAGAGTGACCCCGCGATGTCGGTTCACGCCTTCACGATCATTTCAAAACCGCCAAAAATCATCCGTTGACCATCGAACGGCATTGGATTGACGTCGGGTTGCACCCTTGGATCAGTCATCAGCTTCGCCATTCCGGCGTCACGGGTAGGCTTGTCCGGCCAGACAATCCAGGAAAACACCACGGTTTCATCCTCCTTGAGTTTCACCGCCATGGGCAGTGAGGTCACCTTGCCGTCGGGGACGTCGTCCCCCCAGCATTCGGCGAGGCTGAGCGCGCCGTTCTCGATGAATATGGCGGCGGCCATCTCGGCGTGTTTCCTGAATTTCTCGCGGTTGGCGGTGGGTACGGCAGCGACAAAACCATCGACATAAGACATGAGTGTTCTCCTTGTTTCATGGGTTGATCTGCTGGTTAGTCGATTGGGTCGGGCTCCAATCGACATGCCCTTCGCTGCCCCCGACCGACGGTTGTGCACGCGGCGCCAGGCTTCCCTCAATCTGCCCCGCCATGTACAGCGTCCCGGCCATTACGCCGGTGGTCGGGTTCTGCACCAGCTTGGTCCAGGCCTTGTCGAAAGTGTTGCCCAGGCTGCTGCGAATCAACGCCTCGCTGTCCGGGCGGTCGTTGGCCTGGATCAACGCGCGTATCCCGGCGACCCCGACGGTGATCAAGCCGCCGGCGAGTCTTCCCGCCGCCGCCGCCACGGCACTCGCCGCCCCGCGCGGGGCCATTTCAGCTTCCATCCGCTGACTGGCGCGCCTGGCAACCGGCGCCATGGCGGTGTCGGTCGAGTCGACACCCTTGTCGCCCCCGGCCTTGTGGACCTTGTCGATCAACGCGGCGAAGGCCGGCAGCGCGTTCAGCGGCTCGGCGCGCATCACCTGATACAGCGAAGCATTCCGGGCCGATGGTGGGCCAAGGGCAATCGCCGGGACTTTCTGGACACGGCCATTGAGTTGGGCCATCGGCACGCCATGGCGCTTGGAGATTTTCTGCAATTCTTCCTTGAGGATGTCGACGTAGAACGCCGCCGCGAGGCTGAGTATCGCGTCCGGATCAATCTCCACCGCCACCGGGGCCAGGACCTTTTCCTGGTATCGCTCCAGCAAATAAGCGGCCAGGCGTTTTTCCGAGGTGTCCTGCTCGCCCTTGGCGCTGACGGTGTACCAACTGACCTTCATCGACAGCCACTCTTGGGTCCAATAGCTGCTGAACCAGGGGATGAAGTTCTCTTCGGTCAACTGATAGACCCGCGTGCGCCAGTAATCCATGGCACCGCGGGCGTAGATTTTGGTTTGTTCGGTGGCGGACTGCGAGGCGCTGACGATCTCCTGATCGACTTGCTGCCAGGTGCTCGGCGAAACCATGACCTGCGGCACTTCCACCGGCTCACGCGGAGTCGTGACGCATCCCGCCAATATCAGCAGCACGAGAACGATCAGCGAACGCCGGTTCAAGATCGCGATTCCCTAAAGTCTGCGCCAAACCAAATGCCCGACGCTCAACAGGCCCTGGTTTGAGTATAGGTGGCGGTCTCTGTCCGCTCGGTAAAGTTGTCGTTCTCGCGGCCGTCATCGCGAGCAGGCTTGCTCCTCCAGTGGATCAGCGTCGTGCACACTTCGCAGCCAGCCTAATCCCTCTGTAGGCGCCGGCTTGCTGGCGATGGGGCCGGTGAAATCACCACTAAACCCGACCATCACTCCCATCGATATTCACCATCGCCACGAATGCCTTCCGCCTCGCGGCCGTCAGCGTAGGATCACTTTCAACCCAACACGAAACCCTGTAGCGGAGGGTCGAATCATGCTGATCCATCTCCTGACCTGTCTGGCCCTGACGGCCTTCACGTTGAGCGTATTTGCCTGGTTCCTTCTCTCCGAGGAGCGCACGTCATGATCAACCAAGTCACCCTGGCCGTGAGCTTCCCGGTGTTCGGCAACAACTATTATTCGCAGCAATACGAGTCCCGTAAGGTGTTGGCCCTGGTGTTCGACGATAAATTCGAAGCCCTGCTGATTCCCGCAGCCGGCCACCACTTCAACAACGAAGTGGTCGGGCTCAACGATCAGTTCCGCTTTCTCAACGATGTGCTGGCCGAGCATCTGCTTGAAATCGAGATGGCCCGGCACGCTCCAGGCTCTGCTCGCTCCTTTACGTTCTAGAGCGCCTCGCTTGCTGCTTGCCCACACACCTCCCGCAAGCAGCCGCGCAACCAGCGATGAACCGGATCGGCATCCAGCCGCGGGTGCCAAAGCATTGCCACGGTAAACTCCTCTACGGACAACGGCAGTTCGAAGCTGCGCATGCCGGTGCGCAGGTTAGCGGTATGACGTTCGGGCACGCTGGCAATCAGGTCACTGCCGCGGGCCAATGCCAACGCCATGGAGAAACCGCCGACGATCGTCGCGATCCGCCGTTTCAACCCAAGCGGTTCCAGGGCCTCATCAATCTGTCCTGTTTGCAATCCCCGTCGTGACACGCTGATGTGGCTTCCCGCCGCGTAGCGCGCAAGCGTGATCGCGTCATCGCCCAGCGGATGTCCGAGCCGCACTGCACCAATGAAACGATCGCGAAACAAGCCTTGGGGGCGCAGCTCCGGGCTGGCGGCCTTCCCGACTACACCGGTTTCCAGATCGACCGTACCGTCGCGCAGTGACGTACTGTCCTTGTCGGGTTTATGCACGAAACGCAGGCACACGCCTGGTGCCTGTGCGGCGACGAGTGCGATCAGCGCAGCGCCGAAGTTTTCGACGAAGCCTTCGCTGGTGCGCAAAGTGAAGGTGCGTTCCAGGTGCATGAGGTCGGGTTGCTCGGCCGGGCGCAGCACCGCTTCTACCTCCTGCACCAGCTGACTGACCCGCTCGCGCAGTTCCAGTGCTCGCGGCGTCGGCACGAGGCCGCGCCCGGCACGGACCAGCAGCGGATCGCCCGTGGTTTCGCGCAGACGTGCCAGCGCCCGGCTCATCGCCGACGGACTGAGGCACAAACGCTTGGCGGCCCGCGCCACGCTGCCCTCGTTCAGCAATACATCCAGGGTGATCAACAAGTTGAAATCGGGAGCGGACATGGATCGCACCGTGCTTGGGTTAAGTGGCGCCTTATGCACGTATTAAGTGCAATCAGTGCGTCTTCCGCCATGTTAGGCCCGAGCGTAGATTTGCGGTAGCTCCAATCGGGAGTGGCCACAAAAGAGAGAGAGCATGCAATCCACTACAGCCATCACACCTACGCTGTCAGTCAAATGGGCACTGGTCAGCCTGTCACTGTCGATGCTGCTGTCATCGCTCGGCACCAGCATCGCCAACGTGGGGTTGCCGACGTTGGCCACGGTGTTCGACGCGTCGTTTCAACAGGTGCAGTGGATCGTCCTCGCCTACCTGCTGGCCATTACCACCTTGATCGTCAGCGTCGGTCGCCTTGGTGATCTCATCGGACGACGTCGCTTGCTCTTATCGGGGATCGGTTTGTTCACGCTCGCCTCAGCCCTGTGCGGTCTGGCGCCGACCCTTGAAATGCTGTTCGGCGCCCGAGCGCTGCAAGGCCTCGGCGCGGCGATCATGATGGCGCTGACCCTGGCGTTCGTCGGCGAGACAGTGAGTAAAGAAAAAACCGGCAGCGCCATGGGCCTGCTCGGGACCCTGTCGGCCATCGGTACGGCGATGGGGCCGTCCCTCGGTGGTGTACTGATTGCCGCGTTCGGCTGGCAGGCGATTTTCCTGATCACCGTGCCCTTGGGCCTGCTGACCCTGCTGCTCGCCCACCGCTACCTGCCCGTTGACCGGCAGACAGCAAAACGCGCCGTTTTCGATCCGCTGGGCACTTTGGTTCTGGCCCTGACGCTCGGCGCCTACGCACTGGCCATGACCCTCGGACGCGGCCATTTCGGTTCACTGAACATCGCCCTGCTGTTGGCGGCCTGCGTCGGCGTTGGTGTGTTTGTGTGGGTTGAAGAGCGCGTGGCTGCGCCGTTGATTCGCCTGGCAATGTTCCGCGACCCACAGCTCAGTGGCAGCCTGGTCATGAGCTTGTTGGTGACTACGGTATTGATGACGACACTGGTGATCGGGCCGTTCTATTTGTCCCAGGCGCTTGGGTTGAACGCCATCGGGGTCGGGCTGGTGATGTCGGTCGGGCCATTGGTTGCCGCGTTGACCAGCGTACCTGCCGGACGCCTTGCCGACCGATTCGGTGCCCGGCGCATGACCTTTGCCGGACTGATCGCTATCGCGCTTGGCTGTTTCCTGTTGTCGGTGCTGCCGAGCAGTTACGGCATTGGCGGTTATATCGCACCGATGGTGGTGATCACGTTGGGCTATGCCGTGTTCCAGACCGCCAACAACACGGCAGTCATGGCCAATGTCCAGGCGGAGCAACGCGGCGTGGTGTCGGGCCTGCTCAATCTGTCGCGCAATCTGGGGTTGATCACCGGAGCCTCGGTATTGGGTGCGGTGTTCGCCATGGCTACGGCAACGGTCGACCTGAGTAGCGCACAACCTAACGTGATTGCCAGCGGCTTGCGCCTGACGTTTACCGTCGCTCTGGGGCTGATGGGCATTGCCTGTCTGGTGGCCGTGGGTGGCCGGGCGCTGACCACGGGGCGTGATCAGCGCTAAGCATTTCGGAGCGCTTACTGTTCGATTTTCAACAACGGCGTGTCCTTCTTGACGATGTAGGTCGCCAGTTCCGAAGCTTTGTCCTTGCCGACGTTCTTCGCGACATGGGCAGTGCCGGCCGGGATGTACAGGGAGTCACCCGCCTTGAGCGTGACGTTCGGCTGGCCTTCGAGTTGGTACTCGAATGTCCCTGAAACGACGTAAGCGACTTCGGCACCGGGATGCGAGTGTTTCGGCGACGTGACACCCGGATCGAAATCGACGAGCACCTGAATCACTTCACGCCCTTCTACATCGAGGTCGTGACGCACCAGATCGGTACGCTTGATGCCGCTCTGCCAGCTTTTGCCAGGCACCTGGCCGGCGTCGGCGGGCTTGGTGTCCTGAGCTTGGGACAGCCCCGCGAAAGCGGTGAGTGCCGCGGCGACGATGGCGACGCCGAACAGGCTGGCGGCGTTGGTTTTGTTATTTCGGGACATCGCAATTCTCCAATGAGCGCAGGGTAAAAAAGTGCGCGGGATGCCGTTGTCAGGCAGCCCCATTACGCGGTCCCCGTGTATCTCGCGCGTGTCACGCAGGGCTGTTTTTGTATGCGCACGTAGCTGCCGGCCAAACAGATACGTTGGGATACAGGGCCTGCGCGCGACGCCTGAAAACAATTTCCCGGGGACGCAATCAGCCGGAGCGTTGCGCAAATTTAATGAACCCTGCCGCCGCACGCGCCCCTAACTGAATGACCATCAGGAGGTGACACATGCATTTTGAACCAACGTGGATCGTACTCGCGGTAGTACTGCTACTCATTGAATTGTGGGCTATCAATCGGCTGCGCAAGAGCGACGGCAAGGCAAGCACACGAGGGGTATGGATGGTGGTGATCGTGTTTGTGCCGCTGTTGGGGCTTATCGCCTGGGCCTTGGCCGGGCCAAAGCAAATTGCACATAACCCGCGGTCGGCGCAGGCCGGGCAATAACGCAATGTGCGCTAACGCATTACCGGGGTCATGCGTTAGCAGCCTGGCAAAAGACATCCAGGCGCAGGGTGAACAGTTGTGGATTTGTATCGGTCTGTATTGGGCGCCTGGGAGACTACACAGCGATACACAACGGCGTTGGGCAGGACATAAACGGTGTACATGAAAGTGAAAAAGTGCGCGGGTCGCAGTTCAACCCTAGCAGGAACCCCTTCATGATCAATCAAATCGATACCGTGCTGTACACCGGCAAAACCGTTACCACCGGCGGCCGCCAAGGCGAGTCGCGCAGTGACGACGGGCGCCTGGACATCAAGCTGTCGCCACCGGGCTCTTCCGGTAGCGGCACCAACCCTGAGCAATTGCTGGGCGCCGGCTGGTCGGCGTGTTTCATCGGCGCGCTGGGCAAGGCGGCGCTGGCATTGAAAGTGAGCTTGCCGGCTGACGTCAGCGTCGCGACCGAAATCGATCTGGGCAAGACCAATAACGCCTTCTTCCTCCAGGCACGCTTGAATGTCAGCTTGCCGGGTGTGGAGCCGGCGCTGGCCCGCTCCCTCGTGGATGCCGCCCACCAGACCTGCCCGTATTCCAAGGCAACCCGCGGCAACATCGACGTGACGATCAATCTGGTTTGATGGCACAGGACCGGAACGTAAAAGACAGATAAACAAATGCCCCGTCAGACGGGGCATTTGATCTTGGCGAGCTGCCTTGTCACAGCTGCACAAGCAGGCTTCGAGAGCCAAGTAGGTGGTCAGTGCTGGTCTCTGGCTTACGAGGTTTATCAGGACTCCCACAGAACAACAATATGCACTGTCCTGCTTCACACGGCATAAGGGCTGGATCTCAGCGCGGAGATCTTTCTAACCGTGTACCCTTCGGAGCGCGCCCCACGCGTCCTCGCTATCCGCTTGCGCATCAGTCTGCGTTTTCACCTACACCTTCAGAGTAGCAAAACGCTCGCAGCGTGGGCCGCTGTTTTTAGACCGATTTCCTTTTTCAGGCCGTGTGGCAGGACACAAAAATGCTATACCTGCCGAGTCTCACAGCGACCGCTGGCTGTTGCCGATGCCCTTGGCGATATCGACGCCCCAATCCATTGCCGCCTCCATGTCGAGCATGTGCGGTTTGGGATCGTGGTTTTCGTCGATAGCGCTGCCGTCCGGACGGTAAACCCCAATGAACATGCCCAGAGAACCGTCCTTCAATATCTCGGCCTTGACCTTGATGCTGCATCCGTTCGATAGCGTTTCCTTGTGTTCCATATGGCGCTCGGTCATTGCGTTTTTCCTCCCGCGTCAGGATTTTCGACCTTACAGGCAATGCTAGCTCAGCCCCTGAATTGCGCTGATTCACAGTTCTGAGCACTGAGCCTGACAGCGGCGAAATGCCACCTATACTGGATGCCACCGCCCCTTCGGGGTCTGCACATCGAACAATAAAAAGCAGAGGTGGAACATGGTTTGGCAGCAAATCTACGATCCATTCAATAACCCGGTACTGTCCACCCTCATGGCCGCCGTGCCGGTGGTGGTGATGCTGGCAGCCCTCGCGTTCTTTCATGTCAAGGCGCACCTGGCGGCACTGCTCGCCCTGGCCTCCGCGCTGGTCATCGCCATTTTCGCATTCGGCATGCCCGCCAACATGGCCGGGTCTGCTGCGCTGTATGGCGCCGCCAACGGTCTGCTGCCGATTGGCTGGATCGTGCTCAACATCATTTTCCTGCACCGTCTGACCACCGAGAACGGCTCGTTCAAAGTGCTGCAGGATTCCCTGGCGCGGATCACCGACGACCGGCGCCTGCAATTGCTGCTGATTGCCTTCTGCTTCGGCGCGTTCTTCGAGGGTGCGGCCGGCTTCGGTACGCCAGTGGCGGTGACCGGAGCAATCCTGATCGGCCTGGGCTTTTCGCCGTTGGCGGCTTCCGGCCTGGCGCTGATCGCCAACACCGCACCGGTGGCTTTCGGCGCGCTGGGCACGCCGATCATCACCCTGGCCAAAGTCACCGGGCTGGATGAAATGGAGCTGTCGATGATGGTCGGGCGGCAACTGCCGTTCTTCTCGGTGATCGTTCCGTTCTGGTTGATCTGGGCCTTTGCCGGGTGGCGCAAGATGCTGGAAATCTGGCCGGCGATCCTGGTCGCCGGGGTCAGTTTTGCCATCCCTCAATTCCTCGTGTCCAACTATCACGGGCCGATGCTGGTGGACGTGATCGCCGCCCTGATTTCCATGGCCTGCCTGACCGGTTTCCTGAAAGTCTGGAAACCGGCCACGGTGCACACCTCCGCCGCCCTGACCGGCCGAGTCGACAACTCGAAAATCGATGCGGAATATGAATCCAAAACTGAACCGAGCGCGGCTTTTTCCAGCGACACGAAAAAAGCCGTGATGCGGGCGTGGATGCCGTGGCTCATCCTCACCGTGTTCGTGTTCGCCTGGGGCACTCAGAGCTTCAAAAACCTGTTCGACACCCGTCCGGCGATCGATCCGGTGACCCACTCGGCCAAGCTCGACCCTCAAGGCAAGCCCATGCGCGAAGCCAACCCGGTGTTCGCCCCGGTCCTGACCTTCACCACCATCCACCAGCAAATCGAGAAAGTGCCACCGGTGGTGCCGACGCCTAAAGTCGAAGAGGCGGTCTACAAATTCACCTGGTTCACCTCCACCGGCAGCGGCATCTTGCTGGCCGCGATTGTCGGTGGTTTGCTGATGGGGTATTCCATACCGCAACTGATCAGCCAGTACCTGCGAACGCTGTGGGTGGTGCGCTACTCGTTGATCACCATCACCGCGATGCTCGCCCTGGGCTTCCTCACGCGCTACTCCGGGCTGGATGCCACCATGGGCCTGGCCTTTGCGGCGACGGGGATTTTCTATCCGATGTTCGGCACCTTGCTCGGCTGGCTCGGCGTGGCGCTGACCGGTTCGGACACCGCGTCCAACGTGCTGTTCGGCGGTTTGCAGCGGGTCACCGCCGAGCAGTTGGGCCTGAGCCCGGTGTTGATGGCGGCGGCCAACAGTTCCGGCGGGGTGATGGGCAAGATGGTCGATGCGCAGTCAATCGTGGTCGCCTCCACGGCTACGCGCTGGTACGGCCACGAAGGGGAAATCCTGCGTTACGTGTTCTTCCACTCGATCATCCTGGCGATCCTGGTCGGCGGGCTGGTGACGTTGCAAGCGTATGTGGCGCCGTTCAGCCATATGGTGGTGGGCGGACATTGAATCGGCAGCCCGAAGGTATCTGCGCTCAAGCTTAAAACCCTGCCCGGGAGGTGCGCCTTCCGGGCTTTTTTCTTCACAAAGGCACACGCCTCCACCGGGATTGCCGCGCCACCTTGATTATCTGCGGTTCCGGGTAAAACTTATTGAATGAAAAGCGGCCTGGCGCGGACAAACAGGCAGGGACCAGCCCACGCGCCACGCCGATGATGATCAGCATTTTCCGCAACCAGACCTCACATCCCATAACTAAAAAACGAGTGTCGAGCGCCGATGAACATTCTTTACGATGAACGCGTCGACGGCGCCCTGCCCGACATCGACAAAAACGCGCTGCTGCAGGCCCTGCGAACGCAGATGCCTGAGCTGGAAATCCTGCACCAGCAGGAAGAACTCAAGCCCTACGAGTGCGACGGGCTTTCCGCCTATCGCACCACGCCGATGCTGGTGGTGCTGCCGCGCGACATTGCGCAGGTTCAGGGGGTGTTGCGCCTGTGTCACGAGCGCCGGGTGGCGGTAGTTGCCCGGGGGGCCGGGACCGGTTTGTCCGGTGGAGCCTTGCCGCTGGAAAAAGGCGTGTTGCTGGTCATGGCGCGCTTCAATCAGATCCTGCATATCGACCCCGCCGCGCGCACCGCACGGGTTCAGCCGGGGGTGCGCAACCTGGCGATTTCCCAGGCCGCCGCCCCTTTCGGCCTGTACTACGCGCCCGATCCCTCTTCGCAGATCGCCTGCTCCATCGGCGGTAACGTCGCAGAAAATGCCGGTGGCGTGCATTGCCTGAAATACGGGCTGACCGTGCATAACCTGCTCAAGGTCGACATCCTGACGATCGATGGCGAACACCTGACACTGGGCTCCGATGCCCTCGACTCCCCCGGGTTCGACCTGCTGGCCCTGTTCACCGGTTCTGAGGGCATGCTCGGGGTGATCACCGAAGTCACGGTCAAACTGCTGCCCAAACCACAGTCGGCCAAGGTGCTGCTGGCGGCGTTCGATTGCGTGGAAAAAGCCGGCCGCGCCGTCGGCGACATCATCGCCGCCGGGATCATTCCCGGGGGACTGGAGATGATGGATAACCTGGCCATCCGCGCCGCCGAAGACTTCATCCACGCCGGTTATCCGGTAGAAGCCGAAGCGATTTTGCTGTGCGAACTCGACGGCGTTGAAGCCGACGTGCATGACGACTGCGACCGCGTGCGCCAGGTGCTGGAACAGGCCGGCGCCACCGAAGTACGCCTGGCCAGGGACGAGGCCGAACGGGTGCGATTCTGGGCCGGTCGCAAGAATGCGTTCCCGGCGGTGGGTCGCTTGTCTGCGGACTATTACTGCATGGACGGCACCATCCCGCGCCGGGAATTGCCCAGAGTGCTCAAGGCCATTGCCGACCTGTCCGCCGAGTACGGTTTACGCGTGGCCAACGTGTTCCATGCCGGCGACGGCAACATGCACCCGCTGATTCTGTTCGATGCCAATCAGCCCGGCGAGCTGGATCGTGCCGAAGCCCTGGGTGGCAAGATTCTGGAGCTGTGCGTGAAGGTCGGCGGCAGCATCACCGGCGAACACGGTGTCGGGCGCGAGAAGATCAATCAGATGTGCGCACAGTTCAACAGCGATGAGTTGACCCTGTTTCACGCGATCAAGGCAGCGTTCGACCCCAGCGGCTTGCTCAATCCCGGCAAAAACATCCCGACCCTGCACCGCTGCGCCGAATTTGGTGCGATGCACGTGCATGCGGGGCAACTGCCCTTCCCTGACCTGGAGCGTTTCTGATGCACGGATCAGTCGAGATTGACGACAGCGCGCTGCTGCTGGAGCAGGTCAATCAGGCATTGGAAAATGCCACGCCGCTGCGCATCCAGGGCGCCAACAGCAAGGCGTTTCTGGGGCGGGTGACCGCCGGGGAAATACTCGACACCCGCTCACACCGCGGCATCGTCAGTTACGACCCGACCGAGCTGGTGATCACCGCGCGCTGCGGCACGCCGTTGGCCGAGCTCAAGCAAGTGCTGGACGCCGCACAACAGATGTTGCCCTGTGAACCGCCGGCCTTTGCGGATGATGCCACCGTGGGCGGCATGATTGCCTGCGGGTTGTCGGGGCCGCGTCGGCCGTGGTCCGGCTCGGTGCGCGATTTTGTCCTCGGCACCCGGGTGATCACCGGTCTCGGCAAGCATTTGCGCTTCGGGGGCGAGGTAATGAAAAACGTCGCCGGTTACGACCTGTCGCGACTGATGGCCGGCAGTTACGGCACCTTGGGGCTGATCACGGAAGTCTCGCTCAAGGTCCTGCCCAAACCCCGGCAGGCCTTGAGCATCAGTCTGGAAATGAACGCCGAACGCGCGCTGTTGCGCCTGGCGGAATGGGGCCAGCAACCGTTGCCTATCAGCGCCGCGTGTCACGACGGCGAGCACTTGCACCTTCGCCTTGAGGGCGGTGAAGGCTCGGTGGCCGCCGCCCATGACCGTTTGGGCGGTGAGCGGCTGGACGGCTCGTATTGGGCCGACCTTAATGAACAGCGCTTGAGCTTCTTCGACGAGGACCAGCCGTTGTGGCGGCTGTCGTTGCCCACTGACACACCGCGCCTGTCCTTGCCCGGTCGCCAGTTGATCGACTGGGGCGGCGCCCAGCGCTGGCTCAAGTCCGACGCCGAGGCGAGCTTCATTCGCCAGGTTGTCGAAGAAGTCGGCGGACACGTGACCTGCTACAGCCACGGCCTCAGCGACAGCCCGTTCCAACCGTTGCCCGAGGCGCTGATGCGCTATCACCGCAACCTCAAACGGCAACTCGACCCCCAGGGTATTTTCAACCCCGGACGCCTGTACGCGGAGCTTTGAACCATGCAGACCACCTTGAGTGAAAACGCCCGCCGACTGCCCCGCGCCGAAGAAGCCGACAGCATTCTGCGCAGCTGTGTGCACTGCGGTTTCTGCAACGCCACGTGCCCGACCTATCAATTGCTCGGCGACGAACTGGACGGCCCGCGCGGGCGCATCTATCTGATCAAACAGGTGCTCGAAGGCAACGAAGTCACGCAAAAAACCCAGCAACACCTCGACCGTTGCCTGTCGTGCCGCAACTGCGAAACCACCTGCCCGTCCGGTGTCGATTACCACAACCTGCTGGACATCGGCCGGGCGGTGGTGGATGCGGCAGTACCGCGCCCGATGGGCCAGCGCCTGTTGCGCGAGGGGCTGCGCACACTGGTGCCGCATCGGGATCTGTTCAAAGGCCTGGTCAACAGCGGCCAGATGTTCCGGGCACTGCTGCCCGGCGCGCTGCAAAGCAAACTGCCGCGCAGTACGCCGGTGTGTAAAAAACGCCCCACTCCCCACCACGCCCGCCGCGTGTTGATGCTCGAAGGCTGCGTGCAACCGGGGCTGTCACCCAACACCAACGTCGCTGCCGCGCGGGTGCTCGACCGGTTGGGCATCAGTATCACGCCGGTCAGCGGCGCCGGTTGTTGCGGGGCCGTGGATTATCACCTCGACGCCCAGGCGGCCGGACTGGATCGCGCCCGGCACAACATCGATGCCTGGTGGCCGGCGATTGAAGCAGGCGCCGAGGCCATCGTGCAGACCGCCAGTGGTTGCGGGGCCTTTATCAAGGACTACGGGCATCTGCTCGAACGCGACCCCGCCTACGCCGATAAAGCCAAAACCGTCAGCGCGCTGGCCAAGGATCTGGTGGAAGTGCTGCGCGACGAGCCGCTGGAACAGCTCGGCATTCATAACGCCCGCCGCGTGGCGTTTCATTGCCCGTGCACCTTGCAGCACGCGCAGAAACTCGGTGGCGCGGTCGAAGCGCTGTTGCTGCGCCTGGGTTTCAACCTGACCACCGTACCCGATGCTCATCTATGCTGTGGCTCGGCGGGCACTTATTCGCTGACCCAGCCGGCGCTGTCCCGACAACTGCGCGACAACAAAATGAATGCCCTGGAAAGCGGCTACCCCGAAGTCATCGCCACGGCCAACATCGGCTGCCAGTCGCACCTCGACGGCGCAGGCCGGACCCCGGTGCGGCACTGGATCGAACTGGTCGAAGCCGCCCTGTCCCAATAACGCCCCGGAGATTGCCCATGAACAGCAAAGCCATCCTGAGCCAGGCCGAAGTCAGCCAGATCCTCGCTGCTTCACGCAGCGAAGCCCAGGTTAACCAGTGGCCGGTGACCATCGTAGTGGTCGATGACGGCGGTCATCCCCTGGCCCTCGAACGCCTCGACGGCGCGTCGCCCATCAGCGCCTACATTGCCATTGAAAAGGCCCGCACCTCGGCACTGGGCCGACGTGAATCGAAAGGCTATGAAGAAATGGTCAATGGCGGACGCACCGCTTTCCTCTCCGCGCCGCTGCTGACATCGCTGGAAGGCGGTGTGCCGATCATCGTCGACGGCCAGGTGATCGGCGCGGTCGGGGTGTCGGGGGTCAAGGCCGAACAAGATGCGCAGGTGGCGAAAGCCGGGGCGCAGTGTTTGAAGTGAATTGTAAAACCCACGCAATCCTGTGGGAGCGGGCTTGCCCGCGATGACGGCGGCACATCCGACATCTATGTGCCTGACACTCCGCCATCGCGAGCAAGCTCGCTCCCACAGGGTCCCGTGTCCAACCCGTTGAAAGAGGAACCGCACCGATGACCCGCCTCACTGCGAAAGACTTTGCCCCGGAGCTGCTGGAGCTCTACGACTACTACGCCCATGGCCTGATCAACCGGCGCGAGTTTCTCGACCGCGCCGCGTTGTTCACCCTCGGCGGTTTGACCGCCAGCGCGCTGCTCGCGTCCCTGAGCCCGAACTACGCGCTCGCCGAGCAGGTCGAGTTCACCGACCCGGACATCATCGCCGAGTACATCACCTACTCCTCCCCCAAGGGCCACGGGCAGGTGCGCGGGTATCTGGTGCGCCCGGCAAAAGCCACCGGCAAAGTCCCAGGCGTGGTGGTCGTGCATGAAAACCGTGGACTCAACCCCTACATCGAGGACGTCGCCCGCCGCGTGGCCAAGGCCGGTTTCATCGCCCTCGCCCCGGATGGCCTGACATCGGTGGGCGGTTACCCGGGCAATGACGACAAGGGCCGCGCGCTTCAGGAAAAGGTCGACCCGGAAAAACTCATGAATGACTTTTTCGCGGCCGTGGAATGGATGATGAAACACGACGCCGGCACCGGCAAAGTCGGCATCACCGGGTTCTGCTATGGCGGAGGTGTCACCAATGCCGCGGCGGTGGCCTACCCGGAACTGGGCGCGGCCGTGTCGTTTTACGGCCGCCAGCCAGAGGCCAAGGATGTGCCGCGCATCAAGGCGCCGGTGATGCTGCACTTCGGTGAGCTGGATACTCGGATCAACGAAGGCTGGCCAGCTTATGAGCAGGCGTTGAAGGCGGGCGGCAAGACCTATGAAGCGTTCATCTACCCTGGCGCCAACCATGGCTTCCACAACGACTCCACCCCGCGCTATGACGAAGCCGCGGCGAAGCTCGCGTGGGATCGTACGATTGAATGGTTTCGCAAGTATCTGGTTTGAGCGGTCGGCAGGGCCGGCCTCATCGCGAGCAGGCTCGCTCCCACATTTGATCAGCGACAAAGATCCAATGTAGGAGCGAACCTGCTCGCGATGGCGGTATCACGGCCGCTGATTACTTGGGTTGCGCCACGGTGCGCAGATACGGCTTCAATGTCTTGAACCCGTCCGGATACTTCTTCTTCGCATCCTCATCGGACACCGACGTCGGAATGATCACGTCGTCACCCGGACGCCAGTTCACCGGTGTGGCAACGGTGTGCTTGGCGTTCAGTTGCAAGGAGTCGAGCAGTCGCAGTACTTCATCGAAGTTGCGCCCGGCGCTCATTGGGTAGATCAGCATGGCCTTGACCTTCTTGTCCGGGCCGACCAGGAACACCGAACGCACTGTGGCATTGTCCACGGCGGTGCGCGAACCACCACTGGCATTCGGGTGAATCATGTCGTAAAGCTTGGCCACCACCAGGTTTTCGTCGCCGATCAGCGGATAGTTGACAGCATTACCCTGGGTTTCCTCGATGTCGCCAACCCACTTTTCGTGGTCGCTGACCGGGTCGATGCTCAGCCCGAGAATTTTGGTATTGCGCTTGTCGAACTCTGGCTTGAGTTTGGCCAGATAACCCAATTCAGTGGTGCAGACCGGCGTGAAATCTTTCGGATGAGAAAACAGGATCGCCCAGCCGTCACCGATCCATTGATGAAAGTTGAGCGTGCCTTCGGTGGTGTCGGCGGTGAAATCCGGCGCTTCGTCGCCAATACGGATTGCCATGTTCGATCTCCTTGCGGTAATGGACAGGGGCGCCCGGACAGAGCCGCGGGCAGTCAGGAACCGATCGTCGCGAAACAGTATAGGAGAGCTTTGATGACACGCCTGCGAGCGGCGAAATCAGACTGAAAGCCCCGGATCCATTGCCTATTCCACCAATGCGATCAACTGATGGCGTTGCGCATCGGTGAGCATCGGCCCGAAACCGGCACCGGCGTTCTCCGTCATGTAGCGCGGGTTGCCGGTGCCGGGAATCACGCAGGTCACCGCCGAATGCGACAGCAGGAACTTGAGCGCCAGCTGCGGCCAGCTCTTGACCCCGACCTGTGCGGCCCAACCAGGCAGCGGTTTGTCCTTCAATCGGCCGAGCAAACCACCGCCGCCGAACGGCCGGTTGCAGATCACCGCCACGCCACGCTCGCGACACAGCGGCAGGATGCGTTTTTCGACACCGCGATCATCCAGCGCATAGTTGATTTGCAGAAAATCCAGTTGCTCAGCCTTGAGCACCGCCTCCACTTCTTCATAGGCCGATGGCGTGTAATGGGTGATGCCGATGTAACGAATTCTCCCCTCTTCCTTCCACTTGCGCAGTGTCGGCAAATGGGTTTGCCAGTCCAGCAGGTTGTGGATCTGCATCAGGTCGATGCGATCGGTCTGCAACAGCTTGAACGACTCTTCCATCTGCGCGATGCCTTCTTCGCGGCCCCGGGTCCACACTTTGGTCGCCAGGAACGCCGGCGAGCGCGGCTCGTGGATCGACAGCAGTTCACCGGTGGTCTCTTCGGCGCGGCCGTACATCGGCGAGCTGTCGATCACCGTCCCACCCTTCTCGAACAATGCACCCAGCACCGCGGGCAATTGCTTGTAGGCCGGGTCGTGCGGGGCCACATCAAAACCGCGATAGGTGCCCAGGCCGACGATGGGCAATGACTCCTGGCTGGAAGGAATGACGCGGGTCTGCATGGTCTTGCCTCCTGTTCCCGTCGACGGCGGGGTTTGTGCGCCGGTCGGACCGAACGTGAAGACCGCCGAAACACCGGCAGCCAGCGTGAGTATTTTTCTACGGGTGTACCCCACAGAATGGCTCATAAATCGTCCCTCGCCCGCCAATCAGGTTTCGACTTGTTGCGCCTGGCGCCGCGCCAGCCACACACATAACCCGCCCCACAGCCCGGCGAACGGCACGATCATCAACGCCACCAGGCCGAATCCTGCGCCCATCGTCGTCAAACCGGCGGACAACCAGCCACTGGCGGCATCGCCCCCGCGATAGACCAGGGTCTCGATGACGTTCTTGGCCTTGTACTTCTCTTCGCGGCTGACCACCGTCCACAACACCTCCCGCGCCGGTCGCACAATGGCGAACTCCACCGCGCGACGCAGCCCCTGGGCCAGCGCCACGGTGGTTGGCACTGGGGCCAGGGCCATGGCACCGAAGGCAACGATGGTCGCCAACGGCATCGCCACCAGCGCGCCGCCAATCCCCACAAAACGGATCAATGGCGCCGTCAGCAGCAATTGCAATGTCAGGGTCAGTGCCGACACGATCAAATCGACCACGGCGAAGAATTGCGTCCTGCTGCCCGTATCAGCGTAGCTGCCAGCGACGATCCGTCCCTGCTCGAAATACAACAGAGTCGCGGCGCTGGTGTGGAAAAGCATGAACAGCACCAGCCCCAACAGGTACGGAGAGCGCAGGATCAGGGTGATGCCGGCGAGTACGCTGCCGCCCATGCGCCGTTCGTCGAGTAGTGGGTTGCCCGACTGCGACTGCGTGCGCGCCAGCAGCGCCCGATAGCAGCGCACGGCGATTTCCAGCAAAAGCGCCGCCGCGACGGTCAATGCCATCGGGCCCAATCGGGTGGCCATGGTCGCCGCGAGCAACGGCCCGATAAACGTGCCGAGGGTGCCACCGGCCGCGATGCAGCCGAACAGTCGTCGTCCCTGTTCACTGGAGAAACGGTCGACCAGCACACTCCAGAAAATTGAGACGATGAACAGGTTGTAGATGCTGATCCAGACAAAAAACACCCGCCCGACCATCACCGGCGCCACATGGTTGGCGATCAACAGGCCGAAAACCAGCATCGACGCGGCAATGAGGCGATAGATCAACGGCACGAAGCGCGTGGCCGGCAACCGTGACGCCAACGCGCCGAACACCGGCACCATCAGCAGCATGACCACGAACGTGGCGGTGAACAGCCATTGCAGTTTATCGGCGCCGCCTTCAAGTCCCAGGGCATCGCGCAGCGGTCGCACCAGGTAATAGCTGGCGAGCACGCAAAAGTGAAAAGCAAAGCCCAGTGCCAGGGCCGCTCTTTCAGATGGCAACACATTGAGCCACTTGAGACCGATGGGCATCGGTGCCCTCCTTCACCGCCAGCTACACTCTGACAGCACCCCGGAGCCGTCAATGCCGCCCACTAACGTTAGCCGAATGTCCCGAACCCTGGTGTTACTCGTCGTCATCCTCGCAGCGGTGTACCTGGCGCTTTGCGTTGCACTGTCCGTGTTTCAGCGCGCGCTGATCTATTACCCGCAACCACGTACCGCCGGTTCCGCCGAAACACTGCTCACGCTGCCCGTCGATGACGCGCAGGTGCTGGTTTCAGTCAGACCGCATAACGGTCCCAAGGCGCTGATTTATTTTGGCGGCAATGCCGAGGACGTTTCGCGCAGCCTGCCGGAGTTCGCCGAGGCCTTTGCTGATCATGCGCTGTACTTCATGCATTACCGAGGCTATGGCGGCAGCAGCGGCTCACCCTCCGAAGAGGCGATTGCCCGTGACGCCATGACTTTATTCGACAAGGTCTACGCCGATCATCCGCAGATCGTCGTGGTCGGCCGCAGCCTGGGATCGGGAGTTGCCGTGCGCCTGGCCAGCGCCCGTCCGGCCACCCGATTGTTGCTGGTCACGCCATACAACAGCCTCGAAGAACTGGCCGCCCGCCAGTTTCGCTGGTTCCCGGTGCAGTGGTTGTTGCAGGACAAGTTCGAATCCTGGCGCTATGCCGAACACATAACCGTGCCGACACGACTGATTGCTGCCGAACATGACGAAGTGATCCCGGCATCCAGTACACAGCGGCTCTACAGCCATTTCGCCGAGGGCGTGGCGTCGATGCAGGTCATCAAGGGCACCGGGCACAATTCGATCAGCGACAGCCCTGAGTATTTCGAGGCGCTGGGGAATGGGTTGTAGAGCGGCTCCTGCAATAGAACGCCATCCCCAAGCACGTTCGTCGGACACAAACCGTCATCAACCAATAAGCCCACCCGCCCCGTGAACCTTGTTTCGCGGCGCCAGTCTTAGACCGGCATTTGTACTTCCTCCTTAACGTTGTCATCTCATCCGAGCTGTCCGCACCATGCGCCAAACCGCCCTTGCCTTGCGCTTCACTTCACTGTGCCTGTTGACCTCGCTACCCTTTTTCATCAGCCCCGCCCACGCCGGCGCGGAGCGACAACTGGTGGAAGCCATCAACGATTACCGCGCCCATCCGCAAGATTGCGGGCGTCGTCCTGCCCAGCGTTTGGCGCCACTGGCCTTGAAATCAAACCTGGCATTGCCGGTGGGTTACGGTGGCAGTTTGCGCGATCGTTTGAAGGCGTCCGGTTATCAGGCGGTGGCCGTACGATCCATCCGGGTCATCGGTGCCCGGGATGCCGAAGAGGCTTTCGACCTGTTGCAGGATGATCATTGCACCGCCCTGCTCGACAGCCAGTACGCCGACATTGGCGTCAGTCGCAATCGTGGTGAGTGGCAAGTGGTGTTGGCGCGTCCGGTACTGGACAGCCAAATGGGCGACCCGCGTTCAGTCAGTAAAGCCTTGCTGGCGCAGGTGAATGCCGCCCGGGCCAAACCGCGAATGTGCGGCCGTCAACGTTTTGCCGCCGCGCGACCACTGGCGTGGAATGCCAGCCTCGGTGCCGCCGCGCAAGGACACAGCAAAGCGATGGCCTACGGCAACTACTTCGCCCATCGCGATCCCGATGGCGACACCCCCGCCGACCGGGCGCGCGCCGCTGGTTACCGTGGGCGGCAGATCGGTGAGAACATCGCCGCCGGCCAAGGCTCGCCAAACAAGGCAATGGCCGGATGGCTAGCCAGCCCCGGGCATTGTGCCAACCTGATGAACCCGATGTTCACTCAAGTCGGTGCCGGTTATGCCACCGAGGCGCGCAGCGATGAAGGGGTTTACTGGACAATGCTGTTTGGGGCGAACTGATCTGCCCTGAGCCGTTACTTGACCAGCCGAGTTTCCTTGGAAGGCCGATAACCAAAGTAGGCGCTGTAGCATTTGCTGAAGTGGCTGGGCGAGACAAAACCACAGGCCACCGAGACTTCAACAATGGTCAGCGTGGTGTGTTGCAGCAGTCGACGCGCCTCGGTGATCCGCAAGTCCATGTAGTAACGTTGTGGCGTAGTGCCCAATTGCTCCTTGAACAGGCGCTCGATCTGCCGTCGGGATCGGCCGGCATACAGACACAGCGCCTCCATCTCCAGCGGCTCTTCGAGGTTGGCATCCATCAGGTTGACCACCTCCCGCAGCGGGCCGCTGACCGAGACATTCAGGCTGGGTTTGATCCGTCGATAGCGCGACGCTTCAAACGCCAGAATGTCTTCGATACCGTCAGTCAGCGCCTTGTCATGCAAACCTTTGATCCACTCCAGTGCCATGTAAAACGCACCGTTGGGACTGGACGCCGTCAGCCGGTCGCGGTCCACCACATAGGCTTCGCTGGTGACCTGGGTAAGCTTGGCGATTTCCGCCAGCGCAGGACGATGCTCGGGATGAATCGCACAGCGATAGCCGTCCAGCAAACCGGCTCGCCCGAGAAACCAGGCACCGTTCCATATCCCCGCCAGCTTCACGCCTGCTTCGGCGGCCCCGTGCAAAAGACTGACAAGCACCTCGTCAGCCTGGAGGGCCGTACGGTACCCGCCACAGATGACCAACAGGTCCAGGTCTTGAATTTCCGCATGAGCCAGGCAGGCGTCCGGCCGGATCACCAACCCCAGATCGCTGATCACTTCGCCTTCCGTCAAACCGAAGGTCTTGGTGGTAAACAGCCCCGGCCGCAGCAGGTTTGCGGTGATAATCGTATCGAGGGCCTGGGTAAACGCCGGCAACGAGAAATGCTCCAGCAGCAAAAAACCTGCCCGGGCGCAGATGGGTTGGCCTTCATGCTCATTGAGATAGCGAAGATTCTTGCCCTTCATCGCACCGCTGAACTGACGTCGTTCTACCAACACTCGCCTCGCTTCGCCCTGCTGACGAACCTGTGATTTAGCGCCTTGATATCCGTAACCCCTGATCGCAAAAATAAACCGCGCACCCACGCACGGCTCGGTGCGCATTGTTTACGCCAGTTGAAACCGGCGAGCAAGCGGGTGGCCGAAATGAGTGAAAAGGGGACAGAGTGAAAAGCGAGTGAAAAGGGGACAGATTTATTTTACCCCGCTCCTTGGTCTGCCTCGACCACGTTGTTCTATCCGTAAACCCACTATCTGCTCAACCTCGTCCACGAAACGACGCGTCCCTGTCAGCTGACCACGCTGCAGAGCATTCCGAATCAATCCGATCTCATCATCGGGAATGGCCTGGCGCATGAATAATTCGTAGCGATAGCGCCGCTCCATTAGTGTGTTACCCAAAGCAGCAAAGCATGGGTCAATGTCCAGCCAATGGTCATCAGGCTCACTACTGATTCGAACGCTAAAACTGGACCACGGATAATCTCCGGCATCGACCACCATTTGAGCGCGGACAGGATTCAATTCAATGTAACGACAACAAGCGAGCAAGTAGGAATCTGACTGCACCACACTGGATTTGTACCGACTCTCCCACAAAGTGCCTGAACGCCCTTCCAGGCGATTACGATAACGCGTCGCACGCGCTGCAAGGGCTTTCATTAACTGCCCAAGCCCAATAACAGAGTCACCTGGAGCGAGCAGCAAATGAACATGATTGGTCATCAAGCAATAGGCGTAAACCTTTACACCGAATGCCTCTTTGAGTTCACGTAAATCCGCCAAATAGCGCTGATAATCCTCGGCGACCGCAAACACCACCTGACGATTATGACCACGTTGCACAACGTGGTGCGGATAGTTTGGTAATACAATACGGCCCATCCTGGGCATAATCGACTCCTTGCTCCATCGAATTTTTCAGCGTTGTAGAAAGATAAATAAATCTGTCCCCTTTCCTGTCCAGATCAACTGCCCGACAGCTCATTGGATAAAAATACATCTACAGCTAGCACATGAAAAGTAAGATTCTCTGACAAAAACTGAATGCTGAAATGCCTCAACTTCGGCAGTTCGTGACTCGACACGGAACGCCATGCTTTCAAGTTATTCCTTACCAATTCGGAGTCTATAAACTCGGTCAATTTACCCAGCCGAAACTCACTTGGATCACCATCAAACTCAAAAATAGCACCTCCAGGGAATGGCTCCCGAATAAAGCATCGCACAGATTTGAACGCAACCTCCCGCTTTAAAGCCAGTACAACCTCTTCGCTTTCAACTACAACCTCCTTCTCATACTCAATATCAAGTATCACATCCGAGCCAACGGAATGGAATGATACTCTTGACTCACCATATCCTGGCAGCCACTCATATGGATCTAGTACTAATTTTGGCTGACCTATTTTCATGGACGCACCGATTTTAATTGCTCTGCGCCTGTAAGAAAAAAGGGGACAGAAAAAAGCGAAAAAAGGGGACAGATTTATTTTCCAACTATAGTCCCATTCCGAGCATTAATAAAAATAAATCCGTCCCCTTTTTCAGTCCCCTTTTTCAGTCCCCTTTTCCAGTCTTACACGTCACGTAACGTCCACCACTGACAGCTAACTTCGGGTTCTAACGTCACTCTAGCCTCTGAAGTTGTTTCGCATATATCGAAGACAACACGAATACCCGCACCTGAATTATCCCGCACTAGCTCAATAGCTTTAACATTTTCCGAGGAAATAATTGCTATCTCTTGCATAGCAAGTCTCAGCACAACCTGAAACGACCCAATTACAGCACTAAAAGAAATTTCAACTTCAAGCCCACTATTTTTTGATGTTTTTATATAGCGACATAGAGCCAAGCTAGGATCCACCTCAGCAGGCTCAATACCAAACTCCTCCAAAAAATCATTTGTGCTTGGAAATTTCATCGTAGCCTCCTCAATGAAGCGGTATAACTGTACTTAGGTTACGAGTTCCGTCATCAAGAACCTGGAATGTACTCTGAAAATTAGCAACCTTACCTGATGGCCCTATAAACAACGACTCTCTCACTTCAAATTTCCCGTATTGGTTGGAGAAGATATTTATCACATTGCCTTCCGTTTTGGCAGAAATGTTTAAGTGATCAGCTATCATTTTGAAAAAAGGGGACAGATTTATTTTCCAACTATAGTCCCATTCCGAGCATTAATAAAAATAAATCCGTCCCATTTTCCCCTCTGCCAGCTTGTGGTTGCTTTTGCACCATGAAATTACCGGACTAAAAACCTCTCTTTAAGTCTTTTCACAACTTGGCTCATGCCTACGAGCGGGTCAATACCATCTTGAGAGTAAATACTGCACGAAGCCATATCTTCCGGATAATCGAAGTCCGCATAGATCTCCTGAAGCCTATTTATTTTGTTTTCGTAACTATCATTCGACGCGTCTAGACAAAGTAGAAACGCTAAGCGCCACTTATCCGTATCGGTAACACAATTCGTCATCTCCATTTGTTTTGAGATGAGCTCAAGAAGTTCTTCATCGCTTAAGTATTCGCCTCCAGCAATGATAGCAACGCGTTCGCTTTTGCAACCCTCTAAAAGCTGATTAATGGCATAGTCAAAAATATCTTCCCGCCTTATCCAGTTCTTTCTAAACCCAAAAAAAATGGTTGACCAACAAGCCAAACCCAAACTAATCAATACACCAAGTGGAGACATTACCTTCTCCTTATTTTTTCGGAATCTGGTTGGGTAGGCCAGTTACTTGGCCACCAGGGATAAAGCGACGATGAGTCACGTTGCCTTCATCAACAATCCATTCAAAGATCCCGCCAACTCCGTTATTGCTGCCTTCAATTTGCCTTAACTCGGACACCCTAATCACCTCGCCACCAGGACCTTTGGTTGGTATCTCAAATTTAACTGCATCACCAGCATAGTTATCAATTATTTCATTAAACCCATGCTGACCATCAGGAAGTTTATTTGCGCTCCCGACTCTAGGCCTCCCTATGACTGAGTTATCAATTGCTTTTGCACCCACCTTCCTCGCAATGATAACCGCCATCGCTTGAGCAGCGGCAATTCCGGCGACACTTTTTGAATCAAGGCCCAACGCGTCTATGAGGGCATCCATTTGTGGTGTGGCAATTCCGGCTGTTGCGATAGGCGAGGAATCGAGATTGATTCCGTGGAAAGCCTTAAAAATCTCAGCTGGCTTACCCTCTAGTTCTACGCCGTATCCCAGTTGGCGAAATTTCAGTATCGAGTCATAAATTTCGGCGGCTTTTGCTTGACAGGCCGCAGTGGTCTTTCCTCCACAGGCATCATTCAGTGCCTTATCGTTGATTTCATGTTTAGCGAAATAGCGCTGAGCGACCTGATCACAGGTGCCAGAAAGCTCACATCCAGCCAAGTCCTTCGCCAGGGATTGCATCTCGTGGTCGTTGAGATAGTTGTACTGCACCCCGTTTTTCGCCACCCAAGCGGCGGTCCCCAGGCTTTCGGCATCGGCGTTGCCTTGGGTTGCCGCGACCAGCACGCCAACTAACTGCGCGCTCATGACCAACAGATTGTTTTGTTTGCTCCCAGGCATGCTCTCGAGCTGCCTGGCCAGACTGCCAACCAGTGCCTCACTCGCCCCGGCAGCCAATGCTCCGGTCGCAAAATCGCCACCGGAGGCCTTGGCGGCGAGCCCACCAATGAGGGCATGCATACCAACCATGGCGGGACTACCCGTTTTTAGTTGGTAGTCGTAGCCAATGTCACCGACCAAGTTGAAGCCGGCTGCTGCGAAGGTGCTGACCAGACTGGTCTGCAGCGCCTCGCCCAAGCTTCCGCCTTGGCCCAAAGCCTTGTTCAGTAGTGTCGAGGTGGTGTTTTGCAGTGCTTGGTTGGCGGCGAATTGACCGACGCCCGACCAACTGCTGAGGCCGGCTCCGGGGATCACCTTGGCAGTGTTTTGCAGCAAGCTGCCGCCGCTGTTGGTACCGGCATTCGCTACCGTCGAGGAGCCAGTTTGTGTGCCGGTCCATTTGTCATAAAGCCCCGCCGTCAGGCCGGCGGTGACACCTGTTACCACATAGCTTTTCAAGGCGTCGCGGGAAGTGACGTCGTCGTAAACCTTGCCCAGATTGCCCCTATTGTTAATCGTGCTGGTTGTGGCATTGGTTGCGGCAGCGGCATAGACCGCATTGGAGGCCGCCACGCCAGCCGTGCTGGTCGCTCCAGTCATTGCCGCGCCAGCGCCCGCGGTACCGACCCCCGCAGTCAAGGCCGCAATCACAATGGCAATGACTATCATGGCCCCCGCACCCAGGCCCGAGTTGCTATATTTAAAGGAGTCGTGGACTTCCTTAACCTGTAGCCAATCCACATCGCCACGCTGTTCCATCTGCTTGAGCCAGATGAGACTTGGATCTGCCTGCACCATCGCATCAATAGTCTGACCCACCGTTTTCTGGTCGATCTGTTTGATGTCGATGTTTAAGCCGTCAACTGCCTTGATTGCCAGGTTTCCCTGCGCGACCAGCTGACTCTGCCTCAAGGTCTCATCGGTATTACCCTTACCTTTGGCACTGGTCCACGCCAGGCTGTTGCTGCTCTTCTCATGACTCTCCTGATGCAGATCCTTCACGCCCTCAAAGGTGATCGCACCACCACTCTGCAAGGTCAGGTCATTACCGCTGTTGAGTTTCGCCACCTGATAGCGTTGATCTCCCCCACTGACCAAGGTCAAATCGCCGCCTGTAGTGATTTCGCTGCCGACGTGGGTCACCTTGGTGATTTCATCCCGGCGGGTTTCCTTTTGGCCGAAGCTGCCTTTTTTCTTTTTGTCGTAGAGGGAGTAATCACTGTCTTGCGCGGCCAGCAACTCGAGGTTGTTACCTGCCACCAGATAGGCTTCGTTGCCTGCGGTAATACGACTGGAGATCACAGTCAGGTCATTGCCCGCACTTAGCACCACATCGCCGCCGGCATTGAAAGTGCTGGCGATCTGTTTGACGTGATCTTCCTGGGCGGTGACTTTTTTGGACTTGTAATAGGAGTGAGTTTCGTCGGCACCCGAGGCAATTGTCACATTGCCCTCCGCCGCCAGATCAATGTTGCGCTTGGCGTTGACATCACTGGCGATTGCGGTGAAATCCCTGCCAGCGCTCATGGCGATATCGCGCCCCGCCTCCAGACTTGAGCCAAACTGAGTAACCGAGCTTTTTTGCTTGCCACCGGTGTCAGCTCTTTGCTGCTCGGCTGAAACGATGCTGATGTCTCGTCCGGCCTCAATTTGGGTATCGCGGCCACTTTGTATGACGCTCCCTGAACTCAGCACGTCCCTGCCAGCAACGATGCTCAGATCGTTGGTTGCTTCGATGCGTGCTGCGTTGTCCAGGTAATCGCGGTGCTGGGTATAGCCTTTGTTGCTGAACTCAGCGCTGGTGATGGTGCGCTCATTGATGACATCACCTGACACGGCTTTCACTGTGACGTCACGTCCGGCAATGACTCCTCCGGATTTGTTGATGATGTTGTTGCCGGCCAACAGGTCAAGACGGTTTCCAGCCTCAATCAGGCCACTGCTCGTCAGGTCTTGCGCGGCATATGCCGCCAGATTGTTGGTGGCCCGTAAGGTGCCTGAGTTACTCAAATCCTGGCCGGCGATCAGTGTGACGTCGCCACCCTGTATCAATGCACCGTTCGGAGCCAACCGGTTGTTTGCCTGGGCCAGATAAAGCACCGGCACCAGCACCTTCTCGCCATTCACTTCGTGCGCTTCGAGCCACACGATATCGTGCGTCAACGCGGCCACTTGCTGCGATGTCAGGGTCACGCCAACGGAGAGGCTAAGTTGATCTTTGCTGGCGATGGCGTTGTTCATCAGGTATTTGAACATCGCTTCGTCGGAAGTCTGACCGTCAAGAAAACGTTGGCCGGTGCGTGCAACCACAGCCTGTTGGATTAATCGTTGTTCATAAAAGCCGTCACCAAGGCGTTTGGCGCTGATATCGGGGTTGTAGCCCAAATTGCTCAACAGGTAATCCGAGCTCATGAACTGCTTGAGATCGGTGAGTACCGGATTGGTCTCAATCAGGTATTTGTGAGGTTTTGAGCGAAAGCTGTTGTCCAGCAGGCCCTGAACCCGTGGCACGCCCAACGAGTTGGTGACGTCAAGGTCTGTCATGGAAGCGGAAGGCCCAGGCGCTGATTGCCCGAGCCCGCTTTGATCGCTAAGACGAAATAGACCGTTCTGTCCCGTTGGAATATTGAATCCAGGTAGCGTCAGCGGGTTAACTTGTTGCTGCGCTAAATCGGCGGGCAGTTGACCGTTCAAGGTAACAACGGTGGGACTGCCGGTACCTGATGCTGCAATGTCAGCAGCACGCTGCTGACTGGACATTCCCGAGCTAAATGGACGTTCAACACCATTGCCGATCTTGTTTTTGGCGTTTATCGAGACTTCACCACCCGATTGTATAACCGCTGGAATATCGCTCGTGGTGCCTGATGAAGTTATCACCTGATTGAAGGGCGTAGCGTTTTTCAGGAAGTCAGGCAGTTCAGTTCGAGCACCTGAAGAATATTGCGAATCAGCAAAGTCGATTTTCGGTAGAAGCGCTGCGGTGCCCCCTCCGAGTAACAAAACCACGGGGCCTATTATCTGAAAGAACTCTTTTTCAAACGGTTTTGCCCCTTGCACCCCAATGCGAGGGTAAATTAACGACTCAACGCCGGCCGCATTCCAGAAATGCATATTTTTTTTGTAGTCTGCGTCGTTGAAAATGTTGTATCTGACAATCTCAGAAAATGGTTCTAACCGATTCCTGTATCTCGGACCCTCATAATTGAAATATTGGAGACTTGAATAATCACCTAGTGCCGTGCCTGAATTATCAAAGTCATTAACGGTGATGCTCAGGTTGCCTGTCGCTGCAACGGTCGAATTAGAATTGAGGAATGATGTGCCAACAAGGTCCATATTACTGCCTGAGGTCATCAGGGCAGCCGGAGAGCTGGAGTCACCGGATACATTAACGCGGTACTTTTGCTCGAACACTAAATGCCATTCCGGCTGGCGATCAACCCAAGACCTCGGAAGCTCATCACAGCTGTAGCAACGTACACCTATGGCTGACGAATACATCTCAGCCTGTGTGCTGAACTGATCACGCTTATTGACTATCAAGTCCGACTTGATGGAGAACCGCCCCACACTTTCCATCGTGCCGGAAAGGTTCTCCACCAAGGCGGCACGATTACCTGCGTCATCGCGGGCAATATCGATGGCGCCCAAGCTGTAGACGTCGGACTTTCTATTGGTAAAGCTCTCCACTCGCAGGGCCATATCGCCGCCGCTGAATAGAAATCCACCCTGATCGTTCAACAACCTGGACGCACTCAGCTTAAACCCGGTGCCACCGGCGAGGGTGCCGAAATTATTAACGGTGTTTGCCTTCAACGTCAGTCCGTTTGCGGCAGTGAGGCGACCATAATTATTCAACGTTGCCAATGCACCACGAGCGCCCACGGTTGTATTGCCACCACTGGAAACACTGCCCGCGCTACCGAGATTGATGGCAGCCGAATCGAACTGCATGTCTCCCAGACTGGACATGCGTCCATTGCCGCCATAGGTTCCAGACAACAGCACATCAAGGGTGCCGTCACTGGCGATCACCCCATCGTTGGTCCAGCTTCCCCCCCGCCCTTCGAAGTGGTTGGAGGCCAACAACTGTCCGCTCGCGGTTTGCACGAAGTTGTTGACGTTGACTTTCAAGCGTGCGGCCTGGATGACACTGGTATTGGTCCAGCTATTGGCTTCGAGCGTCAGGTCGCCACGGGTGACCAACGTGCCACCGGCGCCCATTACATTGCCCATGTCGATATCGAAATTGCCGATACCCACATGGGTCACGTTACCGCCCGAATTGAGAAAGCTTGAGGTAGCCAGCGTCAATTGGGTATTGGCGGTCTCCAATAGGCCGTTGCGATTGTCGAACAACCTGCCGATCTGAAAATCAGTTTTGCCATTTCTCCCCAAGGCGCGCAGTTTGCCGCCCTGGTTGTTGACGCTGGAGGCATTCAATTTCAGAGTGCTGGCGCTTTCGATGAGACCGTCTTGGTTGCTCAGATCATCTGCCAGATCGATATCGATGGACCGCCCGCTGATCTCGCCAGCATTGTTTTTCAGTGCACCGCCAACAACCTTGACCTGGCCTTCGGCATAGATACCGCCACCGCTGTTATCGAGTTGCGAGCCACCCGTGTCGAGCAGAATGTCACCGGCATTGGCGGCGATTCGTCCACCCTCTGTGTAGATGCCTCCCAGCGCTTGCAGGTCCAGGCGATTGCCTTCGATCTTTCCGCCCTGGCCATTACGCAGCACACCCGTCAGACGGTTTTGCGTCAGGCCTTTGAGGCTGGATAACGAACCACCGCGATTGTCCAGAACCGCAGCGCTGATGTTCAGATCGCCAGTCCTGGCGATGATCTCGCCGTGCTGATTATCAACAGTGCCGCCCTGTACGTTCAGCGTCAGGGCGTCATGACTTTGTATTGCACCCTTGGTGTTGTTGATGCCGAGCGCACTCACGCTTACACCAGCGTTGCGGCTATGGATCAGTCCACCCTCACTGTTATTGAGGTCGCCCGTGACGATGAGATCGAGTTGCTGATTGGAGGCAACAGTACCTTGCAGATGGTTGTTCAACTGACCAGTGCGCAGGCTCATAAGCTGTTGGCTGATGAGCTGACCACCCAGGTTGTCGATCTGGCCAGAGCGCTTGATGACCAGCGGGCCTGCGCTGGACAGTACTCCCTTGGTGTTGGTCAGAACACCGAGTAGATCGAGGGTTACGCTGCCGGCACCCGCCAGCCTGCCATCGGTGTTATCCAGATTCGTAGCGGTAACGTTCAGGGCACCCTGCGCGTTAATGGTTCCGGAAGCGTTGTTGATGCTCGATGCACTCAGTTCGAGAGTACCGCTGCTGTCAATCAAACCTTGCGCACTGTTGTCGATGCTGGCCGCGTTAAGCGAAACCCCGCCTTTCCCCCCGAGTCCGCCCTTGGCGTTGTTGATCAGAGCGCCGCTGAGGTCGACGCTCAATTGACCGAGCAAACTCGATAGCGCGCCTTCTTGACTGTTGTCGAGAGTGCCGCCGGTAATGGTGACTGCTTTCCAGCCGGAAATCAGACCACCCTGGTTCTGGAGATTCGCCGCATCAAGCGTGAGGTGATCGTGGCTGATCAGTTTGCCGCCCCGGTTATCGAGGGTGTCGCCTTTCAGGCTGAAGCTGTTGAGGCTGGAAATTTCACCTTTCTGATTATTGAGGTCGCGCAGGTTTGCGATGCTCAACATGCCTTTGGCATTGATCTGGCCAGCCTGGTTATCAAGTCCTCTTCCGTTGAGTTCGAGGCTTAAAGAGCCGTTGCTCAGCACCTTGCCGCCCTGATTGCCGAACGTATCCTTGGTATCGAGCTTCAGCTCATTGACACCGGAAAGGGTGCCACTCTGGTTGTTGATCGCACCGCTGGCGGTGATGTCCAGCAGACGCCCTGCGGTCATCAGGCCCGCGACGTTGTCCAGTGAGGCCACGTTCAACACCACATCGGCCAGGCTGCTCAGTTGGCCCTCGCTGTTGTTCAAACCGCCGACGTTGCCAGCCAGATTGCCATTGCTGTTGATCACACCCTTGGCGTTGTGCAACTGGTCGGCCTTGAGGTTCAGCGTGCTGTTGCTCAGCACCCGGCCATTGTTCCGGTTGTCCAGAACACCGGCATTGATATTGGCCGATTGCCCGCTGAGGGTGCCGCCCTGGTTGTTCAGCGTCTGTGTGGTCGCGACCGTCAGGTTGCGACTGGCAACCACACTCTTGCCCGCATTGCCAAGATTTTGCGCGCTCAGGCTGATATCGCCATTGGCGTTGCGGCTGTTATCGGCATTGACCCCGGCTTCGATGATGCCGTTGTTGGTCAACTGGCCGCCGGCACTCAGGGTGATGCTGTCGCGGGCGGCGAGGGTTTGCTGGTTGGTCAGGTTGCCTTGGGTCTGGACGTTGATGGCAGTGCCGGCGTAAACCGGTCCGCGCGCATCAAGACTGCCCGCCTTGACCTTGACCGCGCCGCTGGCCGAAGTCTCGACCATGCTCAATTGACCATTGGCGTCGAGCTGAATGTCGCCGCCGCTGGCGATCAATTTGCCGTCGAGCTTCACCCCGACCCCGGCTTCGGTGCCCACCAGTTTGATCGCCCCGGCGTACATCCCGCCCAGCGCCGACGAGTCGATGGCCAGTTGCGGTTTGGCGCTGCCGTCATCGGCGCGGGCCGTGGCGTTGAGGCTGTCGGCGTTGACGTCGTTACGACCGGCAACGATGGTCAGGTTGTTGGCCTGAATTTCGGCGTTGATTTTGGCGCTGCGAGTGATGATTTCGAAGCGGTCGACGTTATTGGCGTTCAGCCCGGCGCCGTCAATGGAAACGCTGCCCTGATCCACCTGAAAACGGTCCAGGCGACCATTGCCGTCGAGTACCGGTTTGCCGGTGGTCAACGTCACGCGCGGAGTATTGATGAAACCGCAGCCGTTGCAGCTGATGCCATACGGGTTAGCCACGATCACGCGGGCTGACTGGCCCGCCACTTCGGTGTAACCGCGCAACTGACTGGGGCTGCCACCCACCACTTCGTTGAGGATGGTTTGCGCTGAACCGCTGTTTTTAAGGTTCGGGTTACCAATGATGATCCCGCCCAACTGGGTGGCCGAGGTCTGAGTCGCACCGTTGTTGAGGATTACCCCATGGGCGCCGACGTTGTAATCGTGGAACTGGTTGTGCGATAGGCCGCTGCCATTCGGCGTCGCGATGTTGACGATCGGCACGCCATTGCCGGCCTGCCCGAGACTGGTGCCGGGATTGGCCACCACAATTCCGTCGGCCTGCGCCCAGACGGGCTGCCAGAACATGACGTTGGCCAACACAAACGCCAGGCCACGCTTGGGCATGCCGCAGAAACGCTCACGGGTATTCACCCTGGCAGAAGGCTGGTGGGCGAGAAAGGCAAAGTGGCGTACGTCCATGTGGAAGGTCTCGAAGAAGCATTGTCAGATAAAGAAATCCACGCGGAAGTAGATCGGTGCTTCGCGCTCGGGCAGCGCGTCCGGTCGTTCCAGGGAATGGGCAAAGGTCACGCTTGCAGCGACATACCGGCCGCGGGCGAACAGCTCCAGCGAGTTGCTCGACAGGCGTCCATGCTGATCACCGTTGTAGCGATTGTCGCGAATCACGCCCTGGTCGTAGCCAAGGCTGGCACCGTATTCGGCAAACGCCGGGCGCAACCATTCGGCGCTGACAGGTCGACTCCAGCGCAGGTCATTGCGCCAGTAACCGCCGCTGTCTCCGGACAAAGATTGATCCTTGTAGCCACGGATCGACGACTGCCCGCCGAGGCTGGTGCGTTGCGGGCTGAACAGCACGTCTTCGCTGCGCTGGCCGGTCATCAGGCTGCTGAAGCTGAGCGACTCGCCCCACAGTTTGAATGGCTGCAGATAACTCGCCGTGGCGGTGTATTTGCGATAGCGCGCGTTCGGTTCGCCCGGCCCCGGATGACCATTACCTTGCGCATCGAACGCGCCGATGCCTTCTTGCAGGCCGAAGTCCAGGTTGACGAAGGCGCTGCCCACCCGCCGACCATGGTTGATGCCGTACTGCAATTCGCTGATGCGGTTGCTGCTCAGCTTGAGTTTGCTGTCTTCGATGAAGTTGTTGGTGCGCAGATAGGAGAGCCCGACATTGAGTGAGGTCTTGCTCACGGAGTCGCGATGGATCACCCGTTCGGCGCGCAACTGATGGTTTTCGCTGTCGCCGGTCTGTTTGAAGTTGTAACCGTTGCCAGCGATCTGCGAGCGGTACTCACTTTGGTTGAAGCTGTAACTTAAATTCCACCAACCCCACGGCAGGTTGTAATAAAGCATTGCGTTGTTCGACGTGTGCTGGTGATCGCTCATCGCGTCGTGACCGCCGCGCAGCATCAACTGATCGCCCAGACCCAGCGGGCTATCCCAATCGAAGGTCGTGCCCCACTGCTGTTCGCCGGTGCTGCGCTGCCCATCGTTGCTGCGGGAAAGCCCCGCCCGCCAGGGTTTCTGCGCGGTGTTGGTGACCAGCACCTCACTGCCGCCGATGTTCTTGCCGGGAGCCAGTTCCATCGTGGCCTGGTTCGAGGGCAGACGATTGAGCTGATCGACCATCTGCTCGATTTCGCGCAGGTTGACCAAGTCACCCGCTTTACCGGGAAAAGCCATCGCCAGTTCGCGTTCGGACAAATGACTGTCCGCGGCACTCTTTAAACTTTCGAGCCGGCCCTCGACCACCAACACTTTCAAATGCCCGGCCGACAAGTCCTGCTGCGGCAGGTAGGCGCGGCTGGTGACCAGGCCTTTTTCGATGTAGTGATCGGTAATGACTTTCAGCAGTTCATTGAGCTGCGTGACACCCAGGCATTGGCCGATGTAAGGCTTGAGCAGGCGATTTCGCTCGCTGTAGGAGAGACTGTCGGCCCCCTTGAGCTCGATGTCCTTGATGGGAAAACAACGGCTGTCGGCAGGCGCCGCCGGTTGCGTCGGCTGGATTTGTTTGCCGGGCAACTCCTTGAGTTCTTCAAGACGCCGGCGCTGTTCTTCGAGCAAGCGATCCTGACGCTCGCGGATCAGATCGGTATCCCCGGGAGTAGGCGCAGCGTAAGCAAGGTTCATTGGCGAAAGGCATAGCAAAGCCAGGCACAACCTCGCCACAAGGGCGGGTGAGGACATGTTCGATCCCTCGAAAACAAAAGTGATATCAAAATAGTGGCGCGATAGTATTGAGCCGCAATTTTGGCGTCAATAAATGACTCCGTTCAAAAACGTTAACCCATGACCTGCAAGGCTGAAATCGGAGGCGTCCGAGGCATCAGCGAGAAAGGTCTTGATCAAATGCAGGAAGAAACCGGGGGCTGTAGGAAGCGTCTTAAGACGCGGAGATTGGCAAGATTCAGAGCGCAGCATCGGCATCGGTCAGTCAACCCGGCCATTTCACAGTGGATGTCGATCGCCATCCGTACGCTGGATTCGCCGTTCTCACCGAAAAAATCAGAAGCTGGGTATTGTCGGTTCGAAGGCAAGTTGGCATGAGTCAGCGGATCGACATCCACGAACGATTTAAAGCCGGGACTTAATCAGGGGCGACGAACCGCCCTCACCCGTCCGCTACCGCCACCCCCGCAGAAAAACCGCTCGCCGCCATCAAATTCAAGACCCGAGACGCCAACGCCCTCCGGCAATCTCAGGCTTTCGAGCACCTCGCCGGTTTTCGCGTCGATGCGTCGCAGATCGCTCTCGTCGCCTTCCCAGGTGCCATGCCAGAGCGCGCCCTCGACGAAGGTTACGCCGGTGACGAAGCGGTTCGACTCAAGGGTGCGCAGGATCTTGCCGGTCTCGGGGTCGATCTGGTGAATTTTGCGCTCGCGGTATTGCCCGACCCACAGCGAGCCTTCCGCCCAGGTCATCCCGGAGTCGTTACCGCCGCCTGGGGCTGGAATGGTGGAGAGTACGCGACCGGTTTGCGGGTCGATTTTCTGGATACGGTCCTCGGCGATCTGGAACAAGTGCTTGCCATCGAATGCGGTGCCCGCGTGGGCGGCAACATCCAGTGTTCGCACGGTTGCGCCGCTCGAAGGGTCCAGGGCGAGAAGTTTTCCGGTGGTGGCAAACCAGACCTGTTCACCATCCCAGGTCACGCCATGCACATCGTCGACGCCTTCAAAAGGCCCATATTCACGAAGGATTACAGCAGCTGACTGTTTCATCTCGGTGTTCCTCGAAAGGGGGTGGTGGCGTTCATCCTAGCCACCGGGCAGCGGAACCGGGAGTAACAAGGTCGTCGCGAAACCGGGCACCGGTGGCGTCATCCAGCGCCGCGCCCGGCCATGCCCGAATGACTGCACCTTGCCCTGCGCCGCCAGTGTTTCGAGCACCCGTTGCACGCTGCGCTGGCTGGTGCCCAGTGCCAGGGCAAGCGCCGAACTCGACCAGGCTTCACCGTCGGCGAGCAACGCGAAGACCGCGGCATGTTTCTCTTCGACCGGAGGCGTGAGCAGCACCACGTCGGGTGAAACCTGCGTGATCAGTGCAAACCCCCGCCGGGTTGCGATTACGCAGGCCAAGGGTTTCAGCACTGCGCGCAATCGGCCGATTTCCACCCGTAGCCGGGCGCGATGGGATTCGTCGCTAAGCTTCAGGCGAAAGGCCCGGGCAATGAGCATTTCCCTCGAAACATCGTTCGGCCAGGCTTCAGCCAGGGTCCGCACGAGGCGGAACAGGACCGGGCGCTTCGACAGGGCAACCGACATGCCTGCACCGCGCACGACGTACCGGCAGGCATCCACCACCAGCGATGTCGAGGCCAGCAATGCTTCCACTTCATCGAGTAGCAGGGGCCGCGTCTGGCCATTGCTCATCACGTGCGCGGCGGGACTGTCGAGCAGCTGCATCGCGCTTTCGACCTCCGCTATCAAGGCGGGAATAGCGGATTGTTGCGCCGCGAGTCCGGCACGGATCACGGCCGCGCGGGCCGCTTGTGAATGCAGGTGACGCATGGCGATGCCCGCAGCCACGAGCTCATGGGTGGCGCGCAACGACGGTGGCAATGTCGACGGATCGAGTTGCGCGAGGCGTTGCTGTGCGTCATCCAGTTGGCCGATCAGCAGAAGACGGCGGATGTGCAGATATCGCACATGGGCCGCGTTGACGCCATCGCCGTGGGCGTCCAGCGTGACCCGCGCCGCATCCAGGGCATTCACCGGCCAGCCGAGGTCCCGTGAGGCCAATGCGATCTCTGCTTCGGCGACGATGCAGCGCGCCCGGGCCAGCGCTTCCTTTGGCCCGAACGCCCGCGCGGCCCGACGCACCAACGCTTTTGCCCGCACCAGATCGCCCAGTTGTGCCATGGCGATCCCGCGCAGCGCCAGCGCCGGAGCATCGTCACGCAGTGCAACCCGGTCGAGCGCACCAAGCGGATCCCCCGCTGCCAGCGCCTGGGCGGCGGCGGTGATCAGCGAGTCCATTGCAATGTTGCCATGGGTTCACTCCAGCGTCGGATAGTCGCTGTTGAGTCTATCCCAGACTCAGGCGCCTCAGGCTGGATCGGCCATCTGATGCTCGCGGCAAATCAGTTCCACTTCCTTGGTTTCCAGCGGTTCTTGAGTCAGCCCGCAAAAGGCTCCACCCACGACGGTCTGATGAAAACGGCAGGTTCGGCAGAGCCCGAAACTCGGGACGTTTTCACCTTGCTGGATGTTTCGCAACAGCTCCAGTAGCAAGCCTTCCAGATCCTCTGCGCGCGCGCCCATGCGCTGGGCGGCATTGACTAGAAAGTCCGGAGGCATCACGGCGTCCAGCAACGCCTGGGCCGGTGCCGTCAGTTTCAGGTGCACGCTGCGTTTGTCCCGGACGTCCGGCTGTTTGGTCAGCAGGCCTTTGCCCTCCAGCGCCTTGAGCGATTGCGACACCGTGCCTTTGGTCAGGCCCAGGTATTCGGTCACAGCCAATGGGGTGTCGGAGTAGCGATTGCAGCGGCCCAGGTACATCAAGGCACTGAGCTGAATCGGCTGCAGATCCGTCAGCAGCGGGTGCTCGCGAAACCAGACTCGGGTCAGGCTCGACAACCTTTCCAGCAAATCAAAAAGCACGTGGGAAATTCCTGATCAATAACGTTGATAAATAGTATCGGATAAAAACCTTATTGACAAAAAAGAGCTTTGTCGTAGGCTTTGTGGTGTCGATCCGAAACAGTAATTCACCTTTTTGAAACGGAGGCAAACATGAAAACCGCACTGGCACTGACCCTCGGCACTCTGCTGTCATCACAAGCCTGGGCCCACGATTCCCAAGGCATTCAGAGCGACAAAGGCAAAGCCGACGCCGCTTTCGACCTGGTCAATACCCGCGTCTTCAAGGAAGGCAACAATCTGGTGTTCGAGCAATTGGTCGACGGCAAGGCCGGCAGTCGCGTCCCGACCGCCAAAGGTTCGTTTGCCGGTGCCGAGGTGTTCAGCTACGTCTGGCCGACCAGTCTCGACAGTTCGGCTGTGGACTTTGAAGAGAAGTCCGGCATCCTCGCCCTGGCGCTGACATCGCACCCGGACTTCGATGACACCCCGCAACTGGACGAAAACAAGGACGGCAAGAAGGATAACGACGGCGGTCTCTGGCACTCCCACTGGGTGGTACTGACCAAAGACGAAAGCTGCGGGCCTGGCGGTTTGAAAGTCCGCGACATTCCCAAGGATGCCAAGCCGAAGTTGCCAGCCACCTGGCCCGGCGCACCGATCTACATCGACTCCCCGGGCTACGACCTGAGCGTTGAGAAAAACGCAGCGAAGATCCGTGTACCGCTGGCGGCGGTCGGTTTCCCTGAAAGCTTCAACTACGACGGCGTCACCGCAGCGCTGAAGGTCAATGCCGACCTGCACAACCCGTTGCTGTGCGTCAGCAGCGTCTATGACATTGCTTCGGGCGACCTGTCGTTGCCGGGCACCTGGAAACTGAAGGAGAGCAAATGATGAGCGTGAATGTCTTCGATACCCACGTGCGCACCAAAGATGGCCGCTATCTGCACTTCGATGTGCTGATCGAGTGTAACGACGCCGAGCTGGCGAAAACCTATGCCCGGCGCTTCCTTGATGAACAGGGCATTCAGGACGAAGATATCGCCCAGGACCGCTGCCAGTTCTGTCATGTTGAACCGACTCATCCCGAAGTGGCCGCGGCGATCGGCAAACAGGGTTACTTCATCCTCAAACTGCAAGGTTGTCAGGAGTAACGATATGAACACCTACCAGCCCATGAACTGCGACCTGTACGACTATCTGGAGATCGCCTGCCTGCGCGGCTATCGACTGGATATCGAATTGAAGGATGGCGCCCGTTTAGAAGCGAGGGCGCTGGACACGCGCACCTCCGCCGAAAAAGAAGAGTTCTTGCGCGTAGAAACGGCAAACGGCCAACAGGAAATCCGTCTGGATCAACTGCTGGCCGTCACGCCGCTGGACGCCAATGCGCAGTTCGGCCGGGTGGTGTTCACCGATGCCGTTTGCACGTTCTGAGGCAGGTTTCAGACCAGCGACATGCCGCCGTCCACGTGCAATTCGATGCCGTTGACGAACGAACTGTCGCTGGACGCCAGGTAGAGCGCCGCTTGCGCGAGTTCGTCGGCCTCACCGAGTCGACCGGCGGGAATCATGCCCGCCATCATTTGTTCAAAGCCAGGGCGGTCTTCCTCGCAAACGCCCAGTTTGCCGATAATCGCCGTATCGACCGGGCCCGGGCTCAGCACATTGACGCGTATGCGCCGCGCACGCAGCTCCAGTGCCCAGTTACGCGCGAAGGCGGCAATGGCTGCTTTGGAACCGGCATAGACCGCATGCCCATCGAGCACTTTGGTCGCCGCCAGGGAACTGGTCAGGATGATGCTGCCAGCGTCGCGCAACAACGGCACGATCGCCTGTACACCGAAGAACACGCCACGGGTGTTGATATTGAATTGCGCGTCGAACTCCGCGGGCGTGACCTGCTGTGATGGCGTCAGGGTGATGACCCCGGCGTTGGCCATGTAGATATCCAGCGCACCGAAGCGCGTACGGACTTGCTCGGCCACCTCGGCATGGTGCTCGAGGCTGGCGACATCGCCCTTGATGCCCATCGCGCCGTGGCCGATGTGGCGGACGGCTTCGTCCAGCACTTCTTGGCGACGTGCCGTGATAATCACCTGCGCCCCCTCTCTGGCGAACAGGCACGCCGAGGCCAGGCCAATGCCGCTGTTGCCGCCGGTGATCACCGCTACCTTTCCTTGAAGACGTTGCATTTGCTGACTCCGCTTGTTGAAGGAGCGCAGTATTATGTCGCTCGCCCCAGCGCCAACCAGTCCAGAAAAAGGCACATCTGTTGTGCTTCGGAGTCACAAGATGTCCAGCCTGTTGAACCAGTCAGCCAGCCTGATCGCCTTTGTCCGCGCGGTAGAAGCCGGGTCGTTCAGCGCCGCTGCGCGCAACGCCGGGACCACGCCGTCGGCCATCTCCAAAAGCATCGCCCGACTGGAAACCGAACTGAACGCCAAGCTGTTTCGCCGCTCCACGCGGATGCTCAGCCTGACGCCCGAGGGTCAGGCATTTTTCGAGCGTGTGGCGCCGTTGTTGCAGGCCATTGACGACTCTGCCGACGCGCTGCGCCACACCGGCAGCGCGCGCGGTCACTTGCGGGTCAGCATGCCCAGCGATCTTGGGCGGCTGCTGATGCCGAGGATCCATTCGGTTTTTCTCAGCGACCACCCGGATGTTGAATTGGACCTGACTTTGCTCGACCACCATGTGGACGTGATTCGCGAAGGCTACGATGTGATTTTCCGCGCGGGCAGCCTCACTGACAGCGACTTGAAAAGCCGCACCCTCGCTCAACTCGACATGGCGCTGGTCGCATCCCCGGCATTCCTCAGCGAATGGGGAGCCCCGGGCACCGTCGAGGAACTGCGCGCGCTGCCTTTTGTGCGCTACCAACTGAACGGTCGCACCTTGCCCATCGTCTTTGCCGACGGGGAAACCCTGGTGCCCCGTGGCCGTATCGGACTGGACTCGGGGTTTGGTCTGCGCGCCGCCGCCCTCGGCGAGATGGGCGTCGCCTACTTGATGAAATGCACGGTGCAACAAGAGCTGGATTCCGGGGCGTTGGTGCAAGTGCTGGCCGACCATCCCCTGCCATCGCTGGCGATACATTCGCTGCATGCCTTTGGCGCGCTGACACCGATCCGGATCAAGCTGTTTGCCGATTTCGTACAGCAAGAGTTGCATCGGTTAGAAGGACATCTCCTCACCAGTCATACGATCTCTTGAGTAGCCTTTCGCTGCCGCGCCCCCTCTAAAAGCGCTTCAACCTTGTTCCCCCTCGACAAATGCGCTACAACTCACACCAAGTTGTACGACAACATAATAAAAACTCCCACGCCATTTTCTTTGGTGGCGCACTTGATTCGAGAACCTGCCATGACCCATCCAACCGCCCGGCCAGAAGCGCCGCCTCCTTTTCCCCGTCACCTCGCCGTGCTGATTTTGCTGTGCATGGGCTGTGCCTTCGCCGGCAACCACGTCGCGGCGCGGGTGGCTTTTGATGACGGTGCCGGCGTGTTGTTGGCGATTCTGATGCGCTCGGGCGGGACATTGCTGGTATTGGCCGCGCTGGTACTGTGGCAACGCCAGACCCTGCGCTTACCGAAGGGGGCCTGGCGTTGGCAGTTGCTGCTGGGCTTGCTGATCGCCACCCAGAGCCTGTGCCTGTATTCGGCGGTCGCGCGGGTGCCGGTGGCGCTGGCGCTGTTGGTGGCCAACGTGTTCCCGATCCTGCTGGCGCTGCTCACCTGGGCGTTGGGTGGTGCCAGACCCACCGCGCGCACCGCCTCGCTGATGGGCCTGATTCTGTTGGGGCTGGTGTTTGTGCTGGACGTACCCGGCCGCCTCGCCGACCACGCCAGCGTCGGCCCGCAATGGTGGCTGGGCGTGACCCTGGCCTTTTGCGCCGCCAGCGTGTTTGCCTGTGCGTTGTGGATCACCGATCACAAGTTGTCCGAGGTTCGCGGTTCGGTGCGCAGCCTGCTGACGATTTTCATCGTGTTCAGCAGTATCAATCTAGCCGGCGTGAGTGGCGTGCTGCCCGGCGGCTTGAACCTTCCGGCCACCAGCACCGGCTGGCTGGCACTGGCGACGCTGGTCGTGCTGTACGGTACCGGTTTCATCGTGCTGTTCATTTCCGTGCCGCGCCTGGACATGCCGCGCAATGCCCCGGTGATGAACATCGAACCACTGGCCACGTTGTTGATGGGCTGGGTGGTTTTGGACCAGATGCTCAGTGCCGGCCAGGTCATGGGCGGTGTGATCGTGGTCACCGGTATCGTGCTGTTGACGTACCGCAAGGGCTCCGCCGCCTCTGAGGTGAAGCGTCCAGTCGGCGCCCGGTGTCGAGAATCTTCCAGTCGTTGAAAACAGTTACCCAAGCGTAAAAAAACAAGCCCCGAGCCTTAACGACTCGGGGCTTTTCAGTGCACTGCGTTGCGAACCTTATTTGGCGAAAGGCTCAGGCATCAACCTTCTCCACGGTCAAGGCATCGACGGAGGGTGCACTGGCCGACAACCAGTTCTTCCGGTCAGCCAGTGGCCAACGATCGTTGTAAAACCAGGTCAGGACGGCACCGTCCGAATCGCGCACCAAGCGGTTGCCTTCTATTTTCCAAGCGACGGCGTAGTTCCAGTAGGACATGTAGAGCAGGTTCCAGAGGCTCTCGTAAGAGACCCAGTCGCCCTGCTCATCCTGTAAATAGATCTTGCCGTCGGTATGCGTGTAAGGCTTGAGAACCGCCGCCCTTGACCCGGGCACACAGTAGTTCTCATAAGCCATCGCGTCGCCGTTGTTACGACACAACCACTGGCCGCCGATGTCCTTGCCCGGCAAGCTGATCTTGATTTTGAAGGGGTTGCCCCACGCGCTGGCATTTTTCAGGTCAGGTTGGTCCTGGCGGGCAACAGCGCCCACGGGTGCAGCCAGTGGCGACAGATCTTTTGGATCGAGTGATTCGTTCACAGTTGTTTCTCCGATAGTGCCGGGCAAGCCGGCGGGGCTCATGAGTCAGTACCCGCTCGATGGACTACGGAGCACAACTGCGTTGCTCGACCACGTGGCGCGAGATCCAGACTTCTTCCAGATGCAGCAATATCAAGCACGACAAAGGGTCGCCCGGATTCGCCACAGGCAAAGGCTGCTTGTGCAAGACGAGACTTGGTCGCTGGGTGGTAGCGTTGAGTGTTACGAGGCAGGTATCGACATAGGCAGTCCTTTGGCTGATCACACGTCCAGCGTGCAATGCCGGCAGCCGGGACGCACGTCCCGTCACAAGCGTGGGGAGGCTAGTAGACGGCCAACGCGTCCGCCAGTGCGATCAGGACGAAATTGGCGGGTCAGTCACAGTTTGCCTACTGAATTTCTGCCCACTGAAACTAACGCCTTGAAAACAAGGATCACAAGAAATGTCTTTCCCGCAGCAACACGCGTAACCAGAGATTGCAGTGCTGGTCGTCACACGGCTATTATTGAGAACGACTCTCACTAACATCTGGAAATGAATCCGGTGCAACCTCCTTCGCCCAGCAAGCTGAGTTATTTTTTCAGCGATCATCACCGTTGGCTGCTGCAGCATATTCAGCGACGGCTGCGCAATCACGCGGATGCCGAGGACACCGCCGCCGATACGTTTTGCCAGTTGCTCGCGGCGCGCGTAGACCCCGACAGCATCGACCAGCCCCGTGCCTACCTGTCGACCATCGCTCGCCGGCTGATCTTCGACCGTCATCGTCGACGCAAACTGGAGTTGGCCTATCTGGAGCGGCTGTCCAGCATGCCCGAGGTGCTGGCGCCCTCCCCGGAAGAACAGTTGCAGTTGATCGAAGCATTGGTGGCCATCGACAAGGCGCTTGATGGCTTGCCGATGGTGGTGAAGGCGACCTTCCTGTACAGCCAGCTGGACGGCATGAGTTATGTGGCCATCGCTCGCAAGCTCGATTTGTCGGAGCGCACGGTCAGCCGCTACATGAAACAGGCTCTGCGCCAGTGTTACCTGTGCGAGCAGACACCATGAGCAAGGCACGCCTGGACCCCGTCAGCGAACAGGCCATCGACTGGATGGTACGACTGCGCGCCGACACCCCGAACGCAGCATTGCAGGAGCGCTTCAACGCCTGGCTGGACATGGACCCCGCACACGCCCAAGCCTGGGCACGCTTGCATGAGCGACTCGGCGGCTCCTTCAACACCGTGCGCGCCCTGGATCGGCGTGTGCCCGGCCAGACCGAACACGCCCGCCAGCTGCTGTTGCAGCCACATGCTTCACGGCGTGATGCGCTGCGGGTGATTGCAGGTTTGGGCTTGATTGGTGGCGGTTTGTGGCTTGGTGCGCGCAGCCCGCTGGGCGACTCGCTGCTTGCCGATCTGCACACCGGGCGTGGGCAGCGCGAGAACTTCAATCTGGCTGATGGCAGCCGTTTGAGTTTGAATGCCGACAGTGCGGTGGATCTGCATTTTGACGATCAGCAACGGCTGGTGATTCTGCGTCGCGGCGAATTGATCATCCAGGTGGCGGCCGATCCGATCCGCCCGTTGCGCGTGCGCACCGCTCAAGGCGAAGTGCGCGCACTGGGCACCCGTTTCCTGGTTGCCCAGGAACAAGACGTCACCCGCGTGGTGGTGCTGGAGCATTCGGTCCGGACCCGTCTGTTCGATGGCAGCGAACGCGATTTGCAGGAGGGCCAAGCCGCCCTGCTCTACGCCGGGCGCATCGAACCGCTGGGCAGCGATCAGCGTCATCGTGCCGACTGGCTCAGCGGACGGCTCAACGTACTCGATGACCCACTGGAAAAAGTCGTCGACGCCCTGCGCCCTTACAGCCGTGGTTTTGTCCGCGTAGCCCCCGAGGTTCGCGACTTGCGCGTTCAGGGTGTGTTCCCGCTCAACGACCCCGAACGAACCTTGAGTGCACTGGCGGAAACCCTGCCGATTCGCGTGGATCGCTACAGTCCCTGGTTGACGTTGATCCGAGCAAAACCAGACAGACAATAATTATTTTTGAAAATGACTCTTATTTGTGTCCGGTTTTCGTTTCTCATCCCACCTATCTCCTGACACCTTTCACATGTTTCAGGAGAATGCTGTGCTCAACCCGTGGTCCCACACTCTTTCGCTAACCGTTGCCCTGGCAACCCTGGCGAGCCCTGCGATGGCGCAGGCACAAACACTGGCCTTCAATCTGCCCGCCGGCCCGCTTGCGAGTACGTTGAACGCCATCGCCAGCCAAAGCGGGCACATCATTTCTCTGGAGCCTTCGCTGGTGCAGGGCAAACAGGCACCGGCGGTCGTCGGCCAGTTCTCGGCTGAAGACGCGATGCGACAGGCGCTGTCGGGCAGTGGCCTGCAATTGCGCGTGACCGGGCAAGGCAATTTCAGCGTCGAGCAGGCCATGGGCAGCAACGCCACCCTGCAACTGGGCGTGACCAACATCGTCGAGAACAGCGCCGAAGCCACCACCGAAGGCTCGGGCTCCTATGCGGCAAAAGCGGTGACCATCGGCAAGGGCACCCACACCCTCAAGGAGATTCCGCAGTCGGTCACGGTGATGACCCGCAAACAGATGGATGACCAGAACCTCGTCGATCTCAAGGATGCGGCCAACCAGACCACCGGACTGGTGGGCGTACAGGGCGTCGGCAAAGGCATGATCCTGACCTCGCGCGGTTTCCAGATCGATGACTGGCAGTACGACGGCGTGCCGATCCCGCGCAACTTCTACTCACTGGGTAACTGGGCGACGCAGGACCTGATCTTCTTTGATCGCATGGAAGTGCTGCGCGGTGCTTCCGGATTGCTGCAAGGCACCGGCAGCCCTGGCGGCGCCATCAATCTGGTGCGCAAGCGCGGCCAGAACGCACCGACCGTGACCGTCACCGGCAAGGCTGGCTCGTGGGATCACTACGGCCTGCAACTGGATGCCGGCGGCCCGCTGAACCAGACCGGCACCGTGCGCGGCCGCATCGTGGCCGACGAAGACCAGAGTGATTCCTTCATCGATTACGAGTGGAGCAAGACCCACTCGTTGTACGGGGCGCTGGACATCGATCTGCGTGAAGACACCACCCTGGGCCTGGCGGTCAGCCAATCCAAGGGCGAGTCGCGCCCGATGATCCGCGGTCTGCCACGCTATGCCGACGGCTCACCGGTCGATGTGTCGCGTTCAACCTACACCGGCGCACGCTGGAACCATTCGGACATCGATGTCACCACGGTCTATGCCGATCTCGAACACCGCTTCAACGACGACTGGGCGTTCAAGGTCGGCGCCGTGCGCATGACCGAAGACAACCAGGCGAAAAACCAGCGTGTGCAAAGTGCCGGCGATGGTCTGGAGGCCGATGGCAGCGGCGTGCAATACGCCGACTTCGTGACGGATTTCGATTCGACCAAGCTCGGCCTGGACATGAACCTTGTCGGCCACTTCGACGCCTTGTCCATGCAGCACGAAGTCATGATCGGCGGTAACTACTCCAAGTACACGTTGGACGACAAGTTCGCCCGAACCTTCAATAACAGCACCGACACGATTTTCGGTATCAACCACGATCGGCCGGAAATCAGCTACGACGGTTTGATCAATACTGCCGGTGGTCGCGGTACGCCGAGCAAGTACGACATCCGCCAAAAAGGCCTTTACGGCAGTTGGCGAGTCAAGCCGATCGAGCCGTTGACACTGGTTCTCGGCTCGCGGGTCAGCTGGCACGACTACAGCTACAAGTCATGGACCCAGGCCGCGTTCAGCGACATTTCCACCGCCAACCCGGAAAGCACCGCGAACGAAACCGGAGAAGTCACGCCCTACGCCGGGATCGTCTACGACTTGACCCGCGAGTGGGCGGTGTATGCCAGCTACACCGACGTGTTCGAACCACAGACCGTGCGCGACGCCGGCGGCTCGATGCTCAAGCCGGTGATCGGCAGCAACTACGAAGTCGGCCTCAAGGGCGAGCTGATGGATGGCCGCGTCAACACGTCCCTGGCCGTGTTCCGTTATGACCAGGAAAACCGTGCGCTCAACGACCTGTCTTCGGGCTTCGCCTGCGACGGCGGGTACTGTTCGGTAGCCGCAGGGAAAGTGCGTAGCCAGGGGATCGAAGCGGAAATCAGCGGTGAAGTGCTCACCGGCCTGCAGCTGTTTGCCGGTTACACCTACAACACCACCAAGTACCTCGACGACCCGGAAAATGAAGGCAAGGTCTTCAGCACCTGGACACCCAAGCACATGTTGCGGGCCTGGGGCGATTACCAGTTCAGCGGCGACTGGCGTCGTGTCAGCACCGGCTTGGGTTTCACCACCCAAAGCCATACGCTGGGTTACGAACACACCTTCGACGTACCGGGTTATACCGTGTGGAATGCGCGGGTCGGTTACCAGCTGACGCCGGAAATCGGCCTGGCGGTGAATGCCAACAACCTGTTCGACAAGCACTACTACACGGCGGGATACAACCAGCTCGACGGCAACAACAATTTCGGTGACCCGCGCAATGTGATGTTCAGCGTGAAATACACCCCGGAGTTCTGACAAGGAACCTGTAGGAGCCGGCTTGCTGGCGATCTCGGTATTGGCCTCGGCACAGAGGCCGCCGATCCACCGCTATCGCCAGCAAGCCGGTTCCTGCGGGGCGGGTTATTTGTCCGACTTGATCGCCGTCCACACACGCGTGCGCACCCGCTCAAGTTTTTGCGGCAACGGTTGTACGACGTACAGGGTTTTCAGTGCTTCGCTGGTCGGGGTCAGGTTCGGGTTGCCGGTGATTTCCTTGTTGATCAGCGGCAGCGAATCCTTGTTGGCATTCGGGTAACCGAGGAAGTCACTTATCGGTGCGATGACTTTCGGGTCCAGCAGCGTGTTGAGGAATTCGTGGGCTTCTTCGACGTTCTTCGCGCTTTTTGGAATGGCAAAGGTGTCAAACCAGATCGGCGCGCCCTCCTTCGGCAAACGCCAGTCGACGACCACACCGTTACCCGCCTCTTTGGCGCGATTGCCGAACTGGTAGAAGCTGCCGGAGTACCCGATGGCCACGCAGATATCACCGTTGGCGATGTCGGTCATGTACTTGGCGGAGTTGAAGTAAGTGACGTACGGCCGAACCTTCATCATCAAGGCCTTGGCTTTTTCGTAGTCGGCCGGATTCTGGCTGTTCGGGTCCAGTCCCAGGTAATGCAGGGCCAGCGGCAGGATCTCCGAAGGCGAGTCGAGCATGGCTACGCCACAGGCTTTGAGCTTCTCCATGTTTTCGGGTTTGAACACCAGATCCCAGCTGTCCACCGGCGCATTCTCGCCCAGCGCAGCCTTGACCTTCGCCGGGTTGAAGCCGATCAACACGGTGCCGTACATATAAGGCACGCCGTATTGATTGCCGGGGTCATTCTTGTCCAGCAGTTTGAGCAGTGCCGGGTCCTGATGCTTCCAGTTCGGCAACTTGGACTTGTCGAGCTTCTGGAAAACGCCGGCCTTGATCTGGGTTTCGATGAACTGGTTAGACGGCACCACCAGGTCGTATCCGGAGTTGCCGGTCAGCAGTTTGGCTTCCAGGGACTCATTGGTGTCGAAGGTGTCCCAGGTCACTTTAATGCCGGTTTGTGCGGCGAAGTCCTTGGGCACGGACGGCAGGATGTAGTCCGCCCAGTTGTACACCCTCAGTTCGCGCTGTTCGGCTTGCACCGCGCTGGCGAGCAGCGTCAGCCCACACACGGTGGCGCCCAGAATGCGTTTCATAGTGTCCATGGATCAGTTCCCCAAAGTCAGCTCGTTCGGTTTTTATAGTCTGTAACGGCAGTAGCCCTGTACGTGGCCTGGAGCAAAGGAAGCAAAAGATTCTGGTTATGGATGCAGTCGGCACGGGTGGACCTGCGACGCGCTTTCGATTCTTGCTGACAGCCTGGGCGGTTCACAGCGTGCGATCGGCCAAAAGGGGATCGAAATGGCCATTATCCGTGTCCGGATGGAGGGGCAATGGCGGCGCCGTGCCCCGGCTTAGTGCAAAATACGCGGCCAAACTTGAAATCCGCATCCCGTCGCGCAAGGCTGTGCCACGAGATCCGTCATGAAATCCATTTTTGAGAGAGCCGGTGGTAACCGCATGATTGAAGTCACCGAAGTTTCCATTGCCCAACTGCGCGCTGCGCTCGAATCCGGCCAGACTACGTCGGTCGAACTGGTCCAGGCTTACCTCGCCCGGATCGATGCCTACGATGGCGCCGACACCGACACCGCGCTCAACGCTGTCGTGGTGCGCAATCGCGATGCACTCCAGGAAGCGCAGGCATCCGATGCCCGTCGGGCCAAGGGCGAGACGCTGGGTCCGCTCGATGGTATTCCCTACACAGCCAAGGACAGTTACCTGGTCAAGGGCCTGACCGCCGCTTCGGGCAGCCCCGCCTTCAAGGATTTGATCGCCTATCGCGATGCGTTCACGGTCGAGCGCCTGCGCGCCGCCGGGGCAATCTGCCTGGGCAAGACCAATATGCCGCCCATGGCCAACGGCGGTATGCAACGCGGGGTCTACGGCCGCGCCGAGAGCCCGTACAACGCCGCCTACCTCACCGCTCCGTTCGCCTCGGGTTCGTCCAACGGTGCGGGAACGGCAACGGCGGCCAGCTTTGCGGCGTTCGGTCTGGCGGAAGAAACCTGGTCGAGCGGTCGTGGCCCGGCCTCGAACAATGGCTTGTGCGCCTACACGCCTTCGCGTGGCGTGATCTCGGTGCGCGGCAACTGGCCGCTGACGCCGACCATGGACGTGGTCGTGCCGTTTGCCAGGACCATGGCCGATTTGCTCGAAGTGCTTGATGTGGTCGTGGCGAACGACCCGGACACCCGTGGTGACTTGTGGCGCATGCAACCCTGGGTGCCGATTCCGAGTGTCGCCTCGGTTCGTCCAGCTTCCTACCATGAGCTCGCCGCGAAACCTGATGCACTTGCCGGCAAACGCCTCGGCGTGCCACGCATGTACATCAATGCCGACACCGAAGCGGGCACCAGTGAAGCCCCGGGGATCGGTGGCCCGACCGGGCAACGTATCAACACCCGCGAGTCCGTGATCGGGCTGTGGCAACAGGCGCGCAAGGCCCTCGAAGCCGCTGGCGCCGAAGTGATCGAAGTGGATTTCCCGCTGGTGTCCAATTGCGAAGGTGATCGTCCCGGTGCGCCGACGGTGTTCAATCGCGGGATCGTCTCCAAGGAGTTCCTGCACCACGAATTGTGGGACCTGACGGCGTGGGCGTTCGATGACTTCCTGCAAGCCAACGGCGATCCGGAATTGAACCGACTGGTGGATGTCGATGGGCCGAAGATTTTCCCCCACGACCCGGGCACCCTGCCCAATCGCGAGGGCGACCTGGCCGCCGGCATGGACGAGTACGTGAAGATGGCCGAGCGTGGCATCACGCCGTGGGACCAGATCAGCACCGTGCCCGATGGACTGCGCGGGCTTGAGCAAACGCGCAAGATCGATCTGGAAGACTGGATGGACCGGCTCGGTCTGGACGCCGTGCTGTTCCCGACAGTCGCCGACGTTGGCCCGGCGGACGCCGATGTCAATCCCGCCTCTGCGGACATCGCCTGGAGCAACGGGGTTTGGGTGGCCAACGGCAACCTGGCCATCCGGCATCTGGGTGTGCCGACGGTCACGGTGCCGATGGGCATCATGCCGGATATCGGCATGCCCGTAGGCCTGACATTTGCGGGCCGCGCCTATGACGATTCAGCATTGCTGCGCTTTGCATCGGCGTTCGAAGCGACCGGTTCGAAACGGCAAGTTCCGCCTCGCACCCCGCCACTGTCGGCAGGTCAATAACGGTTTCGTTAGCCTGCGACATCCGTGGGCTGAGACCCCACGGATTGGCCCGCCCCTTGCTTTGGCACATTCGTGCAATGACCAATCGGTGGGGGGTGTTCATGGCAGGACAAGCAACGATGGCAGTGTTCATCACTGCTCTGGTCGCCGCAGCGATCATCCTGGCCACGGTATCCGCAGCCGCGGTGGCTGTCTGGATGACGGGCGCGACATTCGCGGCGATTGGCCTGGTCGAGAAAGTTGCACCGGATATTCAGCTGTTGCCTGCGTTGTCACTGACGCCGCAGCCGGTAATGCTCATGGCGGCGATGCAGGCCACAGGCCTGGTGACGATCACGGATCTGATGCAGAACGTAAATCTGGTGATGATTACCGCCAGCCTTTGAATCATTTCTTTGCGCTCGTCTCTAGCGTTAAAGCGCCCCGCTCCAATCGATTGAAGCCCCCCAAACAGGTCACCGAATTCAGGGCATTTCCCCAATCCCGGGGCCTTGAAAACTTCGCCCTCGCCAGCCCGACAACACGACCGACTGACCACCAACGGTTGCGGATGGGCCGATCCCGGCCTATGGTCCAGACACAACTCTAACGACGTCCGGCGCCATGACTCGCCGACCTTTTTGTTCATCCTGTGCGCCTTTGCGCTGCGAGGTGACCACATGCCTAATGACTCCCGCCCTGCCGTACTCGAACTGATCGGCAACACGCCGCTGGTGCGTGTCAGCCGATTCGATACCGGCCCGTGCACCCTGTTTCTCAAGCTCGAATCACAGAACCCCGGCGGTTCCATCAAGGACCGCATCGGTCTGGCGATGATCGACGCCGCCGAGCGCGACGGTCGTCTGCGACCCGGTGGCACCATCGTCGAAGCGACCGCTGGCAATACCGGCCTTGGCCTGGCGCTGGTCGGCCGCGCCAAAGGTTACCGGGTGGTGCTGGTGGTGCCAGACAAGATGTCCACCGAGAAAGTCCTGCACCTCAAGGCCATGGGCGCCGAAGTGCACCTCACCCGTTCCGATGTCGGCAAAGGTCACCCCGAGTACTACCAGGACGTTGCCGGACGGTTGGCAAAGGACATTCCCGATGCTTTTTTCGCCGATCAATTCAACAACCCGGCCAACCCGCTGGCCCACGAATGCAGCACCGCGCCGGAGATCTGGGCGCAGACCCAGCACGATGTCGATGCCATCGTCGTGGGTGTTGGCTCGGCCGGCACGCTGACCGGGCTGACCCGTTTCTTCAAGCGCGTACAGCCGGAGCTGGAGATGGTACTGGCCGACCCGGTGGGTTCGGTGATGGCCGAATACAGCCGCAGCGGCACCCTCGGCACTCCTGGTTCCTGGGCGGTGGAAGGTATAGGCGAGGACTTCATTCCGTCGATTGCCGACCTCTCCAGCGTGCGCCACGCCTACTCCATCAGTGATGAAGAAAGCTTCGATCACGCCCGCCAGTTATTGCGCGCCGAAGGCATTCTCGGTGGTTCTTCGACCGGCACCCTGCTAGCGGCAGCGTTGCGTTATTGCCGCGAGCAAACCGAGCCGAAACGCGTGGTCAGCTTCGTCTGCGACACCGGCACCCGCTATCTGTCGAAGGTCTACAACGACCAATGGATGAGTGATCAGGGCTTGCTGCAAAGTAAACGCTACGGCGACCTGCGCGACCTGATTGCACGGCGCTTCGAGGACGGCCGGGTGATCAGCGTCGGTCCCGACGATACCTTGCTGACCGCGTTCCAGCGGATGCGCCTGGCGGATGTCTCGCAACTGCCGGTGCTGATCGATGGCCAGCGACTGGTTGGAGTAATCGACGAGTCCGACATTTTGCTGCGGGTGCATCAGGACGCTTCGCACTTCCGCCTGACCGTCGCCGGAGCCATGACCGACAAATTGCAAACCCTCGCGCCTGCCGCCAGCCTCGCCGAATTGCAGGCAGAACTTGACCGCGGGCTGGTGGCGATCATCGCCGATGCCTCAGGCTTCCACGGCCTGATCACCCGGTTCGACTTGCTCAATCATCTACGGAGATCCCTTGCATGAGTCAGCACGATAAAACCGGCGCCGCCCACGGCTTTGCCACCCGGGTGATTCACGCCGGTCAAGAGCCGGACCCGTCCACCGGGGCGTTGATGCCGCCGATCTATGCCAACTCCACTTACTTGCAGCAGAGTCCAGGCGTACACAAAGGCCTCGATTACGGGCGCTCGCACAACCCGACTCGCTGGGCACTGGAGCGTTGCGTGGCGGATCTCGAAGGTGGTTCCAGGGCGTTTGCCTTCGCCTCCGGCCTGGCGACCATTTCCACGGTGCTGGAGCTGCTCGATGCGGGCTCGCACATTGTTTCGGGCAATGACTTGTACGGCGGGACTTTCCGCCTGTTCGACAAGGTGCGCCAGCGCAGCGCCGGGCATCGATTCAGCTTTGTCGACCTGACCGACCTGTCCGCGTTCGAGGCGGCATTGCAGGACGACACCCGCATGGTCATGGTCGAGACGCCGAGCAATCCACTGCTGCGCCTCTCGGATCTCGCCGCTATCGCCCGAATTTGCCGCGCCCGCGGCATTATCTGTGTGGCCGACAACACCTTTGCCAGCCCGTGGATACAACGCCCCCTGGAGTCGGGTTTCGACATTGTGCTGCACTCGACCACCAAGTACCTGAACGGTCACTCGGATGTGATCGGCGGCATCGCCGTGGTCGGGCAGGACGCCGAACTGGCTGAACGCCTGGGCTTCCTGCAAAACGCCGTAGGTGCCATCGCCGGACCGTTCGACGCCTTCCTCACCTTGCGCGGGGTCAAGACCCTGGCGCTGCGCATGGAACGTCACTGCAGCAATGCGCTGGCGCTGGCGCAATGGCTGGAGCGCCAACCGCAAGTGGCGCGCGTCTACTATCCGGGCCTGGCTTCACACCCGCAGCACGAACTGGCGCGCCAGCAAATGCGCGGTTTCGGCGGGATGATTTCGGTCGACCTCAACACGGACCTGGCCGGGTCAAGACGCTTCCTCGAAAACGTACAGATCTTCGCCCTCGCCGAAAGCCTGGGCGGCGTCGAAAGCCTGATCGAACACCCGGCGATCATGACCCACGCCACCATCCCCGTGGAAACCCGCGCGCAACTGGGCATCGGCGATGCGCTGGTGCGGCTGTCGGTGGGGGTAGAAGACATCGAAGACCTGCGCGCAGACCTTGCACAGGCTTTGGCACGTATTTAGCGCGAACCGAGCGAGATGCCGGCATCTGCAACATCGATGGCGCCTGACACGCCGCCATCGCGAGCAGGCTCGCTCCCACTTTGTGATCTTCAGGGAACACAAATTTCGCGTTCCCCCCAAACCACTGTGGGAGCGAGCCTGCTCGCGATGAGGCTGGTACATTCACCATCGATGGCGCCTGATGCGCCGCAATAAACTTCAATGGAATTTTTCGGATACTCAAGACATGCCCAACCCAGATACCTCCCTGCAAGACACCGCGGCACCCGACGGCGTTTGTTATGGCTGCGGTGGCAGCAACCCTCACGGGTTGCACATCAAGAGTTACTGGCATGAAGACGGCGAGCATGTCGTCGCCGAATATGTGCCCGAGGCCAAATATTGCGGCTGGCCGGACCTGGTCTACGGCGGGCTGATCGCGATGCTGGTGGACTGCCATTCCAACTGGACGGCGATGGCCTATCACTACCGCAAGGAAAACCGTGAAGTCGCGAGCCTGCCGCGCATCAACTGCGTCACCGGCAATCTGGGCATCAAATTCATCAAGCCGACGCCCATGGGTGTTGCGCTGACGCTGCGGGCAAAAGTCGAAGGCGACGTCGGACGCAAAACCCGCGTCATCTGCGAGGTATTCGCCGGGGGTGTGCTGACGGCGGTGGGCGACTCGGTCTTCGTCCGGGTCGATACCGGTCAACTCGCAGATGCAGCGCACGGCCGATAACCGCCGCGCCTCACTCTTCTTCGATGAGCGCTGTGACCCGTCCCGACCGCTCCGCGGTGAGCAGCGCGGCATAGTCCTTGGCGTTCTGCTCGGCATAGGCTGTGGCAAATTGGCCGATGGCCTGGTCGAAGCTGTCGGATTTGCCCAGATAGCCGCTGATGAGCGCGGCATCACCGGATTTGGCATGGGCACGGGCCAGGGTCTGGCCGCACCATTCGGCGTACCGCTTCAGGCGCGATGCCGTTATGCCTTCGATGGGCGCCGACATTTTCATGTCGCGTAGCTGCCGGACAAAAAAGTCCCGGCCTTTCTGGCCTCGGGTCCAGCCCAGAAATATATCGCTCGAGGACTGCATCAAGCGCTGGCCGGTGACAACCCGCTGGCCCTGATTATCGTATTCGCTTTTGCCCGCATAAGGCGCCAACACCGAGGGACAGGCTTCCTTGAATTGCAGGAGCAACGGATGGTTTTCAGCGGAAAAAAACAACCCGACAAAACAGTAAGTACCGACGCTGCCGATACCCACGGCTTTGACCGCAATGTCTTCGAGGCGATAACGATCGAACAGCACCCGGCGTTCAGGGGGAAGCGACAGTCGATAATCCTGCAGTGCCTCCCGTGCCCGCTCAAGGAAGTTTTTCTCGTCGACATGAAACAGAATCGGCGGCTGATCGATCAACCGTCTGCGCCCCGCCACTTCGCTGCTGATCTTGGGATACAGATAATCGCCAACCCGCACCCTGGCCTTGGCGACCACCTGTTCTCGAAACTTTTTGATTTCGGCAGTCGGCGCCATATCGATGATCGCCTGAGCATCGAGACGGTCATACCAGACCTCCAGCGGGCTCAACTTCGACAGCTTGCGCAAGCGTTCACGGTAAGCACGCACGCACGCCATCGCAGCCATCATTGACGCTTTGTTACCGAGCCGGTTATCCCGCGCCGCCGCGACAAAACTGATCGCCAGACGTTTCACATCCCACTCCCAGGGGCCTGGGAGCGTTTCGTCAAAATCGTTGATATCAAAAATAAGGTTGCGCTCGGGTGTCGCGAACAGGCCGAAGTTCAACAGATGACAATCACCGCACGCCTGCACTTGAATGCCTGTGGTGGGCGTCGTGGCCAGGTCATGGGCCATCAACCCCGCAGATCCACGCAGAAACGCGAACGGGCTGCGCATCATCCGCCCGTACCGCACCGGCACCAGGTTGGGCAGCCGATACCGGTTGGACTCTTCCAGCAGCTCAATCGGGTCGCGGTGTTTGCGCGGCGGTTTCCACTCGCCGTGTAGCGCATGGGGCAGGCTCTCGCTCAATCGCTCCCCGGCGCTCAGGCGTTCCTTTCGCGAGCGAAAGACCGACTCGTCCATCGAAACGAACGATTTACCGGCGATAACCTTGGCAGGCTTGCTTTTGCGCGCGGGCATGTCCACTCCTTTGCTCATCGAAATGGATCGAGCCGTCGATGAAGTAAAGCGTAGCACCCGTGTTTGCGGGGCGAGGCGCCGACTGAAAAAATATCTGCAACGCCTGTCGACTCATCACGCGGATGTTCTCGCAACGTGCCCATCTGCCAGCCGGCGAGTGATTAATGAGCTATACCCGCTAATCTCCCATAGCAGTTGAATAACGCAGGAGTCTGGCAATGAAACTCAGACATTCACTGGCGGCCGTCATCGTGACCACCAGCCTCTTCGGCTGCACCTCATCCTCAAACCATGGGGTCTTCGTCAACCTTGATGCCACACGGCAGAATGCCGGTCAGATCGGCAGCGTCACGTTGTCCGACTGGGGCAAGCAAACCGGATTGAGCTTCTACATCAGCGGTGCGCCAACCGGAGCCGTCCTGCCCTTGCGCCTCTACAGTTTCATCAACAAAGGCAGTTGCCAGCAACCCGGCCCCGTCGCCTACGCCTTGAACGACAAGGTCAACACCGAGCGGCAGCCCGTTCGCGGCTGGTCCTTTTCACGAAGTGCACCGGTGGCATTGCCCGAACTGCTGTCCAGCGAGCACCACATTGTGGTGCGAACCGCAGCGACCGATGGCAGCGTCGATATTTTTTGCGGGGATATCAAGCCGTCGGCCACAGAGAAACAAGACCGATAATGGCGTGAGCCCATCTCAAACCGGCGAGATCGTCGCGAGCACGCCAATCAGAATCGTCACCAGCAAAAAACCACCGAGGAAAATCGCCATTTTGCCCATAGGGCCTCCTGCATATTGAGGTTGCGGTGCACCGCGGCCAAACCGCGGAACTGGCCACTATTGTGGGGGGCAAACTGAGTGCATTACAGGGGCAGAAAACACAAAAAAATACGGATCAGATGCGTATCACTGTAGGTGCGAGCCTGCTCGTGAGGAAGGGTCCTACATCCGCCGGCCAAAACAGAATCAGACGCATCTGATTCTGTCATTTCGAAACGTCTTAATGCGCCATGGCTGGCGTCGAATGCCGTACATTCGCACCTGCAAACATGGATCAACAATCTCATTGCCAAGGAGCGGTCGTATGGCATTTGACGCTTACATCAAAATCGAAGGTATTCCGGGCGAAGCCCTGGACGAGCAGTATCGTAACTGGATCGAAGTCAACAGCTACAACTTCGGCACTCAACAAAGTACTTGCGCCACCGCCAGTTCTGCTGGTGGCGCAACTGCCGGGCGCACGACGTTGAGCACCTTCACTTTTACCAAAGTACTCGACAAGTCCAGTTGCAAACTGATGGAAGCCAGTTGCGCTGGTGAACACTTGAAAGAGGTCACTCTGGTTCTTAGCCGTGCAGGCGGCGACAAGGTCAAGTATTTCGAGATCGTCCTCGAAGAAGTGATCATCGCCGACTACATGCAAAACGCTGCTTCCGGCATTCCCGTTGAAATCGTGCAACTGGATTATGGCCGCATCAAGACGGTCTATACCCAGCAAAAGCGCAGTGATCGTGCCGGTGGCGGCAACATCGCGGGCGGCTGGGATCGCATTAACAACAAGCGCTATTCGTGAGGCTGACATGGCACAGCCTCTGGCGTTCATCAATGCGCAATCACAAACCTACGCGTCACTCAGGGCTCAACTGGGCCTGAACGGTATCGCTAACAGCAAGTTCGATGCACTCAATAGCCATATCAGCAATTCGGTGGTGCTGGCGGGCGAGCTGGTGATCATCGGTGATGTGTCTACGCCACTGAGCACCAGCGAAGAGGCCTACTTGATGGCCAGGGCGCGGGACATCCATATCGGCCTGCTGACGAATCAGGTCGATGCGGACGACTTCTTTCTCGATAACTTCGAACTACTCCAGGGCATGCTTGCTCACGGCGCTATCGGCGCAGGCGCAGTCAGTGACGGCTGGAGCAAGCACTTGGCCGCAATCAAGACCACTCTGGAGGAAATCGAAGAAGCCCATAAGGACTATCTGCGCAGCGGATCAATAGCGGCCCGGGACAGGTTTTACAGTGAGCGCGCCCTGTTATTCAGCAAGCTGGAAAACCAACTTGGCAATGTAGCGTCCTATGGATCCGGGCTTCGTTACCAAGGTTCGATAAAACGGATGCTGGGAATTTCGACCAAGCGTTACATGAGTACGGGCGAGATTGCCGGGTATGCGCAGAAGGTCAGTGGCGTGGCAAAGGCGGCGAAGCTGATCAAGCGTGGGGTTTATATCGGCGTCGCTCTTGACGTGGCTTCCGCTGGGCTGGATATCCGGCAGGCGTGTGCGTTGGGGCGGGAGGATGAGTGTACAAGGGCAAAGTATGTTAACGGCGGATCGCTCGCGGGCGGCTTAGGCGGGAGTGCAGTGGGAGGCTCATTCGGTAGCATGGTTGGATCGGCTGGTTGCTACTTCGCATTGGGGATTGTCACAGGGGGCCCTGGGGCTTTGACCTGCGTGGTTATTGGAGGTGCATTGGGAGGATGGGTCGCTGGTAAACAAGGTCAAATAGGCGGCGAAATGATCGGGGAATTTCTTTATAACATGGTCAAAAAATGAATAAGATAGAGCCCGGGCTTATTGCATTAGTTATATTCACACCAATGTTTATCTCGCTATTCAGCGTGTTTTACCTGGCTTACTTTTACACGGAGAAAATAGAGTCATTATTGTCCCGCAGCGAATTCGTAAAACACCATAAGCGAACCTTTATTGGCCTAGGCCTCATGGGAAAAGTGATCCGCAGTGGCTTTATAGCAAGCGTACTGTTAGTACCCCGACTGATGGCAAGGAGGGGCGGCGTCGACACAGATCAAGTAAAAAATTTTCCGCGCACGCTGAAGAGACTCCTTTTGGGTTCGTGGCTTGCTCTTACCTGCTCGTTCTTCGCTTTGATATTTTTTTTACCTGCCAAGTGAATGCTGGAAGCGATTGTTTTGTGTCGTAGTAGGTGGCGCACTTGATATTACCCTGATGATATTGGGCGCTTACCTCAGATACATTGAGTGAATTAAATCCTCTTTTCTGGTGTGATCGTCACACGATGGAGAGTCCATAAAAAAACCCGCGAACCATTACTGGTCCAGCGGGTTTTTCATCTCAAAGCCGAGTAATTAAACGCCTCACCGTCACCGGTAAGGCATCCTTTTACAAAGCCATATCAGTCGCAGCATTTTCCTTCGGTGCTTTCGGCGCTTCAGCTGGCGCAGTCACCGGAGCAGCTACCTGACCAATCGCCGGTGGCGGGGTCAGTTCCAGCACCTTGGCGGTGTACGCCCATTCCTGCGCAACCTTTTCAGGATTGCCGTTCAGCTGGGTGCCATAGCTCGGCACGATCTGGTGCAGTTTTTCCTGCCAGGCCGAGGTGGCGACCTTGTCCTTGAACACTTTCTGCAGCACGGTCAGCATGATCGGCGCAGCGGTCGAAGCGCCTGGGGACGCGCCCAGCAGGCCGGCGATGGAGCCGTCTTGCGAAGCGACAATTTCAGTGCCCAGCTTCAGCACGCCACCGGCGGCTTCGTCACGCTTGATGATCTGCACGCGCTGGCCCGCTTGCCACAGACGCCAGTCTTCAGCCTTGGCGTTCGGGAAGTATTCTTTGAGGGCGTTGAGGCGGTCTTCGTCAGACAGCATCAGCTGACCGGCCAGGTACTCGACCAGCGGGTATTCCTTGATGCCAACCTTGGTCATCGGCCACACGTTGTGCGTGGTGGTGGTGGTCAGCAGGTCCAGGTACGAACCTTCTTTGAGGAACTTGGTGCTGAAGGTCGCGAATGGGCCAAACAGGATCACGCGCTTGCCGTCCAGCACGCGGGTGTCCAGGTGCGGAACCGACATCGGTGGAGCGCCAACCGAAGCTTTACCGTAGGCCTTGGCCAGGTGTTGCTCGGCGATGGTCGGGTTTTCGGTCACAAGGAACGAACCGCCAACCGGGAAGCCTGCGTATTCCTTGGCTTCAGGAATGCCGGACTTCTGCAGCAGGTGCAAGGCACCGCCACCGGCGCCGATGAACACGAACTTGGCGTCGGTTTCGGACTTGGTGCCGTCTTTCAGGTTTTTGTAGCTGACGCGCCAGGTGCCGTCGTCGTTCCGGGTGATGTCCTGCACTTCGCTGGACAGCTTCAAGTCGAATTTCGGCGTGGTTTGCAGGTGCGCAACGAACTGGCGGGTGATTTCGCCAAAGTTCACGTCGGTACCGAGCGGGGACCAGGTGGCCGCGATTTTCTGGTTCGGGTCACGCCCTTCCATCATCAGCGGGACCCACTTCTTGATCACAGCCGGGTCTTCGGAATACTGCATGCCGGCGAACAGCGGGCTCGCTTGCAGGGCCTCGTAGCGCTTTTTCAGGAACTTGATGTTGTCATCGCCCCACACGAAACTCATGTGCGGTGTGGAGTTGATGAACGAACGCGGGTTCTTCAGCACGCCTTGCTGAACCTGCCAGGCCCAGAACTGACGGGAGATCTGGAAAGCTTCGTTGATTTCAACGGCTTTCGGGATCGAGACGTTGCCTTTGTCGTCTTCCGGGGTGTAGTTCAACTCGGCCAGGGCGGAGTGACCGGTACCGGCGTTATTCCAGCCGTTGGAGCTTTCCAGGGCGACGCCGTCGAGACGCTCGATCATTTCCATCGAGGTGCCGGGTTCCAGCTCATTGAGCCACACACCCAGGGTCGCGCTCATGATGCCGCCGCCAATCAGCAGCACATCGACCTTCTTGGCTTCTTCGGCCTGAGCCGTCGTCATCCCCAACGACAACGCCAACCCCAGCAGGGCTGTGTTTACTTTTTTAAACATCTGTAGCACCTATGATAAAACGCCATCCGCCCTTCCATCCTCGCGCACACGGCCCATGTTTCTCGGCAGATCATGGGTGTGGCACAGCAGGATTACAGGGTGGGCACACAAGGCCGACATGAATGCATCGACCCCAGTTATATGTCCCTACTGAACTGACTTTTTATCTTTTTTGGCTTCAGCTACTTGAGCGACAGTGATTCCGTTCGCCTGTCTCGTGGACAGGAAAACTGAATAGGTCAAACCAAGTTGCGCCAAGAATATCACGACACGGCTAACCCGCGCGTCTGTTCCCGACTCGTTAGTCCGGATAGACGCGGTGGGAGCTCTATACTGATCCTGTTTGCCTCAATGGGTGCATTGTCATGAGCGATACAGACTATCTGCGCAAATACTCCTCCCAAGTAATCGACGGCGTCGAAGCCGCGCCCGCGCGAGCCATGCTGCGCGCCGTGGGTTTCACCGATGACGACTTCAAGAAGCCGCAGATCGGCATTGCCTCGACCTGGGCGATGGTGACGCCTTGCAACATGCACATCGACAAGCTCGCGCTGGAAGTGGAAAAAGGCGCGAACGCTGCCGGTGCCAAAGGCGTGATTTTCAACACCATCACCATCTCCGATGGCATCGCCAACGGCACGGAAGGCATGAAGTATTCGCTGGTGTCCCGCGAGGTCATTGCCGATTCCATCGAGGTCGTGGTCGGTTGCGAAGGCTTCGACGGATTGGTAACTGTGGGCGGATGCGACAAGAACATGCCGGGGTGCCTGATCGGCATGGCGCGGCTCAATCGGCCGTCGATCTTCGTCTATGGCGGCACCATCCGCCCGGGCGCCGGCCACACCGACATCATTTCCGTGTTTGAGGCTGTCGGTCAGCATGCCCGAGGCGACATCAGCGACATTCAGGTCAAGCAGATCGAAGAAGTGGCGATCCCCGGCCCGGGTTCCTGCGGCGGTATGTACACCGCCAACACCATGGCCTCGGCCATCGAAGCGCTGGGCATGAGCCTGCCGGGTTCCAGCTCCCAGGACGCTGTCGGCGGCGACAAAGCCTCAGACAGTTATCGCGCTGGCCAGCAGGTCATGGAACTGCTCAAGCTCGATTTGAAACCCCGGGACATCATGACCCGAAAGGCCTTCGAGAACGCGATCCGCGTGGTGATCGCCCTCGCCGGCTCAACCAATGCGGTGCTGCATTTGCTGGCCATGGCCAATGCGGTGGATGTCGAGTTGACCCTTGATGACTTTATCGAGCTGGGCAAGGTTTCCCCGGTGGTGGCTGACCTGCGCCCCAGCGGCAAATACATGATGAGCGAGCTGGTGGCCATCGGCGGCATTCAACCCTTGATGAAAAGGATGCTGGCGGCCGGCATGTTGCACGGCGACGTCATGACCGTCACCGGCAAGACCCTCGCGGAAAACCTGGAAAGCGTACCCGACTACCCCGAAGGCCAGGACGTGATCCTGCCCTTCGACCGGCCGATCAAAAAGGACTCGCACCTGGTGGTGCTGCACGGCAACCTCTCGCCCACCGGCGCGGTCGCCAAGATCACCGGCAAGGAAGGCTTGCGCTTTGAAGGCACGGCGCGGGTCTACCACGGTGAGGAAGGCGCGCTGGCCGGCATTCTCAACGGTGAAGTGCAGCCCGGCGAAGTGATCGTGATCCGCTATGAAGGCCCCAGGGGCGGGCCGGGCATGCGCGAGATGCTTTCACCGACGTCGGCGGTGATGGGCAAGGGATTGGGCAAGGATGTGGCGCTGATTACCGATGGGCGTTTTTCCGGTGGCTCCCACGGTTTCGTGGTCGGGCACATTACGCCCGAGGCCTTTGAGGGCGGACCGATTGCGTTGGTCGAGAATGGCGACAAGATCACCATCGACGCCGAAACCCGGCAGATCACGGTAGACGTGTCCGATGCCGAACTGGCCGAACGCAAGTCGCGTTGGGTGAGGCCGGAATCGAAGTACAAGCGCGGAGTGTTGGCCAAGTATGCGAAGACGGTTTCGAGTGCTTCGGAGGGGGCCGTTACCGATAAGTATCTTTGACCGGTCGTTCTATGTTGTCCGCTCTGACGCTATCGCGAACAGGCTCGCTCCCACAAGGAATCTCCGGCGACCAAAGATTTTGTGTTCGCTGAAGATCAACTGTGGGAGCGAGCCTGCTCGCGATGAGGGCTGCACAGTCACCTAAACATTCGGCTGATACCCGAACATCGACTTCACTTCCAGATAATCCTCCAATCCATAAACGCCCCATTCCCGGCCGTTGCCCGACTGTTTGTAGCCGCCGAACGGGGCGCCGTTGTCCACCTTGCTGCCGTTGATGTGGACCATGCCGGTGCGCAACCGTCGCGCTACCGCCCGAGCGCGCTCAAGCGTGCCCGCCGTGACATAGCCCGAGAGACCGTAGAGACTGTCATTGGCGATCGCCACGGCGTGGTCTTCCGTGTCATACGGGATAATCACCAGCACCGGCCCGAACACTTCCTCCCGGGCGATCGGCATGTCCGGATGGACGTCGGCGAACACCGTCGGCCGAACGTAATACCCTTGTTTCACTCCGTCGGGACGTCCTGCGCCACCGCACACCATGCGCGCGCCTTGATCGATGGCGGCGCCGATCAATGCCTGGACCCGGTCGAATTGCGCGACATTCGCCAGTGGCCCCATGGCGCTGGCGGGCTGGCTGTCATCGAAACAGATCTGCGCGGCGACGGTCCGGGCGATCTCGATGGCCTGCTCTTGCATCGCCCGCGGAACCAGCAGGCGCGTTGGCGCATTGCAGGACTGACCGCTGTTGCGAAAACAGCCGCTCACGCCGTGGCGAACCGCTGTCTCGATATCGGCATCGGCGAGGATCAGGTTGGCGGATTTGCCTCCCAACTCCTGGGATACACGCTTGACCGTATCGGCAGCGGACTTGGCCACGGCGATGCCAGCACCGGTAGAACCGGTGAACGAAACCATATCGATGTCAGGATGCCGGGCGATGCCATCGCCGATGGTCGGGCCATCGCCGTTGACCAGGTTGAATACGCCTTTGGGGACGCCGGCCTGGTGAAGAATCTCGGCCAGCAACATGGCAGATAGCGGTGCCTTTTCGCTGGGCTTGAGCACCATGGTGCAACCGGCAGCCAACGCTGGGGCAAGCTTGCATGTCAGTTGATTAAGCGGCCAGTTCCAGGGTGTGATCAACCCACAAACGCCAATCGGCTCGCGGCTGATCAACGTTGTGCCGTGCTGACGGTCGAACTCATAACTGCGCAGCACCTCGAAGGCCCGTTGCAGGTGTCCAAGACCCGCCGGCACATGGGCACTGCGTGCCAGTGACAGTGGCGCGCCCATCTCCCGGTGAACCAGTTCGACCAGCGCTTCGCTGTGTTGACGATAACCTTCGATGATCGCGCCCAGCAGGTCCAGACGCTCCTCGCGCGTCCACTGCGCGTACGACGAGAAGGCTCGACCGGCCGCCGCCACGGCCAGGTCAAGGTCCGCGCGAGTGCCCAGTGTGATCGCGCCGATGGCGCGCTCGGTGTTCGGGTCGATCACCTCCAGGGAATCGCCCGCCACGGGCTTGACCCACTCGCCATCGATGTAGAAGTCGAGGTAATTCATCGGGCCTCCTCAGGCAACTTGATCGAGCACACGTTGCAAGGTGTCGAAAATCAGAGCGATCTGTTCTTCGCTGATGATCAGCGGTGGCGACAGCACGATGTTCTCGCCCGAGGCTCGCACCAGCAGCCCGGCGTCGAAACAGCGCTGCGCGACGTCGGCAGCGCGAGCACCGGGAGCCTGTTCACGGGACTTGAGCTCGATGGCGCACAGCAGACCGATGGCACGGATGTCCTGCACCGAAGCGTGCTCGCTTAACGCCAGCGCTGCGTTCTGCCAGACAGGGGCAACCTGGCGCACGTGAACGTTGATGCCCAATTCCTCATGCACCGCGAGGGTCGCCAACCCGGCCGCGCACGCCAGTGGATGCGCCGAATAGGTGTAGCCGTGCATCAGCTCGATGGCTTGTTCGGGGCCCGCCATGAATGCTTCATACACCGAACCGCTGATCAGTACGGCGCCCATGGGCACGGCGCCATTGGTCAAGCCCTTGGCGAGGGTCATCAGGTCCGGCGTCACCCCGAATGCCTGCGCGGCGAACGAGTGGCCAAGGCGTCCGAAACCGGTAATCACTTCATCGAAAATCAGCAACACGCCATGGTGGTCGCAAATCTCGCGCAGCCTCTGCAAGTAACCCACGGGCGGCGCATAGACGCCACCGGAGCCGGTCACCGGCTCAACGATGACCGCCGCCACTGTCGCTGGGTCGTGCACCTCCAGCAATTGCAACAACGCATCGGCGTAATGGGCGCCCTGTTGCGGCTGGCCATGGCTGAAACGCAGGCTGGCGTCATAGGGCAGCGGCAGGTGTGCAACGTCGCCGAGCAACGGCCCGAAGTCGCGTTTCTGCCGACCGATACCCGACACCGACAACCCACCGAAGCCCATACCGTGATAGCCCTTGGCACGGCCGATCAGCTTGGTCCGGCGACTGTCGCCACGGGCCTGATGGTAGGCGCGGGCAATCTTCAGCGCGGTGTCGACCGCCTCGGAACCCGAGTTGGTGAAGAACACCTTGTTCAGCCCCGCCGGGGCAATCGCTGCCAATTGGTCGGCCATGCTCAGCGCCGCCGGATGGCTCATCTTGAACGACGACACGAAGTCCAGGCGCCCTGCTGCTTCACGAATCGCCTCGACAATCCGTGCCTGACCGTGGCCGGCGTTGACGCACCAGAGTCCGGCCATGGCATCCAGCACCCGGTGACCCTCGGTGGTGGTGTAATGCATGCCCTCGGCGCTCTCGAACAGCGTCGGCTGACGATTGAACTGACGCATCGGGGTAAAGGGCGCCCACAGCGCGGAAGTTGAAATCGGGTTCATCTACTGTGCTCCATCCAGTTAATCAGGGATCAGGTCCGGGTGCCGGTCAGGGTCGGGCGCTGCATCGATCCGGCGTTGGTGTTGACGCCACGGTCGAACAGCAAGTGGCCGTCCACCAGACGACAGCAGACGTGGTCGCCGAAAGCGGTTTCGACAAAGCGCCAGTCCATCCGCAACTCGCCTGGCGCGGTCCAGCGACCCTGGGCGATGACCGGGGTCTGCTCCGGTTGGTATTGGTGATGCAGATAATTGCCGGTGAGGGTGGTCTGCGACTCAATGGGCTGATGCAGGCCAACACGCAAACTGTGTCGCCCACGGTGGTCGACCAGGGTGAAATCGCAGTAGTCATCGTGAAAGTCGAAGCCCAGTTCCCGCACGCCGTCCTCGTTTGGCGCCACGGCGAAACGGCCTTGCAGGGCAACGGCGTGCGGCGACTCGCTCAGGCCTTGCAGGGTCGGCAGGCGCAGGGCGTCGATCAGGCCGTCGAGTTGCGTTTGGCTGGTGTGTGGATCCGAGGCCTCACGTCCCAGTGCCGGGAACAGGTGCTCCCAGATCGCTGCTTTCAGGCGCTTCTCGCCCAGGCGCAGACCGCAGGTGAAGGCGATCACCGTGTCCTGGTCCGGCAGCACCATGCAGTACTGACCGAAGACACCGGACGCATAGTAACCGCCGTGTTCGGTCATCCACCATTGATAGCCGTAGCCTTCCTGACGCGATTCGGTGTGGCTGTCTTTGCTGCGCGGCAGGTACTGCTTGCCGTCGAACTCCCCCATCCACACATCGTCCACCTGATTGCGCGTGGCATCGGCAATCCACTGCGGGCTCAGCAACTGTCGCCCCTGCCACTGACCCCGGTTCAGGTGCAACACGCCGAACTTCAGGGAGTCTTCCGTAGTGCAACTCAAGCCATTACCGCCGGAGTTGAAACCACCGGGTGCCAGGTCCCATTCCAGGCCGTCCATGCCGAGGTAATCCAGCACCCGCTCTTGCAGCAAGGCGTGCAAGGTTTGCCCGCTGACCCGGGTGACAATCGCCGACAGCATGAAGCTCGAAGCGCTGCTGTAGATGAAGTCTTTACCCGGCGGCACCGTCACCGGCTCGTGTAAAAAAGCTTCGACCCAGCTGGTTTTAAGGTTGCGCCAGTCGCCGCCGGAAATGCCCCGCGGGTGGCCGGTGCGCATGGTCAGCAAGTCTTCCACGGTCATGGCGGCAAGGTTTTCGCTGATCTCGACCGGGAACAATTCGGGGAAAAAACTGACCACTTTGTCATCGAGATTCAGGCGTCCGTCATCGACCAGCAGCCCCACGGCCGTGGCGGTCCAACTCTTCGTCGCCGAGTGCTGCACGTGCCGGCGCCGCGCCGAGTACGGCCGCCAGAATGCTTCTGCCACCACCGCGCCCTGGCGATAAAGCATGACGCTGTGCAGTTCAAGTCCGGCGCTGTCCACCGCCGAGAGGAAGTCGACGATGCCTTGAGGGTCGACGCCTCGTTCATGGGGCAAGGCTCTGGGCAGGGGTACATAGGTCATGACTCACGTCCTCAAAATTGCCATTTCTCTGCTTGGCAATGTTTTTATATTTCAAATAATACATACTTGGTTTTATTGGTCGCTGCATAAATGTATTTGCAGCCCCTATAATTCAGTTTCAGGCCGTTCCAAAGCTTTCCGGCCTTTTCGGGTATCCTTGCCTCCCCTGTCACAGGAACGACAACGCGCCATGGCCCAACTCACCTCGCTGCAGACCAAAGTCGCCGGCCAGATCCTTTCCGCCATTCAGTCCGGCGACCTGCAACCCGGTACCCACCTCAAGGAGGTGGAACTGAGCCAACGACTGGGCGTGTCGCGCTCGCCGATCCGCAGCGCCCTCTCGTACCTGGCCGAACAGCAACTGATCGAACCGTTGCCCCAGCAAGGCTTTCGCGTACCGCTGCAAACCTCTGCGGGCCTGGCGGAACAGTTCGATGAGCTGCATAACGAAGAGGACGAGCTTTACACCCGGCTGATCGACGACCGGCTGAACCAGGTCTTGCCCGACCAGATCTCCGAAAGCGATCTGTTGCGGCGGTACGGTGCGGGTAAAAGCGTGCTGCGCCGCTGCCTGCTGCGGCTTTCCGATGAAGGCGTCATGCAGCGCAAACACGGGCATGGCTGGATGTTTCTGCCCACCCTGAGCAGCCCGCAGACGCGCTTCGAGAGCTACCGTTTTCGCATGCTGGTCGAGCCCGCCGGGCTGCTGGAGCCCACGTTCAAAATCAATGCCGAACAGTTCCGGCGCTGCCGGGAACGGCAACTCGAATTGCTCGAAGGTCAGGTCGACGGCCAGCGCTTTTTTGAATGCAACGCCGAGTTCCATGAACTGCTCGCCGCAGCGTCCGGCAATACCTACATCCTTCAAGCGATCCAGCAGCAGAACCGCTTGCGTCGGCTGACCGAGTTTCATTCGGCGAGCAATGTCGAGCGGGTGAAAGTGTCCTGCCGTGAGCATCTGGCAATTCTTGATGCGCTGGAGCAAGGCGATAACGAATGGGCTTCGACCTTGCTCCACCGGCATTTGGAAGTGGCCAGCAAGATGGGTGTTGCGCGCAATAAGGCCTGATACCTCTTGATCATGGCCAGCCAAGGCTGGACATGCCCCTGTAGGAGCCGTCGAGTGCAACGAGGCTGCGATCTTGAAAGCAAGATCAAAAGATCGCAGCCTTCGGCAGCTCCTGCATTTGACGAAAGACATCCGTGAAATCAGATTGGCTGACACACCGCCGTCGCCAACAGGCTGGCTCCCACAGTTGTTTAGCGTACACACCCTACTCATCACCAAAGCGCCACGGTATAACCGACAATCACACGGTTTTCGCTCATGTCCCGCAGGTAGTTGGCCTTGCTAAAGCCATTACGCCAGCGCAACGAAACACCCTTGAGCGCGCCGGACTGAAACACATAGCCCAGGTCGATATCCCGCTCCCACTCACGCCCCTCGCCAGCAAAACCCAGGACTTCAGCCTGATCGCCCTTGGCCCAGCGCGTGGAAAACGTCAGCCCCGGAACCCCCAGGACGGCAAAGTCAAAGTCGTAGCGCGCGTGCCAGACTCGCTCGTTGGTCTGGGAGAAGTTGCTCAGTTGGTACTCGGAAAACAGGTAAGTGTTAGTCCCGTCCACATAGGTAAAAGGCGTATCGCCATACTGTTCCTGATAACCGCCGCCCAGGCTGTGGCCCTTGTAGCTGTAGGCAATCCGCGTACTCAACGCGCGGTTATCGACCTTGCCCGCCAGGCCCGCGCCTGCCTTGTCCGCATCGAAGTAGCGGATGTCGGTTTTCAGCGTGCCGCCACCGAGGGCAAAGCTGTTTTTCAGGCCGACGTAGTGCTGCTGATAGATGTCTTCCAGCTGTGCAAAGTGGTAGGTCAGGGTCAGGTTCGGATTGAGTTTGTAATCGCCGCCGACAAAGTTGAACTCGTCACTTTTGGCCGAGCTTTTGTAAGCGCCGCTCTGACTGGTCAGGCCCATCTCTTCGTAGTCGGTCGACTCGCGCTGCTTGGTCCGGTCGATCTGGCCGCCGATCAAGGTCAGGTCCTTGATGTCCGCCGATGTCACTTGAGTGCCACGGAAGCTCTGCGGGAACAGTCGGCTGGTGTTCGGTTGCAGGGTGGGTAGGTCGGGCAGCAGATAACCCGTGCGCAACTCGCTTTTGGCGATACGCATTTTCCCGGTCACGCCCAGCTTGGAATATTCGTCGTGCGCGCGTTTCGCGTAGCTCGGTTTACCCGGCTCGGCCTCGTTGTCCCGCGACAGCAAGCCAGAGCCGGAGCGGTCGGGGCTGGAGTCGAGTTTCAAGCCGAGCATGCCCACCGCATCCACGCCAAAACCGACCGTGCCTTCGGTGAAACCCGACTTCAGGTTGAGGATGAAACCCTGCGCCCATTCTTCGCGCTTGGATTGCCCGGCATCCTCACGGTAATCGCGGTTGAAGTAGTAGTTCTTCAGCTCCAGATCGGCCTTGCTGTCCTTGATGAAATCGGCCTGGGCCGGCACGCTCAGCAGGCCCCCGCCCATCAGGCTGACACCGGTTATGATCAGGTTCAGATTGCTGTTGTTGCTCATTGCTTGGCTCCTGGCAGTCGTCGTGAGTGAGTTGGTCTTATTGTTTTTCGGACATGACTTCCCCCTTCGCGCCGGTTTCGGGACTGGCGCGCGGGGTGCAATCAGGGTGTTAAATCAAACGCTGGCCGGTCGTATTCGATAACCACCATCGGCGAGTTTTTCCAGTGGGCTGGCCGCCGCCAGCAACTGGCGCGTGTAGGGATGCTGCGGATGGTCGAAGACCTGCTCACGAGCGCCGACTTCCACCACCTCGCCCTGGTGCATGACCGCTACCCGGTGGGCGATGCGTTCCACAGCTGCCAGGTCATGGGAAATGAACAGGCAGGCAAAGCCGTATTGCGCTTGCAAGCGCTCGAACAACTCCAGAATCTGCTTCTGGATGGTCATGTCCAAAGCGGATATCGGCTCGTCGGCGATCACCAGTTGCGGGTGTCGCACCAACGCTCGGCCAATGGCGACTCGCTGGCGCTGGCCACCGGACAATTGATGAGGAAAGCGCTCGACAAACTGCTCGCCAAGGCCCACATCTCGCAACGTCTGCGAGACCCGTTCGCTGCGCTGGCCGGCATTCATACCGGGCTCATGACGCAACGGTTCGGCTAGAATCTCGCCGATTTTCATCCGCGGATTGAGCGACGAATACGGGTCCTGGAAAATCATCTGGCATTGCAGACGATGGGTGCGGTTGGCAGCCTTGAGAATGTCCACGCCCTTGAAACGAATCGCCCCGGCACAGGGTTTGATCAAACCTACCAGCGAACGGCCAAGGGTGGTCTTGCCCGAACCACTGCCACCCACCAACGCCAGGGTTTCTCCCGGAGCAATGGCCAGGCTGGCCGAATGCACCACCCGTTTGTACTGGCGCTTGCCCCAGAACGATGGCGGGCCTGGGTGCTCGATGCAGACCTGGTCGACCTCCACCAACGGGCCATTGCTCGCCGGCAGCGCTGCCAGTTCACCACGCCGTGGCAACGCCTCCAGCAACTGGCGGGTGTACTCGGCCTTGGGGGCCAGCAGAATGTCGTTGATCGTGCCCTGCTCCACCGATTGGCCGTGGCGCATCACCACCACTTTGTGGGCATAGCGCGCCACCAGAGACAGGTCATGGCTGATGAACAGAATCGCCGTGCCCTGCTCGCGGGTCAGCTCCAGCATCAGCTCGATCACATCCAGTTGAGCCAGGCAATCGAGTGCAGTGGTCGGCTCGTCGGCAATCAACAGGGCCGGGCGCAGCAACATCACCGAGGCCAGCATGATCCGTTGACGCATGCCGCCAGAGAACTGGTGCGGGTAGGCTTCCAGGCAACCCTCGGCATCCTTGATGCCGATGCGCCGCAACATGGTCAGGCAGCGTTCGCGGATCTGCCCGGCATTCAGATCGGTGTGCAGCTGGAGCGCTTCGCTCATTTGCTGGCCGATTTTCAACGCCGGATTGAGCGAAACCATCGGTTCCTGAAACACCATGCCGATGCTCGCGCCACGAATCGCCCGCAGCCCGGCGGTGTCGAGGGTCACCAGATCGCGGCCCTGGAAATCCAGGCGCCCGCCGCAGACCCGCATCGGTAGCGGCAGCAAACCGATCGCCGCTCGCGCGGCCATGGTCTTGCCGCTGCCGGATTCGCCGACCAGCGCCACGATTTCGCCCGGTGCGACACTGAAGCTCAGGTCATCGACGGCCAGCGGCCCATGCTCACCCACGCGGATCTTCAAGTTTTCCACGTTCAACAAAACATTGGTGGATGACATGCTCATTTCCTCATCCGCGGGTCGAGACGATCACGCAGCGCATCGCCAAACAGATTGATAGCCAACAGCGCCAGGCAGATGAACAGCCCCGGGAAAATCCCCAGCCAGGGCGCCGATGCAATGTACGGACGGCTGCTGGCAAGCATGTTGCCCCAGGTTGCTGCAGGAGGCGGTACGCCCAGGCCGAGAAAGCTCAAGGCACTTTCCGACAGCAATGCCCAACCAAACATGCTGGTCGCCAGCACACACAGCGGTGCCAGGCAGTTGGGCGCGATATGCCGTAGCATGGTGTACAGCTCCGAGTTGCCGATCACCCGCGACGCCTCGATGTATTCCAGTTCGCGTAGCGACAGCACCGTGCCACGCACCACCCGCACCACCGATGGCGTGTAGGCAATGCCCAGCGCCAGGACGATGCCGTACTTGCTGGCGCCAATGATCGCCATGATGCCCAACGCCATCAGGATGCCCGGAAACGCCAGCAACGCATCGTTGAACATCATCAGCACACGATCGGTCCAGCCACGCAGGTAACCGGCGAGCATGCCGATCAGCGTACCGGCGACCACCGCGACACTGACCGTCAACAAACTGATCCACAGGCTGGTGCGGGCACCGATCAACAGCCGGCTGAACACATCGCGACCGAATTCGTCGGTGCCCAGCCAATGCAGGGCTGAAGGGCCTTGCAAGCGCGACAGCAGATCGATTCGCAGCGGGTCGAACGGTGTCCAGACCAGCCCCAGCAACGCCAGAAAAATCAGGATCAGCAACAGCCCGCCGCCGATCAGCGCATTGGCCGCTGGCCAGGCACGAGGACGCTTGGCGGGTGGGCTCGCAGCACCGACGAAAGGCGCCACAGGGATATTCGAACTCATAACTTCACCCTTGGATCGAACAGTGGGTAGAGCAGATCCACACAAAGGTTGACCAGCACATAGATGAAGGTGATCAGCAGCAAGCAGCCCTGCAGTACCGGATAATCGCGGGCGAAAATCGCGTCCACCATCAGCCGGCCGATGCCCGGCAAAGTGAACACGGTTTCCAGTACCGCGATGCCGCCCAGCAGGTTGCCGAGGATCAGCCCAACCAGGGTCCAGGTCGGCGCAAACGCGTTGGGCAAGGCATGCCGCCACAACACCGAGCGCTCCGATAAACCTTTGGCGCGGGCATGGGCGATGTATTCCAGGCGCAACACCTCAATGGTGCTGGCACGGGCCATTCGCGTGATCGCCCCCAGTTCCACCAGGGTCAGGGTGATCACCGGCAACACCAGAAAACTCATGGCCTGCCACGGCGCCTGGGCGAAGCTGACGTAACCCACCACCGGCAACCAGCCGAGCTTGATGCCAAAGGCGTGAAGCAACAGCAGGCCGAGCCAGAAGCTGGGAATCGACAGCAGCAAAGTGGCGGTCGTCACCAGCCCCAGATCCAAGGCGCTGTTCTGCTTCCACGCGGCGACCAGACCGACCGGCACTGCAATCAGCGTGGCGAGGAACACCGCCACCAGGACGATGATTGCACTGACGCTGAAACGCTCCAGGATCAGTGGCAACACCGCCTGTTTGGTGCTGATGGAAAAGCCCAAGTCACCGCTCAGAACAGCCTTGAACCAAATCAGGAACTGCGCCACCAACGAGTGATCCAGCCCCAGATTGTGCCGCATGTCGGCCAGGCTCTGCGGGTCGGCCATGTCGCCGAGCATCAGCAGCGCCGGGTCACCGGGAATCAGGCGAATCATCGCGAACACCATCACCGAAATCAGCAACAGGGTCGGTATCGCCATCCCTAGTTTTTGCAGGATAAAACGCAACATGATCAGACTCCGCGTTACTTGGCAGCGAGGCTGACGCCCCACAGTCGCGGCTTGGCCACCGGCCAGGAGTGGTAGCCACGCACGCTGTCACGCAGCCCACCGATAATGGTGCCGTTGTAGATGATCACCATGGGCGTGTCCTGGATCATCATCCGGTGCAATTGGTCGAACAACGCTTGTCGTTTACCCGTGTCACGCTCGCGCACCGCCTCACGCAGCAATGCCTGGGCTTGGGGGTTATCCCAGACTTTACGCGGTTCCTTGGTTTTATCGCCCATCAGCGAATCGAAGCCCAGCGCAGGGTCCAGCCGTGATGAATAGGAGAACGACATCATCTGGTAGTTGCCGCTCTGGTAACGCTCCAGTTGCGTGCCCCACTCCAGGGTTTCCATCTCGATGTTCAGCCCGGTGGCCTGGGCCATGGCCTGGCTCAACACGCCCATGTCGAACATCTGCTGGTAACGTTTGTTGACGATCATCTTGATCGGCTGGCCGTGATAACCCGCCTCTTTCAGCAGGCGTTGCGCCTCCTGCGGGTCGTACTTGTAGCCCTGTTTCGCCGTGGCATCGTAGAACGCGCTGGTTTGCGGGATCGCCGAGTTGTTCGGTTCGGACAAGCCATTTGACAGGGCCGTGACCATTTGCCCGTAATCCAGCGAATGGGCGATGGCCTGGCGGATGCGCACGTCCTTGAGCAGCGGGTCGTTGGTCTGGAACAACAAGCCGCAGATCGCCATGATTGGGCTGACCGACACTTGAATCCCCGGCAACGCCTTGAGTTCCTGGGCATCGCTGGCGGTGACGTCCGGTAGCAGGTCGATGTTGTTCGACAGCAAGGCTGCCTTGGCCGAAGCCGCATCGGGGATGATCATGAAGCGCACGTTATCGACCAGTGCCTGCTTCTTGCCGGTAAAGCCATCCAACCCGGCATCGTCACGGGCGCTGTAATCCTTGAAGCGAGCCAACTGTACAAATTGGCCTGGCTTCCAGTCGGCAAGGGTGAACGGACCGGTGCCAATCGGCGCCTTCCAGCGTCCGTCCGCCGCCACCGAATCCGGGTGCAAGATACCGCCCCCGCCGCAATCGGGACGGGCCATGGACGCCAGGAACAAACCGCTAGGCTGATCGAGCTGGAACACCACGGTCAGCGGATCAGGTGTGGTGATGCCGATAATCTTCGCCCCACCGCGACCATCGAACTCCGCCAGGCAACGCCACTGCGTTTGCGGGTTGAGGTAGTGCGACCACGTCCATTGGACGTCGGCGGCGGTCAGCGTCGCGCCGTTGTGAAAGCGCACCCCTTCGCGCAGTTTGAAAGTGTAGGTCAGACCATCGTCGGAAACCTGAACTTCCTTGGCCAGCAGCGGACCGACCGTGGCGTCCTCACGATGGGCCACCAGGCCTTCAACAATGTGGAGGATGACGGTGTCGGTGTTTTCGTCGCGGTTGACACCAGGCTCGGTGCTGCGGATGTCGGCATTCAGGCCAACGCGCAATGTGGTATCGGCCTGGGCCTGTGCAATGGCGGCACCGAGCGCGACAACGCCGAGCGCTTGCAGGGTGACGCAAAGAGATCTGTTCAATAAGCGATTCACGGGAGAGGTTCTCCTTCGCTGAAAAGTCCGGCCAGGGGCAGAGCCGACTTCAAGCCTGTGTTTATGTCGTTTTTGTTATGGCCTGACCTTGATCAGCGCCGCATGCGATTTTGTTTTTTTAAATTCGCACGAACATATTTACAGCATGAAGGCTGCATTGCAATGTTTTTTTAATCATATAAAAACAATGGCAGTCGTTTTTAGGGCGCAGCAAATCATCGCGCGGGTGGCAGGCTTCGAGATTTCTGCGGTTACTGGGGACGCCATCGCGAGCAGGCTCGCTCCCACAGTTGAAATGCATTCCAATGTGGGAGCGAGCCTGCTCGCGATGGCGATAGATCAGACGAAGTAATGCCTTACAGGCGGAACCGATCCACCGACTGTGACAACTGCCCCGCCAGGCTCGACAACTCATCTGTCGTCGTCGCCGTCTGCCCGATCACCTTGCTATTGCCTTCCGACATCCCGGCAATCATCTCCACCTGATGGGCGATTTCGTTGCTGGCCAGGCTTTGTTCGCCGATGGTGCGGCTGATGTCGTTGACCAGTTGCGTGGTGTTGAGGGTGGCTTCGAGGATCTCGCGGATGGCGCGTTCGACGTCGGCGGTCACGGCCATGCCTTTGTCGACCTGGGCCACGCCCTCCTCCATGCTGATCACCGCTTCGCGGGTGCTTTGCTGGATGCGCGCGACCATGGCGGCGATTTCCTGGGTCGAGGCGCTGGTGCGCCCCGCCAGGCTGCGGACCTCATCGGCGACCACCGCAAAACCTCGGCCCTGCTCGCCGGCGCGGGCTGCTTCGATGGCGGCGTTGAGCGCCAGCAGGTTGGTCTGATCGGCAATGCCCTTGATCACCTGGATGATGCTGAAAATCCCTTCGGATTCCTTGTCCAGCGTACGAATCACCTGCGCCGACTGCTGCGCCGAACGGGCGATGCCATCCATGTCGTTGACCACCTGATGAATCACCCGCCCGCCATCCTTGGCCAAGGCTTCGGCCTGATTGGCCATGTCCAGCGCGCGCTCGGCGTGCCGAGTGATTTCCTCGATGCTCGCGGTCATTTCACTGGCGGCAGCGGCCATGGTGCTGGCAGCGGCGCTTTGCTGCTGACTGCTGCCGGCCACTTCGTGGCAACCGTTGCTCAGCTGCACGCTCATGCCGCTGACGCCATGGGCGTTGCTGCGCACCACTTCGATCATGCCGCGCAGATCACGCTGCATGGTGGCCAGGCTACGAATCAATCGGCTGGCTTCGTCGTTGCGCTGCGTATCGACAATCGGTTCGCTCAGGTTGCCATGGGCGATGCTGTCGGCGATGCGGCTGGCAGTCTGCAGTGGCCCCATGATGCTCACGATTGCCGAGCGACCCAGTGCCAGCAGCAACAACAGGCTGGCAATCAGCACACCGTCGACGGTGAGGTTGGCGTTGCTGATGGCCTGCGCGGTGCCTTGGCTGGTCTGTTGCGTGTTGCTTTCGATCAGCTCGCTGAGGGCGGCCATCTGGTCTTCCAGTTGGCTGAAGGCATTGTTGAAGGCGCCCAGTTCCTTTTGCGCAGCGTCGGGGTTTTCCAGAGCCAGGCTGACAATGCGCTCGGCGGCACTGATGTACGTGTCGAGGCTGGGCTTGATCTGGTTCAGCGCGGTTTTCAGGGTGTCATTGACCGGCAGTTTGAGGTTGTCCCTGAGCATCTCGCGAAAATGCCCGGTGTGCTCCTCCAGGGAACTGCGCACCTCGGCCTGGCTGCTGGTGCTTTTGCCCAATCCCACCAGCATCGCCGACAACACATCGGCGCGCAGGGCGTCGTGCATCATGTCCGCTTCAAGGTGATTGCGCAGTGCGCTCATGCCGACATCATTGTCCTGCACCGCTTGCGCCATCTGGCCATTACCCAGGTAACTGACCAGCCCCATGATCAAGGCTGTGAGGACGCCGGTGCCGATCAACAACAGTAAACGCAGTTTTATGGACACTCTGTGGTTCCTCTCTTCGCACGCTTGTCGGTCGACTAAAGTCTGATTGCTGAACAGGTTATCGACTGATAACAGGGCGAATTGAGGCCACTTCCCTGCTGATTATCTTTTTGACGACATGCGGTCGTGCGCGCACGCGAACCTTGCCGGCTCTATTCATCCATGCTGATACCCGATCCGCCCATTTCACCGGGGACATCCTTCAGTTTGGGCAATCCATCCTGGATGCGCAGCACGCGCTCCTGATAATGGACGTGCACCGCTGGCGAGTACGCGAGTCCGGGGATGACGGCGGCGTACACATCGATCAGCCCCATTCCCGGGTGCTCGGTGAAGAGGTGCCCGCCGCAGGTTTTGCACCATTTTCGGTCACTCTGCGGTGTCTTGCTGTAGGCACCGATGTTGTCGGCCCCGCGTGTCACTTGCAGCGCTTCGGGTTTCCACAGCGTAAAAGCATTGACCGGTCCTGCCGACCAATGTCGACACGACTCGCAATGGCAATAGCCCATTGCAGCCGGCTCGCCGGTGACGGTGAACTCGACTGCACCGCAAAAACAGCTGCCCTTGTACGACTGTTGAATATTCATGGAATGACTCCTTGATAAATGTCAGGCACTACCGTCGCTACCTGCCTTCACTCGTCGATGTAGCGCACCGCTGTCGCGGATGTGCGTCGTACTTGCAGTTCGAAAATGTCCGGGCGCGCGTAATGCCCGGTCACGTCGAGCGTGCGCCTTGCCGGCGCCACAAGCGTGACGTCGATGTCCGCGAACAATATGCCGGCCTCGCGGTGCAATGGACCGGCCACGAGCCGGCCTTGGGGATCGACCACCACCGAGTCACCATCGTTGATCCACTCGTCCCGATCGGGAAACAACTGCTCACGCGCCGGGAAGTCGTCCGGGATGTCACTGCCGCGAAGCACGGTGCCGCTGCCGAGCACCCAACAGCGACCTTCAAGTGCAATGTGACGCATCGTGCTGATCCAGCCCTCGCCCGTGTCGTATGTGGGCGCGATGTAGATCTCCACCCCTTGGGCGTACAGTGAATAGCGCGCCAGCGGCATGTAGTTTTCCCAGCAGATCAGTGTGCCGATGCGGCCGACCGGCGTATCGACCGTGCGCAACCCGGTTGCATCACCGAAGCCATGCACCATGCGCTCGGGATTGGTTGGCATCAGCTTGCGATGTCGGTTGAGTAATTCGCCGTCCGCGCCGATAACGACCACACTGTTATAGAGCGTGCCGCCGCCATGGCGCCGCTCGCATTCATTGATGCCGCACACAATCGTCACGCGGTGAAGGCTGGCGGCTTCGCACAATGCACTGAGGTCACCGTTGGCGATATCGACGGCATTGGCCTGTAGCCGCGCATGCAACTGGCTAATGAGAGCACCGTTCTTGCCCGCCGCCAGTCGCCAGATCCATGAGGGATAACCGGGAACGAACGATTCGGGCAATACGATCAGCATGGCGCCCGCCGCTGCCGCCTCAGCGACCGATTGCACGGCCCGGGCGATGGTCGCGCGACGATCGAGCAGCACTGGTGGGCGTTGAATGATGGCTATCTTCGTCATGATGTTCTCCGTTTGTTATTGGCTTTCGCAGGTTTGAGCGTGCGCGTAACAAATGGGCGGGGCTAGTTCAGAATCTGAAGCGTTGTAGCGTGGAGTCCAGGTGATGGAAGAAAGCTACGGTCAGTTCTGCACGGTTGCGCGCGGTGCCGAAGCACTGTGCGAGCGCTGGACACCTTTGCTCGTTCGCGAGCTGCTGTGCGGCAGCAAACGCTTCAACGAACTGCACCGCGGCGTACCACGGATGTCCACCGGCCTGCTCGCACAGCGGCTTCGCCATCTGGAAGAAATCGGCGTCGTGCGCCGCTCGGCTGTCGGCAAAGTCTGGGAGTACAGCCTGACCGAGGCGGGAGAGGAATTGCGCCCCATCATCATGGCGCTCGGCCATTGGGGCGCGCGCTGGATCGGCAGTCGCCTTCGCGATGACGAACTCGATGCAGGCCTGCTTATGTGGGACGTGCGACGCTTCGTGTGCGTCGAAGAATTCCCGTCCCGACCCGTCGTCATCCACTTCAAGTTCCACGACGCACGGCCCGGCGAGCAAGCGTGGTGGCTTGTGGTCGAACAGGGTGTGGCAGACCTGTGCCGCGACGATCCTGGACGCGAGCTGACGCTGGTCGTGGACTCCAGCGTGCGCGCATTGACCGAGGTGTGGGCTGGCGACCGCACACCGCACGAGGTCCTTCAGTCGCGGGAGCTGCGTGTCGACGGCGCAGTGAAGGATGCGCAAAACCTCTGGCGCTGGCTTGGCACGAGCGCGTTCGCCGGCACCCGCAGCGCTGCGCGCCAAACCTGAGGGTTCAAGAACAAGTCTTGGCCGTCCGACAGAAAAACCTTTAGCGAACGTCGCTTTTTTTCTGAGCCTCAAACCAGGTTGTACGACGACGCACGAACGACCAATCCATCGTCAACCTCCCCTGGGCTGCGAAGTGACCGCAAAGAAGGGCCTGCTGCGCAGTCCAGCGCGAGCAAGCGCCCTCGCCACCAGGTCAGATCTCAGGCCACGCCGACTTCCACCCTGCCCTCATTCAAGCGCACCGGCCACACTCGCAAGCGCTGTTGCGGATACTCCAGGCAAGTGCCGTCTTCCAGGCGGAAATGCTGTTTGTAGATTGGCGACGCGACGACCAGATCCCCCTTGATGCTGCCGACCAGCCCGCGCCCGATGACATTGGCTCCGGATTGCGGGTCATGGTTGTCGATGGCGTAGAGGTTTTTGCCCTCCGCGCCCGGCAGGTAAAACAGCGCCACCTGCGCACCGTCGAGCCACACCACGACACCGGAATCGCTCACCAGGTCCTGCTGGCTGCACACCGCTTGCCAGGCATCGACATTCTCCAAAGATACAGCGCGCTGCGTATTGGACAGGCTCATCAGACAGTCTCCTCGGTGACAGGGATAAGGTTGAGTTCGGCGGCCATGATCGGGCGCCGCTGACCGCGCTCCTGGACAAAGTGGATGTCCGGGTCCGGGCGTTTGTCGTTGACGAAGGTGCGGAAGCGCTTGAGTTTTTCCGGGTCTTTGAGGGCGTTGGCCCATTCGCATTCGTAACGGTTGACCACCAGTTGCATCTGCGACTCGAGTTCGGCGCCCAGGCCTAGGCTGTCGTGGATGATCACGTCCTTGAGGTAGTCCAGACCGCCCTCCAGGCTTTCGCGCCACACTGAGGTGCGCTGCAATTTGTCGGCGGTGCGGATGTAGAACATCAGGAAGCGGTCGATGTAGCGGATCAGGGTCGCATCGTCCAGATCGGTGGCGAACAACTCGGCGTGGCGCGGGCGCATGCCGCCATTGCCGGCGATATAGAGGTTCCAGCCTTTCTCGGTGGCGATCACGCCCACGTCTTTGCTCTGCGCTTCGGCGCATTCACGGGTGCAACCGGACACCGCGAATTTGAGCTTGTGCGGTGAGCGCAGGCCCTTGTAGCGGTCTTCGATGGTCAAGGCCATTTGCACGCTGTCCTGCACGCCGTAACGGCACCAGGTGCTGCCGACGCAGGATTTCACCGTGCGGGTCGATTTGCCGTAGGCGTGGCCGGTTTCGAAACCGGCTTCGATCAGTTCAGCCCAGATGTCTGGCAGTTCATGCAATTGCGCGCCGAACAGGTCGATGCGCTGGCCGCCAGTGATTTTGGTGTAGAGGTCGTATTTCTTCGCTACGACGCCGATGGCGATCAATTTGTCGGCGGTGATTTCGCCACCCGGAATGCGCGGCACCACGGAGTACGTGCCGTTTTTCTGCATGTTGGCCATGAAGGTGTCGTTGGTGTCCTGCAACGGCACCAGCGACGGGTCCATGATCGGCTGGTTCCAGCACGACGCCAGGATCGAACCCACCGCCGGTTTGCACACGTCGCAACCGGTGTGTCCCTTGCCATGTTTGGCCAGCAGTTCTTCGAAGGTGATCACCCCTTCTACCCGCACCAGCGCATACAGTTCCTGACGGGTGTAGGCGAAGTGTTCGCACAGGCTTTTGTCGACACTGACGCCACGGGCGATCAGTTCATGCTCGAAAACTTGCTTGAGCAACCCGGCGCAACCACCGCAACCGGTACAGGCCTTGGTCTGCGACTTGATCAGGCCGAGGTCGGTGCAGCCGCCGTCGATGGCCGAGCAGATAGCGCCCTTGGTCACGTTGTGGCAGGAGCAGATGGTCGCCGCTTCCGGCAAGGCGCCCGGGCCGAGGGTCGGCGCGCCTTCCGACGACGGCAGGATCAGTGCGGCCGGCTCGGACGGCAGGGCAATCGCGTTCTGCATGTATTGCAGCAGCGTGTCGTAATAGCTGTTGTCGCCGATCAGCACGGCGCCAAGCACATGCTTGCCACTGGCATCGACCACCAGGCGCCGGTAGCTGGCGGTGGTTTCATCGATGAACTGATAGCTGCGCGCGCCCGGCGTATTGGCATGGGCATCGCCGATGGAGCCGACGTCGACACCCAGCAGTTTGAGCTTGGTCGACATGTCGGCGCCCCGGAACGGCTCCGCGGCGTCATCGCACAAACGGGCGGCGACACTGCGGGCCATCTGGTAGCCCGGCGCAACCAGGCCGAACAAACTGCCATTCCACGAGGCGCACTCGCCGATGGCGTAGATGTTCGGGTCGCAGCTCAGGCACGTATCATCGATCACCACGCCACCGCGCGGGCCGATCTCCAGTGCGCATTGGCGCGCCAGCGCGTCTTGCGCGCGGATCCCGGCAGAGAACACGATCAAGTCGGTTTCGAGGAATTCGTCGTTGGCGAAATTCATCCGATAGCGATACTGCTCGCCGGCGCTGATCGATTGTGTGGCGCGGGACAGGTGCACACCGACGCCCAAGCGTTCAATCTGCGCCTTGAGCGCCAGGCCGCCGAGATCATCCAGTTGCACCGGCATCAGGCGCGGCGCGAATTCCACCACGTGGGCTTCAAGGCCCAGGCTTTTCAGGGCATTGGCCGCTTCCAGGCCGAGCAAGCCACCGCCGACCACCACACCGCGCTTGGCATTGGCCGCTGCGGCACGGATGGCGTCGAGGTCTTCCAGGGTGCGATACACCAGACGCGATTCCCCTTCGGCGCCTTCGATCGGCGGCACAAACGGGTAGGAACCGGTGGCCAGGACCAGTTTGTCGTAGGCCACGCCGCCTTGCGCCGTGATCACCTGACGACGGGCGCGATCAATTTCCAGCACCGGCACACCCAGGTGCAGCGTGACGCCCGGCGTCTGGTACAACGCCGCGTCACTCAGGGCCAGCGACTCGGCATCGCGACCGGAAAAATACTCGGACAGATGCACGCGATCGTAGGCACGCATCGGCTCTTCGCTGAAAACGTGGACGCGATAGCGCTCAAGGGCCCCGCGCTCGATCAATTGCTCGACACAATGATGTCCGACCATGCCATTGCCGATCACGATCAGCGTTTGATGCTTGTTCAACGCGGCTACATTGGAATTCATAAACGACCCTGCCCAAAGCCCATCACGGTTCAAAAAGCAAAAAAAAACGCCTGAAACCTTGCGGTTCCAGGCGTCTTTGCCTGTTCTTTTGCGGTGTTGAAACCAGACGGCCATGCCTGATCCACCGATAGTGCCCACGACCTGTGCGGTTGATCGATCCTCATTGACCGAGTGGGCGGCTTATCTTTTCCAGATAGCGCTGATGGGGTTAATGCAGTGTTTGTGCCAGTCGAGCGCAAGCTCCGAAAACATGCGCGTCGGGCTTAGCAGGTAAGGCTTTTGGCGAAGCAAGTGGAATCGTCAGCGGTTGATGCCGCAGGCGGGAATGGTTTCGAAAACCGCTTCGCACTGGTGCACGTTGCCGGACATCGCGCTTTAAAAGTGCGTAAAAAACCGTGGGGAGCCAGCCTGCTGGCGATGGCGGATATTACGGCGGACCGGGTACTGGATCAGGTTGATACACCTGGGTAGACACAATCCAGCGTGGCGAGGGAGCTTGCTCCCGCTGGACTGCGCAGCAGGCCTTCTTTTGGGGCTGCTGCGCAACCCAGCGGGAGCAAGCTCCCTCGCCACAGGTTTTTGGTGTCAGTTGCAATATTCAGTTCAGCAACACCGCGTATTACATTTGCCACGGCCAAAACGCGCTTCCTGGCGCTCCCGGAAGAACGCCTCATAACTCATCACCGGCTCGCCCGGTTGCTTGATCGCCATCTGCGCAACGTAGTTGTCGTAATCGGGCATGCCCACCATCGAACGTCCGCCCTGGCTTAAGAAACGCGCGGCTTGCTGCAGTTTACGGAACATGGCAATGCTCTCTTCAAGGTATTGGACGACCCTATCAAAACCCATGTTTGTATCTGCAATGTGTCGAGGCGCTGGGGCTTTGTATTTTCCTGTAATCCGAAGACCGCGACCATTTGGCGCATGACCGGCCGGCCATCGATTGAGCGCCAATGGGCAACAGTTTGTTAACATCCCTGCGCTTTTTTTCGTCTGATCCGTCAGGCACTGTGTTCCATCTGTCGCTACACAGGATGTTTTTTTCCATGAGTACGTTGTATTCCCGTCGCACGGTCCTGCAAGGCATGAGCCTGCTGAGCCTTGGCCTGCTCGCCGGCTGCGATGACAGCAGCAAGCTGTCGTTCAAGTACGGCAAGGACCTGAGCGACAAGATCATGGGCCGTTCCTTCAAGCTCAAGGACACCGAGGGCGAAACCCGGATGCTCGGCAGCTATCGGGGTCTGATGCCGATGATCTTCTTCGGTTTCACCCAGTGCCCGGCCGTCTGCCCGACCACGCTGGCCCGTGCCGCCCAGGCAAAAAAACTGATGGGCCGCGATGGCGAGCGCCTGCAAGTGGTTTTCATCACACTGGACCCCGAGCGCGACACCCCCGAATTGCTCGACAAGTACGTCAAGGCCTTCGACCCGAGTTTCGAAGCGCTGCATGGCACGCTGGAAGAAACCGCCGCCACCGCCAAGGAGTTCGGCGTATTCTTCGAGAAGGTTCCGAGCGGCGACACCTACACCCTGTCCCACACGGCTACCAGTTTCGTGTTCGACTCCCGGGGCAACTTGCGCCTTGGCCTGTCCGCGTCCCTTACCGCTCAAGAGTGCGCAGAAGACCTGCTCACCGTCATGGAGGTTTGCTGATGATTTCGTTCTGCGCGCCGCGTATCAAACAACTGGCCCTGGGTCTCTCCCTGCTGGGCATGGCCTGGCAGGTGTCGGCGCAAACCCAGGTCGACGACGCCTGGGTCCGCGCAACCGTGGCCGGCCAGCCTTCGAGCGGCGCCTTCATGACCCTCAAGGCAGACACCGACAGCAAGCTGCTGAGCGTAGAGTCGCCGGTGGCGAAAATGGTGCAGATTCACCAGTCGAGCATGAAGGACGATGTCATGAGCATGCAGCAGGTCGAGTCCGTTGCCCTGCCCGCCGGCAAAGCCGTGAGCTTTGACCCCCATGGTTATCACATCATGCTCATGAACCTGACAGGGCAGATCAAGGCAGGCGACACCGTGCCCCTGACCCTGACCGTGGAAAACGCCAAGGGCGAGAAGGAAACCCTCAGCGTACAGGCCACGGCCCGCGCGCTCGACACGATGGATCACGGCAACATGGATCACAGCAAGATGGACCACAGCAAGATGTAATGAGGGTCTGACGGCCTCCCCCACGAGGCCGTTGTTTGAATAGAGGTGCGTACCATGACGACGAACAGCGAAACCGCCATCCTTGCCGGCGGCTGCTTCTGGGGCATGCAGGATCTGCTAAGGCGCTACCCGGGCGTGATCTCCACGCGGGTTGGCTACTCGGGCGGCGATGTGCCCAATGCGACTTACCGCAACCATGGCACTCACGCCGAAGCGATTGAAATCGTCTTCGACCCGGCGCAGATCAGCTATCGACAGATCCTCGAGTTTTTCTTCCAGATCCACGACCCGAGCACTCAGAATCGCCAGGGCAACGACGTGGGCACCAGCTATCGTTCGGCCATTTATTACCTCAGCGAAGAGCAAAAGCGGGTCGCTGAAGACACCGTGGCCGATGTCGACGCCTCCAACCTCTGGCCGGGCAAGGTGGTCACCGAAATCCAACCCGCCGGAGCGTTCTGGGAAGCGGAACCTGAACATCAGGATTATCTGGAACGGCTGCCCGAGGGGTATACCTGCCACTTCATCCGGCCGAACTGGACGCTGCCGAAACGCGGGTAGTACCGCGTCGGCTGTCTTTGATTCACTGGGGGAGCGAACTCACTACGGCTACTTTGCGCTTTGAACCGGCGCGTGCTGCGCCATCAGCTCGGCGACCCAATCAATGAATACCCGCACCTTTCGGCTGATATGCCGATTCGGCGGGAACGCCACGTAAAGCGGCATCGGCTCAAGGCTCCAGCCCTCGAACAGCGGCACCAGCTCGCCACGCGCCAGCCACGGTTTGGACAGGTAGTCGGGTAACCAGAGAACGCCCATGCCGGCCAGGCCCGCTGCGATGTAGGCGTTGCCATCGTCGACAGCCAACACGTAACGCCCCTTGATCTCAAGACTTTCGTTGTGATTGCGCATCGCATAAGGCACGGCCTTGCCGGTACGCGCCCACAGGAAGCCGACGATGCGATGCTCGGAATCTTCCAGATCCTTGGGATGCAACGGGGTGCCGACCCGCTCCAGATAACTCGGCGCCGCAAACACCCCCAGTTGCAGGTCGCCCACGCGCCGGGCCATGAGCGATTGATCGGTCAACTCGCCACCGCGCACCACGCAATCGACGTTTTCATCGATCAAGTCGACGATGCGGTCACTGACGCCCATGTCGATCTGAATATCCGGGTAGCGGGCATGAAAGGCCGGCAATGCCGGGACCAAAATCATGCTGGCCAACGGACTGGGCACATCCACCCGCAGTCGGCCCCTGGGCAGCGTTGACGCGCTCGACAGACTGGTTTCGGCATCGTCCAGATCGGCCAGCAGCCGTACCACGCGCTCGTAGTAAACGGCACCATCGGCGGTGACGTTGACCTTGCGTGTCGTACGGTTGAGTAATTTGACCCGCAGGCGCGCCTCCAGTTGTTGCACCAGTTGCGTCACGGTGGTCTTGCTCATGTGCAGCGTTTCGGCGGCCTTGGTGAAGCTGCCCGCCTCCACCACCCGGGCAAACGCCTGCATTGCATCGAAACGGTCCATACCTGCCCCGTATAGCTGTCGGATTGTTTGGGATATACAAACAGTGATAGTTGCAGTTGCTCGTTTATCGGGCAAGTGCCTGCCCGTAGAGTCCCTTCATCGTTAATCGAAGGAGGTTGTCATGAGTCAGCGTGATGTTGTTTTCCCACCCGGACGCCAGGCGCTTTACGAGCGCAATCGCTACTCGCCGGCGATCCGTTCCAATGGTTTTTTGTTTGTGTCGGGGCAAGTGGGCAGTGCCGAGGATGGCTCGCCCGTGGCAGATCTGGAGGAACAGGTCCGCCAAGCGTTCAACAACCTGAACGGGATTCTGAACGCGGCCGGTTGCAGCTTCGACGATGTGGTGGACGTTACCGTCTTCATGGTCGATCCCCAATCGACGTTCGAGCGGATCTGGAAAGTGGTGCCTGAGTTCTGGGGCCAGGCACCGCATCCGACATTGACCGCCGTCGGTGTCACCTGGCTTTATGGGTTTGAATTCGAAATCAAGGTCATCGCCAAGCTTGCGCAAACGCCTGCAAGCTAAGCCGTTGTTCGCCCGTGCAGGAGCAAGCTTGCTCGCGATAGCGTCGGTTCAGTCAACGCCATCGCCGGCAGGCTCACTCCCACAAGGCCCTTCAGCGCTTAGTGAGGCGCGCGGGGAATGGTTTTGAGCAGGTCTTCCGGGCTGATGTGGCCGACCACCGGCTGAACGCTGCCCGGTTGCGGCAGGCCAAGGATGTGGCCTTTCATCTTGCCGATGATGTGCATTTCACAAGGCTTGCAGTCGAACTTCAACGTCAGCACTTCATCACCGTGGATCAGTTGCATCGGCGCGACCTTGGTGCGCACGCCAGTCACACCCTTCGCCTGCTTGGGGCAGAGGTTGAAGGAGAAACGCAGGCAGTGCTTGGTGATCATCACCGGCACCTCACCGGCCTCTTCATGCGCCTCGTACGCCGCGTCGATCAGCTTGACCCCGTGACGGTGATAGAAATCGCGGGCCTTCTGGTTGTAGACGTTGGCCAGGAACGACAGGTGCGACTCCGGGTACACCGGTGGCGGTGAAGTTTCGGCCTTACGGCCACCACGCGGATGGGCGGCGACCCGTGCTTCGGTCAAGGCTTCAATCACCTCACGGCGCAAGGCCTTGAGCTGCGAGTTCGGGATGAAGTACGCCTGCGGCGCATCGAGCTTGATGTCGATGGCGTGGTACTGCGTAGTACCCAGCTGGCCGAGCAGATCCTGCAATTGCTCCAGCGCCTGTTCCGGTTTGTTGGCCGCGCCGAACGGGCCATTCAACGTGACGCTGGCGCTGACGCCTTCTTCACTGGTCGCCGTCAATTCGAGCTGCTCTTCACGCAGGCGAGCAACCCAACGCAGGGCCACACGGCGCTCGGCAGAAGTCTTTTGCAACGCCTGCTGCCAATTGTGATCGAGGTTGCGATTGAGCGGATGGTTGGGGCGCAGCTTGTACATCCCTTCCGGCATCTCGTTGGGCTCGACGCGATAGCGATAACGCTTCTCGCCGTCCTCCTCGAACTCGCCCTTGGGTTCGGCGATGTTCGCGCGAAAACCCACGACTTCACGCTTGACCAGCACGTTGAGACCGTCACCGTTGGACAGCGGCTCGTGCGTCACGACTTGCATGTCGCGCTTGGCGACTTTTTCGACGACGCCCACGGGCAAACCGGTGAAGGTCGGCGAGTCAAAGGCGCCAATGTCGATCTTGCGGTCAGTGACGAAGTAATCGGTGCTGCCACGGTGGAAGGTTTTTTCCGGGTCGGGCAGGAAAAAGTGCGCGGTGCGACCGCTGGAGGCGCGGGCCAGATCCGGACGCTCTTCGAGCACGGCGTCGAGGCGCTGGCGGTAATAGGCGGTGATGTTCTTCACATAGCCCATGTCCTTATAGCGGCCCTCGATCTTGAACGAACGCACGCCCGCTTCGACCAGGGCGCGGATGTTGGCGCTCTGGTTGTTGTCCTTCATCGACAGCAGGTGCTTTTCGTAAGCGATCACGCCACCCTTTTCATCTTTGAGGGTGTACGGCAAACGGCAAGCCTGGGAGCAGTCGCCACGGTTGGCACTGCGGCCGGTCTGCGCATGGGAGATGTTGCACTGCCCGGAGAACGCCACGCACAGGGCGCCGTGGATGAAAAACTCGATCGCCGCGTCGGTCTCGTCGGCGATGGCGCGGATTTCCTGCAGGTTCAGTTCACGGGCCAGAACCAGTTGCGAGAAGCCGGCCTGGTCGAGGAACTTCGCCCGCGCCAGGGTGCGGATGTCGGTCTGGGTGCTGGCGTGCAGCTCGATCGGCGGGATGTCCAGTTCCATCACGCCCAGGTCCTGGACGATCAACGCATCGACACCGGCATCGTACAGTTGGTGGATCAGCTTGCGGGCCGGCTCCAGCTCGTTGTCGTGCAGGATCGTGTTGATGGTGGTGAACACCCGGGCGTGGTAACGACGGGCGAATTCCACCAGTTCGGCGATTTCGCTCACTTCGTTGCAGGCGTTGTGGCGGGCGCCGAAGCTCGGGCCACCGATGTAGATTGCATCGGCGCCATGCAGGATGGCCTCGCGGGCGATGGCTACGTCGCGGGCGGGGCTGAGCAATTCCAGATGATGTTTGGGCAGGGACATAATATTTTTTTAGTCAGGCTGTCACGGTCGAGGCGCGCATTGTACCGGTGAAACGCCTGACCGGCACCCGTAGGCTGCCGGGTGGCGTTCGCTTGGGCCTGACTGGCCCCAATCCCTGTGGGAGCGGGCTTGCCCGCTCCCACAGGTTTTGTGTGTTGCTGCGGTCAGGCCTTGGCCGCCATCGCGGTGACTTCCACGCGCATGCCTTCCACCGCCAGTGCAGCCACGCCAACAGCGGCGCGAACCGGCCATGGCTTGGCGAAGAAGCGCTTGTACACCTCGTTGAAAGCCGCGCGGTCGGCCATGTCGGTGAGGTAAATGGTCAGGTGCAACACGCGATCCATGGAACTGCCGGCGCGCTCCAATGCAACCTTGAGCGCTTGCAGCGTGCATTCGCTTTGCAGGGTGATATCGCCCAGCTCCAGGCTACCGTCGGCGCGGGTGGGAATCTGGGTCGAGACCAGCATGCCGCCGAAACCGGCCACGTCGGAGGAAATGGAGTCTGCGTCGGGATCGGGCGTGAACGTGATGTCTTGGTTGGCCATGGGACTCTCTTGCTTGAGGAAGTAAACAGGCGCCGCCGCGGTACATCGCAGCGACGCCTTTTGCACGGGCAGTCTACCGCATGTTTTTTGCTCGCTTAACCGTCATGTCGGCAGAGTGACTTATCCATTGACTCGTTCCATCTCCCCACTCCTACGATGCGAGAGAACCTAAAGCGAATTCAAACAACAAAAATCCAATACATAGACGCCGCAAATAAAGAGATACCACTAATGATCCATGGCACCAATAACTTTCGCTTCAGGTGATCCGGCAGATTTAACAACTCATCTTTTTCTATCAGGCCACGCTTTTCACTGAGCCGAGGAAACAAAAACATCATCGCTATTGCACAATTCCTGATGAGCAGCCCCATCAAGCCAGCATGAGAGAGTACCTTTCGATTGCTCGCTACGAACTTACTTTTATGCAGATAATTTTCTACCAACTCAGTCAAGCGCCATGAAGAAAAAACAATCCAGCACGCTGACACGACCCCAAGAAAAAGTATCGATAATACGATGATCGCGTGCGTAAAATTATTCATTTTGGCAAGAATTCATAAATAACTTCACCACCTGACTCACCTACTTTTCCACCTATCTCACCTCCATAATAGCCGCCGACGCCTCCCCCAATGACTGCACACGCTAGGGCACCCGGGCCGCCGGTGACGGTGCCTAAGGCAACAGCGCATCCAAACATTGCGATACCAGCTCCGGCAGATCCGCCCACAGTTCCGAAGGCAAGACTTCCAGACAATTTACCTCCTTCCACATATTTAGCTTTTCTGCATTGCGTTTCCCGACCAGTCGTACACGCGGTGTAGATAGACGTTCCAGTAGCCGCCACACTCAGGCCGATACCCAGATAAGTGCCTTTTTTCATGAGGCGCGATGCTTTCGCAACGCCGTTGATGGTTTCGGCGTAGCCTGCTATCACCCCTGAATGCAAATAGCTTTTTGTGGATATCCCAAGCATATTTTTTATAGAGCCCTGGTTGCGCAGGCCTGATCCATACCTGGCAAAGCCTTTCAGTTGGTCATCGAGCTTTTCAAATAGCACCGCGCGTTTTGCATAAAAGCTATCTCTAGTTTTAGATGTGCCACTCTTCAGATGATCGCGATGAGCCGCTTCAATATCTTCAAGGGATTGCTTGATGCCATCAAGATGTTTACTCCAGGCGCCCCCAATGCTGCCTATCCCTATCGATGAATACCCAAGCATTTTTGTTAAAAGCGCGTGATTATCAACTAGAAATCCGTCCCCCTGCATTCCATCGGTCATGAGTACCAAATGAACTTCATATGCTTTTTTCATGTAGAACGCTTCTTCGGCCGTACAGGACGGCGTCGAATTATCACCAACAATTATTAGCTCGCCTGGTAGCACCACCGCATTGACAACATGTGCATTCAACACATCAAATTTTAATTTTGAGTTATTACCAAGCTCTAATGTCGACTTTAAGTATGAGTAAGGTTGCATTCTTTGGTTTATAAAGATCGCGGGCATAAGTAACGACCTCAGGAGTATTTTTTGTTGTTGATGCGATCCCATCCACCAGCCACGTTACCTCCGCCGGCACCATCCGTTCGTTTTTGCTGGGTGTAAATCGTTTTAATACGCCCGTAGTTCAAGCTGAGACTCTCTGTAGGCACGCCATCATTTGCATTTTGTGCGTAGCTGGAAATGATGACTTCTTCCAATATGATCTCGAAATACTTGTGCTTGTCGCCTCCGGCGCGATGCAATGCCAGTACGACTTCCTGCAGATGATCACCCGCGCAGCTGGTTTCTATGAGCTTACAACTGGATTTATCCAGATTCTTGGTGAACGTGAAGTCACTCACGGTCGTGCGCCCTGATGAGGCGCCACCTGCCGAACTGGCGGTTGCAGACGTGCCTTGCTGCGTGCCAAAACTGTATCCGGTAATTTCTATCCAGTCCTTGTGTTGCTCATCAAGCGCTTCGCCCGGAATACCTTCGATTCTGATAAAAGCGTCAAACGCCATAACGACCACTCCTTGGCAGTGAATTTTTAAGGAGCAGAAAATCTACCCTGCCAGGAATCGGCGAAGCTCCCATAACCCATCGCCCAAAAAACACGATCAGATACTTCCGATACAGTTTTGGCAAAGGGATGTAGGACGCTTCCTCGAAACAGACATTGCGTCTGCACTGATACCGGTTCATCGCGCCATCCGCCATGTCGGCAAATTGACGTGCTGCTGAGCGCCAAAGCTATCATCGCCACCGCGCTGTTCGCAGCGCGAGCCTGATCCTCCTGGCTCAACCGCTCGTCACAGCGAGCATTGCCCCGGATGTTGCCGGGGCAATGGTGCCTTCATCAGTCCGCTTGCACAGTGGTTTGAAGCTGCTCACCCAGCCCGGTGATACCCAAACGCATGGTTTGTCCCGGGCGCAGAAAGACCGGATCGGGCTTGATGCCGAGCCCGACGCCGGGTGGCGTGCCGGTGGAAATCACATCGCCCGGTTGCAGGCTCATGCAGCGGCTCAGGTAGGCAATCAACTGCGGCACCGTGAAGATCAGGGTCCGCGTATTGCCCTGCTGGTAGCGATGGCCGTCGACATCGAGCCACAGGTCCAGTGCATGCGGGTCGGCCACTTCATCGCGGGTCACCAGCCATGGGCCGAGGGGGCCGAAGGTGTCGAAGCCCTTGCCCTTGTCCCACGTGCCGCCACGCTCCAGTTGCCATTCGCGCTCTGACACATCATTGATGACGCAGTAGCCGGCGACATGCTCCATGGCATTGGCTTCGTCGATGTAACGCCCGCCTGTGCCGATGACCACGCCGAGCTCCACCTCCCAATCGGTCTTGCGCGAGCCGCGCGGGATCTCGATGTTGTCGTTCGGGCCGCAAATGGCGCTGGTCCATTTGTTGAAGATGATTGGCTCTTTCGGCACCTCCATGCCCGACTCGGCTGCGTGGTCGGCGTAGTTCAAACCGATGCAGATGAATTTGCCCACCTGCCCGACACACGCACCGATGCGCGGATGGCCCGGTACGATCGGCAGGCTGGCGGGGTCAATGGCGGCAAGCGCCGCCAGACCGGCCGGGCTCAAGACCTGCCCGGCGATATCCGTCACATGACCCGAGAGGTCTCGCAGCTGATTGTCGGCATCCAGCACGCCAGGTTTTTCCGAGCCTTTTTCGCCATAACGCAACAATTTCATGGGGTTCTCCTGCTCAATCCAAAAAAACACATCCGGGTTCAGATGCTCATGCCGCCATCAATGACGTGTACACCGCCTGTGGTATACGCCGAAGCATCGCTGCCCAGGTACAAGGCCAACCGGGCGATTTCCTGTGCGGTACCGATTCGGCCCATGGGTTGGCGGTCGAGAAATTGCCGGTAGACCTGCGCTTCATCAACCCCCTGCTGTGCGGCCTGGGCGGCGATGCGCTCGCGCAGGGACGGTGATTCCACGGTGCCGGGGCAGATCGCGTTGCAGCGAACGCCCTGGCGAATGAAATCGGCCGCAACCGCTTTGGTCAGCCCGACCACCGCCGCCTTGCTGGCCGCATAGGCGAACCGGTTGGGCACGCCCTTCACGCTGGAAACGACCGACGACATATTGATGATCGAGCCGCCGCCACGCGCCAGCATGCCCGGCAGAAAGGCGCGAATCATGCGGTACATCGCGGTGACATTGATGTCCATCGAACGCGCCCAGGCCGCTTCGTCACACTCGAGAATATTGCCGCTGTGCACGTAGCCGGCGCAGTTGAACAACACGTCCAGCGCACCGATGCGTTCACTGGCGTCGCTGATGGCGCTGGTCGACGTCACGTCCAGGGTCATTGCGTTGATGCCTTCGATGCCCGCCAGTGCGTGAGTGTCGATATCACTGGCGTACACCTCGGCGCCCGCCTCGGCAAAGGCCATGGCACTGGCCAGGCCGATGCCCTGGCCGGCCGCCGTGACCAGGACCCGTTTGTTCTGCAGGTTCATGCGGTCTCCAGTTTGGCGCTGGTGGCGGCGGTTTTCGGGGTTCTGCCGAGCATCGCGGCGGGGATCATCAGGATCAGGCCACCGCTGATGAACAGGCAGGCCGCCAGTACGTACGTCCCGTTATTGATATTGCCGGTGAGGTTTTCCGCCACGGCGGTGATCATCGAACCGGTGAAGCCCGACAGGTTGCCGATGGCGTTGATCATGCCGATCCCGGCAGCCGCCGCGACCCCCGAAAGCACGGTGCCCGGCAGGGTCCAGAAAATCGGCATCAGGCTGAGAATTCCCGAGGCAGAGACGCTGAGGAACAGCACCGACAGCACCAGGTTGTCAGCGAAATACGCACTGAGGATCAGCCCCACGCCACCGATGAAAGCCGGAATCGCCGCATGCATCCGGCGCTCGCCGGTGCGGTTGGAATGACGGGCATTGAGCAGCATCGCCACCACGGCCACCGCGTAAGGAATGGCCGTCAGAAAGCCAATGTGCAGACTGTTGGTGATGCCAGTGCTCTTGATGATCGAAGGCATCCAGAACGCCAGGCCGTAAAAACCGGTGTTGAAGGTCAGCAGGATCAGCACCAGCAGCCACACGCGGGGGTTGAAAAACACCTCGCTCAGGCGTGAAGCCTTACCCTGATTGTCGGTTTGCAGATTGGCCTTGAGCATGGCTTTTTCTGCCGCCGACAGCCACTTGGCCTTGTCGATGTTATCGGCCAGGCAAACGATCACCACGAAGGCCATGATGATCGAAGGGATGCCTTCGATGATCAGCATCCACTGCCAGCCGGACATGCCGTGCACGCCTTGCATGCTGTTCATCAGCCAGCCGGACAAGATGCCGCCCAGGGTCAGGCTGATCGGCATGGCCATCAGGAACCCGGACATCACCCGGCTTTGGCGGTGGGTTGGAAACCAGTAGTTGAGGTAAAGAATCACGCCCGGAAAGAAGCCGGCTTCGCAGATGCCCAGCAAGAAGCGCAACGTGTAGAACATCGTGCTCGATTCAATGTGGAAGAAGCCCGCCAACGGTACGGTGTAGGCCACGGCCATGGAGATCACTGCCCAGCTCAACATGATCCGGGCAATCCAGAATCGCGCGCCGAAGCGATGCAGTAACAGGTTGCTCGGCACTTCAAACAGGAAGTAGCCCCAGAAAAACATGCTGGCGCCCAAGGCATAGATGGTGTTGCTGAATTGCAGTTCATTGAGCATGTCGAGCTTGGCAAAGCCGATGTTGACGCGGTCCAGGTACGCCGCCATGTAACAAAGAAGCAGGACAGGCAGGATGCGCCAGATGACTTTGCGGTAGGTGCGGTCTTCAAAATCGAGTTGGCTGGCTTGCGCCTGCGCGGGCAAATGCTCGGATATCGTTTGCATGGAGGTAACCCCTGGGCATGTGGACATGCCTGATTGTTTTTATCGAATGGGTCACGCCGAGCGAGCGGTTCGCTCGGCGGTGGAACGATGGCTACAGTGCCTGGGCGGTTTTTTCTCCGTTGACCAGGCGCGTCAGCCCCAGTGGATTGCTGTTTTTCAGGGCCTCGGGGAGCAAGGCGTCGGGGAAATTCTGGTAGCACACCGGACGCAGGAAGCGCTCGATGGCCAAGGTGCCCACCGAAGTGCCACGGGCATCGGACGTTGCCGGCCACGGGCCGCCGTGGACCATCGCGTCACAGACTTCCACCCCGGTGGGGTAGCCGTTGATCAGCACGCGGCCGACCTTCTGCTCCAGCGCCGCCACCAGGTCGTGAGCCTGTTCCAGCTCTGCCGCTTCACCGAGCAAGGTCGCGGTCAGTTGGCCGCGCAAACCCTGCAGCGCCGCCAGCAGTTCGGCTCGATCAGCCACCTCAACCACCACCGTGGCCGGGCCGAAAATTTCTTCCTGTAGCAGTTCATTGCCGGTCAACAACAGGCTGACATCGGCCTGGAACAATTGCGCCCGCGCCTGGTTTCCTTGCTGCGTCCGCCCGGCCAGATGGGTGATCTGCGGATGCGCCAGCAGCGTTTCGCAACCCTGTACGTAGCTGCGCAAGCCGCCGGCATTGAGCATGGTTTGCGCCGGTTGATCGGCCATCAAGGCACTGAGCGCCTGCACAAAATCAGTGAACGCCGGCGAGCGGATGCCAATCACCAGACCGGGGTTGGTGCAGAACTGCCCCGCCCCCATGACCACCGAGGCAGCCAGTTCAGCGGCAATACGTGGGCCGCGAACCTGCAAGGCCTGAGGTAAAACCAATACCGGATTGATGCTGCTCATTTCGGCGAATACCGGGATCGGTTGCGGGCGGGCTGCTGCCATGTCGCACAGCGCCCTGCCCCCTTTGAGCGAACCGGTGAAGCCGACCGCTTGAATCAGCGGATGCTTGACCAATGCCTCACCGACGCCAGCACCGAAGATCATGTTGAACACACCCGCGGGCATGGCGGTTTTTTCAGCGGCACGGATGATTGCCTCGGCCACCCGCTCCGCTGTCGCCATGTGGCCGCTGTGGGCCTTGAACACCACCGGGCAACCGGCCGCCAGCGCAGCCGCGGTGTCACCGCCGGCGGTGGAGAATGCCAGGGGAAAATTACTGGCGCCGAATACCGCCACCGGGCCGACCCCAATTTGGCACTGGCGCAGATCGCCACGGGGCAATGGCTTGCGTTCCGGCATCGGCAAATCGATACGTGCGCCGTGGCAATCACCGCGACGCAGGGCCTGGGCAAACAGACGCATCTGGCCGCTGGTGCGGGCTCGTTCACCCTGGATGCGTGCCGCTGGCAAAGCGGTTTCCTGGCATACCAGGCTGATGAAGTCTTCGCCCAGTGCATCCAGTTCGACGGCGATGGCCTCAAGGAACTGTGCCCGACGCTCGGACGGCAAATGCCGATAGATCGGGTAAGCCTGATGGGCCGCCGTGGCGGCAGCCTCCACTTCTTCGAGTGTGGCTTGCTTGAACGCGGTGGGCAGCGCTTGACCGGTAGTCGCATCAACGCTGTGCAGCATCACCGCCCCGGTGGCGCTGCGGCCACCGGCGATGAAATTGTGTCCGGACAGTTCGGGCATGACAGTCTCCTGACCCTGATTGGAAGCTGGTCGATACTCTACTGTCGCGAACCGATTCTTTCCCAATGGCATTTTTGGATTAACCGATAACGGATCGTTATCGAAAAACCACCCGTTTTTTCGAACCGATACTCGCCTGCAGGAGCTGGCTTGCTGGCGATGGCGCCCGGTCCTTCAACACAGCAGGCGCCTGACGGACCGCTATCGCCAGTTCAAGCCGGCTCCTACAGGTTACGGAGCATTTCAACTGGCTGTTTCGCCGGCCAAGCGTGCGTTTTCCTTGAGGATTTCGGCAAATTCCAGGGCTGCGCCTACCAATTTCTCTCCCTTGCGGGTGAGGATCCCGTAATCCTGCGGGACCAGATGCAGCGGCGTGTCGAGGGTTTTGAGCTGGCCGCTGTCGAGCAGCGGGTTAACCATGGCATTGGGCAACATGCCGATCATTGGGCCGCGCTGCAAAACCTGGAGGAAGGTCTGCATTGAAATGGTGTCGACGGTGTTGCGCGGCATCCCGACCCCGGCTTCGGCGAAGGCCAGTTCCATGCGTGCACGAATCGGCGTGCCGACCGGATAGAGAATCCACGGCAGGTCCACCAGTTGCTGCAACGACGTCGGGCCGGCCCCGGCCAATGGGTGACGATTGTTGACCACGATGCAGAACGGTTCGGGCGCCAGCGGCTGAAAGTCGTAGCGCTGTTGCTGGCTCTGATCGGTGAAGCGGGCGACCGCCAGGTCGAGCTTCTTTTCTTCAAGCATTTCCATCAGGTGGTTACTGGTTTGCTCCACCACTTCGATCGACAGCAGCGGCGAGCGCTGCTTGATCTGCAAAATGGCGTCTGGCAAGGCAACAGCCGTCGCCGCGAAAATCCCGCCCACCTTCAGGTGGCCATGCCCGCCTTCGCGCAGGCTGCTGATTTGCTCGACGAACGAGCGCGCATCGTTCAAGGCGATCTGCGCATAGCGCAGCACATGTTCGCCCAGCGCCGTGGGCGGCATGCTCCGTGGCTGGCGTTCGAACAACGCAAAGCCCAACAGGCTTTCGATTTCCTTGAGCATCTTGCTGATGGCTGGCTGGCTCAGGTTCATCTGCTGGGCTGCCAAATGCATGTTGCGCGTGCGGCCCAAGGTGTCGATCAGCAGCAAATGCCTGAATTTGAGCCAGCCGCAAACGCTGGAAAAGGACAGTTCTGACATGCGCGTTCCTCGACGAAGTAATAACCGCAAGTTATTGAATACTGAATATATCTCATTGGAGTTTATCGACTGCCCGCCCTAGCGTGAAGGCTTCACGAACCAGGAAGATTCGCCATGTCGCTAATGCTTACCCCCGAAAACACCCTGCCGGCCGACGGTGTGGCCGGCACTCTGATCGGTCGCGCCTGGGTCCCCGGCAAGGTCGCCGGGCCGTCGCCGATCGCCCTGCGCGCCGACGGTGTGTTCGACCTGTCGGAACGTTTCGCGACACTCAGCGACTTGCTGGAATCGGACTCGCCATTGTCAGCGGTGCGGCAGACACCGGGGACTTTCATCACCAGCATCGAAGCATTACTGGCCAACACCGGGCCTGAGGCCGATCCGTCGAAACCCTACTTATTGCCACCGCTGGACTTGCAGGTGATCAAGGCTGCCGGGGTGACCTTTGCCGCCAGCATGATCGAGCGCGTGATCGAAGAGCAGGCCGGCGGTGATGCCGCAAAAGCCGAAGCCGTGCGGGCCACCGTGCACGCCGTGATCGGCGACAACCTGCGCTCGATCGTTCCGGGTTCCGAGCAGGCCATGCGCTTGAAAGCCCTGTTGATTGAACAAGGCATGTGGTCGCAATACCTGGAAGTCGGCATCGGGCCAGACGCAGAAATATTCACCAAAGCCCCGGTGCTGGCCGCCGTCGGCAGCGGCAATCGCATCGGCATTCACCCAGGTTCCCAGTGGAACAACCCGGAACCGGAAGTGGTGCTGGCGGTGAACAGCCGGGGGCAGATCCAGGGTGCAACCCTGGGCAACGACGTCAACCTGCGGGATTTCGAAGGTCGCAGTGCCCTGCTGCTGAGCAAGGCCAAGGACAACAATGCGTCCTGCTCGATCGGGCCGTTCATTCGCCTGTTCGATGAGCACTTCAGCCTCGATGACGTGCGTGCCTGCGTGGTCGACCTTCAGGTGCAGGGCGAGGACGGTTACCGCATGCGCGGTTCCAGCTCCATGAGCCAGATCAGCCGCGACCCGCAGGACCTGGCCGGCCAGACGTTGAATGCCAATCACCAATACCCCGATGGTTTCCTGCTGTTTCTCGGTACCCTGTTCGCCCCCACCGAAGATCGCGATCATGTCGGCAGCGGATTCACCCACAAGCTGGGTGACCGGGTCAGCATCAGCAGTCCGTTGCTGGGCAGCCTGCACAACCAGGTCACCCACAGTTGCGAGGCCGCGCCGTGGACCTTTGGCGTCAGCGCCCTGCTGCGCAACCTCGCCGCCCGAGGACTGCTCGCCCGCTGAAACCGCAACAGATTGTCGAACCATCCAATGACAAGAGAGACCTGAATCATGAGTGACACCCCCAAGCGCCGCCTGCGCAGCGAGCAGTGGTTCAACGACCCTGCCCACGCGGACATGACTGCCCTGTACGTCGAACGCTACATGAACTACGGGATGACCCGCGAAGAACTGCAATCGGGCCGCCCGATCATCGGCATCGCCCAGACCGGCAGCGACCTGACCCCGTGCAACCGTCATCACCTGGAGCTGGCGCAACGGGTCAAGGCCGGCATCCGCGATGCCGGCGGCATTCCCATGGAATTCCCGGTGCACCCTATTGCCGAACAGTCGCGGCGCCCGACCGCCGCGCTCGACCGCAACCTGGCTTATCTGGGGCTGGTAGAGATCCTGCACGGCTACCCGCTGGACGGCGTGGTGCTCACCACCGGTTGTGACAAAACCACCCCGGCCTGCCTGATGGCCGCCGCCACCACCGACCTGCCCGCCATCGTCCTGTCCGGCGGGCCGATGCTCGACGGCCACCACAAGGGTGAGTTGATCGGTTCCGGGACAGTGCTCTGGCATGCGCGCAACCTGATGGCTGCCGGCGAGATCGACTATGAAGGGTTCATGGAAATGACCACGGCGGCATCGCCGTCAGTCGGGCACTGCAACACCATGGGCACCGCCTTGTCGATGAACGCCCTGGCCGAAGCCCTGGGCATGTCGCTGCCCGGTTGCGCGAGCATTCCGGCGCCGTACCGTGAACGTGGGCAAATGGCCTATGCCACCGGCAAGCGCATCTGCGAACTGGTGATGCAGGACGTGCGCCCGTCGCAGATCATGACCCGCGAAGCATTCGAGAACGCCATTGCCGTGGCGTCGGCATTGGGTGCATCAAGCAACTGCCCGCCGCACCTGATCGCCATCGCCCGGCACATGGGCGTCGAGCTGAGCCTCGACGACTGGCAACGCATCGGCGAAGACGTGCCGCTGCTGGTCAACTGCATGCCGGCGGGCAAGTACCTGGGCGAAGGCTTCCACCGTGCGGGCGGTGTGCCGGCGGTGATGCATGAATTGCAAAAGGCCGGGCGCCTGCACGAAAACTGCGCCACGGTCAGCGGCAAGACCATCAGCGAGATCGTCAGCAGCACCCTGACCAGCAACGCCGACGTGATCTACCCGTTCGAAACCCCACTCAAGCACCGCGCCGGCTTCATCGTGCTCAGTGGCAACTTCTTCGATAGCGCGATCATGAAAATGTCGGTGGTGGGCGAGGCGTTTCGCAAGACGTATCTCTCCGAACCGGGCGCAGAAAACAGCTTCGAAGCGCGTGCCATCGTGTTCGAAGGGCCGGAGGATTATCACGCACGGATCGACGACCCGGCGCTGGATATCGACGAGCGCTGCATCCTGGTGATTCGTGGCGCCGGCACCGTGGGCTATCCCGGCAGTGCCGAAGTGGTGAACATGGCCCCGCCAGCCGCGCTGATCAAACAAGGCATCGACTCTCTACCCTGCCTGGGCGACGGTCGCCAGAGCGGCACGTCGGCCAGCCCGTCGATTCTCAACATGTCCCCGGAAGCCGCGGTGGGCGGTGGCCTGGCGCTGCTCAAAACCAACGACCGCCTGCGTGTGGATCTGAACGCCAGATCGGTCAACCTGCTGGTCGATGAAGACGAAATGGCCCGCCGCCGCGCCGAATGGACGCCAAACATCCCGGCCTCGCAAACCCCGTGGCAGGAACTCTACCGGCAACTGGTCGGCCAGCTCTCCACCGGTGGTTGCCTGGAACCGGCCACCCTGCACTTGCGAGTGATCGCCCGCAGCGGTGGCGAGCCTCGGCATTCGCACTGACCGGCCCGTGAGCGTCCAGCGAATCAATGGCTTGGCTGGACGCCATCAAGGATCGACTTGCCCCATCAACTCGGGCACCGATTCCGGGCGATTGGCGTAGCGCTGCGCGAGTACCGCGCAGACCATCAACTGGATCTGATGGAACAGCATCAACGGCAGGATCAGCACGCCGATGGTGCTGCCGGCGAACAGCACCTGAGCCATCGGCACGCCGGTGGCCAGGCTTTTCTTCGAGCCACAGAACAGGATGGTGATGCGATCCTCCTGGCTGAAGCCGAAGGCCTTGCCGAGCACCGTGGAGGCCACCAGCACCAAGCCCAGCAGCACGCAACAGGCCACCACCAACCCGGCCAGATCGCGCAACGGAATCTGATGCCAGATGCCTTCGATCACGGCCTCGCTGAACGCACCGTAGACCACCAGCAGAATTGACCCCTGATCGACGAATTTCAGCCAGCCCTTGTTGCGCGCCACCCAGGCGCCGATCCAGCGGCGGGCGATTTGCCCGGCAATGAACGGCAGCAACAGTTGCACGCTGATTTTCAGGATGGCATCGAGTGTCGAACCGCCGTCGCCGTGCACGTCCAGCAGCAACGTCACCAGCAACGGCGTGAGGAAGATCCCGAACAGGCTCGACGCCGCCGCGCTGCAAATCGCTGCCGGAATGTTGCCGCGCGCCAACGAGGTGAAGGCAATCGCCGACTGCACCGTGGCGGGCAGCGCACAGAGGTACAGCATGCCCATGTAGAGGTTGTCGCCAATCAACGGCGACAGCAACGGCTTGAGCGCCAGACCCAGCAATGGGAACAGGACGAAGGTCAGGCCGAACACCAGCAAATGCAGGCGCCAGTGGCCGGCACCGGCGATGATCGATTCGCGCGAGAGCTTGGCCCCGTGCAGGAAAAACAGCAGGGCAATGGCGATGTTGGTCAACCAGCCGAAACCGACGGCGACCTGGCCGCTGGCGGGCAGCAGACTGGCGATAATGACCACACCGATCAGGGTCAGGGTGAAGTTATCGGGTAAGAAGCGCGGGCGAGTCATCGGGATCATCCGGGTTGGCCAGGAACGTGATCTCGACTGTACCCCCGCGGCGAATTACCGACTAACGCTAATAAGCCAGTACATATCGCCTAAAGGACAAACCGAGCGTCGCCTCGCGAAAAGGTCAAATGAGGACCCGGGCGGTTCACTTGGTCGACTGGACGATAGCCTTGAGCTTGTCCAGCGCGTCACTGGCGTTTTGTTCGTCAGAGTCTTTCTTGTCGAACCAACTGGTGCCGTTCTGCAGAATCTCGGCGAGGATCGGGAAATACAGCTGTTTTTTCTTCGCCAGCTCCACCGGATCGGCCGCCGTCGCCTGATCCAGAGCGGTTTGCAGTGTGTTGCGCTGGGACAGCCATTGCGGCGTGGCCTTTTCCTCGGGACTCATGTTGTCCATGAAGCTCAAGGCAGCCTTGGCGCGGCCGACCGGATCGTTGGCGAACGGGTCTCTCCAGTTCTTCTTCTGGTCTTCCGGTCCGACGTAGTAACCGGTGGCAAGCTGAGCCTGCTGACGCATCACCTCCTGCGCGGCAGCTTGCTCGTCCTTGGTGAAGTGCCCGCCTTCGTTGGTGGCGACGGCATACAGCGAACGCCGGTCCAGGTCACCCATCAACGCATTGCGGTCGGCCATGCTTTTGTCATAGGGCTTGCCGCTGTCTTCCATCAGCGCGTACTTCTCGTCCATGCGCTTGCGAGCATCGAGGGCGACGTCGGCGAAGGTTTTGTCCTTGGAACTGGAAATCGCACCGGGTTTGGCCACACCGAGAATCAGCGCGTCGGCGTTCATCCCCGGACGCACCGGAAAGTACGGCGCGTTGCTGGCAATCGCATCGCTGTAATCGGTGGCCGTGCTGGAGAAGCTCACCGCGTCATCATTTTGCGTTTGATCCACCGCCGTGTTGCTGTCCGCCACTTTGTCCCGGGCTTCTGACGTCCTGCTGTTGGCGGCAGAGGTGTAGGCAGCGATCAAGGCGCTGGATGACGACGAAGACGAAGTGACGTTCATTGTTCTTCCCTGGTGGTGTGGCTCAAGTGAGGGCACGGCGGACGGCCTCATTCTATATCGGCACGTTGCGCCGATCTTTATACCTTGGCGTTAAATGACCACACCCTTGTCTGGTGGTCAGCGCCCGGTTTTATCCATAAATTGCTGCCGCCCGAAACCTGCACCGCCACCGGCAACACCCACGACCCGTTGCTCGCAAAAAAACGTGTCGCACTTTGTACAGCCGGATCTAAAATCGGAAGTAGCGGATGCAAGTTCATGTGACGCAGAGTCTTGCTGAAGAGGAAGGTACACGACAACGGCCAAGGGATTGCATTGCCACCCGTTGCTGCTGCTCAATGCGCTCCACGACCTTGCCTTTACCTGCTTCGACAACGGACATTCATCCATGGACATAGCTCCACATTTCATCATCCATGAAACGGCACATTGGATACTCAACCATCACATGTCGTCGAAGCTCCCTGGCTATCTGGTGCTGGGGACGCGCCACAACACCAGCTCGCTGGCCGACCTTCCCGAAGCGGCGCTGATCGAACTCGGTGGCCTGCTCGGCAAAGTGCAGAGAGTCCTGCAAACGCAATTACAGCCCAAGTGGCTCTACATCAGCCGTTTCGGCCATGATCCGGCGTTCCCCATTCATTTCCATTGCATCCCGGTCTACCACTGGGTCGAAGAGCTGTTCTGGCAGGATGACCGCTACCGGCTGCTGAAAAACTTCGGTGTCGGTGCCAGCGCTCACACATTGACCGATGGCGCCGAGCTGACGCTGTTCATCTGGCGCGAGTTTGGCGAGAGCCCGGAACCACCGAGCATCCAGGGCCCCGGCGTCGAACAGATCATCGAGCGTTTGCGCCTGTCATTCCGCAGTGAAGGCTGACCGCAAGGTTCGCCTTGGGCTGGTGCACCGTTGCGTGCATCGCCATATAAAAGTGCATGCAGCCTGCGTGCTGAACCGCCCCTCCTTGCCTTGAACCCCTGATCCGGCACGGCCCCAGACATTCTGGCGCGCTGTTTGCTATGTACCTGCAACGCAGTCAACGCTGATTGCATTTATACGACAAAGGCGCCGTGTAGCCCCCGTTTCATTACGGAGGGCCGCATGGCGCCTTTTGCGTTTGCGCACCGCTCAGGTGCCGGCAGAGATTCGAGGGGCGAGGATGGCAAACAAAACCGTGCGCAGTGTATGTCCCTATTGTGGCGTGGGCTGCGGCATCGTCATGCAGGTCGAAGACAACCGGGTGGTCAAGGTCACGGGTGATAAAACCCATCCGGCCAACTTCGGCCGGTTGTGCACCAAGGGCACGACGTGCGGCAAGGCCATCGCCGAATCCGGCCGCATGGAAAATGCCTACCTGCGCCAGGAACGCAGTCGCGACCCGGTGCGCATGGCGATGGATTCGGCCATCAGCGAAACGGCGGCTCGCCTGCGCAACATCCTTGATCACCACGGCCCCGATGCGCTGTCGTTCTACGTGTCGGGGCAGATGTCGCTCGAGGCCCAGTACCTGATCAACAAACTGGCCAAAGGCTTTGTCCGCACCGCCAACCTCGAGTCCAATTCGCGCTTGTGCATGGCCAGCGCCAGCAGCGGCTACAAGCTGTCGCTCGGTGCCGACGGGCCTGCGGGCTCCTATCAGGACTTCGATCGTTCCAACCTGTTTTTCGTGATCGGCGCCAACATGGCCGACTGTCATCCAATCCTGTTCCTGCGGATGATGGATCGGGTCAAGGCCGGGGCGAAACTGATCGTGGTCGATCCCCGGCGCAGCGCCACGGCGGACAAGGCCGATCTGTTTTTGCCGATCAAACCCGGCACCGACCTGGCATTGCTCAATGGCCTGCTGCACCTGCTGGTGAAAAACGGCCACACCGACCCGGCCTTCATCGCCGCCTTCACCGAAGGCTGGGAGGCCATGCCCGGTTTCCTCGAGGATTATCCGCCGGCCGCCGTCGCCGAAATTACCGGCCTGCCTGAAGCGGACATCCGTCAGGCCGCGCAATGGATCGGCGAAGCCGCCGAGTGGATGAGCTGCTGGACCATGGGCCTCAACCAAAGCACCCACGGCACCTGGAACACCAACGCCCTGTGCAACCTGCACCTGGCCACCGGCGCGATCTGCCGTCCGGGCAGCGGGCCGTTTTCCCTGACCGGCCAACCGAATGCCATGGGCGGCCGCGAGATGGGCTACATGGGTCCAGGCCTGCCCGGCCAGCGCTCGGTGCTGGTCGAGGCCGATCGCGCATTCGTCGAGGACTTGTGGAACATCCCCCACGACAGCCTGCCGCGCACAGCCGGTGCCGGCACGGTGGCGATGTTCGAACAAATGCGCGCCGGTCAGATCAAGGCCTGCTGGATCATCTGCACCAACCCGGTCGCGTCCGCGCCCAATCGCCAGACCGTGATCGAAGGCTTGCAGGCCGCCGAACTGGTGATCACCCAGGATGCCTTTCTCGACACCGAGACCAATCGCTACGCCGATATCCTCCTGCCGGGCGCGCTGTGGGCTGAGGCCGAGGGGGTGATGATCAACTCCGAGCGCAACCTGACATTGATGCAAAAGGCCGTGGACGCGCCCGGTGAAACCCTGCCCGACTGGCAGATCATCGCCAGAGTGGCGTGCGAAATGGGCTTCGCCGAGGCCTTCAGCTACGCCGACGCCAACCAGGTGTTCGAAGAGATCAAACGCGCCTGGAACCCGCAAACCGGTTACGACATTCGCGGCGCCAGTCATGCCCGCCTGCGTGAACAGCCGCTGCAATGGCCTTGCGCGTCCGCCAGCGCAAACGTGCGTAACCCGGTGCGCTACCTCAATGACGGCGTGAGCCAGGCACTCAAGGTCGAAGCCGACGGCAGCCGCCCCGCCATCGTATTCCCGAGCGCAAACGGCAAAGGCCAGTTCTTCCCGCGCCCGCACATGTCGCCAGCGGAAATGCCCGATGAACACTTTCCCTTCGTGCTCAACACCGGTCGCTTGCAACATCAGTGGCACACCCTGACCAAGACCGGCAAGGTCGAAACCCTGAACAAACTCAACCCTGGGCCGTTCATCGAGCTTCATCCCGACGATGCCAGCCGCCTGGGCATCAAGGACAAGGACCCGGTCGAAGTGCGTTCGCTGCGGGGGCGTGCGGTATTGCCGGCGGTCGTGACCGAGCGTGTGCGCCAGGGCAACTGTTTTGCGCCGTTTCACTGGAACGATGTGTTTGGCGAGAACCTGGCCATCAACGCCGTCACCAACGACGCCGTGGACCTGATCTCGCAGCAGCCAGAGTTCAAGTGCTGTGCCGTGGCCCTGCAACGGGTCGACCTGATCAACCATCAGTTCCTCGAAACACCCGCGCCTGCCGCCGCCCCACTCCCCGCTTGCACACACTCAGAGGAACTCGCCATGTCGAGCATCGAGACCTTTGCCGATCTCGCGGGCATTCGCAGCCTGCCCTCCCCGCCACTCAACGATAACGAACGCACGTACCTCGCCGGTTTTATCACGGGCCTGCAATCGACCGCGGGCCGTCAGGCCGGTGGCGTGCCGGTGATGCCGCCCAACGCGCCCCTGGCAGCTGAAACCCGGTTGTGGCTGGACGGTGTGCTGGGCGGGTTGTTCAGCCGCGTCGAACTGGCCGACAGCCCCGCGACTTCGAACGCGGCGGCGACAGACTGCACGCCCGCGCTGACCCTGCTGTGGGCTTCGCAAACCGGCAATGCCGAAGCGCTGGCCGAGCGTTTTGCCGCGCGCTTGCGTGACGACGGGATTGCCGTGGAGCTGAGCCCGATGGCTGACTTTGCAGCCAGCCAACTGGCGGGCACCCAAAACCTGGCGTTGATCAGCAGCACTTTTGGCGACGGCGATCCACCGGACAATGGCGAAGGTTTCTGGCACACCCTGAGCACGGCCGACATGCGCCTGGAATCCCTGCGTTTTGCAGTGCTGGCCCTGGGTGACCCGAACTACGACCAGTTCTGCCAGCACGGCAAGCAACTCGATCGGCGCCTGCATGAACTGGGCGCCACACGCCTGCTTGAGCGGGTCGATTGCGACACTGAGTTCGAAGAGCAAGCCGACAACTGGCTCACTCAATTGCACCAGGCCCTGAAGCCGACGCCGTCGGTGGTAGACGCGCCGGCCAGCAAAACTGCCCCTGACCCGGTTGAAGCGCCCGGCAAAACCCGACCGCATGCCTCTCGCCTGCTGACCAACCTTCACCTCAACCGCCAGAGCAGCAACAAGGAAACCCGGATGTTTGCCCTGGACCTGGCGGACTCGGGTATCCGTTACGAGGCCGGGGACGCGCTGGGGGTTTATCCGCGCAACTGCCCTGAACTGGTCGACGAATTGCTCTCACTGACGCGGATGAACGCCGACGCCACCGTCCACCTCGACAAGCTCGGTGAAGTGCCCTTGCGCCAGGCCCTGACCGAACATCTGGAAATCGCCCGCCCCAGCCACGACACCCTGGCATTCATTGCCGAACGCAGCGCCAACCCGGCACTGAAACAACTGCTGGGCAGCGAGCGCAAGGCGGAACTCAAAGACTGGCTGTGGGGCCGGCAACTGGCGGACGTGCTGCAAGCGTTTCCGCTTGAGTGCTCGGCCAGCGAATTGCTGGGCACCTTCAAACGCCTGCAACCGCGCCTGTATTCCATCGCGTCCAGCCCCAAGGTGCACCCGCAGGAAGTGCATCTCACCGTCGCCGCCGTTCGTTATGGCAAACGCAAAGGCGTGTCTTCGACCTTTCTTGCCGACCGAGCGCAGAACGCTCATGTGCCGGTTTTCGTGCAGCCGTCGAAGCACTTCCGCGCCCCGGCCGATGGTGATGTGCCGATGATCATGATCGGCCCCGGCACCGGCGTGGCGCCTTTTCGCGCGTTCTTGCAGGAGCGTCGGGCACGGGGTGATCAGGGCCGTAACTGGCTGTTCTTTGGCGAGCAACATGCCGCGAGCGACTTCTACTACCGCGATGAATGGCAGGACATGCAACGCGATGGCCTGCTGACCCGGTTGAGCCTGGCGTTTTCTCGCGATCAGGCGCAGAAAATCTACGTGCAGGATCGCATCCGCGAACAAGGCGCCGAACTGTGGCGCTGGCTGCAGGAAGGCGCGCAGCTGTACATCTGCGGTGATGCCAGCCACATGGCCAAAGACGTCGACCAGGCCCTGCGGCAGGTCGCGCAATGCCATGGCGGGCTTGGCGCGCAATCCGCTGCCGATTACTGGCGGCAGATGAGCGAGCAAAAACGCTACCTGCGGGATGTTTACTGACCGTTTGATGACCGGCGTCTGGCGAGCGCTTCAGCCCGCCAGAGCGCCTGAATAAACACCTCGCCTGCAAAGCAGGAGTTCATGCTGACCGTCCGTTTCGGCTACCCTCTCACTGCGCCATGCCTCTCATCGTCCATGCGAGTCGCATCGCCTTATTTTGTAGTGAATGAAACGGAGAACTTTCATGCTTACGCGTACCCTCGCATTGGCCGTCGGCTTGACCCTGTCCATCAGCACTTTGCTGGCGCAAGCCGCCGATACCCTGAAAGTCAGCGCGATTCCCGACGAGGCCCCCACCGAACTGCTGCGCAAATTCAAACCCCTGGGCGCCTATCTGGAACAACAGTTGGGCATGAAAGTCGAGTTCGTGCCCGTGAGCGACTACCCGGCGGTGGTCGAGGCGCTGGCCACTGACCGAATCGACCTGGCCTGGCTCGGCGGCTTCACCTTCGTGCAGGCTCGCCTGAAAACCGGCAATGCCATCCCTTTGGTCCAGCGTGAACAGGATGCCCAGTTCACCAGTAAATTCATCACCGCCGACCCGGCCGTCAAATCCCTCGCCGACCTCAAGGGCAAGACCTTTGCCTTCGGTTCGGTGTCGTCCACGTCCGGTAGCCTGATGCCGCGTTACTTCATGCTCAAGGACGGCATCAAGCCAGAAACCTATTTCAGCCGCGTCGGCTATTCCGGCGCCCATGACGCCACGGCTGCCTGGGTCCAGGCCGGTAAAGTCGATGCCGGCGTGCTCAACGCCAGCGTCTGGGAAAAACTGGTGGCCGCCGGCAAAGTCGACACCAACAAGGTCAAAGTATTTGCCACCACCCCGGCCTACTTCGATTACAACTGGACCGTGCGCGGCACCCTCGACCCGGCGCTGGCCGCGAAAATCAAGGCGGCGTTCCTGGCCCTCGATCCGGCAAAACCGGCGGACAAGGAAATCCTCGATCTGCAGGCTGCCAGCCGCTTCATCGAAACCAACCCTGACAACTACAAGGGTATCGAGGAAGCCGCGCGCGCTGCCGACCTGCTCAAATGACCTTGCAGTTGAACCGGGTCAACCTGACCCATGCCAATGGGGTCCACGCGCTGCATGGCGTGGACCTGCACATCGGTGCGAACGAACAGGTCGCCATCATCGGCCCTTCCGGCGCGGGTAAATCCAGCCTGCTCAATCTGCTGGCCACGGCCCTGCAACCGAGCAGCGGCGAGTTACAAGTCCTCGGGGAACCGGCGTGGCAGCTGTCTGCCCGCCAGCGCCAGCGGTTGCGTGCGCGGATCGGCCTGGTGCACCAGTCGCCGCCGCTGCCACCGCGCCAGCGGGTGGTCACGGCGGTGCTGGCCGGCAAAATTGGCCAGTGGGGCCTGGGCAAAAGCCTGATGAACCTGCTGTATCCGCTGGATATTGCCGGCGCTCGCGCGGCGCTGGCCCGGCTGGACTTGAGCGACAAGCTGTTCACCCAGTGCCAGCAACTGTCCGGTGGCCAACTACAGCGCGTGGGCATTGCCCGCGTGCTGTATCAGGCGCCCGAGGTATTGCTGGCCGATGAACCGGTGTCAGCGATGGACCCGGTACTGGCCGAACACACCCTTTCCGTGCTGTGCCGTCATGCCCGCGAACACAACGTCACGCTGGTCGCCAGCCTGCATGCCGTGGAACTGGCGCTGTCGCACTTTTCCCGCATCATTGGTTTGCGAGACGGACAGATCCTGTTCGATCTGCCGGCCAGCGAAGTTGACCGCGAACGGCTCGACAGGCTCTACGCCAACGAACAGTTGCTTTCCCCACCGGTGCCGCCGGCCCCTCTGGTTGTGCAGATTCCCCGATGCTGAAGCGCGATACCCGAGACCCGGCCACCCGCCCCCGCCTGTTGCTGACACTGTTGGCCATTGCCTTGCTGTGGCCTGGCATTCGCTTCAGTGAGCTGGATTTGAGCGTGCTGGTAGCCAGCGACAGTCAGAGCGAAATGGGCCGTTTTGTCGCTGCGTTCTGGCCACCGGCCCATGGCGAAGACTTTCTGCCGTTGCTCCTGCAAGCCACCCTGCAAACCCTGGCCATCGCCACGGCGGGCATGGCCCTGGCGCTGTTACTGGCGGTGCCCGCCAGCCTGTTGGCCAGTCGCGCATTGTCGCTGTCGGCGGCATCCCGCTCTGGGCGTCCTGACTATTGGGGGCAATGGCTGCGCTGGCCGGTGCGCGGCTTGCTGATCTTCCTGCGCAGCGTGCCGGAGATCGTCTGGGCGCTGCTGTTCGTGCGCGCCGTCGGCCTCGGCCCCACGGCCGGGGTTCTGGCCATCGCCATTACCTACAGCGGCATGCTGGGCAAGGTCTACGCGGAAATCTATGAATCGGTGGACCAGCGCCCGGCCCACGCCCTGCTGCAAGCCGGCAGCGGTCGCCTCGCGGCCTTCGCTTACGGGATCCTGCCCAACGTTGCGGCGGAGCTGGTCTCGTACACGGTGTACCGCTGGGAATGCGCGATCCGCGCCTCGGTGGTGATGGGGTTTGTCGGTGCCGGTGGCCTCGGCCAGCAAATGGACCTGTCGCTGCGCATGTTCGCCGGCGGTGAAGTGGCCAGTCTGTTGCTGACGTTCCTGGTGCTGGTGCTGTTCGCCGATCAACTCAGCCGCCTGCTGCGCTGGAGGCTGGCATGAATCGCCTGATCAACCTGACGCTGCTGCTCAGCATCGGCGCGGCGGTCATCGCCTCTTTCATCTATTTGGGCATCGACCTCGGCGAGTTGGGTGCCACCGGCAATCTCGAACGCATGGCGGCGTACGCCCAGCGCTTCCTCAGCCCGGACTTGAGCACCGCTCACCTGCAAGCCATCGCCCACGGCGCACTGGAAACCATCGCCATGTCGGCCCTGGGCACGTTGCTCGCGGCGGTGTTCGGCCTGGTGTTGGCGTTACCGGCAGCGGGACGCTTCGGCTGGCCGCTGCAGAGCGCGTCACGCCTGGTACTCAATGCCCTGCGCGCGGTGCCGGAACTGGTGTGGGCCGCGCTGATGGTGCTGGCCGCGGGGCTCGGACCCAATGCCGGCACGCTGGCGTTGGCCCTGCACACCACCGGCGTACTCGGCCGGTTGTTCGCCGAAGCGCTGGAAAACACCCCGCCGCAACCGGCCGAGGCGATTCGCCTGCAAGGCGGCAGCGCACTGTGGGCGTTCTGTTACGGCACGCTGCCCAACCTGTGGCCGCAACTGGTGGCCTACATTCTGTACCGCTGGGAGAACAACATCCGCATGGCCAGCGTGCTCGGTTTCGTCGGTGCCGGTGGTCTGGGACAGATGCTGTACGTCAGCCTGAGCCTGTTTCAGGAAGCTCAAGCCAGCACGGTCATCCTGGCCATGCTATTACTGGTATTCGCTGTCGATACGTTGAGCAACTGGAGCCGTCAACGCTGGGTCAACGCCTGACGGCTTTTGCACAACAGCTCGCCCCTGAAAGATTTCGCCTATCAGCGACCAATACTGTGGCTATTAGCTGACTTCCCAAGGGGCGACTAGCATTATCTAACGCCGGTGCCATCTGGCCGGCCGAGACCTGATAACGAGATAAGAACGAGTCAGCAACTGACTGGGCGTACCGTGGGTCATCCTGTCGGCAAGCGCGTTGCCTGTATTCAGAATGCCCCCATGGCCACAACGATCAAAGGATCGAAATGCAGGGCCAGAAGCCTGAGTCATTGATTTCAATCACCGCTGTCCGTCCATGAACCGGGGCGGATAGCTGAATGACACGACCGAGGGTAGCTCACACATGGCAACTGAATCGAAATGCCCGTTTCATCAGGCCGCTGGCGGTGGCACAACCAACCGTGACTGGTGGCCTAACCAACTGAATCTGAAGATCCTGCACCAGCACTCATCCCTGTCCGACCCCATGGACGAGGGCTTTGACTATGCCGAAGCGTTCAAGGCGCTGGACTTTGCAGCCGTCAAGCGCGACCTGACGGCGCTGATGACCGACTCGCAGGACTGGTGGCCCGCCGACTTCGGCCACTATGGCCCGCTCTTCGTGCGCATGGCCTGGCACGCCGCGGGTACCTATCGCACCGGTGACGGGCGCGGCGGTGCCGGTTCCGGGCAGCAACGCTTTGCCCCGCTCAACAGCTGGCCTGACAACGTCAGCCTCGACAAGGCGCGCCGACTGCTCTGGCCGATCAAGCAAAAATACGGCCGCAATATTTCCTGGGCTGACCTGATCGTGCTCACCGGCAACGTCGCGCTGGAGTCCATGGGCTTCAAGACCTTCGGCTTTTCCGGTGGCCGCGCCGACGTCTGGGAACCGGATGAAGACGTGTACTGGGGTTCGGAAAGCAAGTGGCTGGCCGGTGACTCCCGCTACGGCAAAAACGATGAACCGATGCAGAAACCTGGCGAAGGCCCGCTCGTGGCCGAGCCTGGCGAAAACGAAGACACCCGTGTCGAGCCAGGCCGCAATCTGGAGAACCCGCTGGCCGCCGTGCAAATGGGCCTGATCTATGTAAACCCGGAAGGCCCCGAAGCCAATCCGGACCCGGTCGCCGCCGGCCTGGACATTCGCGAAACCTTCGGCCGCATGGCGATGAACGACGAAGAAACCGTGGCACTGATCGCCGGTGGTCACGCCTTCGGTAAAACCCACGGCGCAGGGCCTGCGGACAATGTCGGGCCGGAACCGGAAGCTGCAGGCCTCGAAGAACAGGGCCTTGGCTGGCGCAACACATTCGGCACCGGTAAAGGCGCCGACACCATCACCAGCGGCCTGGAAGTGACCTGGACCACCACCCCGACCCAATGGAGCAACAACTTCCTGGAGAACGTGTTCGGCTTCGAGTGGGAGCTGACCAAGAGCCCGGCCGGCGCACATCAGTGGACGCCAAAAAACGGCGCGGGTGCCGGTATCATCCCGGACGCTCACGACCCGTCGAAACGGCGCAACCCCACCATGCTCACCACCGACCTGGCGCTGCGCTTCGACCCGATCTACGAGCCGATTTCCCGGCGCTTCCTCGAGAACCCCGATCAACTGGCCGACGCCTTTGCCCGCGCCTGGTTCAAGCTGATCCACCGCGACATGGGGCCACTGTCACGTTACCTCGGCCCGGAAATGCCCAACGAAATACTGCTGTGGCAAGACCCGATTCCAGAGGTCGATCATGAGTTGGTCAACGACAGCGATGTCGCCGCACTGAAGAGCAAACTCCTGGCCTCCGGGCTGTCGGTTTCGCAGCTTGTCTCCACCGCGTGGGCGGCCGCTTCGACCTTCCGTGGCTCCGACAAACGCGGCGGTGCCAACGGTGGGCGCCTGCGTCTGGCACCGCAGAAATTCTGGCAAGCCAACCAGCCTGATCAACTGGGCAACGTGCTGGGCAAACTCGAAGGCATCCAGCAGGAGTTCAACGCCGCAGGCAAAAAAATCTCGCTGGCTGACCTGATCGTGCTGGCCGGTTGTGCCGGTGTCGAACAGGCGGCGAAAAATGCCGGGCAAACCGTCACGGTGCCCTTCACGCCTGGACGCGCGGATGCGAGCCAGGAGCAGACCGATGTCGACTCCTTCGGCTTCCTGGAACCCATCGCCGATGGCTTCCGCAACTACCTCAAGGGCCGTTACACCGTCCCGGCGGAAAAACTGCTGATCGACAAGGCACAGTTGCTGACCCTCACCGCACCGGAAATGACCGCGCTCATCGGCGGCATGCGCGTGCTCAACACCAACGTCGGCAAAACCGCCCACGGCGTCTTCACGAGCCGGCCGGAAGCGCTGACCAACGACTTCTTCACCAACTTGCTGGACATGGGTGTGGAATGGAAACCCGTGTCGCAGGCCAATGAAGAATTCACCGGTCGCGACCGCAAAACCGGGCAACAGAAATGGACCGCGACCCGCGTCGACCTGGTCTTTGGTTCCAACTCGCAACTGCGGGCCCTGGCCGAAGTCTATGCCAGCGCCGGCGGACAGGAGAAACTGGTCAAGGACTTCGTGGCCGCGTGGACCAAGGTGATGAACCTGGATCGTTTTGATCTGAAGAAATAGTTGAGCGTCTCTAAACCACCCCGGCATTGAAGGTGTCGGGGTGGTTTTTTTTTGCGCCGCAGTCATCGCTTCACTCAGGCGGATCGATCTGATCCAGTACCCGGTTCGCGGTGATTTCCGCCAGCATCACGCTGTTGGAAATACCCAGCAGCGCGTTGCGCGACCCGCCGTCCAGATGATCCACCAACTGGTGAACCATCACGTCGACCGAGGCCAGCGTTTCGACCAGATACACCATCAGGGTTTCGCTCGTGGCTTCGGGATCAACCGTAAACAGGGTGCTGACCGTGCGCGGCGTGGCTTTGATATCGGCCGTCGACGGGAAGTGAAAGTCGAGCGCGCGTTCGGCGGCTTCGTTGAGCTTTTTTGAGTCGGGTTCGTACGGGGATGCTGGATCGGATTCGGGGGGGTTTGGCGTTACTTTGAACATAGTGAAACTCCTAACTGAAATGAAGGAGCCTTCACCTCGCTACCAAACGAGGGGTGGCGGCCATACGCGGGTTGGTAGACCGGTAGCTAGGACCCGGCGCCCCCTTAGGAGCCCTGCGCATGGCCACCATAATCCAGAGCCCGACAGGGACCTGAAAACGATGGATCTATGCGACTAGCTAATCCGGGCTACCAAACCCGATCGCTGTTTTTCAGCGACCGGCAAACGATAAAACCCGGCCTCTAGACGCACAAGCCGGCGGATTCTGGCGTAACCGTAGGCAACGGCGCAAGGCCTTGTAGCTTTCAGGAAGTAAGCTGTCGGACGCTTAAACACGCCCCTTCCAACAACGTTTAAAACAGCCAGCCACTCCCCCTGTAGGAGCCGCCTGCTCTTCCTCGAGAGCCCACCCAGGAAAACAACACATTCGACTTTCCTTATCTATCTTTCGTCAAAGGGCCGCTTTGGGCCGTGGATTCAACCCGCCCTTCGCGACAGGCTGCAATCGGCCAAAAGTGGACGCTCGATTTTCAAAAAGTGCAATATCAGCGATAGGGCGTCGCTAATGGGTTGGGCTCCAGTTGACTGGGGAAAACATCAAATTTGGGTCGATACCCCCTCTGAGCTTGAATTGGTTGTGTCAGCCTGTCCTTCGACTCGCCATCTGAAAATATCTGTCTCTTGGCTCAGACCTTCCTTAGCTTTGCCGTTAATCCGTTTAGTGGAATTTGTGATGTGGGCCGTCTAGGCTGAATTCAAAGTTTGGCAGGAGCGATAACCATGCCATCAGCGGATGACTCTACCCGGCAAGCGCGCAAAGAAACGCGTCTGTTCTTTTTTCTGATTGTCGTTTTTTTTCCTCTGCTGTCGGTGGCAATAGTGGGTGGTTACGGTTTCTTTGTCTGGTTTCTGCAAATGCTGCTCGGCCCTCCTGGTTCACTTCACTGATCGTTGTCCATCTTTAGCAAAAGACGGGGAGTACGGGTCATGGAAAAGACGCTGCATATTGCCAGTCTGGTGGTGCTTGCCCACCCTGAATTGTTCGAGGCGGTGAAAGCCAACTTGCGGTTGCTCGAAGGCGTCGAATTGCACCAGGAAAGTCCCGCCGGCAAGCTGGTCGTGGTGCTGGAAATGGAAGACGAAAGTGAGATTTCCCGGCGCATCAGTGAGATCAACGGCTTGCCGGGTGTACTCAATGCCGCCCTCGTTTATCACGAGATTCTCGATGTGACGGGAGAAAGCACATGCCTATGACTCGACGCGAGTTTGTCAAAGCCCAGGCTGCCGGGATCGCCGCAGCGGCGGCGGGGCTCCCGGTATTTACCTCTGCCAGCAACCTGATCACCGAAGAAGACCGGGTGGCCCTGGACTGGAATAAAGCGCCTTGCCGCTTTTGCGGCACCGGGTGCAGCGTCATGGTGGCGGCCAAGGACAATCGGGTGGTCGCCACTCATGGTGATGTGAAAGCCGAGGTCAATCGCGGACTGAACTGCGTCAAAGGCTACTTTCTGTCGAAAATCATGTACGGCGTTGATCGGCTCACTCAGCCGTTGTTGCGCATGACCAACGGGCAGTATGACAAGCAAGGCGAGTTTCAACCGGTGTCCTGGGATCAAGCGTTTGATGTGATGGAGTTGAAATTCAAGGAGGCGATAAAAAACAAAGGGTCCGAGTCCATCGCCATGTTCGGATCAGGTCAGTGGACCGTCTGGGAAGGCTATGCGGCCAACAAGTTGATGAAGGCGGGTTTTCGCTCCAATAACATTGATCCCAATGCGCGTCATTGCATGGCCTCGGCGGTCATGGGTTTTATGCGCACGTTCGGTATGGATGAGCCGATGGGGTGTTATGACGATATAGAAGTCACCGATGCGTTTGTCCTGTGGGGTTCAAACATGGCGGAGATGCACCCGATTCTTTGGAGCCGGGTGGCGGATCGCCGATTGAGTCAGCCCAACGTCAAGGTGGCCGTACTGTCGACCTTCGAGCATCGCAGTTTTGAGTTGGCCGACATTCCCATGGTGTTCAAGCCACAGACGGACCTGTTTATTCTCAATTACATTGCCAACCACATCATTGAAAGTGGCTCGGTCAACAAAGATTTTGTCAGCAAGCACACCAAATTTGCTAAAGGTACGGATGACATCGGCTACGGCCTGCGTCCGGATAATCCACTGGAGATGAAGGCCAGTAATGCGGCCAAGGCGAACACCTGGAGTGACATCGACTTTGAGCAATTCGCGGCTTTCGTAAAACCTTACACCCTTGAGCGTACCGCCAAGGAAACCGGCGTACCGGCCGAGCAACTCAAGGCTTTGGCCGAACTGTATGCCGACCCGAAGCGCAAGGTGGTCTCCTTCTGGACCATGGGCTTTAACCAGCACACGCGGGGCGTCTGGGCGAATAACCTGATTTACAACATCCATCTGCTGACCGGGAAAATCAGCGAGCCCGGCAACAGTCCTTTCTCCCTGACGGGCCAGCCTTCGGCCTGCGGCACGGCGCGGGAAGTGGGAACCTTCTCCCATCGCTTGCCCGCTGATCTGGTGGTCACCAATCCAAAGCATCGCGCCACGGCGGAGAAAATCTGGAAACTGCCGCCGGGCACCATCAATGAAAAAGTCGGGTTCCATGCCGTGCAGCAGAGCCGGATGCTCAAGGACGGCGTGCTCAATGTGTATTGGACGATGGCCAGCAACAACATGCAGGCCGGCCCCAACATCATGCAGGAAGTGTTGCCGGGGTGGCGCAACCCCGAGAACTTTGTGATTGTCTCGGATGTGTATCCCACCGTCTCCGCCCAAGCGGCCGATCTGATTTTGCCCACCGCAATGTGGGTCGAAAAAGAGGGCGCCTACGGCAACGCGGAACGACGTACGCAGTTCTGGCATCAATTGGTTTCGGCGCCGGGTGACGCCAAGTCCGATCTCTGGCAACTGGTGGAGTTTTCCAAGCGCTTTAAAACGGACGAGGTCTGGTCCGAGGAAATATTGTCTGCCTCACCGCAGTACAAGGGCAAAACCCTGTACGAGGTGTTGTTCAAGAACGGTCAGGTCGATCAGTTCCCGCTTGATCAGATGGCGGCGGGCTATAAAAACGATGAGGCCCGGGATTTTGGTTTTTACCTGCAAAAAGGCTTGTTCGAAGAATATGCCCAATTCGGCCGTGGCCACGGTCATGACCTCGCCCCGTTTGATCTCTATCACACCGAACGAGGGTTGCGATGGCCCGTGGTCGAAGGCAAGGAAACCCGTTGGCGTTTCCGGGAAGGCTATGACCCCTACGTGGAGAAGGGCAGTGGTGTGCAGTTCTATGGCTATCCCGACAAGAAGGCGATTATCTTCGCGCTGCCCTACGAGCCCCCTGCGGAATCCCCCGACGCGGAGTTTCCATTCTGGTTGAGCACCGGACGAGTGCTTGAGCACTGGCACACCGGATCCATGACCCAGCGTGTCGAGGAACTTCATAAGGCTGTCCCCGACGCGTTGGTCTACATGCACCCGGCCGATGCCAAAGGCTTGAATGCCCGTCGAGGCAGCGAAGTGAAGCTGATCAGTCGACGCGGTGAGATGCGTGCGCGCATTGAAACCCGAGGGCGCAACAAGCCACCCCAAGGCCTGGTGTTCGTACCGTTCTTCGATGCCAACAAGCTGATCAACAAGGTCACGCTCGATGCGACGGACCCCATCTCCAAGCAGACTGATTATAAAAAATGTGCGATCAGGATTGAGTTGATCAAGACGGCATAAGGAGCGCTCAGATGAAGAGTCATTCGCTGTCTTTACTTGCGGCTCTGTTGCTGTGGATGCCAGCGGCATTCGCAGCGCAGCCCGATTACCCGCTGGATGCTCCGGCACCGGATGGCCGGCGACCCGGAGGGACCCTGACTCAAGAGTTTGCGGCACCGCTGATGGCTGATGACGAGAACAAGGACCTCAAGCGCGAGCGTAACTATCCTGACCAGCCGCCCACCATCCCCCACAGTATTCGGGGGTATCCGATCGACAAGAACAGCAACAAGTGCCTGTCCTGTCACAGTCGTGCCAATAGTGCCCGCACTCAGGCGCCGATGATCAGTATCACCCACTATATGGACCGTGATGGTCAGGCGCTGGCCGCTGTTTCGCCGCGTCGGTATTTCTGTACTCAGTGTCACGTGCCACAGAAAGACGTAAAGCCTCTGGTGGGCAACAACTTCAAGAACATTGACCAGGTGCTGCAAGACGAAATCAACGGCCAGCAGAAACCTTAAGGAGAGGCCATGAAATCCTTGCGTGCGCTGCTCAAAGACTATTGGGGCATTCTGCGTCGCCCCAGCGTGCATTACAGCCTGGGCTTTCTGACGCTCGGCGGGTTCATCGCCGGAGTGATTTTCTGGGGTGGTTTCAACACTGCGCTGGAAGCCACCAATACCGAGAAGTTCTGCATTTCCTGCCATGAAATGCGCGACAACGTGTTTGTCGAGTTGCAGGACACCATTCACTACACCAATCGTTCTGGCGTACGCGCCACCTGTCCGGACTGTCACGTCCCGCACGAATGGACGCACAAGATTGCCCGCAAGATGCAGGCTTCCAAAGAGGTGTGGGGCAAGGTGTTCGGAACGATCGACACCCGGGAAAAATTTGTCGGTATGCGGCGTGAACTGGCCGAGCACGAGTGGGGGCGGCTCAAGGCAAACGACTCCCGAGAATGCCGCAATTGCCATAACTTTGAATTCATGGACTTTACCCGCCAGGGCAAACGCGCCGCCAATATGCACTCCACGGCACTGGCCAGCGGTCAGGCGACCTGTATCGACTGTCATAAGGGCATCGCCCACAAGTTGCCTGACATGAGCGGGGTCAAAGGCTGGTAGCCGATCCGGCACGCTCTTCCAGCGTATTGCCGTCAAGCGGCATAACCGCGCCGGTTTTTCGTCTTTGACACGATCCTTCATTCCTCTCAGATACCCCTCAAGTCCAATGTTTTAAAGGGCTTGAAACCTCTGTGCGCAAGTTGGTCTGCGGATTCCACGCGCACTTTGGCGCCAATTCTACAAACACTTGGACAGCGATCTCTCATTGATCCGGCCCACGCTCAGGCAGGCAGCAACGCAGGATTACCCACTACCATCGGCCTCTTTTATCGAAGCAAAGAGGTCGTCGTAGAGCGTTTAGCCTTATGCGACACGTCGAATGTGGTGAATTCTCAAGTGTTCCTAAACGCTTAATTGCATCGCACATGGCCACCCATTGCATTGCCACTCACAAGACATTTGCATTCGCGGAGACCGCCGTTTGCATACGGTTGACCAATGCACACACAAGAGTCGACAGGCAGAGAACGGCCAATCTCCACCCTTCGTGAAGGGCAGCTATGGGTCGGTTTCTGCCCCTCACAATGTGCAGAAACCGGTTGATAGCAGCCCTTCATGACAGGCAGATCTCGCCAAAAGCGGACCTTCACCTTGGTGAAAACCTCAGGCCAACTGCGGCTCTAACTCGCATTCCTGTCTCACACATCAATCAGATTCCGCCCTTCAATTGATAACCCAGATCACTCCGTACAATCGACTGGATTACTACTCCATAACGCTTCGGGAATGCATACCGCCCCATCGAATAACAATCGGGAGGTTCGGATAAGTCCGCAGCTGACCAGTTGACCATCACGAAGACGTAACTCTACGGTGAATTCTCCTGTCGGATGTTCAATCGATAAGTGCTTCACAGTGCCCTCACCGACACAGGCCAGGTCTGCAACCACGCTACCCGGAATCAAGCATGCCGCTGCCACGCTGACAGCGCCGAACACCCCAATGCTGGTGTGGCAACGATGGGGAATGAAGCTGCGCGTGCTCAGCGCTCCATCCGCTTGGGGCGGCGCGACCAGGCACATTTTTGGCACGTTGCGCTGGCTCACGTCGCCCAGATTCATACGCGGCCCGGCTTGCAGCCGAATGGATTCGAGGCGGGTTTTAACGTGACTGTCGGCGTCCAGTTGTTCGGGGCTTTCATAACCGCTGATGCCGAGGTCTTGCGCACGAATCAGCACGACGGGCATGCCGTTATCGATGCAGGTCACGTCGATACCGTCGATCACCTCCAGCGCATTACCGGTGGGCAGCAATGCACCGCAACTGGAACCGGCCACGTCCTCGAACTCGACAACCAACGGCGCGGCCTGCCCCGGCACGCCATCGATTCGCGCGTCACCGCTATAGCGGACTCCCCCGTCGAATGTCGGCACATGAGCGACGGCGATCTGCCCGGTGTTCTCCATGAAAATACGCACAGTCGTGATCTCGCCCGTCGCCGCCACCAGGCCACGTTCAATGGCAAACGGTCCGACTCCAGCCAGAATATTGCCGCAGTTCTGGCCGTAATCGACCCGGGGCTCATCGACAATAACTTGAGCGAACAGGTAATCGACATCGGCGTTGCTACGCAAAGAATGGCGAATGATCGCAACCTTGCTCGTCAGTGAGTCGCCGCCACCGATGCCATCGATCTGCCGCGCATCCGGCGAGCCCATGGCCGCCAGCAGCACGCGGTCGCACAGTGCTGGCTGATCGGGTAAATCCTGCGCCAGGAAATACGCGCCTTTGGACGTACCGCCGCGCATCAGCACGCAAGGAATGCGGGTCTGCGCCATGTTTACTCTCCGAGGTCGTCAAGGCTGTCGACGTAGCGCAAGCCTTTTTCAGCCAGGCGCGAACGCATGTTGTAGATATCCAGGCCCAACTCGCCGTTGGCCAGACGCAGGGCCTTCTGCTCTTCCAGATCGGCCCGTGCGCGACTCGCCTCCACCACGTGCGCTACTTCACTGCGCCGCACGACCACCACGCCATCGTCATCGGCAACCACTACGTCTCCGGGATGGACCAACTGACCGCCACACACCAACGGCAGGTTCACCGAACCGAGGGTCTCTTTGATCGTGCCCTGGGCACTGATTGCCCTGGACCACACCGGAAAACCCATCTCGCGCAGGGTGTGGGTATCACGCACGCCGGCGTCGATCACCAGCGCACGCACGCCATGGGCCTTGAGCGACGTCGCCAGCAAGTCGCCGAAATAGCCGTCGGTGCACGGCGAACTCGGTGCGACCACAAGGATATCGCCCGGGCGGCATTGCTCGACCGCCACATGGAACATCCAGTTATCGCCCGGCGCCACCAGCACCGTGACCGCCGAACCGCTAACAGCCGAACCTTGCTGGATGGGCCTGATGGACGATGCCAAGAGGCCTTTGCGTCCCTGGGCTTCATGAACAGTCGCGACACCGAAGCGCTTTAATTCGTCGACCAGCGTCTGCTCGGCCCGTGCAATGTTGCGCACCACAATTGCGGTCTTGCCGATGTGCTCGCTCATCGCAGACTCTCCGTGACACGCGGAAAAATGCTCTGGTAGCCCTCGCCATACACGATGTTGCGCGTCGAGGTGATGCCCACGTTGCGTTTAGCCTGGACGCCGCGTTGCAGAGCGACGCGGGTGTAGTACTCCCACAGATGCTCCTGACCGGCCATGCATTGGATCGCCGCGTACTTTTTGTCCCATACGTCGGTGATGTCCAGCAGCACGTCGGGGCGCCATTCGCATTGCTCGGGCTGGTGCGGTTCGAAGCTGTAGACCGGCGGCGCACCAACGATTTTCTCACCCGGTTTATAGCCTTCAGCCTGGGCGATGATGCGCGCCTCCTGCGTCAGGTTCATGGCCAGCGGATGGTCGTAGTTATAGGGATCTTTCAATGAGTGACTGAGGACGAACTCCGGCTGCACGCGACGGAACACATCGGCCAGGCGAAACAGCGTTTCCTTGTCCGCACGCATCGGATAATCGCCAATGTCAAAGAACTCGACACTGGCCCCCAGAATATCGGCGGCGGCCTGCGCCTCTTCGCGACGTGCGCCTTTGACTAAGCCTTCATTCATCTCGCCCTTGCGCCACAGCTTGGCCGATTCGCCGCGCTCGCCGAACGACAGGCAGACGATGTGGACGTTGTAGCCCTGCTGCGCATGCAGCGCGATGGCACCGCCCGCACGCCAGACGAAATCGGCAGAGTGGGCGCTGACGACCAGCGCATTTTTAGGTGACTCGATCATTGCGGGTGCTCCTTCTGCGTTTCGAAAGAGCATCGCATCGCGCCACGCCGACGAAGTAATGCATTCGAGCGCTCGAGGTATGCGTTTTTTTTATTGCCACTCCAGAGGGCCAAAGGCATAGTCCCGCTGGAGCGCCAATTCGCAGAGCATGTTCCCCATGGAATCCACTGAACTCCCCAGCCTTATGCACGTGCGAGCCTTCATCAGGGTCGCCGAGCACGGCAGCGTGTCCAAAGCCTCTGTCGCCTTGTTCCGGGCGCAATCAGTGGTTACCCGGTCGATTGCCGAACTCGAAGAGCGGCTCAGCGTGCAGTTGTTCGAACGCCACACCAATGGCATGCGCCTGACCGATTTCGGCGAACGTTTACTGCCCCGGTCGCGGCGCGTGCTGGCAGAGCTGGAAACCGTACCGATGCTGTTGGGTAATGGGGACAAACAAGCCATCGAACCCCTCTATCTGTTCCAGGCCCGGCGCCTGCAAGTGTTCGTCAAACTGTGTGAAACCCGCCATATGCAGACCGTGGCCAGCCTTTTCGGCCTGAGTCAGCCCGCCGTCAGCTCGACGCTTAAAGTCCTGGAAAGTGGTTGTGGTCGGTCATTGTTCGAGCGCACACCGCGCGGGTTGCAACCCACCCGGGCCAGCCACGACATCCTCTTCCCGATCCGCCGCGCGTTGAACGAGTTGCGTCATATCGAAACCGACATCACTGCCATTCGTGGCGTGTTGCAGGGTGTGGTACACGTCGGCGCCCTGCCCCTGGGCCGCACGCGCATCTTGCCCGAGGCCATCGTGCGATTGATGGCGGAGCATCCGGCGATTCAGGTGATTACCAACGAGAGCCCATTCGATCTTTTGGCGACCGAACTGCGGGCGGGTGACGTGGACTTCATTTTCGGCGCCTTGCGTTCGGCGGCATATGCCAGCGACCTGGTGGGCGAGTCGCTGTTGACGGAAGAAATGGTGGTGCTGGCGCGACGTGATCACCCGCTTTGCGCGGGACACCAACTGCTGGACAAACTGAGCGATGCTCGGTGGGTATTGCCCCGTGCCGGCTCACCCGCCCGGCAGATGCTCGACGACTGCTTTACCGGTTTCGGTATCGCAGCGCCTCGGCCTGTGGTTGAAAGTGCCGACATGGCGATTATCCGCGGGCTGTTGATGCGTTCGGACATGCTCGCCGCCGTGTCCGCGCATCAGCTGGAACAGGAGATCGCCACCGGTGAACTGTGCATCCTGCCGCTGGAGCTGAAGCAAACCTCCCGAGCCATTGGCCTGACGTACCGTAATGGCTGCCTGCACTCACCGGTGGCACTCGCCCTGATGGAGATGATTCGCCGGGTGATTCGCGAGCAGGCAACCGTTTAGTCCAGTGACTAAAACAAGCCCAACGGATAACTGATAATCAAGCGGTTTTCGTCGAACTCGTTGCTGCTGTAATCGCGACGGATGCTGGAGTTGCGCCAGCGAAGGTTGAGGTTCTTGAGCGTGCCGCTTTGCAGCGTGTAGGCCAGTTCCGATTCGCGCCCCCATTCCTTGCCGTCGGTGACACTGCCGATGTGCACGTTGTCACCGCTGATGTAGCGATTCATCAAGGTCAGGCCGGGTACGCCAAGGGCGACGAAGTTGTAGTCGTGGCGCAACTGCCAGGATTTCTCCCGGGCGTTGTCGTAGCTGTTGTTGTAGCTGTCATTGGCAAGCGTGCCGCCGCTGGTGCCGTTGACACGCATCCACGCATCATCGCCACTGAGTTTTTGCAAGCCGACGTAGAAGGTGTTGCCACCATACCGGGCCGAAAGCAACGCCGAGAAAGTGCGGTTGTCCAAGTCACCGGCACGGGCGCTGCTGTCCTCGCACCCCCAGAAATAGCCAAGGTTGGCGCCCAGGGTCCAGGCACCCATCGGCTGACTGTGCACCACTTGCAGATATTGCTGCTGGTAGATGTCCTTCAACTGTGCATTCCACGCGCCGATCATCGTGCGTTTTTCATTGAAGCTGTATTCGCCGCCGACAAAGTTGAAACGGTCGGAGGTAAATGCGGTTTTGCCCTGCATGAACATATCTTCCATGCTCGAATCGTTGCGCGGGCTGTTCTGACGGAACTGGCCGCCATACAGGGTTAGGCCGTCGATATCCTGCGAAGTGATTTGGGCGCCACGAAAGGTTTGCGGCAATGAACGGCCATCGTCCGAGCGCAGGATTGGCAATACCGGCATCCACTCGCCGACCTTCAGTTCGGTTTTACTGACTTTCATTTTGCCCGCCACCGCCAACCGGCCAAAATCATCCGCCGGCCGCCCATCGCCATCGATGGGCAACAACTGTGTGCCGCCAGTGCCCTGTCCGCCATCCAGTTTCAACGAATACAGCCCTAAAACATCGACGCCTAAACCCACCTGACCCTGGGTGAAGCCGGACCGCGCATCGAGGATAAAACTCTGTGTCCATTCTTCAGCCTTGCCCTGCGGGTAGGCCGGGTTGGTGAAGTTGCGATTGATGTAGAAGTTGCGCAGGTTGAGGTGGGTGCTCGCTTCTTCAACGAACCCGGCAGCAGAGGCCTCAAGTGGCAGCGTAGAAGCGGCAACCAGGGTGAGGAATACGCGGGAGTTGGCGGTGATTTTCATTGTTATTGTTATCCGTTTTCGGGGTAAAGAAATTCGCTACGCCCGGACGTGCCGTGCGCAGTGCGATCAAATCAAGGGGGATTGCGAAAGCGGCCCGGAGCGAGCCGCCTCAACCTGTCATGGCGTCAGCGCGGTGCTTTGCCCGCCACCGAGTAGAGCACCTGCTGGTTCCGGGTTTTCATGAACTCATCCAGACTCTGCCCACGCATCGCGGCGTAGACGTGCAGGTTGGGGATCCCGAGCACGGCGGCGAGTTTTTCCAGGACGAAAAAGATCGCCCCGTACTGGATCAGCCCACGCCAATCGCGACGTCGCAGCAGGTCTCGCTCCATTTGATCGAGCCCGCTTTCCTCGAACAGCGCCTCCGGCGTATCCAGAAAGCGTTGACGCCATTCGGGCTCGATCATGCGATGCAAAAACTTGTTCAGCCGGTAACCCTTTGCACTGCGTTCCAGGGTAAAGGGATAGGTGCCTTCCAGTTTCTCGATACCCGCCAGTTGATGGCGCACGTGCTGCAAGTGGCGGGCATTGACTTCGGCGGGAACCGCCCGGTCCTGGTTTTCCAGCAACAGCGTGGCAATGCCGGTCATCGACGGCAGGTAATAATCCTGGTGAAGGTTCTTCACCGTGGCCGACAACGCGCCGCGCATGATTAGCCAGGTGATCACCTCCGAACCTTCCATTCCACCAAGGGTGGCGTACTCGGCGTGGGTCATTTCGGTGAGACGCACGGGATCATTGACCAAGAGATCAATGAACTGCTCGTCCCATTGCGGGTTGTTGAATCCGCAGCGCTCGCCGTGCACTTGATGGGATACCCCTCCAGTCGCGACGATGGCTACCTTCATATCCTCGGGATAGCTTTCAATTGCCCGGCGCAACGCCTGGCCCAATTTGTAGCAACGCCGTGCACTCGGCACCGGGAACTGCAACACGCCCACCTGCAACGGTACGATCTCCACCGGCCATTGCGGCTCGCACGGCAACAGTGCGGACATCGGCGAGAAGAAGCCGTGGTCCAGCGGTTTGTCGCGAAAGAAACTCATGTCAAACTCATCGGCCATGAGGCTTTCGCCGATGTGCCGCGACAGCGCAGCATGTCCGCCAATACCCGGCAGTTCACGCGGATTGCCACCCTCGTCGGCGACCTCATAACGTTCATCGACACCGAGGGAAAAAGCACCGTAGTGGTCGAAGAAAAACGAGGTCACATGGTCGTTGAAGATGTAGAACAACACATCTGGTTTCTGTTCTCTAAGCCAGACCTTGATCGGTTCAAAACCTTCGAAGATTGGCGCCCATGCCGCCTCATTCTGTTTGTCGTGATCGACGGCGAAGCCGATGGTCGGTGTGTGGGATACAGCAAGTCCACCAATGATGCGTGCCATGACGTGTTCCTTTGTTCAAAAAAAGATTAGTGCACCAGCAAGGCCCGATTCACTTTGCGCCGCGCATGACCGTTGGCCAGGATCGCCAGAGCGGCAATGAACGCCGGCACGCTCAGCATGGCGAACAGCAAGGGCAGCCCCAGCCCGAGGCTGAGCACCGCACCACCGATGAGTGAACCAAAGATAGCGCCGAAGCGGCCAATACCCAGCATCCAGCTCACGCCGGTGGCGCGACAGTGGGTCGGGTAATAGCCCGGTGCGAAAGCGTTCAGGCCGGTCTGCGCACCGCTCATGCAGAAACCTGCCGCCGCCACGCCGATCGCCAGCAGGCTCGATTCCAGGGTGAAGGCCCCCAGCAACAGAATGAAAGCCCCTCCCAGCGCATAGGAAGTGGCGATCACCGCATTCGGATTGCGTCGATCCATGGCCCAACCGACCACAATGGCACCGACCGTGCCGCCTATCTGGAATAGGCCGGTGATGGTTGCCGCGCGCTCGATGGACAATCCACCTTCACGCAGCAGCGTCGGCATCCATCCCATGGTCAGGTAAATCACCAGCAGGCCCATGAAGTAAGTTGCCCAAAGCGCGACGGTGCCAAAGCGATAGCGCTCGGTGAACAGCATGCGCAGCGGCGCCTTCTGCTGAGTCTGCGGCTCGCTCATGACGAACCGGGTAGCTGCGGTAAAGGTACCGCCCAACTTGTTCAGCACCTTGGCGATCTGGCTCGCGGAGGCATTACGCGTAGCCAGGAAACGCGCCGATTCAGGCAGCAACATCCACATGAAGGGCAACAGCATCAGCGGCAGAACCCCGCCCGCCAGCAGCACCGATTGCCAGCCATGATGGGGAATCAGCCACGCCGCGAGAAAACCGCCCAGCCCCGAACCCATGTTGAAACCGGTGAACATGATTGTGATGAACAGCGAACGATTGCGCTCAGGCAGGTATTCGGAAAGCAGCGTGGTGGTGTTGGGCAATGCGGCGCCAAGCGCAACGCCTGTCAACAGACGCAAAGCCGCCAGTTCGTAGGGATTGCGGGCGAACGCACACGCCAGACTCAATACACTGAAGCCGGTCACGGCGATCAACAGCACCTTCTTGCGTCCCAACCGATCCGCATAAGGCCCGGCGGTCAACGCGCCGATAGCGAGACCAACCATGCCGGCGCTCATCACCGGGCCGAACGCCGCTTTGGACAGCCCCCACTCCTGAATCAGCGAAGGGGCGATGAAGCCCATCACCGCGACGTCAAAGCCATCGAACAGGACAATGAAAAAACACAGACCCATGATGAGCCACTGATATCGGGCAACCGGCCGGTTGTCGATCCAAGCTTTGATATCGACGGTTTCGTTACTCATGCTTTCACCTTCTTATTGTTGTGAAAAATCCGACAGGCTCGGGAAATGACGCGACCAGCAGAGGCCCCCAACAGTCGAACGTTGGGCGTGACTCTAAAGCCGCAAGTGCCTACCCCGCCTCCGGGAAATCCTTAAGCGGGTATCGGTTTTTCTTATGAGCATCGCCAGCGACGACACCCAACCGCAACATTCAATAGTAAGGGCAACTTCCACGACGCCAGGATCGAGAGAAACAGCACGATCAGCTTTTCGGGATGGCGTGAAACGAAGTGCGGCTGGAAGAGAAAATTGCCAAGCTCAAAACTCAAATGTGTGCACGAGGTGAACAACGTCGGTTCCGATCGAGATCAACTCAGCTCGATGGCCAAGCAGGCCCGCGAGGTGATGGCGTCAGATACGTTGTCGGTGGTGGGAAATGCCAGGGCTGCGCGTTGAAATTGCAGTGCACACCGAGCACGGAACGACGAGTTCGACGCTGGGAGCATGAAGACGTATTGGAGGAGATGCACCTTCGGCTGAGCAAAGCACCAGAGATGATGCGAGCCATTGGTACTAACGGTTTAATGAAGGCGCTCAAAAGCTCAGGATCTTCATGACAGGCTGGGTTCGGCCAATTTCAGCTATTGCTGGCCGGCAGTATTGGGTCGATATCTGCCGGTTGGCGACTGACTAGCGAGCGAAGCTGAAAGTGGTTCGCCATCTATCACAAGATTTTCACATTGATCGGCATATGGTGGGTCCAGCTCCTTTTGTGACTCCCAGCCCGCCCTCCCCATCGCGGGCTTTTTTTCGTCCGCAAAAAACTGCTGACCGCTTGGCATCACGTTAAGACGTTACGGATACTCAATACGCAAACTCATGTTCTAGCTCACTTTCCATCCACTCTAAAAAGCGTCTGACGCGCGGAAAGCTGGAGTGCGCTTTTGGAAACACCAGATGATGAGCGGCCACCGGAGCGTTGAGTGATTCGGGCGCGACTTCGACCAAAGCGCCGGACGCCAGGTACTTCTGCGCGAGCAGCGTACTTTCTAGTGCGAATCCAAGCCCGTGGCTGGCAGCTTCCAGTGACATATAGGATCGATCAAAGCTCAATGCGTAGGGCTTTTCCGGTCGAGCCAATCCGTGTTGGGCGAACCATTGCGGCCACCTGAGCAGCGTTGCTTCAGACAATATCAAGTCACAATCGAGTAGATCCGACGCACCTCGGATAGGTCGTTGCGCAAGCAATTTGGGTGAAGTTAGAACGGCGAACTCTTCATTTTGTACTGTGCGAACCTCATAGCTTGGCCAGTTGGGCATGCCATGGCGTATATCCACGTCAATCTTGTCCCGGCTGAAGTGCAGTGACTCGTAAGAGCATGACAAGTTGAGCTGAATATCAGGATGACTTGCACGGAATGCTTCCAATCGCGGCATCAACCAGAGCAGGCCGAAGCTGGGCGATGAGTGCAGCCGCAGACAATCGAGACTGACATCGCTGGCAGCGCGCTCGGTTGCCACTGCAAGGCTGTGCAGGATCCCGGAGACTTCTTTCAGGTATTGCTCCCCCACCGGAGTCAGAGAGACACCACGTGCCGCTCGAACGAATAATTGCCTGCCTATCATCCCCTCAAGCTTGGCCAGTTGGTGACTCACAGCTGATGGCGTCAAATCCAATACTTCCGCCGCCCTGGCAACATTCCCGAAGCGCGCCGTTTGCTCGAAGGCCTGAATTGCTCTCAGCGGTGGCAGGATGATTGGTGTATCAGCATCTGTGCGCATGGCACCCCCACTGCATTTTTTACGATTATTAGATTTGTCTTTCATTCAATCACCTGACAACTGCATTGACGAGTGCTGAATTTTTTTCAGCATCGAGTGACATTCGCGTTATTGCTCAGACCATCCCTGGAGAACAAGCTGAGTCCATCGGTTCTGTACGGATCGACCCAATAAAAACAATCTGAGGTACTCCTCCATGCTTCTCCAAGGCAAAGTCGCAATCATCACCGGTGCCGCATCTGCCCGTGGCATTGGCCGCGCTACAGCGACCACTTTCGCGCAACAAGGTGCTCACGTCGTGATCCTTGACCTGGATGAATCCGCTGCCCGTGATGCCGCAGCTTCCTTGGGCGAAGGTCATCTCGGTCTTGCAGCCAACGTTGCTGACGAATCGCAGGTTCAGCAGGCCATTGCCAAAATCATCGAGCACTTCGGCCGCATCGACGTCCTCGTCAACAATGCCGGCATTACTCAGCCACTCAATACTCTGGACATCCGCCCTTCAGACTACGACAAGGTGCTGGACGTCAGTCTGCGCGGCACACTGCTGATGTCGCAGGCCGTAATTCCGCACATGCGCCAACAATCTTCCGGCAGCATTGTGTGCATGTCTTCCGTTTCTGCTCAGCGGGGCGGCGGCATTTTTGGTGGCCCTCATTACAGTGCGGCCAAAGCCGGTGTGCTGGGTCTGGGCAAAGCCATGGCACGGGAACTGGGGCCGGACAACATTCGCGTCAACTCCATCGCCCCTGGTTTGATTCATACCGACATCACCGGTGGCCTGATGCAGGACGAACGCCGCCACGCGATCATCGACGGCATTCCGTTGGGCCGCCTCGGTGCAGCACAGGATGTCGCCAACGCCGCCCTGTTCCTGGCCAGCGACCTATCCTCTTACCTCACAGGCATCACGCTGGATGTGAACGGCGGCATGCTGATTCACTGAGTACACCTGGGCGGGCCTGTGCGGCTCGTGCGGTTCTGGATCGATGACGTAGCCGGGTCTCATGGCCTGGCAGTCAATAAAAACAAGAGATCAGACCATCATGACTACCCTGTCGCTCGAAGCGGTTTCGACCGTGCGTTCCAACGCCTACCGGAAAACGGCCTGGCGTCTGATGCCCTTCCTGATGCTGTGCTACCTGTGCGCTTACCTTGATCGCGTCAATGTCGGCTTTGCCAAGCTGCAAATGATGAACGACCTGGCGCTTAGCGAAATGGTCTACGGGCTGGGTGCCGGCATGTTCTTCATCGGTTACTTCCTGTGCGAAGTGCCGAGCAACATCATCCTGCACAAGGTCGGCGCACGCGTCTGGATCGCGCGCATCATGATCACCTGGGGCATCGTCTCCGCCCTGTTTGCCTTCGTCGAAACAGCTTGGCAGTTCTATGCGCTGCGCTTTCTGCTCGGTATCGCCGAAGCCGGTCTGGCGCCTGGCCTGTTGCTGTACCTCACCTACTGGTTTCCATCCTATCGTCGCGCCCGCATGACCGTGTTGTGGTTCATCGCCATTCCGCTGTCAGGCATGGTGGGTGGCCCTCTCTCCGGCTGGATCATGAACCACTTCGCCGGCATGCATGGCTGGGCTGGCTGGCAGTGGATGTTCGTGTTGGAGGCTGTACCCACGGTCGTTGTCGGTCTTCTGGTATTGAGCTACCTCAAAGACGGGGTGCATCAGGCCAGTTGGCTCAACGAGGAAGAAAAAGCACTGATCACTCGGGAACTAGCCGAAGACAACCAGCACAAAGTCACCCATGCCTCTGTCGGTGAGTTCATTCGCGACCGTCGCCTGTGGTTGCTGGCGGCCATCTATTTCTGTGTGGTGATGGGGCAGTACGCAATCACCTTCTGGCTGCCCACCCTGGTACGTAATTCGGGGGTTTCCGATGCATTGCATATCGGCTTTCTAACCAGCCTGCCTTACCTCTGTGCCATTGCCGCCATGCTCCTGGTGGGACGAAGTGGTGACAAACATCGCGAGCGCCGCTGGCACCTTATTATTCCGATGATTGCCGGTGCTATTGGCCTGAGTCTGGCAGCGCTGATGGGTGGAAATCCAACGCTGTCCATCCTCAGTCTTTGCTTGGCCGCTTCCGGCATTTTGTCTGCGACGTCTTTGTTCTGGATGTTACCCACCACTTTGCTCGGAGGCGTTTCTGCCGCCGCCGGCATCGCAGCGGTCAACAGCTTCGCCAACCTCGCAGGGTTCTGCTCGCCTTATCTGATCGGCTGGATCACCACAATCACCGGCTCAAGCGCCATCGGCATGTACCTGATCACTGGTGTGCTGTTCGCCGGCGCCGCTCTGGTACTGCGCATCCCCGCCGCCTTGGTCAATCGTTGAGTTAATGGAGTTTCACCATGACTACTAATCCTTCACTCGCTTCATCTATGACCCTGGTTGAACGCGCGCACAACATTCGCCGCCATGCGCTGCGAATGGGCCAAGTACAGGGACAGGGCTATGTTGGCCAGGCCCTCGGTGCTACCGACCTGCTGGCAGTCTCCTACTTCCATGCCATGAACCATCGGCCTGCAGATCCTGAATGGGAAGAGCGTGATCGCTTCTATCTCTCCATCGGTCACTACGCCATTGCGCTGTACGCCGCCTTGATCGAAGCGGAAATCATCCCGCTCGAAGAGCTGGAAACCTACGGATCAGATGACAGCCGCCTGCCAATGTCGGGCATGGCCGCCTACACACCGGGCATGGAAATCACCGGAGGCTCGCTGGGTCAGGGATTGGGCATCGCGGTCGGTGCCTGTTTGGGCCTCAAGCGCAAAGGCTCCTCCTCTTTCGTCTACAACCTGCTGTCGGACGGAGAGCTGAATGAGGGCTCGACTTGGGAAGCGGTGATGTCGGCCTCGCACTGGAAACTCGACAACCTGATCGCCATCGTCGACGTCAACAACCAGCAAGCCGACGGTTACTCCAGCGAAATTCTGTCATTCGAACCCATCGTCGATCGATGGCAGGCGTTCGGCTGGTTCACCCAGCGCGTCGATGGCAATGACCTTGATGCTCTCGTCGCCGCCTTCGATGCCGCGCGCAACCATCCAATCGCCCAACCCCGCGTGATTATCTGCGACACCAAAATGGGCAAAGGCGTGCCCTTCCTGGAAACCCGCGAGAAGACCCACTTCATCCGCGTGGAAGAACACGAGTGGGATCTGGCACTGAGCAACCTTGAAGAAGGAAAAGACCAATGAGCAACGCCGCTAACTCGCCGACTTCGACTGGCGAGCCAATCAAAAAACGCCTGACTACCTCGGCGATGATCGCTTCCATTGCCTCAGAAGGCCAAGCGACTAAATCGGCCCCGTTCGGACACGCATTGGCTGCATTGGCGGATCAGCGCTCGGACATCGTCGGTCTTTCTGCTGACCTGTCCAAGTACACCGACCTGCACATTTTCGCCAAGGCGCATCCGGATCGCTTTTATCAAATGGGCATGGCCGAACAGTTGCTGATGAGTGCAGCTGCAGGTATGGCCAGGGAAGGTTTTGTACCCTTCGCCACTACCTATGCCGTGTTCGCCTCTCGTCGTGCTTATGACTTCATTTGCATGGCCATCGCGGAAGAAAACCTTAACGTCAAGATTGTCTGCGGCTTGCCCGGATTAACCACCGGTTACGGCCCAAGCCACCAGGCCACTGATGACCTGGCGATCTTCCGCGCGATGCCAAACCTGATGATCGTCGATCCGTGCGACGCACTGGAAATCGAGCAGGCCGTGCCTGCAATCGCCGCGCATCAAGGCCCGGTCTACATGCGTTTGTTGCGTGGCAATGTCCCGTTGGTGCTGGACGAGTACGGGTACAAATTCGAGATCGGTAAAGCCAAGACACTGCGCACCGGTAACGATGTCCTGATCATCTCTACGGGGCTGATGACCATGCGTTCGTTGGAAGCGGCAAAGCAGCTTCAGGCGGATGGGATTGATGTTGCAGTGCTGCACGTACCCACCATCAAGCCGCTGGATGAACAGACCATCCTGGCCGAAGCCCGCAAGTCCGGACGCCTAGTGGTGACAGCCGAAAACAGCTCGATTATCGGTGGACTCGGCGAGGCCGTTGCCGGATTACTTCTGCGTAATGGAGTGACGCCTACCTTCCGCCAAATCGCTTTACCTGACGCGTTCCTGGACGCGGGCGCTCTGCCGACGCTACATGATCGGTATGGCATCTCAACACCAGCCGTTTGTGCGCAAATAAAAGCCTGGTTGTAGCGCCATCTTGGTGTAGTTCACGTGAAGGGCGCTTCTATTTGAAGCGCCTCCTCACATGAGAAAAAAGGGGCAGAACGTTGAAACCACATGAACTGCTTGATCCAGCGTTCCGAAGCTTTTTGACTCCTGGCGCAGAAGCGTGGACGCTGGATACGCTGCCTGCCATCAGAACGCGTGTCCATGCGACGTTCAAATCGTCAGGACACACGCGTTGTGAATCCGTATGGACAACCGCTCACGACAGGGAGCGGTTGCGCCTTTGTCTTTACAAGCCCGTTGTCGCGGCAGAGCGCAAAATTTTTCCTGCGATCCTGTATATCCACGGCGGTGGTTTTGTACTCGGGCAACCTGAAATGGCAGACGACTATCTGGCCGATCTGGCCGAAGAACTGGAGGCGATCATCGTCGCTGTTGATTACCGCCTTGCACCCGAGCACCCCTTCCCCATTCCCCTTGAAGATTGCTACACGGCGCTTGGCTGGTTATTTGAGAATCGACAAGCCCTCAATATCGACACACGCAAATTAGTCGTCATGGGGCACAGTGCCGGTGGAGGACTGGCAGCAGCTCTGGCTATTCTGGCTCGTGACCGAGCCACATATCCCATCGCGGGGCAAGTCTTGATCTATCCGATGCTGGATTACCGCTCAGGCACTGCAGACTCACCTCACAAGAACAGCACCACGGGGATAATTGGCTGGCAGCCCCAAGCCAACCAGTTTTGCTGGCGGTGCTTGCGCGGAAATTACGCGCTGGATGATGAGCGAATTGGTTTGCTTTCACCTGCCCTGCATACAGACCTGAGTCATTTGCCACGTACTTTTCTATCGGTAGGGGCGCTGGATTTGTTCCTCGAAGAGGACGTCGCGTTTGCTATGCGATTGTCTCGCTCTGGTGTACCCGTTGAGATTCATGTTTACCCCGGCGCGCCACACATGTTCGACCAGAGTCCGGGGTGCATTACTGAACAGTCTGCACTCGATATCCTTCGAGTACTCAGGCGTGCGTTAGGAATGCATAGAGAGTTGTAGAGAGAGCGAATAATAAGCCGCCCTCTATTCCCTGTGCGCCTACTCCCGACCCCACTTACGAATGACGACCCGGCAGCATGCCTTTCAACACTTCATCTTTTTCAACGAAGTGATGGGTAAGCGCCACGAGGACGTGCCCTCCCACCAAGGCTCCACATAGCCAGGCAACATAGGTATGAATCGATTTTGCCAAGTCATAAAGCGTTTGGTCAGGACCGACCATCGGCGGTAACTGAAACAGCCCAGCCACGAGGATGGGTTTATCTGCCACCGAGCTCCAATACCAGCCAGAAAGTGGCAGGCCGATTAGCGCGATTGCGTAAAGCATCAAGTGACCCAGGAACGCCCCCCGCTTCATCAGCGGGCTCATCGCCGCGGGCAATGCCGGCGCGGGGTGAGTGATCCTCCAGGCGATACGCACAACAATCAAAAACAGCAGCGTACTCGCCATCGCTTTGTGCAGGAATGTCAGCTCATGATGCGCATTGAATTCATCACGCCAGTGCGTGGCCAAGATTCCAATGAACCAGGCACCGATCCAGAGCAACGCCATTCCCCAATGCAGCCACTTTGCCGTACTGGTGTAACTCTCTGCTTTTGCCATCCCGTAAGCCTTTTCAGTTCAATCGTGGATGGATTATTGCCTCGATAACTTATCGAAAAAAAATAACAATTACTGCTTATAAAAATCGAATAGCTCGATACTTTGCGATCAGGCCCGGCGGCCAAGAAGTCTTTCAAATATTGAAAAGTCTGGTCGATGATGAATGTCGGGGCGTTACGCTATGAACCTGCGCCGACGGCGTCGGTACTGGCTGGACGTCACCCATCAATGGATGACTATCCGCCCCTCACCCCATCGTCACACCACCGCAGCTGCGGTCGTTCTGGAACGCCAGGCAAAAGCCAACACCATCAGCAGTCCCAGACCCGCCATTGCCGCTCCGGCCAGGGAAATCGCTGGATAACCCAGACCTGCGTTGATCACCGCGCCGCCCAGCGCCGCACCAATTGCGTTGCCGAGGTTGAAGGCGCCGATGTTCACCGCCGAGGCCAGATTGGGCGCGTCTTTGGCGGCCTCCATGACGCGCATCTGCAGCGGCGGCACCAGGGCGAAGCTGGCGATACCCCATATCAGGATGGCAACGGCGGCCGGCAGCGGCCAACGCATCAGTACGGTGAACGCCAGCAAGACCAGAATCAGCACACTCAGCGAAACGATCAGGGTGCGATCTATCGAGCGGTCGGCGGCCTTGCCGCCCCACATGTTGCCCAGCGTCAACCCCACACCGAACAGCACCAGCATGGCAGTGATGTAAGCGGTGGACGCATGGGTCTCGCTGCTGAGGATTGGCGCGATGTAAGTGAAGACAGTAAACATTGCACCCGAGCCGACGACGGTCAGGGCCAACGCCCCCAGCACCGGGCCACGGCCCAGTACCCGAATTTCGGCCATTACACCGGCGCTTTGCGGCGCCTGCAGGTTGGGCAAGGCGAACCACAACGCGGCCATGGCCACCATGCCGAGGCCGGTAATACCCCAGAATGCGGTGCGCCAGCCGAACAGTTCGCCAAACCAGGCGGCCAGCGGCACACCGCCGATGGTCGCCAGGGTCAGGCCCATGAACATGGCCGCCACCGCCCCGGCACGTTTCTCCGGGGCGACCACGCTGGCGGCGACGATGGAACCAACGCCAAAGAACGCACCGTGGCTCAGTGAGGTCACCACTCTGGCGACCATGAGGCTGTAGTAATCGGTAGCCAGGGCTGACATCAGATTACCCAGGGTGAAAATCGCCATCAGTCCGATCAGCAGATAGCGCCGGGGAATCCTGCCGGTGGTCAAGGTCATCAGCGGCGCGCCAAGCAGAACGCCCAAGGCGTAAGCACTGACCAACAGACCCGCAGCGGGAATGGAAACGCCGAGATCCGCAGCGATGCCCGGCAACATGCCCATTGGGGCGAACTCGGTAACGCCGATGCCAAAGGCACCTATGGCGAGTGCGACAAGTGGTGGATTGATACGCATGGAAGGCTCCTTATCTATGCCGCCAATGCTACGATCCAACTTTTTCAGGCGGTAGATAGCATTTCTGGCAATCACCTTTGCGCAAGAGGCACAAATGGACTTTAACGGCAGGTCAGGTGAAATGAGCGTGTTCGCCACCGTGGCGCAAGAAGGCAGCCTGTCGGCCGCCGCGCGTGCATTGGGGCTGACACCCTCGGCGGTCAGTCGGATCATCGCGCGTACCGAACAACGTCTTGGCACCCGCCTGCTGTTGCGCACCACCCGAGCGATCACCTTCACCGCCGAGGGCGAGGCTTTCCTGCGCGGCGCCAGGCGTATCCTGGCCGACATGGACGAGGTTGAAGAAGCCATCGCCGACCAGGGCGTACCCAGGGGCCGGTTGCGGGTCAGCGCCGCCCTTGGCCACGGGCGGCTGGCCATCGTTCCCTTGGTAGCAGCATTCAGCGCCCGTTACCCGAACATCGTCGTCGACCTCACCCTCGGCGATGAAGTGGTCGACATTCTCGGCGGCCAGGCCGACGTCGCGGTACGCTTTGGCCATCTGCCCGACAGCCCGTTGACCGCGCGCAGGATCGGCGATACCGGCCAAGTCGTGGTGGCGTCGCCCGAGTATCTCCGGCGCCACGGCATCCCCCGGGAACCGGAAGACCTGCTACGGCACAACTGCCTGCGCTTCAACTTCCGGCGTGCCGAACCCAACTGGCCGTTCATCCGCGATGGAGAAGAGTTTTCCCTGAAGGTCAGCGGCAACATCGAATGCAGCAGTGGTGAGGCACTGGCACAACTCGCGCGAGTAGGTGCCGGCATTGCGCGTATCGGCGAGTTCAGCGTGAGCGAGGACCTGCAGCGCGGTGACCTGATACCGCTGCTGCAAACCTGGAACCCTGGCGACCAGGAACCGATTCATGCGGTGTTCGTAGGTGGCTCGGCAATGCCGGCGCGGGTGCGGTTGTTCGTGGACTTCCTGTTGGAACATCACCGGATGTAAGCGGTGGCTGTTCGTGAGAGGTCGCGTTCGATCGATGAGCAGGGCAAGAGAGTGACTTCACCGCTTGACGGCCCTGAAACCCAGGCTTTGATCCCCGACATCACGCCAGCGCTTCCAGCCGCAGTGCTTTCTGACGAGCAGAACGCTGGCGCAGACTTATTGGATCCCCTGCAAGAATAATTGCATACCGACCGATAATCGAACGATTTATTATCTAATACAAACTATTGATTTCTAACGTTTTTATTGAATAAATCTGAATAATCGCTTGAAAACACTCAACACCCAACTTTTCAATGGATCCATAAATTGATTGACTGGCACTGCACGGTGTCAGGTACAGCGCCTGCCCGCTCATAAAAATAACAAGGGTGTCGGGATGAATGAATTCTCAATCGGGTTCGAGCTTCGGTTTGCACCCAGCTTCGTGTGCCTTTCTCGCTTTGCCGTTACGCAGCCTCTTCTCGAGGGGCAGCCATGAATGTCGATCTGAAAAGCGTGGTTGATGAGCGTCCCATGGCGCACTTCCAGTGGCTGGCCGTGGGCATCTGTATTGTCCTGAACATGATCGATGGCTTCGACGTGCTGGTGATGGCCTTCACGGCGTCCTCGGTATCTGCCGAATGGGGCCTGAATGGCGCGCAGATCGGCTTGCTGTTGAGTGCCGGATTGTTTGGCATGGCGGCAGGCTCGCTGTTCATTGCACCCTGGGCGGATCGTTATGGACGTCGGCCATTGATCCTGTTTTGCCTGCTCCTTTCAGGTGCCGGCATGCTGTTGTCGGCCTTGAGCCAGACGCCGCTGCAACTGGCGCTGCTGCGCGGGTTGACCGGCCTGGGGATCGGCGGAATCCTGGCCAGCAGTAACGTGATTGCCAGTGAATATGCCAACAAGCGCTGGCGCGGGCTGGCGGTGAGCCTGCAATCCACCGGTTATGCCTTGGGCGCGACCCTGGGCGGGCTGTTGTCGGTGTGGCTGCTGACGCACTATGGCTGGCGTTCGGTGTTCATCTTCGGTGGCGTCGTGACCCTGGCGGTGATTCCTCTGGTGCTGCTGTATTTGCCTGAATCGCTGGACTTCCTGATCGCCCGTCGCCCCGCGAATGCCCTGGTGCGCATCAATCGCCTGGCCGCCCGTCTCGGCCAGCCGGCACTGCGCGAACTGCCCGTCGCCCTTTCGGCGCCGACTTCCGGCCGTGGCCGCCTGGCGCAGTTGCTTTCGCCCGAATCCCGGCGCACCACCCTCCTGATCTGGCTGCTGTTCTTCCTGGTGATGTTCGGCTTCTACTTCGTGATGAGCTGGACGCCGAAGCTGCTGGTCTCGGCTGGGCTATCGGCACAGCAAGGCATCAGCGGCGGCGTGCTGCTGAGCGTCGGCGGCATCTTCGGCGCCGCGCTGATTGGCGGCCTGGCCTCGCGCTGGCGGCTGACCCGGGTGCTGTCGGTGTTCATGTTGATTACCGCGGGCCTGCTGGTGCTGTTCGTCGGCTCTGCGTCATCGGTCTCGATGGCACTGGGCCTCGGCCTGTTGATCGGCTTGTTCGTCAACGGTTGCGTGGCTGGCTTGTACGCGCTGTCGCCGATTGTCTACGACGCTTCCGTGCGCACCACGGGGGTCGGTTGGGGCATCGGCATCGGGCGCATCGGCGCGATCCTGTCGCCCACCGTCGCCGGCCTGTTGCTCGACAGCGGTTGGCAGCCACTGCACCTGTACGGGGTGTTTGCCGTGGTCTTCGTGATTGCCGCCGCCGTGCTGCTGCAACTGCGGCCCAAGGCCCCGGCGCAGCCTGCCGCCCAACCCAGCCAGGCCTGACCCAAAACGGTAGCGAGGCTTCGCCCTCGCTACTGACAACATCCTCCAGGAAAACAACAATAATGACTGACTTTCCTCTCCCTCCCCGGGCCTTGCTCGGCGGTGCAATGGCGCTTGCCCTGATGCCTTCGGTACACGCTGAAAGCAGCGGCTTTTTCGAAGATTCCAAGACCAGCCTGACGCTGCGAAATTACTACTTCAATCGGGACTTCAACGATCCCGGCGCCAGCAAGAGCAAGATCGAAGAATGGGCCCAAGGCGCGATTCTCAAGTTCAGTTCCGGTTACACCCCGGGCGTTGTCGGCTTTGGCCTGGACGGTATCGCGATGCTGGGCATCAAGCTCGACAGCGGCCCGCAACGCAGCGGTTCGGAGCTGCTGCCGGTGCATGACGATGGTCGCGCCGCCGACGACTACGGGCGCGCGGGGCTGGCGGCAAAAATGCGAATGTCCGAGACCGAGCTGATGCTCGGCGAGCTCATGCCGGATATTCCGCTGCTGCGCTACGACGACGGACGCCTGCTGCCACAGACCTTCCAGGGCGCCACGCTGGTGTCCCGGGAACTTCCCGGCCTGAGCCTGCAGGGCGGTCAATACACCTCGGTGAGCCTGCGCAACTCCTCGGACATGCAAGACCTCTCGGCCTGGGCGGCGCCCACCGTCAAGTCGGACGGCTTCAATTATGCGGGCGCCGAATACCGCTTCAACGAACAACAGACCCAGATCGGTGCCTGGTACTCGCAGCTCGAAGACATCTATCAGCAAAGCTATCTGAACCTGCTGCATAAACAGAAAGTCGGTGACTGGACCCTGGGCGCAAACCTGGGCTACTTCATCGACAAGGATGACGGCAGCGCCCTGATCGGCAACGTGCAAAGCCATACCGCCTACGGACTGTTCTCGGCCAACCTGGGTGGCCATACCCTGTACCTGGGGCTGCAAAAGGTCAGCGGCGATACCGGCTGGATGTCGGTGTATGGCAGCAGCGGGCGGACCCTGGGCAACGACATGTTCAACGGCAACTTCAGCAACGCCGACGAGCGCTCCTGGCAGGTCCGTTACGACTACAACTTCGTCGCCGTCGGCATCCCAGGCTTGCTGCTGATGACCCGCTACGGTCATGGCGACAACGCCACCACCAAGGCCGGCAGCAATGGCAAGGAATGGGAACGCGACACCGAGGTCAGCTACACCCTGCAAAGTGGCCCGCTGAAAAACCTCAGCGTGCGGGTCAACAACGCCACCAACCGTCGCAGCTTTAACAGCGACCTCAATCAGACCCGGGTGATCGTCAGCTACCCCCTCTCCCTCTGATCCTCCCGCCAGGGACGCTCGTCGTCCCTGCATCTACCCCCTCCTTGCGTTACTATGGCGAACCAACTTCTGGAAGTCGCCTGCATGAGCAAACCGGGTCAAATGGTGCTGGTCGCACTGCGCAAAATGATTGCTTCGGGCGAGCTGGCGGCCGGCGAACGGCTGATGGAGATCCCGACGGCCGAACGCTTCGGCGTCTCGCGCATGCCGGTGCGCATGGCCTTCGTGACCCTGGAACAGGAAGGCTTGCTGGTGCGCCATGGTGGCCGGGGTTATCAGGTGCGTTCGGTGAGTGCCGACGATATCGCCGGGGCCGTAGAGGTGCGCGGGGTACTGGAGGGGCTGGCGGCGCGGCAGAGCGCCGAGCGCGGCTTGAGTGAAGAAGCACAGGCAGCGCTGTGCGAATGCCTGGTGCAAGGCGATGCGTTGTTCGACAAGGGTTACGTGACAGAAGAAGACCTCGAGGCGTTCCATGACCTCAACATGCGCTTTCATCAGGTAATCGTCGACAGCAGCGCCAACCCGGCGATTGCCGAAGCCCTGGCGCGCAATGACCATCGCCCTTTCGCTTCTGTGTCGGCGCTGGCGATCGATCGCCAGGACATGGCGCGCGAATACCGGCGCTTCAACTTCGCCCACATGCAACACCATTCGGTGTTCGACGCGCTGGTCAGCCGCCAGGGCGCACGCGCTGAAGCCATCATGCGCGAACACGCCAATGCGACACTGCGTTACGCCGAGGTCTTCGGCGCGATCAGCAACAGCGACCGAATGAAAGTGATCGCCCGCGGCGAGTGATCGACAGGGTCAGAGGTCCAGCACCAACAGCTTCGACTTGGCCCTCGAACAGCAAGGCGTGAACTGATCATTGGCCGCTTGTTCTTCTTCGGTGAGGAACAGGTCGCGGTGCTCCGGCACCCCTTCCAGCACACGGGTCAGGCAGGTGCCGCAAATACCCTGCTCACAGGAAAGCGCAATTTCGACGCCGTGACTTTCCAGCACCTGGACCACTGTCTTGTCGGCCGGAATGTCGAACACCTGCCCGCTGTTGGCCAGCTTGACCTGGAACGAGCCATCGGCACTGGTATCCATCGGCGCCGCGGCGAAGTATTCACGGTGCAAGTGCTCGTCGCTCCAGCCCTGGGCCTTGGCGCTGTCGAGCACATGCTGCATGAATCCTGAAGGACCGCAGACATACAGGTGCACGTCAGGTTGCGGATTGGCCAGGACTCTGGCGGCATCCAGGCGCGAATCGGCTTCTTCGTCGAAATGCAAATGCACGCGATCGGCAAAGGAGGCGCCTTTGAGTCGCTCGACAAACGCCGCCCTCTCGCTCGAACGCGCGCAGTAATGCAGCTCGAAGTCGGCGTCGCTGTGGGCCAGGTGCTCGGCCATGCACAGGATCGGGGTGATGCCGATGCCACCGGCGAACAACAGGCTGCGCCGCCCCTCGGCCACCAACGGGAACAGGTTGCGCGGCTCGCTGATGAACAGCCGGTCGCCGCTGTTGATCTGCTCATGCAGGCTTTGGGAACCACCGCGAGAGGCGACGTCTTTCAGTACACCGATCAGGTAGCGATGGCGCTCTTGCGGGTGATTGCACAGCGAATACTGGCGGATCAACCCACCGGGCAAGTGCACATCGATATGGGCACCGGCACTGAAGCCGGGCAACTCCCCTCCTTGTGCACAGGCCAGTTCGTAGCTGCAAATATCCAGCGCTTCGTTGTTGCGGGATGTCACGACGACTTCAATCATGGCGCACCTTCAAGACCGGCCACCGCAGTGGCCGCAAACAGGATCAATGGGAGTGGGCTGGCGTAGCGCTTGAGCTAGTTGGCCGTGGCAATCAGCTCGACAGCCGGCGCGCGCTCACGGGCGATGATGCGTTCCAGCACACGGCGGGACTGCACGCCACCGGCATCGATGTTGAGCTTGAGCAGGTTGCGCTCAGGGTTGGCCAGCAGGTTCTTCTGCTGCTGTTCGAGCATGTCCAGGTCTTCGCTGAAAATCTTGCCCTGGCCCTCGCGGATGGTCGCGGTCAGTGCTTCGTCGTGGGGATTGAAATTGCGCGCCATGCCCCAGAAGTACCAGATCGACGTCTCGGTTTCCGGGGTAATGAAGTCGACCACGATGCTCGCGGCCTTGTGTTGCGGCTCGGCGTCGTAACCGCCCTTGCCGGCGTGGGCCACCCCCACCTCGATCAACACGTGGCTGGGTGGACTGAAGCGGCAGATCTGCCAGCGGTCCACCGGCACGTCGTCGGCCAGGTTGTTGCCACGCAGGGCCATGCGCCAGAACGGCGGCGCCATGATGTTTTCCATGTGCCGCGCAGTGACCACCTCGTCACCCTCGACGGTGGTGACCGGCGCCGCTTCATCGATCTCTTTCTGGCCGATGCTCGAGGCGTGCACGTAGGTTTCGTGGGTGAGGTCCATCAGGTTATCGATCATCAACCGATAGTCGCAATTGATGTGAAACAGCCCGCCGCCGTAGGCCCACTCCTCGCTGACCGCCCATTCCAGATGATGGATCAACGCAGGGTCAGCCTTGTCCTGCTCCCCGGGCCAGACCCAGATGAAACCGTAACGCTCTTCAACCGCGTAGGTCTTGTTGCACGGAAAACCCCGCACACGCTGCCCCGGCATTTCGACGGTCTTGCCATCGCAACCCATGACCAGGCCGTGGTAGCCACAGACCAGGTTGCCGTTCTCGACATAGCCCAGCGAAAGGGGGGCGCCACGGTGTGGGCAAAAATCCTCGACGGCGGCCACGCGCCCTTCTTTGCCACGGTAGAAGACGATTTTTTCACCGCAAATCTGCCGCCCCAAGGGCTTGGAAGCGATCTCGTCGGGGGTGCAGGCGACATACCAGGTGTTTTTCGGATACATAGGATTCTCCGGGACAGGCTTGTTTTTATGGATCCATTTGAGCGGATAAACCTGATATTCGTCAAGCTTTTTGCAGGCAAAACAACTTTAATGGATCCATTAAGGCCCAAGCAGGGACATTCGTGGACTTGATGCTGGCGAAGTCGCTTCTGACTACGTGAATGACACTTTTGAACTGAACCGCTGCAGCGCCAGCCTCGATAATCGTTAGCTTACTGACGAACTGGCGAGGTCAAGCATGACGAGCAAAACTACGGAACAAGTCAGCCCGAAAACCCTGAGAAGAGTGATCGTGGCAGCCGGCATCGGCAATTTCGTCGAGTGGTTCGATTTCGCCGTCTACGGCTTCCTGGCCACCACCATCGCCCAGCAATTTTTCCCCAGCGGCGATGCCAGTGCGGCACTGCTCAAGACCTTTGCAGTATTTGCCGTGGCGTTTGCGTTTCGGCCCCTGGGCGGGATTTTCTTCGGTATGTTGGGCGACAGGATCGGCCGCAAGCGCACCCTGGCGATGACGATCCTGTTGATGGCCGCTGCGACGACCCTGATCGGTCTGCTGCCCACCTATGCCGCCATCGGGGTCGCGGCGCCGGTACTTCTGTCCTTGATCCGTTGCGCCCAGGGTTTTTCCGCCGGCGGCGAATACGCCGGTGCCTGCGCCTACCTGATGGAGCATGCACCGAGTGATAAACGCGCCTGGTACGGCAGCTTCATCCCGGTCTCGACCTTTTCCGCCTTCGCCGCAGCCGCCGTGGTGGCCTACGCCCTCGAAGCGTCCTTATCGGCCGAAGCCATGGGCAGCTGGGGCTGGCGCCTGCCGTTCCTGATTGCCGCGCCGCTGGGGCTGGTGGGCCTGTACTTGCGCTGGAAACTCGATGAGACACCGGCGTTCCAGGTGGTGACCGAGGAACATGCCGTCGCCCATTCACCCCTTAAGGAAACCTTGCGTAACCATGGCGCGGCCATCTGTTGCCTGGGCGCCTTCGTGTCGCTCACGGCGCTGTCGTTTTATATGTTCACCACCTACTTCGCGACCTACCTGCAAGTCGCCGGTGGCCTGAGTCGTGCCACAGCCTTGCTGGTGTCACTGATTGCCCTGCTGTTCGCGGCCGCGATCTGCCCGCTGGCCGGGCTGTATTCGGACCGGGTCGGGCGTCGAATGACGGTGATGACCGCGTGTGCCCTGTTGATCGTAGTCGTTTACCCGGCGTTCCTGATGGCCAGCAGCGGCTCGTTCGCGGCTTCTGTCGCCGGCGTGATGCTGCTGGCGGTTGGTGCGGTGTTGTGTGGCGTGGTCACCGCGGCCTTGCTCTCGGAAACCTTCCCGACCCGCACTCGATACACCGCCTCGGCGATCACCTACAACATGGCCTACACGATCTTCGGCGGGACCGCGCCGCTGGTGGCTACCTGGCTGATCAGCACCACCGGCAGCAACCTGTCACCGGCGTTCTACCTGATCGCGATTGCCTTGCTGGCGCTGGCGGGTGGGCTGGCATTGCCGGAGACGTCACGGATTTCCCTGCACGATGTGCAGGCGCAGGGCAAAGGCGCAGGCGTGAGGGCTACCGCGTGAAACACCCGTTGCCTGCCTCGCCTGAGAGGCAAGAATCCGCCAAAAGCGGACGGGGTGGCAGGCAGACGTTAAATCGGTTCGCCCGATTGCTTCATCCAGTTTTTCTAATCAAGTAGATCTCAACGTGGAAACAAAAAGGTAACGGCCGCCCGGAATCCCCATCCTTGAGGACCGTCGTCTGGACTATCGAGCCAGTAACGCGGTCCGACTTGTACTGTCAGTGGCTGATCACCAATTTTCAAGAGTTGTGTGATCATAAGATTGACCGGCACTGACCATTCGCGTGACTGCCAGTTGTAGGTTGATTCGGTGTTCACCCCAAAAGTGGTGAGGTTGCTGTTGGTGTAGGAGAAGAAGGGTTGCAGGAAGGTCTGGTTGACCTTGTCCTTGTCGTCCGGCGGACTGCCATCCAGCCCCCAGATATGATTGGCGAGTATGCCGTGAGTCCAGCCATTGGCTTGTTTCAACGCGACGGCGGTCGGGCCGATCCCCCACTGCTCACTACCCAGCAATTCATCACTGCCAGTGGGAATCAGGATTGCTGGGCCGGCGCCGAGTATCCAGCCACTTTGCGTGGGTTCTTTAGGCGAAAAGAAAAAGCTCTGAGTAATGTCGCCGACTCCGGATTTGTCCGCTGCGCCATCAGGTGCCAGACCGTGTTGATCGATGACGGGCAGGATGGTCCGGGAAATCAGGTTCCAGTCATCGTTGAGGGTAAAGGGCAGCACCGGCTGGATGTTGGTCACGCTGTGCATGCCTTCTCCGGTCGACCCCATCTTCTGGTCCCAGTTGTACTGCACCGGCAGGCTGTACATGGCTGCCACCGGGTTGAGGGCTTTTTTCGCCAGTTCCGCAGAATCCTCGGCTTGGGCCATGGGCACGACGCACAACCAAGCAGCAAATGCCGAAAAGGTGTAACTCCATCGCTCTTTTAATTCCATTGCTCATCACCTGTAGTCGACAAAAGCGCATATCAGGGGATAAGCGTAGGTAACAGTGATCAATATGCAATTTTTCTCAAAACGAGGAGCATTTGGGGAAACATTTTTTACGCGTAAATTATCTGATCGAAACCGTATTACTCGAAATTTTCTCGATTCCTACTAGTTTTAGTTGAGCCCGCTATTGCCACTTTTGGTATAGCTTTTTGCCGCTAGAGGGAACTGGAAGATGACGTACGAGATACAGTCGAAGCAACTCGCCCGCGCTATGGATCAATGACGACCCTTCAAAGTAGCCGGAACCCTTTGCTCACTTGTTGCAGCCATTGCTCTGGCCACCCAAGCGATTGCAGCCGATGCAGAGAAACCAAAACCCGCCACCGAGGCCACCAAAACCGCTAATAGTGCGCTGCTCAAGGAACTGCCATTCAACGACAAGACATCCTTCGAGCTGGCGCACAAAGGCTTCATTGCGCCTCTGCCGTCGACGGTCATCAAGGGCGCGTCGGGCAATGTGATCTGGGACCCGGCGAAATACTCCTTTATCAAGGAAGGCGCAGAAGCTCCAGACACTACCAACCCCAGCCTCTGGCGCCAGTCCCAGCTGATCAACATTTCCGGCTTGTTCGAAGTGACAGATGGCATCTACCAGGTCCGCAACTACGACCTGTCGAACATGACCATCGTCGAGGGCAAGGACGGGATCACCATCTTCGACCCGCTGATTTCCACCGAAACCGCCAAGGCAGCCCTGGATCTCTACTATCAGCATCGGCCGAAAAAGCCCGTCGTGGCGGTGATTTATACCCACAGCCATGTTGACCACTACGGAGGTGTGCGCGGTGTAATCAATGAAGAGGATGTGAAAGCCGGCAAGGTGAAGGTCTATGCACCGCTTGGCTTCGTTGAGCATGCAGTCGCCGAAAACGTCATGGCCGGGACCGCCATGAGCCGCCGCGCCAGCTACATGTATGGCAACCTGCTGCCACCGGCGCCGACCGGTCAGTTGGGCGCCGGCCTGGGCACCACGACATCGGCTGGCACGGTGACGCTGATCCCGCCCACCGACATCATCAAGACCACTGGCGAAACCCATGTCATTGACGGTCTGACTTATCAATTCCTGTATGCGCCAGGCAGTGAGGCGCCCGCCGAGATGCTCTATTACATCAAGGAAAAGAAAGCGCTCAACACCGCCGAAGACTCCACCCACACCCTGCACAACACCTACTCGTTGCGCGGCGCGAAGATCCGCGAACCACTGCCCTGGTCGAAGTATCTCAACGAGGCGCTCAAACTGTGGGGCGATGATGTCCAGGTCATGTATGCCATGCACCACTGGCCAGTCTGGGGCAACAAGGAGGTGCGCGAGCAACTGTCTTCCCAACGCGACATGTACCGCTACATCAACGACGAAACCCTGCGGATGATCAACAAGGGTTACACCATGGTCGAGATCGCCGAGCAGTTCAAACTGCCCAAGGCGATCGCCAACAAATTCTCCAACCGTGGCTACTACGGTTCAGTGAATCACAACGTCAAGGCCACCTACGTGTTGTACCTGGGCTGGTTTACCGGTAACCCGGCGCAGCTGAATGAACTGCCGCCGGAAGAAGGTGGCAAGCATTATGTCGAGATGATGGGCGGCGAAGAGGCTGTGCTCAAGAAAGCCAAGGAGTATTTCGACAAGGGCGAGTTCCGCTGGGTCGCCGAAGTCGTCAACCACGTGGTATTCGCCAACCCGAGCAACCAGGCGGCGAAAAACCTGCAGGCGGATGCCTTGGAGCAACTGGGTTACCAGGCCGAGAGCGGGCCATGGCGCAACTTCTACCTCACCGGCGCCAAGGAACTGCGCGAAGGCGTGATGAAGCTGCCAACACCTGATACCGCGAGTCCGGATACGGTGCGGGCCATGGATCTGGACTTGTTCTTTGACTTCCTGGCCATGCGCTTGAATGGGCCAAAAGCCGAAGGCAAACGTCTATCGCTCAACTTCGATTTCACCGACCTCAAGCAGAAGTACTCGGTAGAGATGGAGAATGGCGTGCTCAACCACACCGAAGGCGTTGAAGCCAAGGATGCCGATGCGAAGGTAACCCTGACCCGCGACACGTTGAACAAGATCGTGTTGAAAGAGACCTCGCTGAAAGATGCGCTGGCCTCGGGTGACATCAAGATCGACGGGGTGCAGGGCAAGCTCGAGGAACTGGTGTCCTACATGGACAACTTCGATTTCTGGTTCAACATCGTGACGCCGTAACGCGTCAATTTCAGCAGACGGCAACGTCAGAAGGCGTTGCCGTCATTTTTGAAGCCGTCGAAGGTGTTTCGCTTCAAGCAATCACTCTGGAGCTTTTATGCAGATCAAACCGCTCGCAGCATGTGTATTGACCCTGGCACTCGCCGCTTGTGCCAGCCCTTATGTTGATCCTGACCACTACTCGGGGTTTCTCAAAGATTACAGCGCTCTCAAAGAGGAAAAGTCACCGTCAGGCGAACCCGTCATGCGCTGGATCGACCCGGATGTGGACGCGAACCGCTATACCAGCGTTTTTGTCGAACATAGCCAGCTGTATCCACCACCACAACCAACCGAGAAAATCCCGCAAGGTGCCCTTAATGGCATTACCCAGTTCTACGATGAAGCCTTGAAAAATGCCTTTGCCAGAGAGCTTCCCTTGGCTACCGGGCCTGGCCCAGGTGTGCTGGTCGTGCGTCCGGCCATTACGGCCGTCAGTGCCAAAACCAAAGGACTGCAACCCTACGAGATCATTCCGATTGCCTTGGTCGCCGCCGGAGTCAGTGCGGCGACCGGCATTCGCGACCAGGACACCACTCTCGCCACCGAAGCGGCATTTATCGATGGTGGTGACAATAAGGTAGTGGCCCAAGTGGTTCGCAAGGGCTCAGGGGCTGAACTGGCAAACTCCTCAGAAGTCGTGCAAGCCAAAGACTTCAGGGGAGTGCTCGATATCTGGGCGCAAGACATCGTCAAATCGTACAAAGAGCTTAAAACCAAGTAGTACCCTGAATAGCCAACAGGATTGCCTTACGTAAGCTCAATGCGAGGCATGACACAGTCACGCTGAAACAAGCGCAGTCCTGTTGGCCGATTCCCCGTGGACTACCAGGCGTTTGACCTTTCCTTCGTGCCAGCGGGTCTCGCATCAGGGATCGAAACTTTCCGCCGTACTTTCTCAAGGGATCACTATGAAAGCTGTCCTGCACACGATAAAAGAAGAAGCCCTCAAGGCAATTCCGCCCACCCTTTTCTTTTTTATCATCCTGCACATAGTGGCCTTCATTCGTGCGCTGATGATCAAGGGCACAGGTATTTCGATGCCGGTGTCCGCATCGGTGCTAATAGCCTCCCTGGTGCTCGGCAAATCTGTATTGGTTGCGGACATGTTGCCCTTCATCAACCGATTTCCAGAGAAGCCTTTGATCTGGAACGTCACCTGGAAGACGCTCATGTATGCCTTGGTCGCGCTTGTCGTTCATTACCTGGAACGGCTGTACGAATACTGGAAAGAAGCACACAGCTTCATGGATGCGAACACTCAGCTATGGACCTCCATGAACTGGCCGCAATTCTGGGCAGTGCAGATTTTGCTCATTACGTTGATATTCATATATTGCGTCATTTCGGAACTGTCACGCGCCATAGGACCTGAGCGATTGAAAAAAATGTTCCTCGGTCCGCTTCCACCCGCAACACACTGAGGCCCGGAACGAGCCGGCAGCTTTGGGTCAAAATCTGTCGGTGGAGACCGCAAAAATCGGCCGAAAGCAGTCGTTCGCGAGCTTGCGATCCCACTACGAAGAGCGGAGTTCACTGTCAGGACGGGGCGCTGTCATCTGCCCATCCACAGAGGTACCGTCGCGGCCGTCCCGTGTTCGCGCTCAGGCGCCTTGTATCTGCATGGTTGCTGTCTCGCCAGCTGAGCCTGGACGTCAGCGACGGCATTCAAGACTTTCTGGGCCCAGTTCTCGTCATCCGGACTCACTACCACGACGCGGAAACCGTGATCACAGCCTTCAATACGCACGCCCTCTGAATCATCCACGTGCAAGTCGATATCGAATGCCGGGGGAAACTTCGAAGGGGAGTTCGAAAGCCCGTGCGCCGTCAGGGCATGGTTATGCCGGACACTGTTGACCACACCGTCAACGTGGATACCGTACAGTAATAGCCAGCGCCTGATGTAAGACGGTGTCCGCCCGGACGACGTGTAGACCCAGATGCTGCATCCTTGACGGCGCAATTCTCGGGTCAGTGAGCGTGTTCCTGTACGCAAAGGCTCGCCCAGCCAACGATGAACACAGGCCGGCAGCCTGCTTTGCTCGACTGCGCAGTGATCGAGCTGACAGGCCAGCGTGTCATCGATATCAAACGAAATACGTATGCGCTGACGCCTGAATGCGTGCATCGCAAGAGAGCCCTTGATGGATTGCCACACTCGGCCGCCGGAAACCCGGTACTTGTCGAGCATTGAATGCCTGCTCATCAATGGCCCCCCTGATAGACGGGCACTCGCGTGTCGCTCACAAAGAATTCCATGGGGTCAGGGGCTTTTTCTTCCAGGAAGGCTGCATATTTTTTCTTGATTTTCGGCAATTCGTACAAGGCCTTGACGCCATGTTTGGCGGAGTTGCGTATGACAGATGAGGGGTTGAAGTAACCCTCGGCGTTGTCCAGCGTCAGCACGAATGGAGGCAGCCCTGCGCGCATGAGCAAGTAACTGACGATGAGCGATCCCGTGCGGTGATTGCCTTCGATGAACAATTGCGGCTTGCTGAGTATTCGTACATAGACACCGGCCGCACGCTTCCAGACGGATTCGCTGCGATACGCGCAGTACCAGTTGTACAAATCCTTTATCCCACCTTCAACGTTGTTGAAAAAGTGTTCCTCGGTCGCAGTAAGGTGCTGCGCGTATTCCAGGCGGCGTGCCGGGTCGCGGCCACAGAGAACGGTGGCATTGATCTCCAGCATTAGATTCAGTTGCTGAAGATCGAACAGGTCGACGCCCCGTGCGACGTAGTCGTCAATCAGTGCATAGCCATCAAGCACATTACGCAGCACTTCGTCAGTCAAGGGATCGCGCGGCTCGGTAAAGTGCCTGCTGAGCTCGGCGAAGCGACCTTGCACCTCACGCAGTGCACGTTCAATCGCTGGCAAGTCAAGACGACGCTTTGCAGACATTGATAATCCTGAGAGAAGGCTGAGAGGGAAATCGACCGGATGACCGCGGGTCAGCTGAATTTGCCGCTGATGTAATCGCTTGTCATTTGTTCGCGTGGGTTGTCGAATATCTGCGCAGTGGGACCCATCTCAACCAGATAGCCGGTACGCGTGCCCTGCGAAATATCCACCGAGAAAAATGCCGTCGTATCAGCGACACGGATCGCCTGCTGCATGTTGTGAGTGACCAGCGCGATGGTGTAATCCTTCTTCAACTCGACCATCAACTCTTCCACACGGCGGGTGGCAATCGGATCGAGTGCCGAGCACGGCTCATCCAGCAACAGAACTTCCGGCTCGGTCGCGATGGCGCGGGCAATACAAAGTCGTTGCTGCTGGCCACCCGAAAGGGACAGGCCGCTGACTTTGAGTTTGTCCTTGACCTCGTCCCACAGCGCCGCGCCCTGCAGGGCGTGCTTCACGCGGTCGCCCAGATCGCCCTGGTAGCGATTGAGGCGCAGGCCAAAGGCGACGTTATCGAAAATGCTCATTGAGAACGGGTTCGGTTGTTGAAACACCATCCCGATATAGCGGCGCACGACCACTGGATCCACGCCCTTGCCATAGACGTCTTGCCCGAGGAAATGCACATGGCCCTCGAAACGAAAGCCTTTTACCAGATCATTCATCCGGTTGAGGCTGCGCAGCACCGTGCTCTTGCCGCAGCCAGACGGACCGATGAACCCGGTGATCTTGTTTTTTTCGATCGGCACATGGCTGTCACGCACGGCCATGAAGTTGCCGTAGAAAATCTTGTCCAGCTTGCAGTCCATGACCACAGGGGCCTGGGCCTCGAACGGGGCGACTTTTTGCGCAGATAATACGTTCACACTATTTGCTCCCATTCTTAAAACTTTGGCTTGCCGAAAATTCGGCTGACGATATTCACGAACAGCACGATCATCACCAATACCAGCGAGGCCGCCCAAGCGAGCTCTAGCTGATTGTCGAACGGCATGCCGGAGAAGTTGTAAATCAGTACGGCCAGCGATGCAGTCGGATTCATCACCGCCAGACTGCCGTCGTGGTAGATCCAGTAGTTGCTGAACAGCGCGGTAAACAACAACGGCGCAGTTTCGCCGGCCGCGCGCGCCACCGCGAGCATCACGCCGGTCAGGATCGCCGGCAGGCCGGTAGGCAAGATGATCTTCCAGATCACCTGCGATCGGGTGCAGCCCATACCGTAGGCGGCATCCTTCATGATCTTGGGGACCATACGCATCGACTCTTCAGCCGTGAGCACGACGATAGGCAACATCAGTACTGCCAATGCCACACCGCCCGCCGGTGCCGAGTATGTGCCGGTGGTCATTACCACCAGGGCGTAGGCGAAAACACCGGCCAAAATCGATGGCAGGCCAGTGAGCATCTTGGCGGCAAAACGTGCAGCGTTGGCCAGCTTGCTGTCCGGACCCAGTTCCGCCAGAAAGATGGCCGCCATGATGCCGACCGGAACCGCGATCGCGGCCGCGATACCGACCATGACGAAGGTGCCCGCCATCGCGTTGCCGAAGCCACCACCCGTCTCGAAACCCGTCGGCGGTAATTCGGTGAACACTTCCAGGCTGAGGCGAGCACCGCCACGTGTGATCAACATATAGAGCACGGAAATCAGCGGCACGCTGGCCACCAGGGCGCCTGCCCATACCAGCGTGGTCAATACCAGGCTTCGCAGGGCGCGGCCTTCAAACTTGCGTTGCAGGCTTGGAAAAGCGGCTGCAGAGGACGTGATGTCAGTCATCATTTAGTACCACGCTGGGCATAGACCATGATCATGGAACCGATGACGTTCACCAGCAGCGTGATAAACATCAGTACCAGTGCGGCGTACATCAATACTTCAATCTCGTTCGGGCCGGCTTCGGGGAAGTTCAGTGCCAACAACGCCGCCAGCGTATTGGCCGGGGCGAATAGAGAAAGCGAGATATTGTTCGCGTTGCCCACCAGCATGGCCAGCGCCATGGTTTCACCCAGCGCGCGGCCCAGGCCGAGGACCAGGGAACCGAAAATGCCGGTGGCAGCGGATGGCACCATCACCTTGAGAATCGCTTCCCAATGGGTGGTCCCCATGCCATAGGCCGCCTGTTTGGTTTTCATCGGAACAGCCGTGAGGGCGTCCTGCGAAACGGCAGCAATGGTCGGCAGAATCATGATGGCCAGTACCAGCGCGGCAGGTAACAGTCCCGGTCCGCTCAAGGTCGTACCGAAAAAAGGTATCCAGCCAAGTTCGCTGTTAAGCCAATCCGTGAGGGGCCGAATGGCCGGGATCACCACGTAGATGCCCCAAAGACCATAAACAACGCTGGGAATGGCCGCGAGCAATTCGACGATGGTGCGAAAAATGGCCGCCAGTTGCGCGGGCAGGAAATCCTGGGTCAGGAAAATCGCCATGCTGACGCCGAAAACGCCGGCTATCAATAAAGCGATGAAAGCGCTGTAGAGGGTTCCCCAAATGGCCGGCAGAATGCCGTACTTGCCCTGGTTCACGTCCCAAACTGTTCCAAAAAGAACATCCAGTCCGTGTTTCTCCATGCCTGGCAGCGCCTTGCGTCCTACCTCGAACACCAAGGCAAAGACCAGTGCCAGAATAAGAACCACACCAATGCGCGCGAGCGCGCGGAAGGTTCGGTCAACCAGAAAATCCTTGGTAGACGGTGGACGGCAAGCAGAATCCGGATTAACCGGTACGACAAATGGCTGGATCATGGGCTATTCCGGAGCGTAGGGGAAAGCTCCTCGGCGAGGCTGAAAGCTCACGCCGAGAGAGACTTCGCGAGCGTCACTGGATGTTGGCGGAAGCTTTGCGAACCTGATCGACAACCGATGGCGGCAGAGGGATGTAACCCATCGAATCGGCAATTTTCTGACCTTCAGTCAGGCTGTACTCGACCATTTCACGCATGGCTTTGGCCTTGGCCGGGTTCTCGTTTTGCTTGCGGAAGATCATCCAGGTGTAGGAAGTGATCGGGTAGGACTTGGCACCGTCCGGATCAGGCAGCCAGGCGACGAGGTTTTCAGGCATCTTCACTGCAGCCAGCGCCTCTGCACCACTCTCCGCGTTCGGCACAACGTAATTGCCGGCCTTGTTCTGCAACTGGGCGAAGTCAACCTTGGCCAGTTTGGCGAAGCCGTATTCAATGTAGCCAATCGAGCCCGGGGTCTGGCGCACGGTGGCCGTCACACCATCGTTCTTGGGCGATTTGATGAATTTGTCGCTGGCCGGCCAGTTGACGGTGTTGCCCTCACCCAGCTCTTTCTGGAACGTCGGGTTGATCGTCGCCAGGTGCTTGGTGAATACGGCGGTGGTACCGCTGGAGTCAGCACGTACGACCACGGTGATCGGTGTGTCGGTCAGTTTCAGGTCCGGGTTGGCGGCGACGATCTGTGGATCGTTCCAGCGCGTGATCTTGCCCAGAAAGATGTTGGAGTAAACGTCGCGTGGCAGCTTCAGGCCCTTGGGGTTGCCCGGCAGGTTGTAGGCCAGCACGATTTCACCCGCTGTCATCGGCAGCAACTGCGCGCCTTCGGCGACCTTGGCAATGTCTTCATCCTTCATTGCCGAGTCACTGGCCGCGAAATCAACGGTTTTGTTCAAGAAGTCCTGGACACCTGCACCACTGCCCTTGGATTGGTAATCCACGGTCACGCCAGCGGTTTTCTTGCTGAAATCCTTGAACCAGGTGAGGTAAATCGGAGCCGGAAAACTGGCACCGGAACCTGTCAGGCGAACGCTTTCCGCAGCGAAAGACACCGAGCTGGCACAAAGAGAAACCGTGATGGCTAGCGCAGCAGACTTCATGAAACTTTTCATCTGAGAATCCTTGTGATTACGGGCTCCCGAACTGTGCAACATAATTGTGACGATTTTATGAACGTCGATTGCGAAGGGCCTCGTGAGCAACGTCCATTCGTAACAAGTTACGACTATTACTTGAGGCCTTGTCGTCGTCCCCCGGCGAATCACAGCTGGTTTACTCAAAAGAATTTGAACGGCTGATAGACGCGCTCACCTAATGATCAGCTTGTGGATTTTCGCACAGGCAATGTGCCAATACCGGAACACTCCGAGAGGTGATCAACGTGGCTAAAGACGAGAAGAAAAAAAGTGAAGCTTCGAGCGCCAGCAAGGACCTGAAAAGCAAAAAATCTTCACCGGCAATCTCATCGGGCGGGGTAAAGCCCTGTACTCTTCAGTAATCCGCCAATTAGTCGATACTTGAAGTACCCCTTAGTGATCGGCGCGCCCCAATGGATCAGATTCTTTCTCTTCTCTCCGATACCATTCCCAAAGCCCAAACGCTCGAGCAGCTCACCCGCCCCTTGTTGACGCTGCTGAGTCAGATAACCGGCATGGAGTCGACGTATCTGACGACCATTGATACCGACGAAGGTGTGCAGCGTGTCGAGTTCGCACGCAATGTCGGTGAAATGGTGATTCCTGAAGGGCTGGTCGTGCCGTGGGCAGACACGCTGTGCAAGCGGGCGCTGGACGAGAATCGGATGTATTCGGATAACGTAGCCGAGTGTTGGGGCGACTCGGAGGCTGCCGCGGCGTTGGGCATCAGAACTTACGTGAGCGCGCCCATTCGATCCCAGAATGGGCAGGTGCTGGGGACGGTCTGTGCCGCCAGTTCGGCTCAGGTGACCCGCGCCCCTGAAGTGGAGCCCTTGTTGAAGCTGCTCTCAGGGTTGCTGGGCTATGCCCTTGAACGTGGACTGCTCGTTGAGCGACTCCAGGCTGCCAACGCCGAGTTGACCAAATTGGCCTTGACCGATCCCCTCACCGGCCTGTCCAACCGGCGTGCCATTCTGAACGATGCCGCACGCCTGTTCGCCTTGGCGCAGCGGGAGAAAAAGTACGTACTGATCGGTGTCATCGATCTGGATGGGTTCAAGTTCATCAACGATACCCGCGGCCACCTGGCAGGCGACGAGTTATTGCGCGGTCTGGCCACCCAGCTGCAGCATGGCCTTCGAACCAGCGACATCATCGGGCGTACAGGAGGCGATGAGTTCATCGTGATCGCCCTGGGTACGCCCTCCGAACATTCAGACCTGGCAAAAGACATGCAACATGCCGCCGACCTGCTTCAGGATCGCCTGTCCAAAGCAACGATAGGCCGATATGAGTTGGGCCATGGTCTTGGTGATATTCAATACACCGGCGCGAGTGTTGGGGTCGTGGCAGTCACACCGGGCAGCATGACTGTCGACGAGGCCACAAAGCTGGCCGACCGCGAGATGTACAAGGTGAAACAGCAGCGAAACGCTCAACGGTTGCGGGAATGACATCTACGGTCATTTAAAAAAAACTTCGCTCAAGCCTGATCCACCGCCTCGACCACGCCCTTGTCTTCACCCAGGAACCCGCCACTCTGATGCTGCCACAGCCGTGCATAGACGCCGTTTCTGGCAAGCAATTCGGTGTGCGTGCCCTGCTCGATGATGCGGCCGTCATCCATGACGATCAGCCGGTCCATGGCCGCAATCGTGGACAGCCGATGGGCGATGGCGATCACGGTCTTGCCCTGCATCATTTCATCGAGGCTTTCCTGAATGGCCACCTCGACTTCCGAGTCCAGCGCGCTGGTGGCCTCGTCAAGCAGCAGGATCGGCGCATTCTTGAGCATCACCCGGGCAATCGCCACGCGTTGGCGCTGGCCGCCCGACAACTTGATGCCCCGCTCGCCCACCAACGTGTCGTAGCCGGTGTGACCTTGCCGGTCGCTCAGTTGGCTGATGAATTCATCGGCCTGGGCATTGGCCGCGGCGCTGCGGATTTGCGCGTCGGTCGCATCCGGACGGCCGTAGGCGATGTTATCGCGGATGGAACGGTGCAGCAGCGAGGTATCCTGCGTGACCATGCCGATGGCGCTGCGCAGGCTGTCTTGCGTCACGTGTGCGATGTTTTGGCCATCAATGCGGATCTCTCCGCTGTCGACGTCATAGAAGCGCAGCAGCAAGTTGATCAGCGTGGATTTGCCGGCGCCGGAGCGGCCAACCAGGCCGATTTTTTCGCCCGGGCGGATGCTCAGGCTCAGGCCATCGAGCACCTGGCGTTCGCCGTTGTAGTTGAAGTTCACCTTGTCGAAGGTTACCGCGCCACCGGAGGTCACCAGCACGCTGGCGTCCGGCGCGTCCTGCACCTTGGTGCCGAGGGTCAGCGTCGCCATGCCGTCCTGCAGGGTGCCGATGCTCTCGAACAGCGAGGTCATTTGCCACATGATCCAGTTCGACATGCCGTTGATACGCAAGGCCATGGCGATGATTGCCGCCACGGCACCTGCGCCGACCTCACCCTGGTGCCATAGCCACAGCGCATAACCACCTGCCGCCATGATCAACGCCACCACCAAAGCCTGGTTGACGATCTCGAACTGGCTGACCAGGCGCATCTGTCGGAAGCCGGTTTGCTTGAAGTCCTCCATCGCTGCACGCGCGAAGTGCGCTTCACGATTGGAGTGGGAGAACAGTTTCACCGTCGTGATGTTGGTGTAGGCGTCCGAGATACGCCCGGTCATCATCGACCGCGCATTGGCCTGCTCCTGCCCGACTTTCCCCAAGCGGGGCACGAAGTACAGCATGGCCAGCGCGAACAACACGACCCAGGCAACGAACGGCAGCATCAGTTTCAGCGCGAAGCCGCCGGCCAGGGCGATGATCGCAATGAAGTACACCCCGATTCCGGGCACGATCTCGATCAGAGTGAACAGCACGTCGCGCACCGCCAGCGCCGTCTGCATGACCTTGGTGGTGACCCGACCAGAAAACTCATCGGAAAAGAACGACAGGCTTTGCCGCAGCATCAGGCGATGGAAATCCCAGCGCAGCCGCAGCGGCAAGTTAATCGCCAATATCTGGTGCTGCACCATCGTGCGTAACGCCACCAGCCCGACACTGGTCACCATGACGATGCCCATGCCCCACAACACGCGACTTTCCTGGGCCGCCGCCTCGCCGCCCGCCTGCCAGGTCGAAAGCAAGTCCACGACCTGCCCGAGGAAGGAAAATAGCCAGGCTTCGTAAATCGACACCGCGGCGCTGAGCAGCGCAAGCGCAAGGACGTACCCGCGGGCGCCCCGTGTACAGGCCCACAGGAAGCGGGCCAGACCGTCGGGTGGCGGTGGTACCTCGTCAGGAGGAAATGGGTCGAGCCTTCGTTCAAACACACGAAGCATGGAGTTCTCCAAATCGATCAAAGTGAGGGGATTCTGCCATTGATCGGTTGCTTTGAGGGTTTCGCGAGGTTGAAGCGTGGCGCTGTGGCCGATTGTCACGAGGATTGAGTTGCCGGGTTCAACGCTCAACGGTGCTCTGATTTTTCGTATTGACATATCGGTAAATCTCGATATCCTCGGCTCATGGACTTACTTGAAATCTTCAAAGCCCTCTCAAACCCTACGCGACTTGAAATCTTGCAAGGTTTGAAGGATCCCGCAAAGAACTTCCCTCCTCAGGATGAAGGTGACGTTCTCGTGGTGGGCGTCTGCGTCAGCAGTATTCAGCAAGGGATCGGGCTGTCGCAGTCGACGGTGTCTGGCTACCTTGCAACCCTGCAGCGGGTGGGCTTGGTCGAAGTCAGGCGCATAGGACAGTGGACTTACTACAAGCGAAACGAAGCAACCATCCGTGTTCTTGCTGAGCTCATAGGGAAAGAGCTGTAATTTTTTACCGCATTATATCGAGATTTCTCGATATCCCATTTTGTCGATATGAGGTTTCACAATGAAAGCGATGATCCTTAAAGCATTTGGCGGCCCTGAATCCTTCGAACTGCGCGACGTGCCCAAGCCGGTGCCGCATGCGGGACAAGTTCTGGTGCGGGTACACGCCACCTCCATCAATCCATTGGATTACCAGGTTCGACGTGGCGACTACTCCGACCTGGTCCCACTGCCGGCCATTACCGGACACGACGTTTCCGGCGTGGTCGAAGCCGTTGGGCCGGGTGTGACGAACTTCGCTCCAGGAGACGAAGTCTGGTACACCCCGCAAATATTTGACGGTCCGGGAAGTTATGCCGAGTACCACGTTGCAGCTGAAAACATTATCGGCAAGAAGCCTGCCTCACTCAGCCACCTTGAGGCGGCGAGCCTGACCCTGGTGGGCGGGACGGCGTGGGAAGCACTGGTCGTGCGTGCAGCGCTCCGAGTCGGGGAAAGCATTCTTATACACGGCGGTGCCGGCGGGGTCGGCCATGTGGCGATCCAGCTCGCAAAAGCGATAGGTGCAAAAGTGTTCACGACCGTGCGCGAAGCAAACGCTGAGTTCGCACGGAACATGGGTGCCGATGTGATCATCGACTACGAAAAAGAAGATTATGTTGACGCCGTCATGCGCGAAACAGGTGGTCGCGGCGTTGATGTCGTGTTCGACACCATCGGCGGCAACGCCTTGACGCGCAGCCCCGACGCACTCGCACAACTGGGCCGCGTGGTCACGATCGTCGACATTGCACAACCACAAAACGTCGTTCAGGCCTGGGGCAAAAACGCGAGTTATCACTTCGTTTTCACACGACAGAATCGCGGCAAGCTTGATGAATTGAGCGCTTTGATAGAGCGCGGTCAGCTGCGGCCACACGTCGGCGCTGTCTATTCACTCGCCGACCTGGCGCTCGCCCATGCCCGGTTGGAGAGTCCCAACAACGGCCTTCAAGGCAAAGTCGTGATTGCAGTGGAGCCATCGCTCATCTCGTAAGTGAGAGGAAAAAGGGGGGCAGAATTGTAATCTGCCCCCCTTTTTTCGCTCGTTCGATCTAAAGCATTTTCTCCAGGCCAATCGCGTCGCTGAGCCAGGCTTTGAAGCTGCGCCATTTGCCGCCGGGCTCTTTGCGCAAGGTATACAGGCGACCGTCGTCTTCAGCGATCCAGACGACTTCGCCGTTTTCCAGGCGAGCCTGGTAACTCACGGCCGGCGCCATGCCCTCCTCCGCCAGCCTGCGCATGTAACCCGCCAATTCAGGGCTGTCGACCAGCACCCCGACCTCCGTATTCCAAAACACTGAGCGCGGGTCGAAATTGAAGGAACCGATGAACACTTTCTGCTTGTCGAGGATCATGGCCTTGGTGTGCAAGCTGGAGTCCGAACCACCGCTGAAACCAAAGGAAGAGCCGCCACTGGGATCGTCCGGCTGGCGCCGCAGCTCATAAAGCTTCACGCCATGTTCGAGCAGGGTTTTGCGGTAAGGCGCATAGCCGCCGTGCACCGCCGGTACATCGGTGGCTTCCAGTGAGTTGGTCAGCAGCCGCACATCAACACCGGCGTCGGCACGCCCGAGCAGGTAGCGCATACCCGGCTGTTGCGGGACGAAATACGCCGAGATCAGGATCAGTTCCTTGTTGACGCTGTCGAGTTCAGGCCGCAGTTGTGTGGCCATCAATAGCGCGCGGTTCGGTTCGCCGTCGGCCAGTACTTTGCTCGGCGCATCCCACATTGCCGTGGCATGCGCCCAGATAAGCTGCCGGCGCCAGGTCGCGAGTTGCGGTTGCGTCCGGTAGGTCATGAGGTGGTCGAACAGGGCCTTGTTTTCGATCCGGGTGCTCTGCAGCGATTGCTCCAGGCGTTGGCGGCTCTGGGTCAGGTCCTCTGCTGTCGGCTTGTTGATCAGGAAGTCACTGATCGGCTGGCTCAGGGCGCTGTTCCAGTATTGATCGAAGCTATGGCCCAATTGCTCGGAGACCGGGCCGAAGCACAACAGGTCCATGTCGGTGAAATTGAGGTCGGGCTTGGCATCGAAATATTCATCCCCCAGGTTGCGCCCGCCGACGATCGCCGCGCTGTTGTCGGCCAGCCACAGTTTGTTGTGCATGCGCCGGTGCTGTTGGGACAGATTGAGCAGTCGGCCCATGGTGCGGGTGACCAGAGTGCTGCGCCCGAGATGCAAAGGATTGAAGACACGGATATGGATGTTCGGGTGCACGGCCAGGGTCGCGATGACTTCTTCCTGGCCGTCGCTGGCGGTGTCATCGAGCAGTATGCGCACCCGTACGCCACGATCGGCGGCCAGCAGCATTTCCCGCACCAGGGCCCGGGTGCTGAGCCCGTTATGCACGATGTAATACTGCACATCGATGCTTTTCTGCGCATTGCGGATCAACTCGGCACGCGCGCGGAACGCTTCACTGCTATTCGGCAGCAGGCGAAAACCCGAGCGTCCCTGATGCCGGGCGGCCTCTGCCTGGATCGAGCGCCCGAAAGCCGAATCACCAGCGGGTATTGCCTCGCTGAAGTCACGGGGCAAACGCGTGGTAACGCAACCAGCGAGAAGCAGCGCGAGCAACAGGGTGAGGAAGAACCGGAATGTGGGCAAGGCGCTCGTCCTCAACCTCGATGGGTGGGCAATCGGCACACCTCAGTCTAGTAAAGCCCTGACGCTCGTTTCACATTTAAAACAAATTCGTAATTCCCCCTCGTCGGGTGACTTAAAAAAACACTTCACGGGTTACCGGGATAGAGCTTTCAACCCCTGTTGAACGTCAACCAGGCCCCCCAGAACAAGCTGCTGAAGAAACGAGTCGCGTCCCCGAATCCGGCGTCGTTCAGCAGTTTTTGCACCGCTGCCTCAGAATGTGGCGGGTCAGCGCCCTGGAGGATTTTCCCCAGTTTGACCTTCACTTCATCCGGGCTAGCCCCTTGCTGTCGCCACCGCTGGCCCCAGGCAGCCAGCAATAGGGGCTGGCTGGCATATGCGTATTGATTTCCCGCGACAATCAACGGCGCACCCGGCTTCAGATGAGCCCGAATGCATTGCAACAGTTGGTGTTTGGCATCATCACCCTCCAGATGATGCAGGACACCGATCAACGTGGCGGCGTCGTAGGACTGGTCTGCGTCGAGATCTTCAATGTGCCCCAGATGCAGGTCCGTTCTTTCCAATAAGTTGTTCAGCTTTAACTGGTGCTTCGCTGCCTCCAGCATGGGTTCGGATGGATCAATGGCGGTGAAGCGCCAACCGGGTTCCAGAGTCGCCATGGCAATGATTTCCTGCGCCGTGCCACCCGCGCCAACGACCAGTATCTTCGCCGAGGCTGTCGTGCCGAGGCTTGCCGCCAGCATGCATGCAGCAAGGTCATGACAGGCATCGTACCCCGCTAATGCAATACGGCTCTGGCGTCCGTACTCATTGGCCCGTGCGGTATCAAATTTTTCAGCTGGGTTGAGCGGTAATGATTTCAAGGCAGTTCTCCATGTCCTTGAATCAAGTTATGTCATCCATAGTCATAATCAAAATTCATTAATTTCATGGATTGAATTCCTTTCAGGAATAAATCCTTGGTTTGGGATTAATGAACAAGCCTCATGAACCCTTGCCGATTTACTCGTCTAGTCTCCACTCGTTAGCTGGCTTACTGTTTCTCTAACGCAAACGTCGGGAGATCGATATGCACAAGCGCACACTCGGAAACAGTTCACTCGAAGTGTCAGCCCTGGGCTTGGGTTGCATGGGCCTGAGCCATGGTTATGGCCCGGCGACTGACACACAACAAGCCATTACGCTGATCCGTTCGGCGGTTGACCGAGGCGTTACGTTCTTCGATACCGCCGAGTTCTACGGCCCCTATCTCAATGAGCAAGTTGTGGGCGAAGCGCTAGCGCCCCTTCGCGATCAAATCGTGATCGCCACAAAATTCGGCTTCGCCGTAGGCGCAGATAATAAAAAGCAGGCCCTGGACAGCCGGCCCGAACGCATTCGACTCGCCGTCGAGGGTTCATTGCGCCGGCTGAAGACCGATTTCATCGATTTGCTTTACCAGCATCGGGTTGACCCGGACGTACCGATTGAAGACGTCGCCGGTGTAGTGAGAGATCTGATTGGCGAAGGCAAGGTCAAGCACTTCGGCCTTTCGGAAGCCGGTGTGCAAACCATTCGCCGTGCACATGCGGTGCAACCAGTCACGGCGCTGCAAAGCGAATACTCATTGTGGTGGCGTGAACCTGAGCAGGAAATCCTGCCGACACTCAAGGAGCTGGGGATCGGCTTCGTGCCGTTCAGCCCACTGGGCAAGGGTTTTCTCACCGGCACAGTAGCGGCCGACGCCACATACGGCAGCGACGATTTTCGCAGCATCGTGCCGCGCTTCAGCCAGTCGGCACTGCAAGCCAATCAAGGATTGGTGGTGTTGATCCGCCAGATCGCCGCGCAAAAACAAGCGACACCGGCGCAGATCGCACTGGCCTGGTTGCTCGCGCAGGCACCGTGGATTGTGCCGATTCCCGGGACGACCAAATTGCATCGCCTGGAAGAAAACCTTGGCGGAGCGGACATCACCCTCGACGCGGGCGAACTCCAGGCCATTGAGACCGCACTGGCGCAGATCCGCATCGAAGGCGAGCGTTATCCCGAGGCCCTCAAGGCGCGCGTCGGGCGATGAACAACGATCACGATCCACTACGGCGCACGGTCATCGCCGCACTGGCGAGCGCCCCGCTGCTGTCATTTGCCGATACGCAAAACGCCAGCGAAATACCGCGTTCAGGTTCGCGAATTCTGGTGGCGTACTTTTCGCGCTCCGGCAATACCCGCGTGGTCGCCGGCCTCATCCAGCGCGGATTGGCTGCCGACCTGTTCGAGATCCGCCCGGCCAAAGCCTATCCCGAGGACTACCTGCAAACCGTCGAGCAGACGCGTCATGAGCGCGACAGCGGCTTCGAGCCCGAGCTGGAAAGCAAGGTTCACGCTCTGAACGACTACGACACGATTTATCTCGGCTTTCCGATCTGGGGTGAGACCACCCCGCCAATCGTGCGTGCTTTTCTGAGCGCTCACGACCTGACTGGCAAAACCCTCATCCCCTTCAACACCCACGGTGGTTACGGCTTGGGCAATAGCCGCAGCGTCCTCGAAAAGCACGCGCCCAAGGCTAAGGTGATGGAAGGTTTTGTGATGGAGGGTGAGCAGGAGCGCAAGACCATGGAGCGCGTGAATGGCTGGTTGAGCGATCACCCTCTCACCCGCTAATCGATTTCTGGATTGGAGAAGCACCATGAAAACCCGCACGCTGGGCAACGGCCTGGAAGTTTCCGCATTGGGCCTCGGCTGCATGAGCATGACCTCCGCCTACGGCCCGGCCGCCGACAAACCGAGCATGATCAAGCTGATTCGCTCGGCCCATGAACAAGGCATCACCTTGTTCGACACCGCTGAGGCGTATGGCCCATTCGCTAATGAAGAGTTGTTGGGCGAGGCCTTGCAACCGATCCGCGAACAGGTGGTCATCGCCAGCAAATTCGGTTTCGATATTGACCTGATCACCGGCGCACGAGGCGGCGGCACCAATAGCCGACCCGAGCATATCCGTGCCGTGGCAGAGGCGTCGTTGAAGCGTTTGCGCACCGATTGCATCGACCTGTTTTATCAGCATCGCGTTGATCCGCAGGTGCCGATCGAAGACGTGGCGGGCACCGTCAAGGAGCTGATCGCCGAGGGCAAGGTCAAGCATTTCGGCCTGTCCGAGGCCGGTGTGCAAACCATCCGCCGGGCACACGCCGTGCAACCGCTAACAGCGGTGCAGAGCGAGTATTCGCTGTTCTGGCGTGGCCCGGAGCATGAACTGCTTGGCGTACTGGAGGAACTGGGTATCGGCTTCGTGCCGTTCAGTCCACTCGGCGCTGGCTACCTCACGGGTCAGATCGATGAGAACACCCAGTTTGACGCCAGCGATTTCCGCAATTTTGTCCCGCGTTTTTCACCTGAGGCGCGCAAGGCCAACCTGGCGTTGGTCGACGTGGTGAAGGCCGTTGCCGAGCGTAAGCATGCGACGCCTGCACAAGTGGCGCTGGCCTGGTTGCTGGCGCAGAAACCGTGGATCGTGCCGATCCCGGGCACGACCAAACAACATCGACTGAAAGAGAACCTGGGCGCGGTCGAGCTGGAGCTGACCGGCGAGGATCTGCGCGTGATCAACGAGCAGATGGCGCAGATTCAGGTGCAGGGTGAACGCCTGCCGGAATCGGCGCTGAAGATGACCGGGCTCTGAGCCTTGCCACCGCTGCTCCGGGCGCGGAGCAGCTTCACTGTCTGACCGGAGTTGATTCGATGAACCGATTGATCGCACCGCTTGTTGCCTTGTCGCTGTTGAGCGCAGAAACCCAGGCCGCCAGCGAAATCCGCATCACCCAGAATGGCGCACAGCCCTCGATCAAGGGCGCAGCGGAAAATTTCACCGGCACGGTACGCGTTGATGGCCTGTTCAAGGGTGATCTGCCGGCGCGCATCGGCGGCGGCACGGTGACCTTCGAACCCGGCGCGCGTACCGCCTGGCACAGCCATCCGTTGGGGCAAACGCTGATCGTCACCGCCGGGGTTGGCTACGTGCAGCAGGAAGGTGGGCCGCGCCAGGAAATCCGTCCGGGCGACATTGTCTGGATTCCGCCGAATACCCGTCACTGGCATGGCGCCACACCGAGCAACGGCATGACCCACATCGCGATTGCAGAAGCCGAGGACGGCAAGACCGTGACTTGGGCAGAGAAAGTCTCGGAGGCGCAATACGGCGGTAAATGAAGTTACGGAATGTGTCGAAATCGTAGCGCGACACCCTCGCGGTGAGCAGTCAAAAAACCTCCAGCCCCCGTGTTTAAGCGGGGTCGCCAGGTTTTCAGCGGCAATCGTAAAAACGACTCATGAGTTCTGCTCAGGAGTCCTTGCGCAATATCGGGGTTAATCGCCACAACCGTCCTCCGTACGATCCAGTGACACCGCAGCGACCCCGCAATGCACGGAGCCTTTCACGATGACCCCTGACGCAAGCAAGTCCCGCCCCCATCCCGCGCTGATGGCGCTCTGTCTGAGCCTTGGGGTGATGTTCAGCGTTACCACTCCAGCAGCCGAGGCATCGCAAACCATGACCCGCACACAAGCCAGCGCAGAAACTCTGTCGAGCCAACAGCAGGCGATTCCCCTGATCGCAGCGTTCATGGCGACCAGTCACATGCCGCACCTCAACGCCGCCCTCAATCAAGGCCTCGACGCCGGCCTGACCATCAGCGAAACCCGGGAAATTCTGGTGCAGCTCTATGCCTACGTCGGCTTTCCGCGCAGCCTTAATGCCTTGAACGAACTGATGAGCGTGGTGCAAGCGCGCAAACAACGGGGCATCGACGATGCGCCGGGGCGTGAGCCAAACCGGGCGATTCCAACCGGTGATGAGCTGCTGGCGGCTCGCACATGCTGGCGAGCCTGCGCGTCGGGCTCAGCGCAGCGCAGTTGCGCCAAGTCATCGAGCAGTTGAAAAAGCACGGCGATGCACAGACTGCCGAACGTGCAAACACGGCGCTGACCCAGGCCCTTGAAGCTTCGGGGAAATAACATGAAACCTGCAAAACACTTGCTCGGCATTACCCTGTTCAGCCTGTTGGCAGCCTGTGCGAACCAGCCCGATGGCTCAGGCCCTTTAATGATTCAGGCACAAGGCAGCTTCGCCGCCGGTGGAACGATGACCACGGCGCCGGGCACGTTCAACCCGCGCAAGCCGATGGCGCCGGATGGCCAGACCTATCACGGTGACCACGCCTACACCTTCTACCAGATCCCGGTCGATGCGCGAAAACTGCCCATCGTCATGTGGCATGGCGCAGGCCAGTTCTCCAAGACCTGGGAAACCACCGCCGATGGTCGTGAAGGTTTTCAGACCATTTTTTTGCGCCGTCACTTTGGTGTGTACCTGATCGACCAGCCGCGACGTGGCGATGCCGGGCGCAGCATGGTCGAGGCGACGGTCAAACCGACGCCGGACGAGCAGCTGTGGTTCAACCAGTTTCGCATCGGCCTGTGGCCCAACTACTTCAACGGTGTGCAGGTAGCCCAGGACGCGCAGACGCGCGAGCAATTCTTCCGGGCAATGACACCCAACACCGGGCCGTTCGACATGGACGTAGTGTCTGATGGTGTGTCGGCGGTCTTCAACAGAATCGGCCCCGGCATCCTGTTCACGCACTCGCAAGGTGGCGGGCCGGGTTGGCTGACCGCGATCAAGAATGACAAGGTCAAGGCCATTGTCGCCTTCGAGCCGGGTAGCAGCTTTGTCTTCCCGCAGGGTCAGGTGCCCGCGCCGATCTCCAGCGCCTTCGACACGGTGCAGGGTGCAGCCGTGCCGATGGATCAGTTCATGGCACTCACGCGCATTCCGATCCTGATCGTCTATGGCGACAACATCCCGGAGCAAGCCGTCGACCTGCCCGCCCAGGACAGTTGGCGCGCCCGCTTGAAGATGGCCCGGCTTTGGCGCGATGCCGTCAACCAACACGGCGGAGACGTAAGGCTGATCCATTTGCCGGAGGTCGGCATCAAGGGCAATACCCACTTCCCCATGTCCGATTTGAACAACGTGCAGATCGCGGATCTGGTGTCGAGTTTCCTGAAAGAAAAGCATCTGGACTAACCAGGGCTCACATCCACTTTTTCCAACTGCCCTTCTTTTAATTGCTCAGGAGTTTCACGTGATAAACACCTTTATGAAAGCCACGCTCATGTCGGCGCTGGTTGGCCTTTCTGCGGGCGAAGCCTTTGCTGCGGACTACAAAAAAAACCCGTTCACACTGGCTTACGACGGCGCAATTACCAAGAACGAGCCCGGCAAGGTCAACATCCATCCGGTCAGCTACAAGCTCAATGGCCTGGACATCGCGGCCAACGTTTACACGCCGGCCAACTACGATGCGAAGAAGGTCTACCCGACCGTCGTGGTTGCGCATCCGAACGGTGGCGTCAAAGAGCAAGTCGCCGGACTGTATGCCCAGCGACTGGCTGAACAGGGCTACATCACCATCACTGCCGACGCGGCCTATCAGGGCGCCAGCGGTGGTCAGCCACGCAGCATTGACAAGCCGGCGTATCGCATCGAAGACATCCATGGCATGGCCGACTTCATTTCCCAGTACGCGGGGGTTGATAGCAAACGCCTGGGCTTGCTCGGCATCTGCGGCGGTGGGGGCTATTCGTTGGCCGCCGCGCAAACCGACAAACGCTTCAAATCGCTGGCAACCGTCAGCATGTTCAACTCCGGCCGCGTCCGTCGCAACGGCTACAACGACTCGCAACTGGATACTATCCAGCAACGCCTGCAACAGGCTTCCGCTGCGCGCGCTCAGGAGGCGGCTGGTGGCGCGGTGCTCTATTCGGGTGACGCCAACCTCACCGACGAGCAGATCGCCAAACTGCCCTTCGAACTGTACCGCCAGGGCTACGAGTACTACTGGAAAACCCACGCGCACCCGAATTCAACGTTCAAGTACACCACCAGCAGCCTGCTGGACCTGATGCGTTTCGACTCGACCAACCAGATCGAGCTGATCAATCAGCCGTTGCTGATGATTGCAGGCAGCAAGGCCGACAGCCTGTACATGACCCAGGATGCGTTCCCCAAGGCCACCGGTACCAAGGACAAGGAAATGTTCATCATCGACGGCGCCACCCACATCGAAACCTACTGGGTGCCGCGTTATGTCGATGCGGCAATGGGCAAGCTGACTGAGTTTTACGCACGCACCCTTTGACGGGATCTTCGGGGGGTCGCGTATCCAGGCGGAACCTGCTTACATGGAATAATCACGCGCTCCCCATGAGAGGTTCTCATCAATGTCCCGCGCCAATCTCAATGATCTGCAAGCCTTCGTGGTCATTACCCGCGAAGGCAGTTTCACCCGCGCGGCAGCACAGCTGGGCGTCTCGCAGTCCGCGCTGAGCCACACCATGCGTGCACTGGAAACCCGGCTCGGTGTCCGCCTGCTGACCCGAACCACGCGCAGCGTCTCACCCACCGAGGCCGGTCAACGGTTGTATCAAACCATGGCGCCGCGCTTTGACGAGATTGAACTGGAACTGGCGGCGGTCAGCGAGTTTCGCGACACCCCGGCAGGGAACGTGCGGATTCAAGCTTCAGAACATGCAGCCAACAATATTCTGTGGCCCAAGTTGTTGAAGGTGCTTCCCGACTATCCGGACATCAAGGTCGAAATCACCGTCGACTACGCCCTCTCCGACATCGTCGCTCAGCGCTACGACGCCGGCGTGCGGCTGGGGGACCAAGTGGCCAAGGATATGATCGCCGTGCCCATCGGCCCGTCGTTGCGCATCGCGGTTGTAGGGTCTCCCGACTACTTCAAACAGAGACCGATTCCCACGGCACCCGGAGATCTGGCGGCGCACAACTGCATCAACCTGCGCCTGCCGACTCATGGGAGCCTGATGCAATGGGATTTTGAAAAGGACGGTCACGAACTCAAGGCACGCGTCGAAGGGCAATGGACGTTCAACAGCAGCGTGCCGATTCTGCGTGCCGCTGTGGCCGGATGCGGTTTAGGGTTTCTGCCAGAAGACATGGTCGCAAAAGAGCTGGCTGACGGCAGTCTGGTGCGAGTTCTTGAGGACTGGTGCCAGCCCTTTGCGGGCTATCACCTCTACTATCCGAATCGCCGGGAACACTCCTCAGCATTTGGCGTTGTGGTTGATGCTCTGATCTATAAGCGTGGACTTGCCCCTATAAAACCGGACACCAACTCCCCGTTAAATTGATGTTCCCGCTAAGCGCCTGAACTCCCTCGGTGAACGATATTTCAAGGCGCTGTGCGGATGCTGCTCGTTGTAATGCTCGAAGGCAATTGCCAGGTTGCGCAGCGCCGTTTCTCGATCCGGCTTGGGCATGTGCGCCACATAATCACGTTTGAGCGTCTTCACGAAGCTCTCGGCCATGCCGTTGCTCTGCGGGCTGCGAACTGGGGTGGTCACCGGCTGCAAACCGATCTGTCGAGCAAACAGGCGTGTCTGTTCGGCGGTGTACGCCGAGCCGTTGTCGCTTAGCCATTGCACCGGCGTAGCGGGCAGTTGATCACCAAAGCGCTTCTCCACGCTTTCCAGCATCAAGTCGCGGATATCATCGCCGCTGTACCCGGTCGGGCTCGCGACCCAGCCGATGGCTTCGCGATCACAGCAATCGAGGGCGAAGGTCACGCTCAGTTTGGCACCGTCCTCGCAACGGAACTCAAAGCCGTCCGAGCACCAACGCGTATCACTGGTTTCCACTGCAATACGGCCTTCGTGCCGACGCGGCACGCCGGGCTGTTTGATCCGGCGTTCAAGCAAAAGGTTGTGGTCACGCATCACCCGGTAAATCCGTTTCACGTTGACCGCCGGCAGCGACCGCTTTTCACGTGCACGACGCAGCAGTCCCCAGACGCGACGGTATCCATAACTGGGCAGTTCGCTGACCTCTTGCTGGATTTCAGCGACCAGTTCTACATCGTTCACAGGCCTGCTTCGCCGCACTTTGGGCGATACCGATTGCTTGATTCGAACCGTTAATTGCGAGCGCGCCACACCGAGACATTCGCTGACCAGCTTCACTGGTCGTCCCCCGGCAACAAGGGTGAGTGCGCAATCCATTTTCGCGACCGGGCGATCTCCACGGCCTCTTTGAGGATTTCGGCTTCCATCGTTTTCTTGCCCAGCATCCGTTGCAGTTCACGGATCTGCTTGAGCGCATCGCTTAGCTCGGAGGCAGGCACCACGGCTTCGCCAGCACTGACCGCCGACAGGCTGCCGTCCTGATACAGCTTGCGCCACAAGAACAACTGATTGGCATTGATGCCGTTGCGCCGAGCGACGACCGACACACTTTGTCCTGGCTCAAGGCTCTCGCGAACCATGGCCAGCTTTTGCTCTGGACTCCGGCGGCGCCGCCGCTCCTGGCCCAAAAGCTCCCCACTCTTGTCGTTGCTATTAGTCATAAACATAACCGTTTGCCTATCCCTTATCGTAAGGGGGAAACGGTGTCCTGTCTTTCATGGGGCTCGTTCAAAGCGCTGAACTACCAACATCACAACGCTCCGCGTTGTTCTTCATGGTGTTCCTGTCTGCGGCCTACCCAGCCGACGAACAACGCCCGCGGCGGCAGCGGTCATGTCGAGCCGCGCGTGCCCGCTATTAAGCGCTAACACCGCCTAACTGGCGGGCCTCATCGTATGTCGTCATGCTCAAGTCTCACCACTCAAGGTCTGGCAACCTCGCTGTGCCCCGGTTGCCTGAGCAGTTGAACAGATGACGCAGAGGTATCAGATCATGGCCGAAGGTTATCGCGTGGGTTGCCTTAGCACAGCTGAGAGACTTGGAAATGACGAGTTGCATGCCTTGATGGATGCCGTTGTCCGACGTGACAAACGTGAGTCACTACGACTTTTCGCGACAGTGATCCCCTTATTCATCGCCTTTTATGAAGGCCAGGTGCAAGCCGGGCGCATCAAGCATGCAGAGACAGCAAGCCTGGTTCAGCAAGCCCTCAAGGCGCTCTATCTCGGACAGCCACGATACGACCCGAACTTGCCATTCCGGTCGTGGATTCTCGACATCGCACGCTCCACGCTACTTGGAACACCGGATGCAGAAGCCGCTTTTGATCCGCCTGCCAGTGTGGCGACGCGCAACCGCCGTGAAGCCTTGCATGTCACGTGATTCGAACGTTCGATGCCGCGCTATAAAGCCAGGAAGTACGCATGATCAATATCGAAAAAACCCTCTACACAGGCCATACCTACACAACAGGCGGGCGTGAGGGCTGCGGCCGCAGCCATGATGGACGACTCGATCTCAAGCTTTCCCCGCCCGGCGCGCCCGGAACAGGCACCAACCCCGAGCAGTTGTTCGCCATTTGCTGGTCTGCCTGTTTTCTCGGCTCTCTGCGCCATGCCTGTAACGCCCGCAAGATCACCTTTCCCCCGATGGCCGGCGTCGATGCCCAAGTCGACTTGATTCATGGCGAACAGGGTTTTGCCATTCAGGCCCGGTTGGTCGTGTCGTTGCCCGATATCGAGTCGGACACCGCCTTGCAACTCATTGAAGCGGCGAACCAGAATTGCCCGTACTCTTATCCGATCAATCCCTTCGATTTGACCACGGTCTGGCCACACCGCGATTAGCCGCTGATCGAAGTCGGAATGCTTGAGCTCAACCGCAATCCCGACAACTACTTCGCCGACCAGCTACGTGCTGCGTCTCAGCTCGAAATGGCTCGGGTCATAGCCGACTACACTGGTTCCTTGAACTCTGAGACAGTTGAGGAAATGCACATGCTCAAGATATGGATAATGCTGCTATGCATTGGCCTTGCGAGTTGCAGCCGGGTGGATGTGCAGACCTACAGCCAGGAGACGCCCACGCTTGAGTTGCGCGAATTCTTCGAGGGCCGGGTTGAAGCGTGGGGTATGTTTCAAAAGCGTTCAGGCGAGGTAACCAAGCGCTTCCATGTGGTGATCAATGGCCACTCCGAAGGCAACAAGCTGATCCTCGACGAATCGTTTACCTACAGCGATGGAACCAAGCAAAAACGCGTGTGGACGCTAACCCCTGCTGGCCCTGGCCAATGGCGCGGAACCGCTGGCGACGTGGTGGGCGAGGCGCTTGGTGAGGTGGCAGGCAATGCACTGCGCTGGAAATATGTGCTGAGCCTTCCGGTGGATGGCACGGTGTACGAGGTTCACTTGGACGACTGGATGTACCTGATGGACAAGAACACCCTGATCAATCGCTCGTTCATGAGCAAATTCGGGGTGGAGGTCGGTCAGATCACCTTGTTCTTCCGCAAGCAGCCTTGAGGTCGCGGGTGACTGCGCCATGGCGAGCCGGCGGTTTTTGGCCCTGTGGAACTGGAATCGCGCGTCAGGCAGCGTTCGACCTCCGCCAGTTGACCTACCCCCTCCACTCCCGTGGGCTGACTCCCGTCTTGCGACGAAATGCCCGGGCCAGTGCCGACGGGCTTTCATAGCCGACTTCTTCGGCGATCAGGGCGATGGGCTTGCCCTCGCGCAAGCGTTTCTGCGCCAGGCTGATGCGCCAGCTCACCAGATAATCCACCGGCGCCTGGCCGACCACGCGTTTGAAATGCTCGGCAAAACTGGCCCGCGACATGTTGGCCGCCGCCGATAATTCGGCCACGCTCCAAGGTTTGCCTGGTGATTCGTGCATGAGATTCAACGGGCGCGCCAGGCGTGGATCGGCGAGGCCGGCCATCATGCCCGGTTGTTGGTTGCGACTGCTGAGGATATGGCGCAGTAGCAGGATCACTACCAGTTCGAACAGCCGATCCATCACCGCTTCCCGGCCGCAAGTGCCCGCGAAAGCTTCATCGAACAGCCATTGCAGGGTGCTGGCCAGGGTGGGGATTTCATCCAGTTTCAGCACCAGGAAATCCGGTAGCGCAGTAGCCAGGGCATTGCCGGCGCCGCCGTCGAAATCCAGTGATGCGCAGACCAATTGCGTGCCGGAAGCATCATCGGCAAACAAGCGGTGACGATAGGGGCGCGGGAAGAAAATCAAGGTCGGTTCGGTGAGGTGCAGCGTTCGTTCGTCCGCCAGTTTGAGCGACAACTGACCGCCCTGAAGCAGATGCAGATGGCCGCACGCCTGGCTGCCATCGAACGCCGTCGTGCCGCAAAACGTGCCGCTGTGGAAGGTGCCGGCGTTGACGCCGAAATGGCTGAGCAAAGTGGACAAGCGATCCATGGGGTCTCCCGGGAGCGATTCTGGACGATCTGTCGCATATCGTCGACGATTTGCATCCAATAGGCCAGAGCATATCACTAGCATGGACTCCGTACTCAGCGCCTGTCGCGCTTCAATCCTCGGAGAATCGCCATGACCCGCATTGCCCCTGTCAACCTCGAACACACCACCGACGCCACCCGCCCGATGCTGGAAGGCGTGCAAAAGAAAATAGGTTTCCTGCCCAATGTTTTCCGCGTGCTGGCCCTCGCCCCGGCCGTGCTGGCGTCGTACCTGCAAAACTCGGCGGCCCTGGGCAAGACCTCGCTGAGCGCCACGCAGAAGGAAGCCATCTCCCTCGCCACCTCGCAGGTCAACGGCTGCGAATACTGCCTGGCCGCGCACACGCTGTTTGCCAGCAAGGCCGGGCTCACCCATCAGGAAATTCGCAGTGCCCGTATAGGTCAGCTGGACGCTTATGCCCTGCTCGCCCGGCAGATCACGGAAAGCCGTGGCCACTTGAGCAGCGAGCAGATCGCCGCCGCCCGCGCCGCCGGAATCAATGACGCGAAGATCATCGAAGTGATCGCCCACGTGGCCTCACAGACCCTGACCAACTACCTGAACAACGTCGCCCTGACCGATATCGACTTCCCGGCCATCGACGCCTGATCAACTTGCTGCGGAGACTACGAGCATGAACACCGTGACCCTATACACCACCGACACCTGCCCTTACTGCCGCAGCGCCAAATCACTGCTGGCCAGCAAAGGCGTGACCATGAAGGAGATCAACATCCAGCACGAACCGGGCAAGCTTGAAGAAATGCTGACCCGCAGCGGCCGCCGCTCCGTGCCGCAGATTTTCATCGGCGACGCACACATCGGCGGCTTCGATGACCTGGCCAAACTGGATCGTCAGGGCGGGTTGATGTCGATGCTGGCCTGAAGCTGTGGGAGCGAGCCTGCTCGCAATAGCGACGTGTCAGGCACAGGAGAGGTTGGATGTGCCGGGCCCATCGCCAGCAGGCTGGCTCCCACAGGGGATCTGCAGTGAACACAAGATCTGTGCCTGGCAAACATTCATTGTAGGAGCCGGCTTGCTGGCGATAGCGGTGCAGCAGTCAACGGTGATGTTGAATGTGCCACCGTCATCGCGAGCAAGCTGGCTCCTACCGTTGATTGGTGTCGTATACGAGATCGACGTACGCCGCCGATCCCTTGTGGGAGTGAGCCTTGCTTCAGCCCAACGGCACCAACCGTTCCAACGCGTCCGCCACCCCACGCCCATAAGCCGGATCAGCCTTCGTGCAGTTATCGATGTGCCGCTGGCGAATCAACTGCGGAACACCGTTCATGGCCCGTGCGGTGTTTTCAAACAACAGCTGTTGACGCGCCGGGTCCATCAGACGGAACAGATTGCCCGGCTGCTCGTAATGATCCTCTTCAAGCCGATGATCATAGTGCTGGGCAAAGCCTTCCAGCGGCAGCGGCGGCTCTGACAATTCCTTGGAATCCTCCCATTCGCCGACGCTGTTCGGGAAATAGCTGGCCGTGCCACCGAGGTTGCCGTCGGTGCGCATGGCGCCGTCGCGGTGGTAACTGTGGTGCGGGCAGCGCGGTGCATTGACCGGAATGTGATTGAAGTTCACCCCCAGGCGATAGCGCTGGGCATCACCATAGGAAAACAACCGCGCCTGCAGCATGCGGTCCGGCGAGAAGCTGACGCCCGGCACCACGTTGGCCGGTGAGAATGCCGCCTGTTCGATTTCGGCGAAATGGTTCTCGGCGTTGCGGTTGAGCTCCATGGTGCCGACTTCGATCAACGGGAACTCGCCGTGTGGCCAGACCTTGGTCAGGTCGAACGGGTTGTGCCGATAGTGGATGGCCTGCTCCTCTTCCATGACCTGAATGCACAATTTCCAGCGCGGGAAATGGCCCTGCTCGATGTTCTCGTACAAATCCCGCAGATTGCTTTCCCGGTCCTGGCCGACCACCACCGCAGCCTCGGCATCGGAGAGGTTTTCGATGCCTTGCTGGCAGACGAAGTGAAACTTCACCCACACCCGCTGGTTGTCCCGGTCGATCAGGCTGAAAGTGTGGCTGCCGAAGCCGTGCATGTGGCGGAAACTGGTGGGAATACCACGATCACTCATGACAATCGTCACCTGGTGCAACGCCTCGGGCAGCAGCGTCCAGAAATCCCAGTTGCTGGTGGCATTGCGCAGGCCGGTGCGCGGGTCACGCTTGACCACATGGTTGAGGTCAGAAAAACGCAGCGGATCGCGAAAGAAAAACACCGGGGTGTTGTTGCCGACGATGTCCCAGTTGCCTTCGTCGGTGTAGAACTTTACGGCGAAACCACGGATGTCACGCTCGGCATCCGCGGCACCGCGTTCCCCGGCCACCGAGGAAAAACGCACGAACAGCGGGGTCTGCTTGCCCACTGAGCTGAAGATATTTGCTTTTGTGTAACGAGTGATGTCATTGGTGACGGTAAAGGTGCCATAAGCACCCGCACCCTTGGCGTGCATACGCCGTTCAGGGATGAGTTCACGATCGAAGTGAGCGAGTTTTTCCAGCAACCAGATGTCTTGCAGGAGCGCCGGACCGCGTGGCCCGGCGGTCTGGATATTGAGGTTATCGGCTACCGGTGCGCCGGTGGCGTTGGTCAGCTTTTTCATGAATGGATTCTCAATGGACTGCGGCTCATCAGGAGCGAAAACCGACGCTGATCTACGCCCGCGTCGGCGGTGTATCAACCCGTGGGTAACGCCGTCGGCGTGCTGGGGCAGACAATCAGCGTAGAACCTTTCCACGATATTGCTGGCGCGATGCCCGACGGCGCGCGAACGCAGCGGTCAAGACAGGCACCGCACAGTCATTCCGAAAGCACCTTGCATGGATAGAAAAACCTGAGGAACATGCTCGCAAACCGCGAACTAGACGGATGCAGGCAGGAGCGTGTTGTTGACCCTTTCCCATGAGCGGGCCGTGCTTTTCGGCCCCTACAGAATCTACCCCGGACAACGCCTGGTGATGGAGGCTGACCAGCCCCTGCGCCTGGGCCGAAGGGCCATGGACATTTTGCTGATCCTGTTGGAGCACGCCGGGAACGTGGTCAGCAAACAGCAACTGATGGCCGCCGTCTGGCCCAACAGCGTGGTCGAAGAAATCAACCTGCGCGTCCACATGGCAGCCCTGCGCAAAGCCCTCGGCGATGGTCAGGCCGGGCAACGCTACATCATTAACGTGGCCCAGCGCGGCTACAGTTTCGTCGCGCCTTACTCGCTGGAGCAGGTCGGGCAACATCCGGTCTGCCCGCCCAAGGCAACGAACGGCCATAACCTGCCCTTGCGCCGCACCCGCCTGATCGGTCGCCAGGCGTTGGTCGACAACCTGGTGGCGCAACTGCCGCGACAGCGTTTCATCACCCTGACCGGCCCCGGCGGCATCGGCAAAACCACCGCAGCCCTGCGCGTCGCCGAACAATTGATCGGCCGCTACCGCGACGGCATTCGTCTGCTAGACCTGGCCCCTGTCAACGACCCGTTGCTGATCCCCGGCCACTTGGCCGCGTTGCTTGACCTGTCCCTGCACGACAACGAACCGATGAGCGGCCTCGCGACCTTCCTGCGCGATCGGCAGATGCTGCTGGTGATCGACAACTGCGAACACCTGATCGACAACGTCGCGCTGCTCTGTGAGAGCCTGCTGCGCGGCGCGCCGCACTTACACATTCTGACCACCAGCCGCGAGAGCCTGCGGGCCGAGGGCGAATTCGTCCAGCGCCTGGAGTCCCTGGACTGCCCACCTCCCGCTGCCGAGCTGGACCGCACCCAGGCGCTGACCTTTTCTGCATTACAGCTGTTCGTCGAACGCGCCATGGCCAGCCATGACAGCTTCGAACTGAGCGATGTCGAGTTGCCACTGGCGATCGACATCTGCCGGCGCCTCGACGGCATTCCTCTGGCCCTGGAACTGGCGGCGGCACAAGTGGCCAGCCTTGGCCTCGACGGTTTGCTCACACAACTGCAAGACAGTTTTCGTCTGCTCACCCACAGCGGCCAGTCGACGCTCACCCGGCACCAGACGCTGCACGCCACGCTGGACTGGAGCTTTGAACTGCTCAACAGCTGCGAACAAACCTGCTTGCGGCGATTGGGTGTGTTCCGTGGCGGCTTTACCCTGGCGTCGGCAGCGGCGGTGATCGTCGGCGAACAGATCGCGCCGCGCGAGGTGTTTGGCTCGATCACGCAACTGGTGGCCAAGTCCCTGTTGAGCGTGGACGTCGGTGACGAAGAGGTGTTCTACCGCCTGCTCGACACCACGCGCAGCTATGCCATGGAAAAACTCGAACAGGCCCGCGAGTGGCCGGACACCCGAGCGCGCCATGCAAAACGCTGCCTGGCGCTGATGCAACAAGCGCAGACCGATTGGGAGCACATTCCAACAGCGCTATGGATCGAGCGCTATGCCCGGGGCCTTGAAGACATCCGCGCGGCGCTCGATTGGGGCCTCAATGCCCGGGGACCCGAGGCGCTGGCGATTCGCCTGACCGCGGCGTCCACGCCCCTCTGGCAGGAACTGTCGCTGCTCAAGGAACACGGTGGTTACGTGCGCAAGGCCCTGGCCTTGCTGGATGCATCAGCAGAGCCCTGTCTGCCGCTGAAAATGTCCCTGAAGCTGGCGCTGGGCAGCGCCTGCTATCACGCCCAGGGTGGCAGCGCTGAAACCATTGGCGCCTTCGTCACCGCCCGAACCCTGGCCAGACAGTGTCAGGACGTGGTCGGAGAGTTGCGCGCCATCTCCGGTCATCTGGCAGTCAATCTCAGTTGTGGCAACTATCAAATGGCTCTGGAACAGAGTCAGCAATTTGATCGGCTGGGGCTGGACGGCGATCCGCTGCTGTCGCTGAGCATGCATCGTTTGCGGGTGCTGGCCCTGCACTTCGCCGGGGATCAGCACCGGGCTCGGGTGAATGCCGAGGAAGTGCTCCAGCGCATGGCCCACAGCGGCCATCTCAACCGTTTCACCCATGGCTTTGGCGTGCAATACGACCAGAGCGTCGCCGCCCTGACCATCCTCGCGCGCACCCTCTGGTTGCAGGGGCAACCGGAACAGGCGTGGCGCACGGCGCGGCAGGCTCTGGATATTGCGTTGCAGATCAACCACGGCACTTCGATCTGCTACACCCTGGCCCTCTCCGGCTGCCTGATCGCCCATTACAACGGCAACACCCGCACCGCCCGTGAGTTGCTGCGGCTGCTGCTGGAACAGGCGCAAAAGCATTCGGTGCAGCTGTTCTACACCTGGGCGCAACACTATGCGCAAGTGATCGACAGCGCAGAGGCGCCACCCTCACCCCGGGCGGCGGTTGGCCTGATCAAGGAAATCATGGTGACCCTGGACACCGCGCTCGTCGATGACGATTTGCTGCAACGCGCCGACAGCGGTGCAGCGGGCTGGAGCACGGCGGAAATCCTGCGCGCCCGTGCCGAGGCGCTGCTGGCCGCCGATTGCCCGGTGAAAAACTGCACGGCCGAAACCGTGCTGATCAAGGCCATCAACGTGGCGAAATCCCAGGGCGCCCTGGCCTGGGAGCTGCGCAGCGCCAGTTCACTGGCGCGGCTTTGGCAGCGTCAGGGTCGCTGCCGGCAAGCCCATACGTTACTGGCACCGATCTATCAGCGTTTCACCGAAGGTCATGCCACGCCCGATTTGAAGGCCGCACGACACTTGCTCGACGAGCTACAGGGCTACCTGCCGACCTGAGTACCGCGCGTGATTGATGTGACCGGCATCGCGCATTTCGAACGTGCGCAATGCACCGCTGGCGTCGAGTTTTTCCAGGGCATAGCTGCGGGTGGTATTGAGGAAACGATAGCGACTGATGCCATTGGCTGTTTCCTGTGACAACAGCGACTTGAGCACCAGGCTTTCCAGCGCGCGGGTCAGGCTCGCCGGTTGCAGCGTGTCGCAGCTGATCACGCCCTTGGCCGCTTGCACGGTGAACGCCGATTTGAACACCGACAGACGCTGCAACACGGTTTGCTCCTGCGGACTCAGCCGCTCGTAACTCCAGTCGAGGGCGGCCTTGAGGGTCTGGTGCCGGGGCACGGCGGTGCGACGTCCTTGGGTCAGCAGTTGAAAACAGTTGTCCAGTTGCGCCCGCATGCCCACCAGCGCCAGCGCATCGATCTGCGCCGCCGCCAATTCAATCGCCAGGGGCAAGCCATCGAGCCGCCGACAGATTTCCCGCACCGCCTTGAGATCCTGTTCGCGCAGGGCAAAACCCTGCTGGCGTGCCCGGGCACGGCTGACAAACAATTGCACCGCCGAATAGCCCATGCACTCTTCGACACTGCGTAGCGCCGATGCCGGTGGCACCACCAGCGGCGGCAACGGCAGCAGCGTTTCTCCCGGGGCCAACAGCGGTTCGCGACTGGTAACCAGTAGCGACAGGCACGGTGCCGAGGACCGCAATACTTCAATCAACGTCCGGCAACTGTCCTGCAAGTGTTCACAGTTATCGAGGATCAACAGCGCATGCCATGCGCCCAAGGCTTCGAGGGTCGTGCCCGTGTCCAGACCAAGGGTGCGCGTCAGGTGATCAGCCAACTGCGCCGGATCATCGATCATCGCCAGATCCACCAGCCACACGCCATCGCGATAGTGCTGCAGCAACAGTTCGGCGGCCCGCAACGCCACGGTCGTCTTGCCGATACCACACGGCCCGACCAGGGTCATGAAGCGCCGCACAGGCAGCAGTCTGACCAGGTTGCCAACCACCGCATCACGCCCGGTGACCGGGGTCAGTCGCGCCGGCAAATTGTGCCGGGGTTGATGTGGGGTTTCGAGCGGCATCGCAATGGCCTGCGATGCCGTCTGCACCGAGGCGACAAAACTGTAGCCGCGCTGGGGTACGGTGACGATGTAGCTGTCGCCGTTCTGCCCGTCGCGAAAGGCCCGGCGCAGTGCGGCAATGTGCACGCGCAGGTTGATGTCTTCGACAACCGAGCGCGGCCAGACTTGAGCGATCAACGCTTCCTTGCTGACCACCGAGCCCGCGTGCTCGACCAGTACTTGCAGGATATCCAGGGCCCGACCGCCCAAACGCAGCGGCTGGTCACCGTGCAGGACCAGGCGCTGGTTGAGGTGGAACGCGTAGGGGCCGAAGCGCAGTACCGTTTCACCGTGAAAATCTCTAAGGCTGTTCATGCTTCTCCCACAGGAACCTGCCCGGCACGTGCGTCCATCCAGGCTCCGTACCGTCCATGCAAAGAGTTCAACGGTATCTTGGCAGGCCTCGGCGACGGTACAACTGTCACGGGGGGAGCGTCACGGCCATAACGGTGCGCGCAACGGCCAAGGAGATTAGCTGAACTGCTCGCGGTACTGGGTCGGGGTGAGGCCAAGTTTTTCTCCGAACAGAAAACGCATGTGCCGCACGCTGCCGAAGCCACTTTTGAAAGCCACGGTCTTGAGCGGCAGCTCCGTGGTTTCCAGCAGATTCCTCGCGCAATCGATGCGTGCACTTTGCAGAAACTCCATGGGCGTCATGTTCACTTCCCGGGCAAACACCCTGGCGAAGTGACGCGGGCTCATGGTCGCCAGACTGGCCATGCGTTCGATGCTGAAGGCTTCGTCGAGGTGTTCGAGTACGTGATTCTGCACGCGGGTGATCGCCGTTTCGTGGGGCGCCACCGCCGCCATCAGCGGGCTGAACTGCGCCTGGCCACCCTGGCGTTTCATCACCACCAGTAACACTTTGGCCACATCCTGGGCAACTTTTTTGCCATGGTCCCGAGCGACCACCGACAGCGCAAGATCGATGCCGGCGGTGACACCACCGGAGGTGATCAGGTTGCGGTCCTGAATAAAGATCTGGTCGGTTTCGACGGTGGCCGACGGGAATGCCTTGATCAGGCGTTCGGTGTAATGCCAATGCGTGGTCACGCGATACCCGTCGAGCAGCCCCGCATGCCCGAGCACAAACGCCCCGGTGCAGATCGAGCCATAACTGGCCGAGCGGCCAACGTTGTGCCTGAGCCAGTCAAGCAACGGCGGATGTTTTTCGTTGTAGGCACCGGGGCCACCGGGCACCAGCAGCAAGTCATAGCCGTCGCAGGCCTGATCGATAAACAGGTCGGCGTGCACGCTTACACCGTTGGATGCCCGCAATGCGCCCGGCTCGGTGCCGATGGTCGTCAGCACGTAGTGATCGTCGGGTTTGAGATAGCGATTGGCGATGGAAAACACCTCCAAGGGGCCTGCCATGTCGAGCAGGAGGAAGTCGGGGAACAGCACCATTGCCACGGTTTTCATGGGTTAGAGATCACAGTAATTGAACAAAAGGCTAAGCGAACGCGGTTCCCTGTGGGAGCGAGCTTGCTCGCGATAGCGGTAGATCAGTCGACACAGGTATTGAATGTGAAGCCGCCATCGTGAGCAAGCTCGCGCAGGTTTTGATGCCGTTCATTATGGCCGTATCGGGTGCAAACATCGGCGATTCATTCCACCTATTACTGTCAACCCAAATGCGACAGTATTTCAATTTACATCTACTTATTGCATCGACGGGTAACCATTAACCTTCTCCTCACTCGGACGAATCAACGTCCCCGCAGGAGATTCCATCATGCTGACCCTTCGCAAAGCTTCTGATCGTGGCATGGCCAACCATGGCTGGTTGAAGTCGTTCCACACCTTTTCCTTCGCCAACTACCGCAACCCGAAAGAACAGGGTTTTTCCGACCTGCTGGTGATCAACGATGACCGCGTCGCCGCCGGCAAAGGGTTCGGCCAGCACCCGCACCGCGACATGGAGATTTTTTCCTATGTGCTCGAAGGCGCGCTGGAACACAAGGACACCCTGGGCACCGGTTCGGTGATTCGCCCCGGTGACGTGCAGTTGATGAGCGCCGGCAGTGGCGTGGCCCACAGTGAATACAACCACTCGGACACCCGGCCGGTGCATTTCCTGCAAATCTGGATCGTGCCGCAGGTCAGTGGCGCCAAACCGCGCTATCAGCAAGAGCACTTCAGCACGCAGAAAAAACGCGGTCGCCTGCAATTGATCATATCGCCCGACGGTGCCAAGGGTTCGCTGAAGGTGCGCCAGGATGCGCGGGTGTATGCCGCCCTGATCGACGGCAAGGAAAGCGCCACCCTGGAACTGGCCGCCGACCGCTATGCCTACGTGCATGTGGCACGGGGCAGTGTCGAGCTCAACGGCATGCCGTTGCAGGAAGGCGACGGCGTGCGGGTTCGCAAAGAACAGGTGCTGACCTTGAACAACGGCGTGGATGCCGAAGTGCTGGTGTTCGACTTGCGCCCGCAGGAACTGCCTGAAATGCCGTAACCGAAAAGATCGCAGCCTCGCACCGCGGGGCTGCGATCTTTATTCACCCGTCCCGGCAAACACCGCAACAATCTCGTCAATCACCACCCGCACCCTGGCGGTATGCCGCAAATCGGCGTGGGTCACCAGCCAGATGTCATACGGCACCGGCCTCGTCCGCTCTGGCCAGAGCCTGACCAGCCCGTCCAACTCACCCATGTGGATGGGCACCTCCCCTATTCCGATCCCCGCAGCAATGGACCGTCGCACCAACAGGCTGGAACTCAGACTCGCGACAATTCGCCCGCGACCGATCGGTTCCCCGACCAGCGTCATGTCCTTGCCGCTTTGCAGATACGGCTGATACACCACCAGATCATGCCCATCGAACGCCGCACCGGGTTCCGGGATGCCATGCGCCTCGACGTAAGCTTGCGAAGCAAACAATCCCAACGGCCAACGGGCAATCCGTCGGGCGATCAGGTCCGGGTTGTCCGGTCGGGTATTGCGCACCGCGATATCGGCCTCGCGCTTGGCCAGGCTGAGAATTTGCGTCGAAGCGTCCAGTTGCACCCGCACGTCCGGGTGTTGCTGATGCAATCGAGCGATGGCCGGGATCAAAAAATCGATGGCCAGGGTGTCGGTGGTGGTCACCCGCACCGTGCCGGTCAGCCGATCATCCAGCCCCTGTATACGCCGCTCCAGCTCCAGCGCCGAATGCTCCATTTTCTCAACCGCCTTCAACGCCGCTTCACCGACAGCCGTCAATGCGTACCCCTCGGAGGTACGCAGGAACAGCGTCGCGCTCAAGGACTTTTCCAGCGCGGTGATGCGCCGCCCGACCGTCGCCTGATCGACCCCCAGCACCCGCGCCGCGCCCCTGAGCGTCGACTCGCGACAAACCGCCAGAAACACCCGTGCGTCATCCCAATTCACAGCGTTCTCCTAGTGATGCATATTCGCATCACAATAGCGCGAAATCGCTGCGTTAATGCAACGCGAGTTCTGGATAAGCTGGGGGCCATTGGAAATCCTGCAGGAGAGCTCTCATGCTCAGCCCCTCCACCACTCCACGCCAAGGGTTCTGGCTGCCGATCTTTGCCGGCCTGTGCGCCAGCCTGGTCAGCATTGGCCTGGCGCGTTTTGCCTACACACCGCTGATTCCCTCACTGATTGAGGCTCACTGGTTTTGCGCCAGCGATGTGGTGTACCTCGGCGCCGCCAATCTGGTGGGTTACTTGATTGGCGCGCTGATCGGTCATCCACTGGCGCGGCGCACCTCCAACAACACCGCCCTGCGCCTGATGATGCTGGCAGTGACCCTGGCGTTTTTCGCCTGTGCGTTTCCGTTGTCGGTGAGCTGGTTTTTCGGCTGGCGCCTGCTGTCCGGCATTGCCGGGGGCGCGATCATGGTGCTGGTGGCGGGCACGGTATTGCCACACGTCCCGGCTTCGCGCAAAGGCCTGGCCAGTGGGGCGATTTTTCTCGGGATCGGGCTGGGCATCGCCGGGTCGGGGACGATCGTGCCGCCGCTGTTGAACCTGGGCTTGCAGCAAACCTGGCTCGGCCTTGGCGCGCTGGCGCTGATCCTGACCGTTGCGAGCTGGTTTGCCTGGCCGTCAGCCACGCAACGAGCTACGCCGACGCTCGCCGATGCGAAATCGATCAACCCGAAGGTCTACCTGCTTTTTGCTCAATACGCCCTTATGGCCGTGGGACTGGTGCCGGCCATGGTGTTCCTGGTCGATTACGTAGCCCGCGGGCTCGGTGCAGGGCAGCACGTCGGCGGCCTGATCTGGGTGATGTACGGGCTCGGCGCGATTATCGGTCCGGTCAGTTATGGTTTTTTGGCCGATCGACTGGGCGCGCAGATGAGCATTCGCCTGGTTTTGGTGGTGCAAGCCATTGCCCTTGGCCTGCTGTCGATGTGCAGCGCGTTTACGGCGCTGGCATTGCTGGCGGTGATCCTCGGCTCGTTCCCGCCGGGCATCGTGCCGCTGGGGTTGGCCCGGGTTCACGAACTGATCCCCGAGCATCACCCACAACAGATCGCCTGGAGCCGCGCCACCGTATCGTTTGCCACTTTCCAGGCCATCGCCGGCTTCGCCTACTCGGCACTGTTCAACGCCAGCGGCGGGCATCACGGATTGATGTTCGTGATTGCGGCCGGGGCAATTGTTGTGGCGCTGTTGCTGGAACTGGTGGTGCGTTTGCCGACACGGTCCGATGAAAAAATCTGTGCCAATGCAGCCATCACATGATCCAAAAAACTGTGGAAGCAAGCCTGCGCCCACCCATTTCCAACTGAACTCATTGCACAAAGGCTATTGACCATGTCTCTACCGCACACCATGACCCACATCGAAATCACCCAACCCGGTGCTCCCGAAGTCCTGCAACCGCGTCAGGTCCCCGTGCCCACGGCAGGTGCCGGCGAAGTGCTGATCCGCGTGCACGCCGCCGGGGTCAATCGCCCGGACGTGTTGCAACGTGCCGGCAAATACCCGATGAAACCCGGCATGAACCCGATTCCGGGGCTGGAAGTGGCGGGTCAAGTGGTCGCCGTCGGCGCCGGTGTCAGCGAATTCGTCATCGGCGACAAAGTCTGTGCGCTGACCAATGGCGGCGGCTACGCGCAGTATTGCGCGGTCCCGGCGAGCCAGGCCCTGCCGATCCCTGCGGGCATGAACGAGGTACAGGCTGCAGCGATCCCGGAAACCTTCTTCACCGTATGGGCCAACCTGTTCGAAATGGGCGGCGCCCGCAAAGGCCAGCGCGCGCTGATTCACGGTGGCACCAGCGGCATCGGCACCACCGCATTGATGCTCTGCCGCGAGTTCGGCATCGAGGCCTTCGCGACAGCGGGCAGCGCGGAAAAATGTGCGGTAATTGGCGAACTGGGGGCCGAAGCGATCAACTATCGCGAGCAGGACTTCGCCCAGGTCATTGCCGATAAAACCGCGGGCCGCGGCGTCGATGTGATTCTCGACATCATGGGCGGTTCGTACCTCAACAGTAACGTCGCGGCCCTGGCCCTCGAAGGCCGGCTAGTGATGCTCGGCTTCCTCGGCGGCGCGGTGGCCAAGGAGATCGACCTGCTGGCGATCATGGCCAAACGCGCCAACGTCACCGGTTCGCTGCTGCGCTCGCGCACCCGCGAGGAAAAAGCTGCGATCGCGCAACAACTGCGCGAGCACGTGTGGCCAGTGTTGGCGGCCGGTCGTTGCCTGCCGATGATCGACGAGGTGTACCCATTGACCGATGCATCGCTGGCCCATGCCCGAATGGAAGCCGGCGATCACATTGGCAAGATAGTGTTGCGGGTGGAGTGACCCGCACTTTTAGAACGACGTGGAACACTGTGGGAGCAGGCTCACTCCCACAAGTCGAAATTATTCCCGCCCCCGGCGCACATCTGCTAAAACGCGAACTTCATGTCTGCACCCATGGATCACCCGATGCCCACTGCCCTTCTCACTCGCCTGCGTCGACGCTGGCTGCCTCTGTTGTGCATGGCGGCTTTGGTCGTCGGCCTGCCTGTGGGTTGCGGCGCGCTCAAGTACAAGGAACGCGAGTTGCTGTTCCGCATCGAACCGGGCACGGCGGGTTGGTATCGCGGCTTGCCGCAGGATGTTCAGGCGTTCGACATCAAGCCTGCCGGTTTCAAGGCCGGGCAGAACCTGCACGCCTGGTGGTGGCCGGCCGCGCGCAAAGATGCGCCGTCGATTCTCTATCTGCACGGTGTGCGCTGGAACCTCACCGGCCAGGCGTTCCGCATCGAGCAGCTACGCGCCATGGGCTATTCGGTATTGGCGATTGACTACCGGGGTTTCGGCCAGAGCAAAGGCGATCTGCCGTCGGAAGCCAGTGTCTACGAGGATGCGCGGGCGGCGTGGGAGCGTTTCACGGTGATGCAACCTGATGCCGGCAAGCGCTTGATCTACGGTCATTCGCTGGGCGGTGCGGTGGCCATCGATCTTGCGGCAGACCTGGCTGCGCAAGCGAAGAAGAATCATGGCTCGGTGCCGGTCCGTGGCCTGGTGATCGAATCCACCTTCACCTCGCTTGGCGATGCCGTGGCGGAAGTGGCCGATAATAACTTGCCGGTGAACTGGCTGCCGGTACGCTGGTTGTTGTCACAGAAGTTCGATTCCATCGACAAGATCGTCGACATCGACATGCCACTGCTGGTGGTCCATGGCCTGGCCGATCAGTTCATGCCGTCGCGATTCAGCCAGCAACTGTTCAATGCGGCCAACCCACCGAAAAGCCTGTTGCTGATCCCCGGCGGAACGCACAACAACAGCATGAGCCTGGGCGGCTCCCGGTATCGACAGGCACTCGATGGCTTGATGAAAGCCAAACCGTCGCAGATGGCCGGACCGACGGCGACGCGCAGCGCTCAGGACTCCTGAGGTTCACGCGCCGACGTCGGCCAGGCCAGAACGGCGTGGCTTAGCGGCTTGCGTTTTCCGCTTTCGGTTCAGGTGCGCAATCATCGATCCCCGTCACGCTGCTTCGGGGGACGAACTGCACGGCCTTGGTTTCTGCTCTCCAGGGACGAACGATATACATGCCATCCGCCTCGGCCAGCAGACGCAACCGAATGCTGCTGCCCGGATTTTCCGGGTCCTTGATCGCGTCCAGTAACTGTGTGCTGGGGGCCCAGGTCATGACCGTGCAATTGCGCGCACCGGACGATGGCAACTGCAAGGTAACCCCTGCCAACTTGGCGCTTGCCTGAGGGATGAGCCCCACTACAAAGATGACCACCATCGCCGCCAGCGCCGCGTGGGCGACGGGGTGCTCATGGCGTCGCATGACCACCACAAAATAAGCGCCGCCCAACTGGATCAACCACAGCACAATCAGCTCAAGGAGCATGAACGGCAGGAACAGCCAGACATCCTCCACGTACTCGCTGACGCTACGTGCAACCACCACCGTGACATTGAGGATCGCGACCCACTGAATGAGCGCCGACATCACGCAGGCGAGCCAGAATTCAAAAGAAACCCTGGTTTTCCAGACCCGCGTGATAATCCAGGCATGCCCGATCAGCGTGGCGATGCCCAACATCACCTGGCCGAGAATCCACCCGCCACCGGAGTAGCCATAGGCCGCAAAGGCGCCGATCACCCAGACGAAAAAGCCCAGCAACAACACGCCATACAACCACTGCAAAACCAGACGTCGATGGAGCGGGGTCAGTCCGGATTTGCCCCGGTCGAAACTCAAATGGTCACTCAAGCGTTCGCCGGAATCATTCAACCGTTGAAACAGGATGAATGCGGGCATGACGATCAGTGCCCCGAGCATCGCGATCACGAACACCAGCATGGCGAACATCGCCGGCAAGGCCGCGACAACGGCGGAAGACGTGATGCTTAGCGGTATTTTTTCCACCTGGATGTACTGGAACAGGTAAATCCCGGCGATCAGCAAAATGCTGCCGCCCAACGGCCAGGCACGCTCATTGAGCCACGACAAGCCTTGGCTCAATTGCGCGTAGCGGTTTCTCGAAGGCTGTCTGGAGGCAGCTTCAGCGGTTTTTGCGCAATCGGTGACGTCGACCGGTTCCAGTTCCATGAACAATAAATCCTTGTTTCAGCGGTGTTGAGGCACGGTGGCAGGCTTCGAATGTACAGGCCGGAGCAGGCAAAAACATCAGCCCTGCAGCGAATCAGAAGTCTCTGTCAGATAATTCGCATCAGCCGTTTGGTACCGTGCCCGATACCGTCCCGGACTCTCCCCCGTCCACTTCTTGAATGCCCGATGAAACGCGCTCGGCTCCTGGAAGCCCAATTGCTCGGCAATGTCACTGATGCTCGCGCGGCTTTCGCGAAGTTGCTCGAACGCCACTGCGCGTCGCACTTCGTCCTTGATCTCCTGATAGGAACAACCCTCGCGTTCCAGTTTTCGGCGAAAGGTACTGGGGCTCAGGTGTTGTTCCAGGGCAAAGGCCTGCAGGGTCGGCCATTCGCTGTAATGGCTGTTGCGCAGGCGTTGATGCACTTGCGACGCCAGTCCATGCTGATTGCGAAAACGGATCACCAGCCATTGCGGCGCGGTGCGCAAAAATACTTTCAGCGAGGCCAGGTCCTGCACAACCGGTAAGCGCAGGTAGTGGCTGGCAAACTCGATTTCGGTGCGCTCGGCTCCGAAGGTCAGGTTAGGTCCCCACAGTAAACGGTCATCGCTCAGCGACAGGCGTTCATGGCGAAAGTCCGCGCGGTCGATGGGAATGCGCCGGCCACCCAGCCAACACAGCAAACTGATCATCAGCACCAGGAACGTTTCTTCGCCGAAACGACTGGCATCGACGTTCTGTGAATCGGTATCCAGGCTGATCACCGCGCGTTTGCCGCGCACGGTCAGCGTGCCGCGAAAGTCGCGCAGGAACAGGCCGAAATTGGCCAGGCACTGGCGCATGGCCTTGTGCAAGTCGGGCTCCTGAATCAATGCCCGGCAAATCAGCGCAAAAGCCCCCGGCGGCATGCCATGGGAGTCGAGGCCGAAGAACTCGTCATCGAGCTCGCGGATCTGGATCAGCCACAACGCTGCAAAGGCACTGGCCGGCACCCGCGCCGATGGCTGCTGCATCACGGCGGGATCGATGCCGGCCTGTTCCAGCACGCCACGCACACGCTGCGGATCGTCCGCCAGCCCATGGATCATTGCCTGCACGAAGTAGGCGGCCACTGAATCCTTTTCCCGCATGTGAACGCTTCTCTCCCGATCATTCGAAATGGCAAAAAACATCAGCCCCGTTGAACAGTTTCGGCATAGGACAACCGCCCTGCCGGTTCTAGACTCGCGGCAATAGTACGCTTTCGGTCGCCATGGCGGCCAAGGTATCGCAGGGTTTATCGGAAGGACGGCAACATGAATCTGCAAAACATTGGCGTGATCGGCGCTGGCACCATGGGCAACGGCATCGCGCAAGTCTGCGCCCTCGCCGGCTTCAACGTGACCTTGCTCGACATCAGCGAAAGCGCTTTGCAAAAAGCCCTCGCGACGGTCGGCAAAAACCTCGATCGGCAGATTGCCAAGGACACCCTGACTACCGAACAGAAAAACCTCGCCCTCGACAAGATTCGCACCAGCACCGATTACAGCAGCCTGCACAACGCGCAGCTGGTGATCGAAGCCGCCACCGAAAATCTCGACCTGAAACTGCGGGTGCTGCAACAGATTGCCGCGCAGGTCAGCGCTGATTGCGTGATCGCGTCCAACACCTCGTCGCTGTCGATCACCCAGCTCGCCGCCAGTGTCAGCCAGCCTGAGCGATTCATCGGTCTGCACTTCTTCAACCCGGTACCGGTGATGGGCCTGATCGAAGTCATTCGCGGCCTGCAGACCAGCGACGCCACCCATGCGCTGGCACTGGACATGGCCACCACCCTGGGCAAAACCGCGATCACCGCCGGCAACCGCCCGGGGTTTGTGGTCAACCGGATTCTGGTGCCGATGATCAACGAAGCGATCCTGGTGTTTCAGGAAGGCCTGGCCAGCGCCGAAGACATTGACGCCGGCATGCGCCTTGGCTGCAACCAGCCCATCGGCCCGTTGGCGCTGGCCGACCTGATCGGCCTCGACACCCTGCTGGCGATCATGGAAGCGTTCTACGAAGGCTTCAACGACAGCAAATATCGCCCCGCGCCGCTGCTCAAGGAGATGGTGGCCGCCGGTTACCTGGGACGCAAAACGGGGCGCGGCTTCCATGCCTATGCCTGAGCGTTGCTCGCGTTTCGCCGAATACCGCGACAAGGTGCTGGAACTGTTCGCCTGCAAGGGTTTCGGTCAAGTCGGCATGCGTGAGCTCGCGACGTGCCTGGGGCTTTCCCCGGGCTCGTTGTATCACCATTACCCGAGCAAACAGCACCTGTTGCTGGACCTCATCGAAGAATTCTACGAAGAGTTGCTGGCGACACTGGGACGTATCCCGCAAAAGGCTCCGGCCAAACGCGACCGACTCAACAACCTGATTCGCGCGCACATCAATTTGCACCGCGACATGCCGTGGCATTTTCGCCTGGTGGAACGCGACAGCGGCTGCCTGAATGAAGAGCAGCAGGCACGAGTCCGGCAGTTGCGCGAGCAATACGAACGCGCGTTGCTGGTGGTGCTCGGCGCACGCTCGCGCTTCAGTGAATCAGGCCAACTGGCGGCCGGGCACGCCATTGCCTCACTGCTCAACAGTGCGCCCAGTTGGCTGACCACTCATGCCCTGGATGAGCACGAGCACTATGAATTGCTGGAGAACCTGGTGAGCGGTGCCATCGAACGCCTGCTGGCGCCAAGGCGTACGGGCGAAGCGATAAGCATCAGCCGATCTATCGAAAAAACATCTAACAATATTCAGGCAGCCGCCGCGTTTTAGCGCTTTGCTGTCCCCGGTCAGAACATCAGAATTCATCGCGCCAAGCGATGTCCGAACCGATGTGCACCTTCATTGACCGGGAGCAGCACCATGAAAATCAATCCCTACCTTATCTTCAACGGCGACTGCAAAGCCGCTTTCACCTTCTACGAGCAATGCCTGCAAGGCAAGATCGAAGCGATGATGGCCTTCGGCGAAACACCTGCCGCCGAGCACGTCCCGAAAGACCATCATCACCTGATCATCCACACCTGCCTGAAGGTCGTCGATCAGATGCTGATGGCATCAGATACCACGCCCGACCGCCCCACCCAAGGCATGAGCGGCTGCTCGATCTCGCTGAATGTCGACAGCATCGCCGAAGCCGAGCGGGTGTTTAAGGCGCTGGCCGATGGCGGCACAGTGGAAATGCCACTGGACGCCACGTTCTGGGCGGCACGCTTCGGCATGCTGGTCGACAAGTTTGGTGTGTCGTGGATGGTCAACTGCGAAAAGGACCAGTGACATCACCTGTCTGTTGCACGCCTGAAACAGCCCAAGCTGAAAGGTTTGGGCTTTCTGGCAACTCCCCGGCCGTCTGCTACCGTCAACATACCGTTCCCTTGTAGCCATGGCCTGCAAATCGTCAACGGTCGGAAACTCAAAGGGATTGTCATCAAGTACCGGATATAGCCGGGCCAGAGGTGTTGCACGAACCTTTCGTCGCAAACCGAATTGCCTAACGCCATACACCACTGTGTCTGGCTTACGGCTTGCACAGGCGGAGCGTCGCTGCCCGGAATGACATAATTCTGACACGGCAGCACCTCAAACTAACGCTTAACGACTCCAGCGAAACGCTTGGTCAGTCACCGGAGATGTAACGTGTCAACTCTCAATGAAATCGCAGCGAACCACGCGAGAATGGCCAAGGCAAAAGAGTTGGAGGCGACCGGGTTGGGCGAGCGACAGATTCAGATTGTGGGTAGTTTTGAAATCCCCTCCATGGAAAACCAGCAGCCAGTCGTGTCCATGCACCTTGTGGCCGGTGCGCAGGAAAACGCTCTGAGTTCAGCGTACCCGCTCAACCACTAGCGCCAATCCAGATAACGAAACAGTTCTTCCTCCTGCGCGAAGTGCAATTGCACGAGGGTGTCGTAAACGTTGGTTTGGGATGTCCCGTTCGTCTATTACATCCCTCTTCCCGAGAATCCGGTGCGGGTCAGACGCCACGCCGCCTATCCTTAGTGAGTCATCCCTATTGGCGTCACTTCTCATGTCGAATGTCCGGACGTTGCAAGTACATGTCCTGAAAGCTGCGTGTTCGAACTGCAGTGTGATGGAGTTGTGCCTGCCCATCGGTATGACGGGTCAGGAAGTCGAGCGTCTGGACAGGTTGATCGTGCAACGTTTCAAGGTCAAAAAGGGCGTGGCACTTTACCGGGCTGGCGATCCGCTGCGCTCGCTGTATGCGGTGCGCATCGGCTCGTTCAAGACCAGCATTCTGTCGGTCGATGGTCGCGAGCAAGTCACGGGGTTCCAGATCCCCGGCGAAATGCTCGGTCTGGACGCTATCAGTACGGACTTGCATGCGTGCAACGCGGTTGCGCTTGAAGATAGCGAGGTCTGCCCTATCCACTTTGCTCATCTGGAAGAACTGGCCCATGAACTGCCGTCCCTGCAGCACAGCTTCAACAAAGTCCTCAGCCGGGAAATCGTGCGCGATCACGACATGTTAATGATGCTGGGCAACATGAACTCGGACGAGCGCCTGGCAGCCTTTCTGCTGAACCTGTCGCAACGTTTGAAAACCCGTGGATATTCATCGACGGATTTCGTGTTGAAAATGCGCCGCGAGGAAATCGGCTCCTATTTGGGGCTGCGCCTGGAAACCATTTGTCGTGGCATCGCCCATCTGCGGGATCAAGCACTCGTGGAAATTTCCGGCCGTGACGTCAAAATTCTCGATCTGGAGGGTCTCAAACAGTTGATTGCCGGCTGCCATCGCCCTCCTGCCTGTTGATCCCGGTCATCCTGTGCGCGCCATGGTTTTACACTCGCCCGGTCAGCCGCTGCGACGCGAAGAGCGGCCCATTCCGACACCCGGGGCCCATCAACTGTTGATCAAAGTCCTGGCCTGCGGCGTCTGCCGCACCGATTTACATCTGGTCGACGGTGAATTGCCTCAAGCGGTGCTGCCCCGGGTGCCGGGGCATGAAATCGTCGGTGAGGTCGTAGCGGTCGGCCCCCATGCAGCCGCAGAGCGCATCGGCCAGCGGGTGGGTGTTCCCTGGCTCGGCTGGACATGTGGGCAGTGCGCATACTGTCAGAGCGGACGGGAAAACCTCTGCGATCAGGCCCTGTTCACCGGCTGTCATCTGGACGGTGGTTACGCCGAATACGTCGTGGCCGACCAACGCTTCTGTTTCCCTGTTCCGCAGGCCCTTTCCATCACTGAAGCTGCACCGCTGCTGTGTGCCGGGCTCATTGGCTTTCGTGCCCTGCAAATGGCACAAAGTGCCCGCCACCTCGGGTTTTATGGTTTTGGGGCCGCAGCCCATCTGGCCATTCAAGTCGCGCGGGGACGAGGTCAAGAGGTGTACGCTTTCACTCGACCGGACGACACCGAAGGACAGGCGTATGCCCGATCCCTGGGGGCGACATGGTCCGGCTCGTCGGACCAGACACCTCCGCACCTGCTCGATGCCAGCCTGATTTTCGCGCCGGTGGGGGCGCTGGTGCCACTGGCGCTGGCCGCCACTGTCAAGGGGGGCTGCGTGATTTGCGCCGGCATTCACATGAGTGACATCCCGGCCTTTCCTTATCGGTTGCTATGGGGCGAGCGTAGCGTGCGATCGGTGGCCAACCTGACCCGCGACGATGGCACCGCGTTTTTTAAAGAACTGCAGCAAACGCCCGTGCACTGCGACACCACTCGGTTTTCCCTCGACGATGCCAATCAGGCACTGGCGCTGTTGCGCAGCGGTCAGTTCAACGGCGCGATCGTGCTAGTGCCGTGAGACGCCTTCGGCTACTGCGTGATCCCCCGTGCACGGTCATTGCTTTGCACCTAGCGCCGCGATGTACCGGGCGGCTCGCTGGATCGCAAAATAGTCGGCCAGTTCGGCAATCTGAGTCTTGGTCAAATGGGACAATCCTCCCCTCCTCACTCAAAGGGACAAGCGCCTGGCCAGTTCGTCATGGGGTTGCCACAGGGCGTTAATGCAGGCCTCTTCGTCCTTTTGCGTAACGGGTTCAAGGGCCATCGGTTCAAGCAGGTGTTTGTTGACCATGGCCAGGCGCACCAGGCCATTTTTGTCGACCAGGTGATGGGCCACGCATTCACACAACGACCGAGGCAGAGTGTCAGGAAGGGAATCTATCTCGGCATTCTCAAACTCGACCTCCAAACGTGCCGTGCACGTGTTGACCAAATCCTGCACCTCGTGAGAGGCGAAGTTCAACACCATCAGATAGCCTGCCATCAACGCCACCGAGACCGACAGCAAGAGGGTTGCCTCACGCTTCCAGGAACGCAGGCCCGTCCCGTGAATGCACCTGTGCGCCACCACTCTGCTCCAGTCCTGAACCGCGTGATAACGGTTGAAAAACTTGTGGTTTGACATGGCGGGTTCTCTCAGCATTTTTATCAGAACAATGGCGCTCACTGAAAAATGCCGTTTGATCTGGATCAAGCCGGGCGCACAAACGGCGGTCGCGTTGGGGGGCGCGCGTCATGCACCTGCGGTGAGGTCGATGCCGGGGAGTTCGACACTGTCGCGATACTCCGGCACCGACACCGACCACCCCAACTCCAGACTGATGCGCCGGCGCAGCACATCCGACGCGTTAGGTTCCCCATGGACGACAAAGGTATGTTTTGGCGGTCGTTTGAACCCACGCAGCCACTGCATGATTTCATCAGCATCGGCGTGCGCGGACAGTGTTTGCATCGGTACCACTTCGGCGCGGATCGGCACGTCCTTGCCGTGGATACGCACCGAAGAAACTCCCGCAACAATTTGCGCGCCACGGGTGCCACCGGCCTGGAAGCCAGGCATCAGCAGTGTGTTGATCGGATTGGGCGCCAGTGCCTTGAGGTGATGGATCACCCGCCCTCCTGTCGCCATGCCGCTGGCGGCAATAATCACCGCCGGGGTGCGTTGCTGATCAAGTGCTCTCGACTCATCGACCGTGTGTACGAATTGCGCCACATGGCACATGCCTTCGCAGTCTTCCAAGGATAATCTGTGCTCGTTCCGGAAGCGCTGGTACAACAGCGTGACATCAGTGGCCATCGGACTGTTGAGGTAGATTGGAATATCGGGAATCGCCCGTCTGCGCTTCAACTCATACAGGTGGTACATCAGCAGCTGAGCGCGCCCGACTGCGAACGATGGCACCAGGGTAATCCCTCGGCGCAGTGCCGTGCGGGTGATGATGTCGGCCAATTGCGCCTGTGGCGCTTCGACCGGATGTTGACGATCACCGTAGGTCGACTCCACCAGCAGATAATCCGCCTCCTCGACCGTTTCGGGCGCAAACATCAATGGATCGTCCGGCCGGCCCAAATCCCCTGAAAACACCAGGGCCAGGCCGCCGGCGTTCACTTCCACTGTGGCGGCCCCCAGAATATGCCCGGCGCCAGGAAACAGGAGGGTCATGTCCGGGAGGATTTTAACGCTGTGGTGCAACTCCACCGGCCGCAACAGTTTCAGTGCTCGCTCAGCATCTTGCTCGGTGTAAAGCGGCAGCGCCGGGCTGTGCTTCGAGAAGCCATGCCGGTTGGCGAATTCCGCTTCCTCTTCCTGCAAGCGGCCGCTGTCCAGCAGCAGGATTTTCACCAATTCACAGGTGGCGGGCGTGGCGTAGACCGGGCCGCGATAACCATTGCGCACCAGTACGGGCAGATAGCCGCTGTGATCAAGATGGGCATGGGTCAGCACAATGGCATCGAGGTCGCTGACCGGAAGCTGGAACGGGTCGCGATTGTGCAGTCGCAGTTGCTTGTACCCCTGGAACAGACCGCAGTCGATCAGCACATGTTGGTTGCCATGTTCCAGCAGATACTTGCTGCCCGTGACCGTACCCGCGGCACCTAGAAATGTGATTCGCATGGCCGTTGCCCTTGAACATTCAGAGGAGCGCTATTGATCGCTCCTTTTGGCCCAGGGGCAGTTGATTTTTATCAAGTGCTGGCTCGATGGGGCCTCGTTCAACCGGATGAGCGTAAAGGCTTGACGATCATCAAACTGCACGGGGCCCGGTTCAACAGGCTCTCGACGGTATCGCCAATAAACCGTTCAGGCGCCTGGTGATAAACCGTGCCCAGCACCACCATGTCGAAGGCATGCTGTTGTGCGAACAATCCAATGACCTTGTGGGGAATACCCGTCAGGAGATGTCGATGTGCATCCTTGACGCAATAGCGCTCGGCAAGCACATCGAAAGCCTCTTGCTGAGTATCTTCAATCGCGTCCCTGAAGCTGTCATCAAGACTGCCTGTCGGCACACTCTTCAGTGCATCGCTGATTTCTGACCAACGACTGACGTTAAGCAAGTGCAGCTCGGCGCCGCAACTGGCTGCCAGGGTCGAGGCCAGATCGACTATTCGGTCATTCAAACCCTGCGTCAACTCTTCCAGATGGGACAAATCGATCGCCGCCAGGATTTTCAATGGTTTGGGATTTCTGGCACTGGTCACCAGATGCAGGTGCGCCGGACACTCGCGCAGCAGGCGCCAGTCCAGGGGGCGGTGAAAGGCTCGGTCGAGCGCTGGCACGTAATGCGTGTCCTTGATCACCAGGTCCGGATGGAAGTCACTCACGTATTCCAGCAGATTGGTCAGGCTTGACCTCGCCCAGACCACTTCGGTGCTCACTTGCACGCCGCCACATCGGTAAAAACGGGCCTGCTGCTCCAGCCAATGACGGTGCACTTGCAAATAGCCTTCTCGTGCCTGGGCCATCGCGTCGTGATCCAGCAGCCCGGCTACCGCCAACGCCTGAACATAATCGAACGCGACAAAGTGCAACAACGCCCCGGTTGCGCACGCCAGGGCATGTGCGCGCTCAAACGCCGGTGTGTGTGTCATTTCGCTGGGGGCTATCAATAGAATGCGTTTGAGCTTGAACATCACGTACCTCGCCCTGAGTCCTGTCTGCCTGTTGATCTTGGGTCTCATGCCGAGGGGGAACCTGACTTTTATCAACGAATCAGCCCATGATTGGCTTTGGCGATATTTCACCCGTGGGCGACATCAAGTGATTGACCGGGTTGGTGCTTATCACCTGGACCGCTTCCTTTGTGTTTCTGGAAATGCAGAAATACTGGAAACGCAAATAGCCGCTATCGCGGTCGAATCACCTCAATGGGCGTCCGTCCTCCACAGTGCATCGACTAGCTGTCGAGCCGGGTCGTGCCATCCAACGCGGTACACATTCGAGCTAAACTGCCAGAACGCAGCATGGCGCCTGATACAAGATGTGCTCGGTCGTGCTGCCCAGGAGTTTGTCCAGACCATGGGACTGGACTCTGCCCATCACGATCACATCCACGTTGTGTTCATCAGCAAACTCACTCAACACCTTGACCGGATGTCCGTCGATGAAATGTCGACGGTCTGCGGGCACACCGAACTGTCCTGCCAACCGAAGGAAAGACTTTTCCAGGTCCTTGCGCAGCGCTTTAGTCAGGTCCGCGAGCGTGAGGCCGTCCATGTGCCCCAGAAAAGCAGCCGAGATATCGCAGGCGAAAAGCAAATGCAGCTCGGCATTGCACTGCATGGCAAGACGGCAAGCCTGCTTGATGATCCGGTCATTACGTTCGTCGTCAGCTGACTCGACCTCCGATACTTCGACTGCCGCGACAACCTTGCGGGGTAAGCCCAAGCCACTGCCGCCGACCAGATAAACCGGTACCGGACAGTGACGTAACAATTGCCAGTCCAACGGCGTGAAAAAGGCCCGCTTGAGCACCGAGGAGTGGTCAATTTCCTTGATCAACACGTCCGGCTGCATGTCCGTGACGTGATCAATGATGTCTTGCTTCATGTCCTGCGCCCACGTGACCTCCGTGGTCACCTCAATTCCCCGGCCGCGCAGGTTCTGCGCCTGAACCTCCAGCCAGCCGCGATGGTCCTGCAGGTATTGCTCGCGAGCCAGTGTTCGATCGCCCTCCTCAAGCAGCGATAACCATTTGATCGAGGGGATCAGCGCGGCGATATGCAAACTCGCGCCGCTGGCCTTGGCCAGTGCTGCTGCATGATTCACGGCGGGGGAATGACGCAGCGCCGGATTGATGATCAGTAAAAGACGTTGATATTGCCCCATCACACACCTCCGTTCGACTCCAGCCATGCAGCGCCGGCATGGTTGAAGACTGCACGTGATCCCTTCGTGCGGCTTGATTTACATCAAGCACAAGTAAATCAATGGCGCCGGCACCGGAGTCTGATCCAGATCAGATTCAAGCATCGACAGCGGTGTAGAAAGGATTCAAACGCGGTTCCTTTGCCGCGAGCCAACCTTTCAAACCGCGCTGGAGGAAACACCCCATGCTTACCGTCAAAGACCACAATGATCGGGCAGCAGCCGCCTACGCTGCGGTTCACGGCCAATACTGGATCGAAGCACTCAAGGACGGTCGTCACGTGCTGATTCGACCGCTGGCGGAAAAGGATCGCGACCGTGAATATGCCTTCATCAAACGACTGTCTCCCGAATCCCGACACATGCGTTTTCTCGCGCAGATCAACGAGCCCGGCGCTGCGATGCTCAATCAGTTGATGGACACTGACAATAAACAGCGTGTGGCCTATATCGCCCTGGTCCATGACAACGGGCAACTGATCGAGATCGGCATCAGCCGTTACGCGGCCACCCGCGAGCATGAGTGTGAATGTGCAGTAACGGTCGCTGATGAATGGACTCATCTGGGGCTGGGCACATTACTGATGGAGCATCTGATCAAGGCAGCCCGCAAAAACGGCTTTCGCCAAATGTATTCAGTGGACTCGTCCAGCAATGCCCCCATGCGCGATCTGGCCAAGGCGCTCGGCTTCGAAACGCACAATGATCCTGACGACAGCCGTCAGGTGATCCATCGGCTTTACCTGTAGAAAGTCGCCCCGCGATGTGCCGGCCAACGGTTCATCGCGGGGCCTCAAGCCCTCACGATTGCAGCATTTTTCCCGGTTTGATCGCCAGTACACTGCACGGTGCCCGATGCAACAGTTGCTCGGCCGTGGTGCCCAGTAGTTTGCTCAACCCCTTGTTTTGCACCGTGCCCATGACGATGACATCGATGTCGTGCTCACTGACAAACTCACAAATACCCGGCACGGGGGCTCCCTCCATGAAGTGCCTGCGCTCCGGTGGCACGCCGTGGCGTTCAGCAATGGCCGCAAATGCTTCATGCTGGGCCGTTCCCAACATTTCATAGATCCCGGTGGCCAACGGCAATGCGCCAAAACCCATGTCCTGGACATATACAGCCGTCCAGTCATACACATGCAACAGTTCAAGATTGGCATCACAGAGCGCCGCCAGCTTTGCGGCTGCATCGATAATCTGGTCATTGAACACAAGGTCCTGATTCTCATCTCGCAGCACATCGATGATGGCCAATACGTTGCGAGGCCGGGCATTCAACGGCGTGGTCACCAGGTGCACCGGCACAGGACAATCGCGCAGTAATTGCCAATCCAGCGGGGTGAAAAACACGCGCTTGAACGCCGCCTCTTCCTGAGCATCCTTGATGATCAGCGTCAAAGGCATCTCATTGATGAAGTTCAGGATCTCCTCGAAAGGATGCTGGACCCATACCACCTCGCTGGTGACCTCCACGCCGTGTTTGCTCATTAATCCGGCCTGATCGGCGAGCCATTGGCGATGGGTTTGCAGATAGCCCTCACGGGCCAGCGCGAATTGTTCCGGGGCGAACAACCCGGCCACCGCCAGGGCCTGTGAATAGTCGAACGCCACGATGTGCACGGGCAATTGCATCGCCAGCGCCAACGCCGCGGCCCGGTCGAAGGCCGGGGTGCGGGTCATGGCAGGCGGGGCGATCAAGAGTAAACGTTGAGTCTGAGACATGGGGCACCTCGGCACGCGACCATTTCAATCCACTAACACAGAGGCACAGATTGATCGCTGCCAGTTTTGAGCATTTGATTTTTCTCAGTGACGCGCGCGATATCAGTCAGGCCATTCCCATGTCTGCCCCCATCGCCAGTGTCAGCAACACTCGGCCAGACATGGGGCGCCTCGATACGTGCCTTGAGCAGGCCGACAAATGCCTGCGCTTCTCCCTGGCTGTTGAAGCTCACTTTAAAGTCATCCATGCACACGACCCAGCAATGGCTTGCCGGTTTCTGCGCGATACCAATGATCATAGCGACCTCCGTATTGCTTCGAGAGTCATGCGCGAACAGCCTCTGGCGTTATCGCGACCTTCATGACACCGCCCGTTGGTGGGCAAACAATCCACGAGCCCAAAGACTGCGCCGCAGAGACGGACGAAATATTGATAATGGTCAACAATTGGGTCATGGATTGAAGTCCGGATGACCGCACGTCGGGCAAGACCATCCTTTCCCTTCGATTTGACAAAGATCAAACCCGCCGCCCTGAACAGCGGCAGGCTAGGTTCAAGGCTTCACTGCCCAAGAGCACCGCAGCCATCGGGGCAAGCGATTACCTACCGGAGATCTGTCATGTCCGATCAACTACGCTACATGCTGGTCGTCTCACCGCTGATGGAAAACAGCCCTGCCTTCGACCGGGCCGCCGCCTTGGCCAAAGCTTCAGGTGCTGCCCTGCACATCGTGGCGTTCGATTATCTTGAAGGGCTGGCGACTGCCGCAATGGTCAACGAACAGGCGCTGGAACAGATGCGACTGAGCTATGTCGAGCGCCATCGTCAGTGGCTCGAAGACCAGGCCCGCCCCTTGCGCAAGATCGGTGTGCAGGTCACCACGGAAGTCGTCTGGGTCGAAAGACCCTTGCAGGAGATCCTCATTCATCTCAAAGAACAGCCGATGGCCGTATTGATCAAGGCCCTGGAGCGCGAATCGCTGCTGTCACGCCTGATGTTTACCCCGTTGGATATTCACCTGCTACGTGAATGCCCGGTGCCCCTGCACTTCGTCAGTCATTTGCACAATGTTTTACCGCGCAAGATCGTCGCCGCCGTTGACCCGTTTCATTCCGATGACCAATACAAGGGCTTCAACGACAGAATCCTGCGTGAGGCCTCCAAACTGGCGAGCACCTGTAATGCAGTGCTGGACGTGATCTACGCCCACGACCTTTCCAGCATCAGCGCGGACGAATTCGGTTTCAGCAATGGCTCGGCATTTTTCTCCACGGCAAAAGCCAAGACGTTATTCGATGCGCAGGCTGATGCGTTTCGCGACCTTTCTGAACGCAATGGCATCCCGCCGGAACACCAGCACATGATCATGGGCAATCCCGCCAAGGTGCTGTCCAGCTATGTGCAGGCCTATGACACCGATGTGATTGTCATGGGACGAATCGGTCACCACGGCATGGAGCGGTTGGTTGGCAGTACGGTGGAACATCTGCTGTACAAGCTGCCCTGCAGCGTGTGGGTGGTGTCCCCGGAAAAAATCTGAATGATTGCCAGTCATCCATTCCCTGTATCGACTATCTAGCGCTGTCGCGCAAGGCAGCGATCACATGGCATCGTTGCTGGAGGTGGCACCCTGCGGTGGGCCGGCAGCTTCGCGCAGATACTTGCCGTTAACCCAGCCAGTGAACTTCTGTTTGAGGCCTGCCTCGATTTTGCACCAGCGGCCGGAACCGGACGGTTTGCAGCCCAGGTTGCGTACCCGGTCGCCAATCGATAGCGTGCCGATGATCTCCTTGCCTGTACCGGGCTCACTGCGCACGTTGAGAGTTTCGCCGCGAGAGAGATTGGCGACGTCCCAATAATCGGGACCACCGGAAAACCCGTCGGCATAGTCGCTCGTGCCGCCCTTCGTGGCTTGCAGGGAATCCTCGTGAACACCTTGCGCAGCCGCGCAAGTCACCCCAAAGAGCGCCATAACTGCCATGAACGCGATGGTGCGCATCTCTGTACCTCCTCATCTATTTGAGTGGATATCTGGTCGATGGCGCGACGGCAACCAGTGTACCGCGTCATAGACGAACCGATATGGATGATTCGGCCACGCTCTTTCATGTTGCGAACAGCTTCCTGAGTTACGACGAATACGCCGGTCACGCTCACCGCGATCATCCGCTGGTAATCTTCGAAACTGATAGCTTCGATTGGACCGCCGAGGGACAAACCTGCGTTATTGACCAACATGTCAATGCCACCGTAGATCTCTACAGTGCGGGCAACAGCAGCACGCACGGCGGCTGCATCACCAGCGTCGGCCAAGATGGCGTTGGCACGACCACCTTCGTTTTCAATTGCCTTCAACCTCTTGGGCCAAGCTGCCTTTGCTCAAAGTTGCTGCACGCGTGGCGCGGAAATCCCCTCCATATGAGCTAGATCAGTTGGAGTCAAAATTGAATCGCTATACTCGACCGTCCTGCATCGATCCAAGGTTCGTCCTATGACTGACTCGCTCAGCGCTCAACCAGACGTAGTCATTATCGGCGGGGGCCAATCAGCCTTGGCTACAGCATATTTTCTACGCCGCACACCTCTTTCGTTCATCATCCTCGACGCTGAGGAAGAGCCCGGAGGTGCCTGGCGACATGGCTGGAACTCGCTGCGTCTATTCTCCCCGTCCACTTGGAGTTCGATGCCCGGCTGGATGATGCCACCCGCGCAAGATGGATACCCGACACGAAATCATGTGATCGAGTACCTCAACCGGTACGAACAGCGCTACCAATTCCCGGTTGAGCGTCCGGTACGGGTCACGTCTGTTGAACGTACGGAATCTGGCCTGCGTGTACGCTCTGCCGACAAGCATTGGGATGCCAAGGTTGTTGTCAGCGCTACAGGTACCTGGAGCAATCCTTATATACCTCACTACCCCAATGCCGAGCTGTTCGCCGGGTGGCAGTTACATTCCGCGAACTATGTCGAGGCACAAGCGTTTGCGGGCAAGAAGGTGTTGGTGGTTGGTGGCGGCAACTCCGGGGCACAAATTCTGGCCGAAGTCTCAAAGGTCGCTGAGACCACGTGGGTCACCCCGGTTGAACCGATGTTCTTGCCTGACGATGTGGATGGGCGGGTACTGTTCGAGCGTGCAACCGAGCGCTGGAAAGCTCAATTGGCGGGACGGGTCATTGAGCAGCCAGTGGGTGGGCTGGGCGATATCGTCATGGTGCCACCCGTTGTCGAAGCCCGAGAGCGCAATGTTCTCAAGTCTGTACGACCTTTCGAACGTTTCACTCGCAACGGGGTTGTTTGGGGCGATGGTTCCGAATCTGCGGTGGATGCGGTGATTTGGTGCACCGGATTTCGGCCAGCCCTTCAGCATCTGGATTCACTGGGGGTGGTCAACACCGAGGGCCGCGTTGAGGTCGAAGGCACCCACTCGATCAAAGAGCCAGGGCTGTGGCTGGTCGGTTACGGCGAGTGGACAGGTTCGGCTTCAGCCACGCTGATCGGTGTGACACGAACGGCACGGAGCACAGTCAATGAGATCGTAACTTTTCTCGCTGATCAGTCCACCTGAAGTGCACGTAGCGCAAAGAAGTTCACTCCGTCCCCTCTGACGGTTTTATATCGCCTCGGCATGCCTGGGTAAGGCGATAGAAATTAGGGCGGCGAGCAACACGAATGCGCTCGATATCCACAAGCACGCTTCCAGCCCATACACCTGATAAACCCAACCGGAAAGCACCGTGCCGATCAACCGGCCCATCGCGTTCGACATGTAATAAAAACCCACATCCAGCGACACCCCGTCTTCCTTGGCGTAGGACACGATCAGATAGCTGTGCAACGACGAATTCACCGCGAATAGCGCGCCAAAGACCATCAGTCCGCCGAGCAACACCACCTGTTGCGATAGCCCGGTGTTCAGCCCGAGAGCAATGGCCGCAGGCAGACCGGCCAGTGCCAGCGCCCACAGAAATGCCGCACGACCATCCGGTACGTGCCCACGTTTCTTTCCAGTGATGTGGGGCGCGAAGGACTGCACGATGCCGTAGCCAATCACCCAGGCCGCGAGGAAGCCGCCAACCTTCCAGAAGTCCCAGCCGAACACGCTGCTCAGGTACACCGGCAACGCCACCACAAACCAGACATCGCGGGCGCCGAACAGGAACATCCGCGCCGCCGAGAGGATGTTGATCGCCCGGCTCTTGGACAGGATGTCGCGAAATTTTGGCTTGGCTTTGGCCTTGCCCAGATCCTTTTTCAACAGGATCAAACTGCTGATCCAGATCAACGCCAGGACACTCGCCATGGCCAGCAAGGCGCCTTTGAAGCCGATCAATGCCAGCAAGGCTCCGCCCAGAAAGAAGCCGACACCCTTGAGTGCGTTTTTCGAGCCAGTGAGGATTGCTACCCACTTGTACAACTGCCCCTGCTGCCCATCCGGAACCAGCAGCTTGATGGAGCTTTTGGCACTCATCTTGTTCAGGTCTTTGGCGATCCCGGACAGTGCTTGAGCGCCCATCACCCACGGGATGGTCAGCCAGGCTACCGGAACTGTCAGCATCAGCAGCGCCACAACCTGCATCCCCAGCCCGATGTTCATGGTTCGGTTCAGGCCCAGCCGGGCGCCGAGGTAGCCACCCACCAGGTTGGTGATCACGCCAAAGATTTCATAGAACAGAAACAACGCCGCGATTTGCAGTGGGCTGTAGCCCAGCGCGTGAAAGTGCAGCACCACCAACATGCGCAAGGCGCCGTCGGTGAGGGTGAAGGCCCAGTAGTTGCCCGTCACGAGCAGGTACTGCCGCACTTCCGGAGCGAGGGCTGACAACGCTTTCATGACCGCTCCTCAGACTGCCAGACCAACCATTTTGGCCAGTTCGACGGTGCGATTGGCATAACCCCATTCGTTGTCATACCAGGCATAGAGTTTGACCTGGGTGCCGTTGATGACCATGGTCGACAGCGCATCGATGATCGATGAGCGCGGGTCGGTACGGTAGTCAATGGACACCAGCGGACGCTCCTCGAAACCGAGGATATCTTTCAGTTCATTCTCGGAAGCGTCCTTGAGGAACTGATTCACCTCTTCGACCGTGGTGGCACGCTCGACTTCAAAAACACAGTCAGTCAGCGAAGCATTGGCCAGCGGCACGCGTACGGCGTGTCCATTCAGGCGCCCACGCAGCTCCGGGAAGATTTCCGCAATCGCGGTGGCCGAGCCGGTGCTGGTCGGGATCAGGCTCATGCCCGAAGCACGCGCACGGCGCAGATCCTTGTGCGGCTGATCGAGAATGCTTTGGGTGTTGGTCAGGTCGTGAATGGTGGTGATTGAGCCGTGGCGAATGCCCAGCTTCTCGTGGATCACTTTCACCACGGGCGCCAGACAGTTGGTGGTGCACGAAGCGGCGGTAACGATGCGATGTTCAGCAGAGTCGAACAGGTGCTGGTTGACGCCCATGACGACGTTCAGCGCGCCTTTTTCCTTCACCGGAGCGCAGACCACCACACGCTTAACGCCCTGATCCAGGTAGGCTTGCAACACCGCCACGGTTTTCATCTTGCCGCTGGCCTCGATCACCAGATCGCAGCCTGACCAGTCGGTATCGGCAATCGCCTTGTTGGCCGTGACTTTGATCCGCTTACTGTCGATGACGACGCTGTCGCCTTCAGCGCTGGCTTCGTTGTTCCAACGGCCATGCACCGAGTCGAAGTTGATCAGGTGCGCATGGGTCGCCGCATCACCTGCCGGATCGTTGATCTGCACGAATTCGAATTCTGGCCAGCCCCAGGCTGCTCGCAGCGCGAGGCGACCGATCCGACCAAAACCATTGATACCAACTTTGATAGTCATGTTGTTGTGCTCTGTATCTGTTGTCAGTGGGAGTTCGACTGGGCGTCAAACTGGCCGATGTATTCAATGTGGGCAGGATGCTGAATGGCACGCGGACGCAGCGACTGAACTTCGCGGATGGCATCGCTGAATGGCACACCGCTTTCGATCAACAGTTGAGCCGCGATCAAACCGGTACGGCCCGAGCCGCCCTTGCAATGGATGGCAATGGTTTTCCCTTCGGTCAGCAACTGCTGGAGTCGCGGATGATGCTGTTCCCATGCGGCTTTGAATGCTTCGCCAGGCGCTTGATCGTCTTCTACTGGCAGGTGAAACCACTCGATGCCTAGCATTTGGCATTCTTCGGGCAGCAGGTCGATCTCGTTCTGACGCAACTCTTCGGTCGGCATCAGCGTCAGCAGCGCCGATGCACCCGCGTCCTTGAGGGTTTGTAGCGCCTCGAAAGGCTTGGTGCCCTTCGTGCCTGGACACGGGGTGAAGATCAATTGGCCATTGAACTGTGCCAGGGGCAGTACGGAGTATGGGTGTTGTTGCACGTTGAAAAATCCTCAGATGGAGCGCTGATTGACACGTTTCATGAGTTCTTCCGCTGACTCTTTGCGTTCGGAATAACGATCAACCAGATAGTCCTGGCGGTCGCGAAGCAGCAGCGTGAATTTCACCAACTCTTCCATCACATCAACGACACGGTCGTAGAACGGAGAAGGTTTCATCCGGCCGTTGTCGTCGAACTCCATATAGGCCTTCGGCACGGAGGACTGGTTGGGGATGGTGAACATGCGCATCCAGCGTCCCAGCACTCGCAGCTGATTGACCACGTTGAACGACTGCGAGCCACCGCATACCTGCATGACCGCGAGGGTTTTTCCCTGGGTCGGGCGTACCGCGCCCATGGCCAGTGGCACCCAATCAATCTGCGCCTTGAACACCGCGCTCATGGAGCCGTGACGTTCTGGAGAGCACCAGACCTGCCCCTCGGACCACAGCATCAGCTCGCGCAGTTCCTTCACACGGGGGTGATCGTCGGGAGCGTCGTCTGGCAGCGGCAAGCCTGAGGGATTGAAAACCCGCGCCTCGGCGCCGAAGTGCTCCAGCAACCGAGCGGCTTCCTCTACCAGCAGACGACTGAAGGAGCGCTCACGGGTCGATCCGTACAGCAGCAAAATGCGCGGCTTGTGGATGGAGGTCTTTTCGATACCGAGTTTGTCTGTCGATGGGAGATCAACCAGTTCGGTATCGAGTTGGGGCATGTGGTCATCAAACATAGTCGTTGTCCTGCGCAACAGCGCTCTTGGGTTCATCGAACCAGCGGCGTTTCAGCCAGAGGGCCACACCGACCAGGGAAATCAGTACCGGCACTTCCACCAACGGACCAATCACCGTGGCAAAGGCGACCGGGGAAGCCAGGCCGAAGGTGGCAATGGACACGGCAATCGCCAGTGCGAACATCAGCACCGGTCCGATGACCCAGTTCTGGACCAAAGACAAAACGAGGATGCGCTTGTCCTTGAAGACCTCCGGCAGCTCCTCATAACGCGCGAGAATCCATAGCGTCAGGTAACGGTCCAGGAATGAAAGGCGGCCTTTACTCATGATCATTGCTCCTGTGGTCACAGCGTGCCAATCAGGGCCAGCTCTGCCTTGAGCTGTTCGGCACTCAGTTGGGATAGCGGTAAAGCCAGGAAGGCTTCAATACGGGTTTTGATCTGCTCCAACGTGGCTTCAAAAGCCGCCGCGATCTCTTCCTGAGTTCCGTGGTATTCCGAAGGGTCAGCCAGCCCCCAGTGGGCCTTGGTGGCCGGTCCGAAAAATACCGGGCAGGCCTCACCTGCAGCCTTGTCGCACACCGTGATGACAAAATCGGGAGCCAGGTTCACATGGACATCGCTGGACTTACTCAACAGCCCGGCTGTCGAAATACCTGCTTTCTCCAACGTTTTTAGACTCAGCGGATGCACTTCACCTTTGGGCTGACTGCCCGCGCTGTAGGCTTTCATGCCTTCCGGTGCCAAGTGATTGAAGGCTGCTTCACAAAGGATGCTGCGGCAGCTATTGGCCGTGCAGAGGAACAGGATTTTCATCGAGCGATCTCGTAGTCGAAGGCGGAATCAGGCGGTTTTGCTTTCACAGCACACGGCTGCCCGTTCAGGACGGTCACCCATTTCATCAAGGCGTTTGGCATCAGCGCTTAACCAGTGCTTGTTGCTTTCGAGCGCAGTGGTCAGCACCTGATGAACCCAGTCAGGGAGATTCGGGTGCAGTCGGTAATACACCCATTGGCCTTGCCGACGGTCCGACAACAGGCCGCAAGTACGCAGTTGCGCCAGGTGCCTGGAGATTTTTGGCTGACTCTCGTTCAACGCGCAGGTCAGCTCGCAAACACAAAGCTCTCCTTCACGGGTGATGAGCATCATCGTGCGAACCCGAGTATCGTCAGCCAGGCATTTGAAAACAGTGGTCGGTGTCAGATGGTCAGCCATATCGCTTCTCAGTGTTTGTTTTTGACCAAGACGAACATCTTGATGCGCTCATGAATTTCGTGAAGCGTGTGACGGAAGGCGTCGGGTTTGGTGCTGGTGGCCGGATCCTCAAAACTCCAGGCCAATGCCTTACCGGCTCCAGGTAAAGACAGGCATTCCGCTGCGGCTTTATCACACAAGGTGATGATGTAATCGAAACGCTCACCACGAAACTCGTCTATCGACTTGCTACGTAATCCTTCAGTGCTCACACCGATATGTGAAAGCGCTTCAAAGGTGCGCGGATCTACCGGAGTCGGAGTTGTGCCGGCGCTGAACGCCTCGAAATGCTCCGAATCGGTATGCCTCAGCAACGCTTGGGCCAACTGAGAGCGTGCAGCGTTTGCGGTACAGACGAACAGGACACGGGCTTTGCTGGTCATTGTGAAATCTCAGCTTATATGCGGCTTAACGAATATATGTTTTTCCGTATGCGAGGTAAAGGGTCAACGGCAGATTAATCCATCAAAAGGATTGGAGCCCGCCAAGCACCTTCAATGAAAGCTTTGTATTACGGCGCTAGCCAGCCTTCCGTGTCTCTTCAAATATCTGCGGCGGTGTATATATGGTTTCTGTAATGAATCTGTCACTCACGCAGAAATAGGTCGCTCCTTGGTTCAAGGACTACCTGGACGTGCAAAAGAAAATAAGAAGGACAGTTGACGAACGCACTTGTCACTTCAGAGCATTGCCTTGGCACGGGGAGCCTCCGGACATGAGATCGGAACACAATTGCGCCTTCCGGATGGCAACGCCACTGTGAGTTAGCAGCGGATTTGGCACCGACCAGGACCTTGCAAGAGATTCCGAGCTGACCGCTAGAAGCCGCGGCCGACGGATCTTTCGAGGGTTCAGCGGCACTCAATCGGTGCCAACTACCTGCAAAATGGTTTGTCACCAAAACAGCAAGAAGTCGGGTGAATTTGCGGTTTGTTTGGCACTGCGGTTTGGGCCCAAAAACGTCGAATTTGGAGGTAAGAAGCAGGCTCTCGGACGCGATGGTTTGATTCCAAATCGGCCCCTGGGCCTTGTGATCAAAGGGTCTTCAGAAGGCCCACAGCCCGTCAGCAATCAATTCGAATAGATGCGCCCTCCCCGCGCTCTGTTCCGTTTCCCTAGCGCACAATCGGAAGTCCGGCCTAAAGGTGCTTCCGTTTGTCTTCAAAGGCACGGCCCGCGTGACGTACAGCCTGTTTCGCGGATGTTGGATGGTGACCTTTAAGAACGAAGAATCGGAACTGAGCTTCCAGGGTTTAGCGCCGCGGAGCCGGTGAGGAAAAACGCCCTAATCGCCCGGAAACAGGGTTTTTGGCAAGGCTATCTGACATGCGAAAAAGCTGAGAAAGAAGATAAATATCAAACAGGATTGGTGCCAAAGACAGCGCGAGAAAGGGCCAAAAGCGGCGCGAACTCACATAAATGTGTGGGGTATTTTTCAGACATGAAAAAGCCCAACCTTTTAAGATTGGGCTAAGTCATTGAAAAATATGGTCGGGACGGAGTGATTCGAACACTCGACCCCTAGCACCCCATAAAGGTGAACCGTATTCCAAACCAGTCTTAATAAATCCAACAAAATCACCTAAAGCACTGTATTCATTGGATCATTACAGTTTACACAGTCCAACCGCTTCCGATAGCATTCTACCAAAGCCAGCGAGAAACGGTGACCCAACGGTGACCATCTAGAGCCTGGCCTTTCTGGGGAAGCGAAAGTGGCGACGATCACCGACAAACAGATGAACGCAAAACCAGCCAAACCTACCTGGCTGATCGAGGATGCCCCTCGCGGCTGCGGCCGATTCATGGCACGTCTTCGCCCAGATGGCGAGCGGCTGTTTTACTTCAGGTATACCGACACCAGCGGTGGAAGGGTGTTTCTGCCCATAGGTGCATATGACGCCACTGGCACTGATGGGCTTACCCTTAAGGAAGCAAGAACTAAAGCTGGAGAGTGGTCACGCCTCTACCAAAGTGGAACTCGCAACTTACGTGAACATCTGGATGCCGAGGAAGCTGCCCGTATCGCAGCCCGAGATGGTGAATTGGCACGACTCACCGCCGAGAAAGCAGAAGCCGAAGCCGAGCAAGCTCGCCAGGCGGCACGCAAGACTGTTACCGACCTATTCGAGCACTGGGCTAGGGTTGATCTCATCAACCGCAAGGACAAGGGTGCAGAGGCTCGTCGGATGTTTGAAAAGGACGTTCTGCCCTTCTTGGGCGACTTGGCTGTCGCTGATGTGAAAAAGGGTCATATCACCGAGGTGACAGATGCCCTCCTCGCTCGCGGTGTAAACCGTATGGCTAAGATGGTTTTTTCGCTAATGCGCCAAATGTTCCGCTTTGCCGTAGACCGCGACCTAATCGAGCACGATCCCAGCGCCAGTATTCGAAAAGCTAAGATAGGTGGCAAAGACACCGAGCGCGATCGAGTGCTGAGTGATGATGAAATCAAGCTGCTTGCTAAGAAAGCCCCTGATGCGGGGCTGCAGGTCACCACCGAAGCTGCAATCTGGATTGCCCTATCGACCTGCTGTCGAATTGGTGAGCTCCTGAGCGCCCGATGGGAGCATATCGATCTAGAGCAAAGCACTTGGCTGATTCCGTCCGAACATAGTAAAAACGGTAAACCGCACAGCATCATCCTTTCAGACTTTGCCATTAGCCACTTCAAGCGCGTAAAGCAGATTAATAGCCTGTCACCTTGGTGCTACCCGAACACCTACATAACTGACCATGTATGCCCTAAAACGGTAACCAAGCAGTTGGGAGATCGCCAGCGCCTTCCGGAGCAAGGCTCCATGAGCCGACGTAGCGCCAAAGCCCAAGCACTGTTGCTACCAGGCGGAAAGTGGACGCCTCATGACCTGCGGCGTACAGGCGCGACGATTATGACTGCTATTGGTGTGCTTCCTGAAGTGGCTGAACGGTGCCTCAACCACACAGAGGAAAACAAGGTAAAACGCACTTATCAGCGTCATAGCTATGCTAAAGAAATGGCGGAGGCTTGGGAAGTTCTCGGCAAGCATTTATCCAGCCTGATATATACAGCCACTCCAACCGCCCTGAGAAAAGACTAGCACCGCTACACAAGGACACGATTACAAATGAAAAACAAAGGGCTTGTTATATCAGTAACTGAATTTCTTGAGGAGCACAGCATCTCCGAAAGTGAATTCAAAGACAGAATTGAAAAGCTGCAGATCCCCCTTCTATGCCGCTGCCCAAGAACGGTTGCAGTTCATGTATCCGGCTCGGTTATCATTCTAAATGACAATGAGCCAAAAACAGCACAAGGCCTATCAAAGCAGCATAAAGGTACGCTTTTTTGCGCAGATCACGATTATCACTCAAAAGTAGATTTAGACATAAAGTTTCTTTCCATAAGCGTCACCGACTGGGAGGAAATAGCAAACTATGGCGAGCTTTCAAAATACAACTTCAACCTCTCCGCTTTTCATGAACGCGGAAAAGGCCTCGCGCAAGCATCGGCACATGAGCTGTTAAAGACAAGCTTAAAACCACTTCCAGCCCTGATAATAGACTCAGCTTTCTTTATCACCTCAAGAAATTCACCCGACAAGCTGGAAGAAATAATAATTAGAAAGACTGACATACTCATAAGAAAAGAGAACTCAAATAGAATCCTTGAAACAATAGCAGACACCGACAAAGAACAGAAAAATATCGAGCGCCAAGAATGGGAATCAGACAACCTTTTCGAGTTAAACAAAGCCTCAGATGAATTCATCCCCGAAGCAAATATCGCCTCACAGGAAGAGCGAAAAGAACTTATCGATAAAATAAAAAAACACCTAGAGAAAAAATACAACTCAGCTGGAAAAGACGTATTCGAACAATCCGCCTTCGCAATATTACCCGACAAGCACTACCATAAAATAAAGTCAACAAAGATGCCAATTGGCGAAGCCTTAACTAAATACCCAGAACATGCATCCACCGCACTAATTCTTATCAATGAAGCGGCAAAACACTTCTGGCAAGAGAGTCAAAAAACAATTCAAAAAGCTCCAACTAAAAGAACAGTCATGATAGAAACTCTAAAAAGCTCAGACTGGGGTTTCACGGCAAAGCTGGCTGCCGCAGCAGCTACCATCATCAGCCTAAAGTCCAGAAACTAATAGGCCATGAGACATGCCTAGATGGCCACGTGAGGAGCCGCCTGATCAGGCCCAGGGGCTCTGGGACGCCCTCTCTTCACAGACTTCAGCTTAGGCATATTTCCTCTGAAAAATGTTCTACCGCTTTCAGGGGATAGGCGTATCCAATAATCCACCTTGGTCAGGTAGGACGCCACCCTATTCTTCAAAGCGCTTACCCTGTCCAACTGATTAAAACTGATCATACCTATTCCAAGATATCTATATTTATCCTTGACTGCATTACAATTGAAATAGCGTCCTGCTCCCGCCGTAATTGAGTCTCGCCAATACTCACCAACAATTCTAGCCAGAACCCCATCCTGGCGATGATTTGATCCATTATAAAAAAGTAACAAATGAAAGTGAAACCCCTTTAGCTGACCATACTCCAGCTTACAAGCAAACCCTAACAACCCATCAACTGGAATTCCCTTGTGTAGATCTTTCTGCATTTTTGCCCAATGTACCTTTACCTTTTTAACATCGCCATAAAAATCCTCACGACCACTTACAAAGCCTGACTGATAAGACAAATCAACACGCACAACAAGCATCCTAGAGTGCTGGGCAAAAAGAGCGTCTATATAACCTTCCAAGCTGTTCACTCGCTTAAAGGACGCTTTACGGAATCGTTTCAAAACGGCTTTAAAAGCATCACTGGACAGCTCCAACCGTGCAAACTCTACGAGATCATTCATTAGACCTAAAAAAGCCTCAGCAGCTCCACTGCGTAAAGTCCGCCAGACTCTGAGCGAATGAAGATCATCAACTCGATCAACACATCTGAAAAAAACCTCCACATAAGGATTAACTTCATGAGAGGGGAAGTACTGTTCAAGCATTCCTTTTCCCCTCCTTAGCTTGTCAACAAAATAGCGACCAAGCCTCTCAGGCTTAACCTTTACCCCGTCGCGTTTACAAGTAAATGAAGAGAATAAATACCCCTTGCTACCAGCAAGCTCACACATTAACTTCTCAATAGATCGCAACTCCAACACCAAGCTTTCCTCTACCCTTAAAACAGGAAGCCCTCCGACTTCCTCAACCATAAGATCTAACGCACCTCCAATATCGATCCAATCAACTTCATCTATCACTCACTGATTCCTCAAGAAGCCAGCAGCATGGCTTTGGGGAGCCATGTTGCTGACAAATGATCAGTTGACATCACAACCGCCAACTATTGCATGATTAATTTAATTAATTAACTGACTAACTAAATATTAGATATATTATTTGAATTAAACCAACAACCAAACTACAAACCTAACAACTTAATTAAATAGTAATACATATTCAAACAATAGACACCTTGAACATGCACCCTATAAAAACGAGAGAAACAAACTCACGCAACTCGTAAACACCTAACACCAAATATCAAAAACAACCAAAAAAGTTAGTACTCCAAGAAGAGCCTGGCATCATCTACACACCACCCTGCCATGGACAGAGATCGACATAAACAGTTTTATCACCAGGATAATTCGAAATCCGGATAGCACCGTTATTTACTAGTCGCAAAAGAACATGCTCAAGAGCAGATTTCTTTCTAAACTTCCCAGGCCCGCATTGCAAAATATAATTTTTCTTAACAAACCGTTTACCCACCTTACGAAAATTATCTAGCCAGCAATTTAATTCCTGCTCTTCATCATTCTCTTTAGAGTTCTGCCCAAACAACTTTATAAACTCATTGGAGTACCATTTAGCAAGATCCGTTGCCACCTGCAAGGTTGACGTCGAAATATCACCCTCAAACCCTTCAAAACAATGAAGCAATGCAGCCAACCTAGAAATCACCTCCATTAACTTTGAGCCATGATCACCTAGTCCATAAAGTATTCCACCCGCACACATCCTTGACTCAATATCGTTCGCAATCTCCACCCATAGCCGAGCCGCTTCGGAGTCGAATCCGATCACTTCTTTTTCTTTTTTATTTCCTCTGAAACAAATAAGTCCCGCCTCAAGAAAGTGCTCCAACCGCGAGGCAAATTGTGTTTGATGATACCAGGACGGTGCCTGAGTGCTTACATACCTAGTCCCCTGTGTTGAAGCTGGGTGACAGATTAGAAAACGCGCCCACAAACCAGACCCCCTAGACACCCCGCCTTTATGAGCCATGTACTTCGAAAATACGCTTTCCTGAACCATAAGAGAGACTGTCAGCCGCGCGTCAACAAGTTCAAAGCTTTCCGCCGTCTTACGATCAATTGTGATTGAGTCACCACTCCAAATGGCATTTTGCTTTGATAGGTCATTGAAGGCGCGCCCTTCTAAAACACCGCCACCTTCACTTGAAATCAAACCAGCCGTAGGTAAGTTTTCGTACATCCCATGAAACAAAGCCTCAGAGGTTGAGTCTTCATACAAAATCTTAAATTCTTTTGGTTTAACTGGAGCTTCTTTCTGTAAAGCCAATAGGACCTTCTCCTCTTCGTCAGCAGGAAGACCTTTTGATGCTTTTTTCATAATCGCTTTTAATATTCCATTACGTCGAACCGTCCAAGTATCGTACTTAATCTTCCACACCGACTGACTCTCCCTCACCTCCTCGCACTGCTTAGCCTGAAAGGCTCTAATCGGCTTCAAGAAAACATTCTCAACCGTTGACTTCCTTTCACCCGAGTCAGCAATAGCAAGAAGCATCAGAGAGGTCGGACCGACCTGACCATTAGGTTTACGAACATCTACATCGCCCTGCAAGACGGCAGAAATCGCGGTTAGGGCCGCATTTTGAATCAATCCCCGTGGGGCCTGAATATTTGCTTGAGCCTCATTTATTGCAGCATCCAACAAGGGAAACTGCGACAAACTCGGATATGAATCATCTCCGAAATAAGATTTTTTTTCATTTTGTTGCCTAAAAAAATTAAAATACATAAATCACCACAACTACAAGCAACTAATATCAAACAACCATTGCAGATATAATTTCCGCCATTGAGCCTTGACTCTGCCTAGACAGCCTCACATATTCTTCCATCCACGAATTTATTTCGCTTTCAATCCATCGCACAGATGTTTTTCCAACACGTATCTGCCTTGGGAATTTCGCATCATAATGTTTAGAGCCCACCTTAAGCTTGTTATAAATAGTTGACCTAGAAAAACCTGTTCGTTTTAAAACATCTTTCAAGCGAAGCATAACCAATGTTTCTGATTTTTCATTAAACATCATTGCACCCTTTAGGACTGGACGAGGCAATCCTATAAGCAGCAACTCAAATCTCAAAGAACGTGAGCGTAACGCTTGCTAACGTTACGCTTTTGGAGCTCACCACTTTGACAGACAGCAACTCTGCACTCCTTCAAAACAGAATACCTCTCCCCCTTAGCCAGCACTATTCCAGCTATTAATAGCAAAAATAGCTGCCCCTAACGCCAAACCTCACATTCAGATTCCGCCCACAACGTCCCTCCCGGGGACGTTGTTTTGGCAAGCCTCATTCAAAAAAATCTCAGACCTATATCACCCAGATGAACGCTCAACGATGAGCGCGTCATTCAGCATTTCTGCGTGATACATGGACTCAGCAAACAGAGAGGAATCCTTTATGTACACCCCATGCCCTAGCTGCAATTCAGGACGAGTGGTTACTAAAAATGTGGGTAAGCAAGCAGGTGGTTTGATTGGTGCAGCGGGCGGTGCGGCCAGTGGGGCCGCTGGAGCACTAACGGGAGCAGAGGCCGGTGCCGTACTGGGCGTGATCGGTGGGCCGGTCGGGATCGCCATTGGCAGCATTGCCGGGGCGCTGCTGGGTGGTCTGTTTGGCGGAGTGGCTGGCGGGATCGCGGGGGCCACGCTGGGCGAGCAGATTGATGACCGGGTGCTGGATAACTACCAGTGCCTGGCGTGCGGCTACAGCTTCAGCGTCAATCGTTAATCGTTAATCGTTAATCGTTGTGAGCAGGCGTCGTTTGTTGATGAAGCGACGCTCTTTCCACTCATCCCTCAGGAATTTTCTACCATGGCTCATCTCGTTGAACAAATGGCATATGTTGGTGCCACGCCCTGGCATGGTCTGGGCAGTCGCCTCTCACCCAAACAACCGCTCGAAATCTGGCAGCGTGAAGCCGGTATGGACTGGAAGATCCAGGACAGCCCGGTCCACTTCAAGGCGGACGCCATCGGGCACCTGGGAAGCATTCACTCCTTCCCAGAACAGAAGGTGCTGTACCGCTCCGACACTAAGGCCCCTTTGTCGGTAGTTTCTCAGCGCTACCAGGTGGTGCAGCCGCGTGAGGTCTTGGAATTCTACAGGGATCTCACCGAAGTCTCGGGCTACGAACTGGAAACGGCCGGGGTACTGAAAGGTGGCCGCAAGTTCTGGGCATTGGCTCGTACTGGGCAAGGCACGGCCTTGAAAGGCAATGACCAGGTGAATGGCTATCTGCTGCTGGCCACCTCCTGTGACGGCACCCTGGCCACCACCGCAACCCCGACCACGGTGCGGGTGGTCTGCAATAACACGCTGACCATCGCCCTGGATGGCACCACCCGCGCGATCAAGGTGCCGCACAACACCCGCTTCGATCCGCAGGCGGTAAAAAAGCAGTTGGGTATTGCTGTCTCGCAATGGGACGAGTTCATGCACCGAATGAAAAATCTGGCTGAACGCAAGGTGCAGTGGCCCGAGGCGATGAGCTTCTTCATGAACGTGCTGTGTGACGTAACCCCCAATAGCAAACTGCCCGAAGTCCTGCCGAACGAGCGCGCACTGCGCAAGGTTCAAAGTCTGTACGAAGGTGGAGGTCGCGGCGCCACGCTGGAATCGGCCCAAGGAACTGCGTGGGGTTTGCTCAATGCTGTGACCGAGTACGTTGATCACGAGCGACGGGCTCGCAGTACTGAATATCGCATGGACTCGGCCTGGTTTGGCCAAGGTGCTGTCATCAAACAACGCGCCCTACAGGCTGCACTGGAACTAGCCGCCTAGCAACACCCACTTACTCAACTATTAAAGCGCCTGGTCAGCTTCTGCTGGCCGGGCGTTTTTTATGCCGCACAGGAAAACATCATGAGCACGCAAACTCTGCAACAACCAAGCAACAAACCCCGTCCAGCCTTACGCCTGGTCGGGACTAAACAACTGCCTCGTGAGGACTGGCTGGCGGTTCGTAAACAAGGCATCGGCAGTTCGGATGCCGCCGCAGCAGTGGGCCTGAACCCGTACAAGTCCCAGTTGGAGCTGTGGATGGAGAAAACCGGGCGTGATGAATCACTGCCCAAGCTCGATCCGCAAGACGAGGAAAGCCCGGCTTACTGGGGCAACATTTTGGAGCCTATCGTGGCTGCGCATTACACCAAGCGTAGCGGTCACCGGGTGCGACGGATCAATGCCGTGCTGCAACACCCGGCTCCGCAGTTGAACTGGATGCTGGCCAATATCGACCGTGAGGTGATCGGCGCACCAGAAGTGCAGATTCTCGAATGCAAAACCGCCGGCATAAACGGCGCACGCCTCTGGAAGGAGGGTGTGCCCGAGTATGTGCAGTTGCAAGTCATGCACCAGCTCGCCGTCACCGGCAAGCAGGCCGCTGATGTGGCGGTACTGCTCGGTGGTCAGCACCTGGAAATCCATCGCATTGAACGCGATGAACCACTGATTGCTCGGCTGATCGACCTGGAGCGGTTGTTCTGGGATTACGTCGTCAGTGATACCCCGCCGCCGGCAGACGGATCTGACTCGGCGGAGCAGGCGTTGCGCTGCCTTTATCCGCAGGACAGTGGGCAAAGCCTGGACTTCAGCCATGACACGCGGCTCTGTACGACCTTTACCGAACTACAGCGCGTGCGAGAATCGATTGCTCTGCAGGAGAAGCAGGAAGCTCAGCTCAAGCAAACGTTGCAACAGGCCATGGGCGATGCCAGTCGGGCGATCTTCGCAACTGGCTACATCACTTGGAAGAAAGCCAAAGACAGCGTGGCCCTGGATATCCCCCGTCTGCTGAAAGAGAAGCCCCATCTGCAAGTACGCTACTCGACCACCAAAACCGGCAGTCGGCGTTTTCTGCTGGTCTGAACGTTTGTTCGCTCCTCCCTTATTCCCATGCCCTTTCTCTCCAACGCCACCCTGGCCGTTTGCGCGGTCTCGGTGGCGTTTTTATTTCAGATACAGGAGAACTCTCATGCTCAAAGGTTTAGCCATCACACCCCCGATTTTGGGCCGCATTTCCATCGGCAAGGTCGTCGAAAAGAACGGCAAGCGTCTGCCGGAAAAGGACGATCAATTCACCCTCACCTCCCAAGTACAGAGCCGCGACGGCTGGTTACTGCATCCACTCAACGAGGAGCTGCGCAATGGCCAGGACGGCAAGCTGCGCAGCATTCCGATCCGACTGCTGTTCAACGAGCCCGACCTCAACTTTCGGGCTGACTATAGCCTGTTCGACCGTAACACCGGACGACCAGTCTGTGTAGGCAATGGTGAGACCTGCAAGCGTTTGACCAAGGACGGCATTCAGTCGTTGCCCTGCCCTTCACCGGATGGTTGTTCATTGGCTCAAGGCAATGCCTGCAAGCCTTACGGCCGGCTGAACGTGGTGATTGGCGATGACGATCCGTTGGGCAGCTTTGTCTTTCGTACCACGGGCTACAACAGCATCCGTACCCTGGCGGCACGCCTACATTACCTACAAGCCATTTCCGGAGACCGTCTTGCCTGCCTGCCGCTGGAGTTGCGTCTTCGCGGCAAGTCCACCCGCCAAAGCCACGGCACGCCGATCTTCTACGTGGACATCACCGTGCGCAGCGGGTTTAGCCTAGAAGACGCCTTGCTGGAAGCCAAACAACTGGAGGAAACCCGGCAAGCCGCAGGCTTTGATCAGACCGCCTTGGATCACGCGGCACAACAGGGCTTTAGCAACGGAGCTTTTGAAGACAGTGATGAGGACACCGGGGCCATCGTCGAGGAGTTCTTCCCCGCAGCTGAAGATCAGACCAGCGAGACAGAAGCAGCCCCCAAACCAGCGGCCCCTGCCAAAACCTCACTGGTACAAAAACTGGAATCCAAATCCCTCCAAAGCGGCAGTGACCACTCTGCTCGCGCCCACTGATCACGCGTCCAACCTGACCCAATGTCTTCCAATTCAAGAGAATACCCATGAAATATCATAAGCTCAAAGCCGGTGAAACGACCGGCACCTATGTCATGGAATCACCGGTCACCGAGGCCGACATCCTGCAGATGGCTCAACAACTGGCAATGAGTCGCCTGTCTAAAGGCCGGGCACTGACTGAGCCCAAGCAGGTATTCAACCACCTGCAAACACTGCTGCAGTACCACGAGCACGAAGTCTTTGCTTTGCTACTGCTCGACACTAAGCACCGAGTAATAGGCTTCAGGGAGCTATTCCGAGGAACCCTGGATGGTGCCAGTGTGTACCCACGGGAAGTGGTCAAGATCGCTCTAGAACATAATGCCGCGGCCGTAATTATGGTTCACAACCATCCCTCCGGTGATCCGGAGCCCAGCCAAGCCGACCGCACGCTCACCAACACCCTCAAGAACGCTCTGAACATGGTCGGCACACGAATATTGGATCATGTGGTAGTGGGCCATGAAGGCTGCGTGTCGTTGGCGGAACGGGGTTACCTGTAACTCCTAGGCTCACACCGCCCGATTAGACTGCCCTTAGCTGTTGCCTGGGCAGTCATCGGCACGGTAACCGATCACTTATTTTTTGTCGTGATCCAGCGGTTGTACTTAACCTCGGCTTTAGTCAAAACCATGGCCGCCATCCACAAAGCCCTTGGTAGCCGACTTGCAGAGAAAACTTGTTCGGTGGAAGAAGTCAGCTGCCCAACCAGGTCATCACGATTTAAGTGGTAGTAAGGATTACTCGGAATTCCGACCAAGTGCTGCCACGCCCCCGGTTGGCCACATTATGGCGACCCGGGGCTGCTATGCGACTGTAGAGCTGTACTGCACTGCACTTGCCCGAATATGACGCCAAGTAAATGGCGAGGTCTAGAGGTGTACCAAGCGAAGAGGAGCCCCACATAGCCACTGTCGATTAGGTGCAACGCCATGCATTAAACGACACAGAATGTCGCATGGCTGGTGGAGGATAGCTCTCAACACCCCAAGTCAGCCCCCTAGGAGCTCCCCATGAAAGAGTTGGTCTGCTTTGCCATTGGATTGGTAGTCGGTGCTGTGGTGATGAAGAAAAGCCAGGCGATTGATGAACTGAAGAGGGAACTGGACCGCGAAAAATTCCGTAGCAGACCTTCGAGCGGGGCTGAGCAGACATAAGGCTACGGCCATCCGCTCTTGGCGAACAGAACCATATAGTGTTAAAAAGCCATTAAATGGAATGTTCGCCAGATATGTGACGCCAGCGAACCATCAAGGTTGATTCGAGCACAGTTCCCTCATGTCAGATCCCAAAGACAGGCTATTCAGGCACTTGGCCCTGCTGCGCCTCATCCCGCGCGCGCCCAAGAGCATTTCCACCACCGAACTGCTGCAAAGACTCAAGGCCGAGAATTTCGACATTGACCGTCGGACCTTGCAACGGGACCTCATCGGCCGCCTCGCCCTGGACTTTCCACTGCTCTGTGACGAAAGCCAACGCCCGTATCTCTGGAGCTTTCCCAAGGACACTCCACAATTCGACTTTCCGGCACTGGACACCCCCACCGCACTGGCCTTCGTCCTCGCCGAAAGCCACCTGAGCAAGCTGCTGCCGCCCAGTGTGCTGAGCCTGCTGACGCACCACTTCGACCTGGCGCACCGGCAACTCCAAGGGCTGGAACATAATAACCTGGCGCACTGGGCCAAACGCGTACGCACTCTGCCCAACGGCAAGGCGCTCCAGCCCGCCGAAGTGAACTCGGCCATCTGGTCCCAGGTGGCGACTTCCCTACTGGAAATGCGACAACTGGAGATCGTCTACCTCAGCCGCAGCAAAGGCGAGCACAAGACCCTACGCATACACCCCGCTGGCATGATCTCGCGCCACTCCGTCAGCTACCTGATAGGTACTGTCGAAGGCTACACAGACGTTCGCCAATTCGCCCTGCACCGCATCCAGCAGGCTGCGTGCCTCGATGCGCCGACCCGCGAACAACCTGACTTCGAGATCGATCATTACATCCAGAGCGGCGGCTTCAACAGCCCCGGCCCGATCAAACACCACGAACTGATCGCCGACGTATCCCCGCATATCGCCTGGCTGCTGAACGAAACCCCGCTTAGCCCCGAGCAAAGCCTGAAGCCGTTGCCAGGCAGCGACTGGCAACGCTTGCGCGCGCGAGTGCCGGACGATCAGGAAACGCTTTGGTGGGTGTTCGGGTTGGGAGACAGCGTTCACCTGCATGAGCCCAAACGTTGGGTAGATGTAATCAAAGAGAAGCTGACAAAAATGAGTGGGCTGTATACGCAACCCATGCAACACCACTCGGCCACCATTACCGATGCACACGCCTGCCAGGAGGCTCCATGAAGTCCCACGACACTTTTACGCCTACTTCAACCGCGAGCGTGCAAGACGACAGCAGAGACGAAATCAAGCGGGATGTCGGGCGCACCGCAACGGCACTTTCCACGAGTGAAACCGTCAGCCGCTATGGCAGTGCCAATGCAGAGTTCGTCAAAGCCTATAGAGGCGTCGACAATGAAGCCGGGAAAGTACTGAGCAAGGGCCTGAAAGGCATCAGCCAGGAAAAAACCGGCGTCAAACAACGAGCGGGCTGGGCTGGCGAAGTTGCCGGTACCAGTCGTGACAACGCCGAAGCCATCATCAACAAAACTTCTGAGCGCACGATTCGCAGCGATGATTTGAAGCATTACGGTATTGATACCGATTCCAAGTACCGCGAAGCGGTGGATCGGGTCCGTGTGGATGAAAACGGCAAGATCATTTACGAAGCCCAGACCAAGTTGGAGGCCAGCGGAAACAAGGTTGCCAACCAGGTTAGTCATGAGGATCACAAGTACAGTAAATACTTCGGCAAAAAGCTGGAGCTACCCAGCGAACAGGTCGAAGACGCCAAGACTTACTGTCACAAGCGTGCAGAAGGCTTGAGAAAACACGCACTGCTGGCGGAACAGAAGGGAAAACCGGAGCTCGCCGAACAATTCCGCGACCGTGCCGACAGATTCGACAAGCTTGCCGAAGAAGACATCGTTGACCTTGGCATCACTACCAAGCAGGCCATTGACTACGCTGAAAAGCCGCTGCACGAGACGGTGAAAGATATCGCCCGTACAAGCCACCGGGCCGGTATAGAGGGCGCGAAGTACGGCGCTGTTATCGGTGGTGTTATTTCGCTGTTGACCAATGCGTTAAACGTCGCCCAAGACAAAAAGCAATTGGGTGAAGCTGCCCAGGATTTAGCCCTCGACACAGTTAAAGCCGGTGCCCTTGGATACACCACGGCTTTCGCTGGCTCCGCGCTCAAAGGTGGCATGCAACAATCAAGCAACCAAACCTTGCGCACGCTCGCCGGCACCAACGCTCCAGCGCTGGCGATCAACATCTGCCTGTCGCTGGGCAGTTCGGTCAAACGTTACGTCACCGGCGAGATCAGCGAGGCGCAGTTGCTGAGTGAAGTGGGTGAGAAAGGCGCCGGCATGCTTTCCAGCAGCATGATGGCTGCACTCGGACAATTGGCTATTCCCGTGCCCTTTGTCGGTGCTGCCATTGGCGGGATGATCGGCTACACCCTCTCTTCGCTCTTCTACCAAAGCGCATTGGACGCCGCCCGTGGCGTCGAGCTTTCCCGTCAGCAACTGGCGCGCATCCGTGCCATTGAGGCCGCCGCCCGCGACCAAATTGCCGAAGAACAAGCGCAGTTGGATGACTTCACGCGTCGTGAAATCCCCCAATTGCAGGAAGAAACTCAACGTTTGTTTGCCATTGTGGATGCTGCCGGGAGCGGCCGCGTTGATGCCTTGGCAGCCACTATCAATCGATACGCCACCTTGCTGGGAAAAGAGCTGCAATTCCAATCTATTGAGGAATTCGATGACTTCATGAGTTCCGACAGCCCTCTGATGCTGTAACTAACCTTACTTGCCCTGAAGCTACACCTGAAAAAGGACGATACCCTGCATGCTGCTCAAACTTCTGTCCGAACCGGACCAAAATCATCTACTTGATCTCGCAAAACTGTTGGCCCTAGCTGACAAGCCGCTGCTGTGGGACGGAAAGACATCAGATGAATTTACCTCCAGCACCGACCTCAGTGCGCTTTCCATTCAAGAAGGCGAAAAAGAGCGCGAAATGATCACTGAGCTTGAGCAGTCCATCACACGTCCATCGCTCTCCACTAGCATGTTTGGAAGTGCTTCCACTTCCAGTAGCATGTTTGGACGTTCTTCCCCCGCTGCTTTCATGTTTGGGGGAAAGCCGTCCAATGATGTGGCGGCACAACTCATCGAAGCCCTCAAAAAGTATCCAGTTTCCAAAGCGGAAAAGCCTGAAACCCGGGTGCAAGCTGCCACGACCGTTCTGAAAGAATTACTCAAAGACAAGAAATTTGAGCTGCCGACCGCGCCCAAGGTCATCCTTTTCGAGCTGCTATTAGTCGCCCTCCGCGACGGCACGATCACCAGCGTTGAATGGGCACTCCTCAAAGAATTTCAGCTTCACCATCAATTGGAAGACTTCATTTTCGATGATCTCTTGGAGCGTGCAGAAACGCTGAATCAGGAAGTCAGCAAAACCATTTCGATTATTCTTGAATAAGGAAACGACCATGCCCATTCCTTTGATCATTGGTGCTGTCGCAGCCGCTGCCGGTATATATGGTGCGGCCAAAGGCGTCAGCGGCGCGATAGACCACAGCAACGCCAAAGACATTAATAACGATGCACGCTCCATGGTCGATAGCGCCAACCGAAAGGTCGAAGAACAACGCAAGGCCACTAACGCCATATTGGAAGATTATGGCCAGCGTAAGCTGCGTGCGTTCAACGGAGTGGTTGCCGAATTTATCGAAACCTTCGAGCGCCTGAAAAACATCGAACTCAGTCAGAGTCCCGAGCTGGACAAACTGAACGCTGGCGATTTTTCCAATAAAACCCTTGCCGGTCTTCGTCAGGACTACCAGGCGCTCAAGGATGCGGGTCTCGGTCTCGGCGCAGGCATGGGCGGTGGTGCAGCGCTGGCCTTTGGTGCCTACAACGGCACCATGTTGCTGGCCACGGCCAGCACAGGCACGGCCATCTCCTCGCTCGGCGGCGTGGCAGCCACCAACGCCACGCTGGCCTGGCTGGGCGGAGGTTCGTTGGCAGCCGGTGGCTACGGTATGGCCGGGGGCATGATGGTGCTGGGAGGCATCGTCGCTGGACCGGCGCTGGCCATCTTCGGCCATGTTCTGGGTAACAAGGGCGAAGAAGCTCTGAATAATGCGCGCAGCAACCTGGAACAGGCCCGCACGATTCACGATCAAGCCGAGTTGATGACCGGCAAGCTGCGCGCCATTGAGCAGGTGACCTCCCTGGCGAATGCCACATTCTCCAAAATCAGCTCGCAACTGCGTCGCACCGTGAGCGAGCTGAAGAAAGTCATCGAGAATAATGGTGTGGATTACCAGACCTTCTCGAATGAAAGCAAGGACGTCGTTTTCCGCTCGGTCAAGTTTGCTCAGTTACTCAAGGCCATGATCGACACTGCGATCCTGGATCAAGACGGCAATCTGGTTCTGGCAACGGAAAAGCGTATCCAAGATGTCGCAGCGGTGGCAAGCGGACAGAAAGCGGGCCTGGACGCTCCCTCAGCATAAAAACAGTGCCCGCGCACCCGCGCGGGCCTTCCTCAAATGCCCCCGTCACAACTGGCACCACTTCAAGGTGGTGATACTTTTATATGCACCGCCATACTACGCCACCCTGCTCCTTCCCCTGCACCCAATGCGGCTTGTGCTGCCAGCTCGTTCATCTGGCTGCCGAAACCCAATTTCTGGATCGTGGCGACGGCACTTGCAGGCATTACGATGCACTTGGCAAGCGCTGTACCATTTATGCAGAGCGCCCGGACATCTGCCGGGTGGATCGGCAATACACCATGCGCTACGCTCAGCAGTACACTTGGGACGAGTATGTCACTCTGAATTTGCAGGTCTGCACGAATTTGCAGGCGCAAGAAGAGCAGGCCGTCCTTCTTACGATCAAAACATAAGTAGGGGGTCTACCAATCCGTTTATGACAATAACTCACACATGAACTGCCTCGCCGCGAAGCTGAACAAGTGGGTGAGCATCGGAAAGTTATCACATTGAGTCCTAGCCGAAGGCACGGCCGTTGTTCGTACCTTCATCGAAGATCTTTGGGCTCCACCCTCCTCTCGCTGACGGTTGCCGCTTAAGGATGGGGCTTTCTGTGTAACCGGGTAGTCCTCACATCAACCCTCTCAATTACCGGGATATACCCGCTCGATCTGCTGATCGAACTTTCCACCATACCCACAGTAATCACGCGGAATACGCTCAACGTCTTCGGCGATCTGTACAATCACTTCGCGCAGCTCCAATTGTTCAAACCACCGGGCAGGAATCGCCGCAGCACCATACTGAACACCCAACAGGTGCCCGGCGATCAGCCCGGTACTGTCGCTGTCACCACCGTGATTCACCGCCGTGATCACGCCCTCTTCGAGCGAACGCGCGGCCAGGGCGCACCACAGCCCAATAGCCAGCGCCTCTTCGGCGACCCAACCGCCACCGAGCTCGCCAATACGTTGTGGTGTGGGCTGGTAGCCTTCGTAAAAGAAGAACAGCACGCGCTCGATGAGACTACGTGTTTCTTCCATACCGGGCTTTTGCCCATATTTAGCTAAGCTTTCGGTAACTACGTATTCGAGACTGTTCTCCCGGTCGACCATCCGCTGGAGGATGTCAAGGGGCGGTAAAACATAGAGAGGACGGTGGACAGAATGATGTCAAAATAGTAGCCTAAGAATTGAGCTACTCGGGAGCATGATCAGGTCTAGACCTTATAGTTGATGACCATTAGAGTCAAACAATCAACATCTCTAACTTAACGACAAGCCACGAGCCGTTTAGCTAGCCAACCCTCAAAAAACTTATTATTCATTATAAAATTTGATAAATCAGCGCTTCCATTGCGCCAGAACTAAAAACAAAAATAGATGAACATTTAACGAACCTATTTTTTACCACCATGGAGTTAAAAAATGAAAATTCGTGGTTTTTTTTCCAAGATAATGGATGCAGCAAATAAAATTTCCGACGACATTATGGCCAATGAAAAAATAAAACTCTGGGAGGAAACAAGGGAGTTAAGCTATCACAACGGCCATGAACGCTATAATGAGCGCAGCGTTAACGAAACGGGGGAAACATTGCGAAAAAAAGATTTAATATTGCTTTCAATGCGGTTCCGCGCCCGAACTGCTGCCGATATAAATTACTGTGACGTTTGCCTGCAAAGAGACAATTACATGAAAGGGCGTTTGAATGAAGTTCGTCGACGAGTATCGAAAAGCGACTCTGTATCAGCTAAAGAGCTACGTGATGCAATTGATTTGTTCATAGGCAAAGCTAGCAGTTAATTCGGTATTTTTTGCCACGACACATCAGCTGCATAAGCACTCACCCCTCAAGAACGCTCTGAACATGGTCGGCACCCGAATATTGGATCATGTGGTGGTGGACCATGAAGGTTGCGTGTCGTTGTGTAGTGGTCAACTGATCCCGGACACGACGTTAAGTTTTTTCTCGGCCTGAGCTGGCGCTAACCCACCGCTGAATTGGTGCGATCGAATCCAGGTATACCGATGCATCAGATAATGGCTAATGCCTCGGTGCGCTTCTCAGGCCGTCATGTAGCCCACGGTCGATATCCACTCAGCTTTCAAACAGCGCCAACAGAGTTAGGTGCTTTCCTCACGGCACAAGCCGTGATTGCGCAGAACAGCCTGAATTGGCTGATGGCGTCAGCCTTTCGGAGAGGACGCATTCGTGCTCCAACAATGCTTTGGTTTGATGATGGCTGAGGACCTCTCCCGGTGCAGTTTTCCAGCGGTCATTGAACAGCTTGACTAACTCTGCGAGCTCTCTGCCTGTGCCGTATGCGTGGTCAATTTCGGATCGGTTGATCCAGCTAGAAAGAACAGAACGTAACTTGCGTTTTGCATGAGCCGTGATTCGAATTGCAGGCGTCCAGCGCTGCTTCGACTGCGGCCTCTTTGGTTGCTCCAACGTCAACTTTGTATTGCATGGAGTCTACGGCTGCCACACTCAGACATTGACCATGTACAACACCTATTATCTTGCAGGCAGCTTTTCCGCAATCCTCCAGGGCAGCGCTTCGTGCGTACTTTTCATTGATCCTGCCGGTACCGAGACCATATTGGCCGGTTGAGACATCCAGTGCGATAGCGCCAAAAGTCCCTTGTACGATCTCTTCCAGGGTTGCCAACTTTGCATCGCTTGCGGGGTTGGCTGGAATCCTCAGGAAGGCTTCTTCCCCTTCGGATGACTTGATCAAGTGAGGAAAAATCATGAGCACCGTTCCTTTGGGGCATTTTTGCAAGTCTTCAAAGCTGTAGCCTGTTACTTTGAAGTTCTTGACTGGGTCTACACAAAACCACCAGCCGCCCGGATAAAGATTGGCATGATCAGTAATGTCGTATCCATATAGTGCAAACCTTCCGGCGGCATCCTTGTGAACAATTGCAATAAAGGTTGGCGTCGATAGACCTCCTGACAGGTAAAAACACCTGAGACCCAGGAAACCTCCCAGCCCTGGCGGTACCTCGGTCCAGCCGCTGACTTTATATTCTCCCCAATTGTGCTCGTAGGCCTGAGCCACATATATCGTTGTCGTAGTGCTCTCGTTGCAAAGGTGCATTTCGGCAAGCTCTGCGTGAGCTGGAGCGTGCAGCTGAATGGCTAGCAGAAGGACCAGGAGTGTTATCACCTTTCGAAAGCCAAAGCCCAGGATCGCTCCCCCAACTACCGATGGATGGCTCAATGAAAAGGCCATGAAAGCTGCCTCTTGCCAGTTCCGAAATGGTTTTGACAGTGTAGTCAGCGCATTTCCGAGGAACTGCGCCTTCCATCTTGTAGAGGCTTGGAATTACCTCTATAGCCAATTGTGAAGATTGGTATTCCTCGGTACTACTTCCGATTCCCTCGGGAATGGCGCGAGCCTGTTGGCCACGGTCGAGTCTGCTGATTCCTACTCGCAAAACGCTGGCAGTATGTATTGCAGCGTTATCAGATCGACCCTACAAAGATGGAGCGGTCGCGGTAGGGATGGCAGTTACCTGCCACCCCCGCACAGATCCGTACGTGCGGAACTACCGTATACGGCTTCTGCCTCGGGTATGTAACGCGAAGCGATCCTCAGGGTAAGGATGTGCATTTCTGGGACTAGGTATGTAGATATCGGCAAGGCGTCCGTAGCGTGACCATTGAAGCCTATTACGCTGGCTGCGACGTTTGAGGGCTTGACGCCATAGACGGCAGACCGCCGAACGAAAACCACCAAGACATATCAATTTTCCCGGCACCGCTTGGTAATTGAAGTAGCCACTGACCACCCGAGTAGGCCACTGACCCACGACTTGAACAGGCTCATAGCATCGACGTTTCAGCTCATCCCGAATTGCCAGCAGCGACGCACGCATTCGCTTCTTGACCGTCAGCCGCAGTATTTGAAACCCGCCGCTTCTGTTGGTACTACAACAGTATGTGACCCTCCTCGATTACATTCGCCGTCGTGCCGTGAACGTGGTGAACCAGCCCCGACTCTACGTCAGCGCCGATATGCGCCTTCATCCCTAAGAAATATTGTCTACCATTCGTCTGGTGCATCTCGGGATTGCGCTGTCCTTCTTCGTTTTTGGTGGAGCTTGGCGCATGGATAATCGTGGCGTCGACGATGGTGCCTTGACGCAGTGAGTGGCCTTTTTTATGTAGATAACAATTGATGACCGCCAAGATCGCAGGCGCCAATTTATGCTTTTCCAGCAAATGCCGGAAATTCATGATCGTGGTGTCTTCGGGGATCGGCGCGCTCAGGGTCAGGCGCGCAAACTGACGCATGGGCGTGATTTCGTACAGCGCTTTTTCCATGGCTGGATCGTTCAGGGAGAACCAGTTCTGCAACAGGTGAATACGCAGCATGGTTTCCAGCCGATACGGTTTGCAGCCACCGCCAGCCTTTGGAGAATACGGCTCGTATCAATGCCAGCAAACCGCTCCAGGGCACAACCTGATCCATCTCGCTGAGGAACCGTTCACGGCGTGTTTGCTTGCGCTTGCCGGCGTATTCGCAGTCGGAAAAGTTCATCTGGCTCATGGAGCACTCGGGGAAGGGGGTGAGGCTGCATGTCAGCATACATGGGGACTTGTTCGGAGTTTCCCTAGAGCAGTTCTGCAATGTTCAGGGACTGAGGCGGACCTACAAGTACTCGCTGGACAAAGCGACCAGTAAAAATGTAGCTATGCTTAGATGGTTGCCGAGGCTAAGCGGAATTTCTTCCCATGGTGCATAGCGGCCTCAGAGTTAGATAGGGAATCTCCACAAGGCTCGTGAAGGTGCTTTCACTCCTCCAGGAAGCTACGACCAAGATATAAACTCGATGGTGAGCGCAATGAACAAGATCTTTGGGGCTGCTCTTGCAGCAGCTCAGTATGTTTGTAACGCTGTCGCCATCTTGCTCACGATTTATCTTTTTCGTCGCTGGGCTCTGGAGCGTGAGCTCAACCCCTCCTTCGATGAGTTCAACCCGTGGTTGCCTGGACTAATTCTGCTTGGATTAGGAGTTGTATTCAAGCTAGCGCGCAAGGGCCTCGCAGCTCAAGTAAAGAGCCGCAAAGATTCTACTTGAGGGGGGAGATACTACCGATCGCCTATGGTCTCGCGAATCAATGGCCTTTTGCTACAGCCCGACTCCACCCATATGTCACTGGACAATACGCTCAGAGACGCAGAAGCAACTCTGTCAACGTCCGCTCAACCCACCCCGCATCGCGCATCGTCAACGATTCGCTCCCGCACTTCGAGCACTGCTTGAACCACTCCCCCGGTCCCAGCGCATCACACCGGGGTGCCACCGTTTTCTTCCAACCACATTCACCACACACAAACGTAAATGGCCTGCGCCTTATAGACATCGCAGCTCTCCTGAAAATTTATCTATAGTCATCTCCATCAGCGCTCTCAGCTACCGGGATACGCCTGCTCGATCTGCTGATCGAACTTTCCGCCATACCCACAGTACTCACGCGGAACGCGCTCAATATCCTCGGCAATCTGCTCAATTACCTCGCGCAACTCCAATTTTTCGCACCACCGAGCAGGAATCGCCGCAGCACCATACTGAACACCCAACAGGTGCCCGGCGATCAGCCCGGTGCTGTCGCTATCGCCACCGTGATTCACCGCTGTGATCACGCCCTCCTCGAACGAGCACGCTGCCAGGGCGCACCACAGCCCAATAGCCAGCGCCTCTTCGGCGACCCCACCACCACCGAGTTCGCCAATACGTTGTGGGGTGGGCTGGTAGCCTTCATAAAAGAAGAACAGCACGCGCTCGATGAGACTAGGTGTTTCTTCCATACCGGGCTTTTGCCCGTAATTGGCCAAGCTTTGAGTGACTGCGTCCTCCAGGCTGTCTTGACGATCGACAATGCGCTGGAGAATATCGGCAAACAGTCCGGCCGCCAGGTAGCCCGTAGGGTGCCCGTGGGTCAGGCGCCCTGACTGAGCAGCGTAGTCAAAGGCGTTGGCAAAGAACGCACAGGGCGCGACACGCATCACGGCGCCACAGCCTTTACTGTTGTTCTCAGCAACTGCGCCCAGCCGCAGACTGGCCTTGAGTGCATTGAGGCAGGTGGTGCCTGGGGCGCGGCGAGACCAGAGCGCAAGTTGCTCGACCAACCACCCGTCCCGACTGACAGGCATCGCTGCCGGGTAATCCTGTGTCATCAACCAGCGCATCAACGCATGATGAATAATGCTGGGGACGTGGCAAGCTCCTCGGGAACTGCCGCGCACATACGCCCGAAGCAAGCCTTCTGCAGTGAAAAGCATCATCTGTGTGTCGTCGGTTATGGCTCCGGTGATGCCGTAAGCCGGGGCAAAATCGATGATTCCTTGTGAACCGAACTTAGCTTCGATTGCAGACCATTCGAGAAACTCCACTGGGGCGCCTAGCGCATCGCCGACGGCACCACCTAGCAGGCAGCCTTTGATCCGTTCAAGTCTGTTCATGCCCTTTACCTCACCCCTCTGCCGGAATCAATTCCTGCAAAATCACCAGCTTTCTTTGCAACTGCTCGATGTGCGCTTTCTCCGCTCGTAGCGCCGAGCGCAGTTCCCGGTTCTCCACTTCCCAAATCCGCGCCCAGCGCACGTCCTTTCGGCAGGCAACCGCCATTCGCCAGAGTTCACGCAATCTCAGGTATTGCAGAAAAAGCACCAGTAGGATTGCCCCCATCATAACCAATGCACCCATCGAAACCGCTTCCGACATACTCATGCCCACTTCCTCCGTGAGTTCGATTTGCCTTCAAGACAATCACACGATATGTAGTGATTTACGACAGGTCTAGAATGTAGACTTATACAGGTAAAGTATTCGCACACATGGAGAGGTTATGAAACGCAAGCAGTCCATCGAACAAGTCCGCTGGGATCTGGCACTTCGCTATCGTTTGATTGAGACCGTAGCCTGGTGGGAGGGCCGGCTGACCACGGGACACTTGATCCAGAGTTTCGGCATCAGCCGCCAGCAGGCGTCAAAAGACATCAATACCTACATCATCGAACATGCGCCCCGAAACTTGACATATGACAAGCAGCTCAAGGGCTACGTCCCGAGCACGCAGTTCAAACCGCTGTTCATCGACGACAGCGCCAGTGCCTATCTGCACCTGCTTTATCAGAACAACGAGCGAGCTCCGCACATCGAAGGCCTGGCGCTGGCCTACGCCCACACCAAGGTGTTGGAGGTGCCGGACCGCTCAATCAAGGCGAAGATTCTTCGACCGCTGCTCAAGGCATGCCGCGAACACCTGCGCCTGGACATTGACTACGTATCACTGAACAATCCCGCTCCGGAAGGCCGGCTCATCGCGCCACACACCTTGGTCTATACCGGGATGCGATGGCACGTACGCGCCTATTGCGAGAAAAACGGCCAGTATCGCGACTTTGTGCTCAGTCGGCTGCGCGGTGAGCCCGAGCTGCTCGGCAAGTCCGAAAATGTTATTACTGAAGACGAAGACTGGAATACCGAAGTAACAGTGGTCATCGAGCCCGACTCGCGACTGACTCCGACACAGAAGGCGATCATTGAAGCCGATTTCGGCATGCTGAACGGCCAACTGCTGATCCCTACTCGCAGGGCGCTGGTGAAGTATGTATTGCAGCGTTATCAGATCGACCCTACAAAAATGGAGCCCCGACCTGAAGCCCAGCAAATCGTCGTGAAAAATCTGACTGAACTGGAGCCATGGCTGTATAGCTGAACCACAGTTGGGCGAGGCCGGATCTGTACTTCTGTGCCGAGTACAGCCTGTCCGACCATGCAACGGGACTACCCCGCTACGTGGGCAATAGCGAAACCTGCAAATACTAGTGCGAGGATGGCATCAAGTCACCCCCCTGCCCTTCGCTGACCAAAGACAATGCCTGCAAGCCCTAGGGGGACTGAATGTGGTGATCGGCAACGATGACCCGCTCGGCAGCTCCGTCTTCCGCACTAAAGGCTTCAACAGCATCCGCACCACAGCAGCATCCAAGAGTGTTACACCCTTTATTTTTTCTGTTCAAGCTACTGACAATGCGGCCCGGCCAAGTGAACTTGTAAATAGGGCTTACGAATTGCGCTCGTTAATAATCGATCGACGTTAATTTTCACGCACCCGGCGCCGACGCTATCAGCGATCCACGCGAAACCATTCAAAACGCAAAAAACTTTACAGTAAATAAACTTACACTGGCGCCTCGTATCAGGCATTATCCGGACCAGCTCACATTCAGGAATGCCAATGCCGCTCCCCAAACACGAAGCCCTCCTCAGGCTACGCGCGATAGAGCTAATCAGCTATTGGGAGGGTCGCCTAATCACCACTCAGCTGATGGCATGGTTTGGCATCAGCCGCCAGCAAGCTTCTTCCGACATCAATCGCTATAACAGCGAGTTCAATCCAGACTCGCTAATCCACAGCCCTGCAGTTAAAGGCTATGTCCCGACGGCTGGCTTTCAGCCCGTACTGAGCGCTGGACACATCAATGAGTACATGGCACTCATCGGTGAGCGATCTGATCAGCCCGTGTCTGAGATTTTGGAAGCTCACCCCAGCGTCACTACTGTCCAACTCCCAGATCGTGCAGCACGCCCTGAAGTGGTTCGCGAATTGATCAGAGCCTGCCGCAATGCCGGCAGCCTGAAAGTTCTCTACGCCTCCATGTCCAACCCGCAAATTCATGAACGTGTGATTTCACCTCACACTCTCGTTTATACGGGCTTCCGCTGGCACGTTCGTGCGTGGTGCCATAAGCGCCTGGCCTTCCGCGACTTTTTACTCTCACGTATCTGTCGCACGCCAAAATCGTGCGACGCTCACGCTCCTTCATCGAGTACAGACAGTGGCTGGCACGACCAAGTCAACCTGACACTGATCCCTAATGAACTACTCAGCGATGCCCAAAAGTCTTTAGTTGAACGCGATTTCGGTATGCCAGAAGGCCGCCTACAGCTGACCGTTCGCACAGCACTTGCCCACTACACCCTTCAACGTTATCAGGCTGCCATCACCTCAGAAGAAGCCGAGCGAGTACGCGAGCATCCATTGCAATTGCTTCCAGCTGATCGCGCAAAACTAAATCCCTTCCTCTTTAGCAATGATGGGGAATAGGCATGCATAGATTCCATTACGACTCTGACTTAAGCGGCGGCTCGTTGCAGGTGCGTGAATCACGCATCGTTGCAGACCTGCTGCTGCAGGACGCCAGCCCTGAGCAATGGCATGAGGTCATACAGCAACAGAACCGGCTGCAGAAGCGAGCACCAGCTTCGGCCAAGCGTGTGGCTCAAGCCATCCGCAAGCGTCTGCAGCGATTGGATGCCCCTTTCTGGCGGGCAATTCGTGATGGAGATGATGAACTCGCCACCCAAGTGGTTTTCTGCTCTGCCTTGGAGCGCAACCTGCTGCTCGTCGAATTCATCGAGACTGTCCTCAAAGACGCTTTCGTCACCCGCGCCGGCGTGCTCGAACCCTACCACTGGAATGAGTTTCTGGATGAACGTAGCCATCGAGATTCGACCATCACCACCTGGACGGAGTCCAGCCGTAAGAAGATGGCGCAGGTCGTCTATCGCATGCTGGCCGAGGTCGGCCTGCTGAAAAGCACCCGCAACATGAAACTACAAAACCTGATGATTCGGTCAGAGGTCCGCGTATTGCTGGATGACAGCTACCGCTATCGCATAAAAGCCTGTTTGGAAGTATCCAATGCCACCGGACAGTAGGCGTGGAATAAGGAGTGTTCGCATGAATCAGCAACTGCAGGATCGGCTAAACCAGATCCCAGACAAGATCCTCACCGAAGAGTTCTTGAAGAGCCAAGGGTTGGGCAATGAGCTCGGTTTCTGGATCTTCGACTATGCCCCCGAGGATGAGCTGCAGGTGCGCGAATACCTCAGTTTCTTGCAGAGCTTCCTTGCCAAGAAGCACAGTCAGCTCAAAGTGGCTCATATCAATCTGCTGCAGGCTATGCGCGAATATCTGGATCAACGCAGCTTCACTGAAAAAGCCATTCAGATGCAGCAAACCAAAGGTGACCTCGCGTTGCTCAAGGCGCTATCCGGACCGCTGCATATGGACAAATTCGCGCCCTTCCTAATGGAACACAGCGGCGCCGATCAACACGACGTGGTGCTAATCAGTGGTGTGGGCTCAGTTTGGCCGGTTCTTCGCGCCCACAACCTTCTCAACAAGCTACACGCACTGCTTGGCCACAAGCCTCTGGTTCTTTTTTACCCCGGTCATTACTCAGGGCAGTCACTCGCCTTGTTCGACCGCATTCCCAGCAACAACTACTACCGCGCCTTCAAGCTGGTTCCCTGATCAATAAGGACGATTGCCGTGAGCATTAAAGATATTTTCTTCAAGGAACTCGATCGCCCGATCAACGGCGTGGTTAAGGCGGATCAGTCCGACGACGCAACCGTGCACCAGGAGCTGGATGAATACGTTGTCACCAACGAGCTGGAAAAACACTTCCGCAGCTTCTTCGAGTCCTACAGTACTGACTTGAACGATCCCTCCATCGCCAACCGCGTGGGCGTATGGATCAGCGGTTTCTTCGGCTCGGGTAAGTCGCACTTCCTCAAGACCTTGTCATACCTGCTGGCCAACATCGAAGCGCGCGACGACCAGGGAAACACCCGCAAGGCTGTTTCCTTCTTTGATGCAAGCAAACTGCGTGATGCCACCATCCGTGCCGACATCGACAAGGCCGTTGCCAACAGTGCCGATGTCATCTTGTTTAACATCGACAGCAAAGCCAGCTCCAACGATGCTGGCAACCCGATCCTCAATGTCTTCCTACGGGTGTTCAACGAGCATCAAGGTTTCAGTGGCGACCATCCCCACATCGCCCACATGGAGCGTCATCTGGCCCAACGCGGCGTCTATGAGCGATTCAAGCAAGCCTTTAATGACTCCACCGGGACGGACTGGACTGAGGAGCGTGATGGCTATCAGTTCTACCAGGATGACATTGAGCAAGCGGTAGCCGCAGCCCTCGATCTGTCTGCTGAGGCCGCGCACAAATGGTTCGAAGATTCCGAACAAACGTTCAGCGTCTCAGTCGAGAACTTCTGCAACTGGGTGCGCGAATACCTCGACACACAGCCAGCCAAACACCGCGTGCTGTTCCTGGTGGACGAAGTCGGCCAGTTTATCGGCAGCGACACCAAACTGATGCTAACCCTACAGACCATCACCGAAAACCTCGGCACCATCTGCAAAGGCCGCGCCTGGATCATCGTCACTTCTCAGGCCGATATGGATGCCGTACTGGGCGAGCTGTCCGCTTCCAAGGCCAACGACTTCTCGAAAATTGCCGGGCGCTTCAAAACCCGACTTTCACTGTCCAGCTCCAACACTGACGAAGTCATCCAGAAGCGCCTGCTGCGTAAAACACCGGAAGCTGAAGCCGAGCTGCGCGCCCTCTGGGAACAGAAAGGCGACATCCTGCGCAACCAGATCACCTTCGACCGCTCCGGCCCGACCCTGAAGAACTTCGATGGCCCGGAAAGTTTCATCAGCAACTACCCCTTTGCGCCGTACCACTTCCAGCTGGTGCAAAAGGTCTTCGAGGAAATCCGCAAGGTCGGTGCCACCGGGGCGCACCTGGCCTACGGCGAGCGTTCCATGCTCGATGCCTTCCAGATGGCAGCCATGGCCATTGCGGAGAAACCGCTTGGCGCGCTGATTCCCATGTACAGCTTCTATCGCGCCGTCGAAGGCTTCCTCGATACAGCCGTCAAGCGCACCATCGACCAGGCGGGCGAAAGCAGCGTCCTCGACGCCTTCGACGTACAGATCCTGCGCACCCTGTTCATGATTCGCTATGTCGACTTGATCAAGGGCACCCTCGACAACCTCGTCACCCTCTCCATTGAACAGGTCGACGAAGACAAACTGGCCCTCCGTCGCCGCATCGAACAAAACCTCCAGCGCCTTGAAAAGGAAAGCCTAATCACCCGCAACGGTGATGAGTTTGTCTTCCTCACCAACGAGGAACGCGACATCACCCGCAAGATCAAGGCCACAGAGATCGCCGGCTCAGAAGAGAACAAGGCACTCTCGGACCTGATCTACAAAGACCTCTTCAAGGACAAGAACAAGTTCCGCTACAGCGTGAACAAGACCGACTACAGCATCGGTCGCTACCTCGACGGCCACAGCCTGGAGGGCCGTTACGAGCACGACCTCCGTGTCGAAGTGATCTCGCCACTGGATCTCGACTACGCCCTTTATGGTGAAGCCGGCTGCATCATTAAAAGCAACGAAGCTCCTGCCGGAATGGCACTGTTCAAATTGCCCGACAGCAAGGATTTCTTCACCGAGCTGCGCACCTGGCTGAAGACTAACAAGTTCATCCGCCTCAACGACGACGGCAGCCAGCCTGAGCTGAGCAAGATCCTCGCCGAGCGCGGCCGCGAGAACCAGGAGCGTAAAAAGCGCCTACGCTTGCTGCTGGACGAGCTGGCCGAGCGTGCAGAGGTTTATGCGCAGGGGCAGCACCTGAAGCTCAACAGCAATAATATCGTCAGCAAGTTCGACGAGGCGTGCCAGTACCTCCTTGAAAACACCTTCACCAAACTGGGCTATCTGCGAGTACTACAGCAGGAGCCAGAGCGTGAACTCCACGCCATTCTGCACACCAACGACATTGGCCAACTCGGCCTGACCCTCGATGGTGACGAAGGCAATCCGCAGGCCGTCAAGGAAGTTGAACAGTTCATCTCGCTGCGCGCCTCCGGAAACGAGCGCTTACTGGTCGCAGACATCATCGAGCGCTTCAGTAAGCGCCCCTATGGCTGGCCAGACGGAGAGATCCTGCTGATCCTCGGTCGCCTGGCCGCTACCAGCCGTATTTCGTTCCACGCCGCGGGCCCCAGCATACCGCTGCCGGACGCCTTCGAATACCTGACCAACAGCCGTAAGCGCCGTGAAGTCTCGGTGCAGAAGAAGCGCCAGACCGACGAAGGACTGCTCAAGCAAGCACGCAACCTTACCCAGGAGCTGTTCAACGCCCTCGGCCCAGCAGGCGAGAAGGAGTTATTCGAGTATTACTGCATGCACTTCGGTAGTTGGCGCACCAACCTTGAAAAATACAAAGCAACGGTTAGCGCCGGGCGCTTCCCTGGCAAAGAGGCCACAGAACAGGCCTTGCTCAGCCTTCAGCGCCTGCTAAGCAACACCGACAGCGTCGATTTTTTCAAAGCCGTGGTCGACAACAAGGATGACTTCCTGGATCTGGAAGAGGACTACCGTGATCTACACGAGTTTTTCACCAATCAGCTGCATACCTGGCAGCAACTTCAGCAGGCCTTGCGTCGTTTCGACAAGAACAAACAAGCGCTGGATAAAGACGAGAAAGCCCGCAAAGCACTGACCGAGCTGAGGGCCATCGAGCAGAACACCTCGCCCTACGGTCAGCTGCACCAGGTCGCTACTCTGGTTGAAACGGTAGAAGCCATTAACGCCGCAATACTGTCTGAAAAGCGTCAGCACGCTCTGGCTCGTGTCGACGAGAAAATCGCCCAATTGCAGGCCGAGATTGCAAAGAGCGGTATCGAAACCGCCGAGCTGAGCAACCGTCTCCTGCGCCCGCTGCAACTGGTCAAGGCGGATCTGGAGACAGAAACCAGCATCGCCAACATCTACATGTTGCAAACCCAGACCGCTGACGAGCGCCTGCATGACGGTGTATTCGATCTGGAACGTGCCATCCAGGCCGAGGCCGAGCGCCAGCAGAAGCTTCAGCAGGAGCAGGCCAAGGCCGCACAAGCAGCCAATTTGGCCAGCGGCGTTAAGGAAGACCGAGCGCCTGCCTTGGTGCTCACACCCAAACCTGTAACGCCGCCCAAGCCGGTAGTCGAGGTAGCCGCCACCAGCGTATTCAACAAGCTCGGCAACGGCCTGTATCTGGAAAGCCAGAATGACATTGATCGTTTTATCGAGGCACTCAGGGTTGAGTTGGAAGTTGCAATCAAACAAGACACGCGCGTTAGGATCCGCTGAAGCCATGGTCAGCTATCAGCGGTGAGCGCGAGTCGAGGGAGCAAAAGGACTTGCTCTGAAAGCTGATAATGTCACCAGTTCTGAGCGGATAATCGGCCACTGAGCCAGCACCACCACATTCGGGTTAGCACAATATGATCAAATCTATCTGGATAGATAATTTTAAATCACTGGTGAAGTTCGACCTGCAACTGGCTAACTTCACCTGCTTAGTCGGATTAAACGGAGCCGGTAAATCCACCGTTTTACAGGCCATAGACTTTATCTCCCGGTTAATGCTCGGCGACTTGGACAGCTGGCTGAAACAGCGTCAGTGGGACAAGGCCGATATCAACTCAAAACTGACCAAACGCAGCAATATCGAATTCAGGATCACTCTTGAAGAAGCCGATTTTGGCACTCTAGTCTGGAGTGGCAGCATCAATAGAACCACCCTAAATTGTACGCAAGAGCACGTAACAGCCGATGAAGCGACCTTGCTGAAAGTGGAAGAAGGCAGCTACAGCATCGTTAATCCCTCTGCCCCACAGAAAAGTCTGGAGCGCAGCAAAATCGTTTTCGAATATCAAGGTTCGATTCTTTCGGCACTAAAAGACTCCCAGCTCAGCCCCGCATTGCTCGCACTTAAATCAGCCGTCAGCCAAATCCATTCGCTGGATTTGCTCTCACCGGAACTGCTCAGATCTAAAACGCGAGACGCAGAAGGCCACTTAGGGCTTGGCGGCGAAAGACTCTCTGCTTATATCCACGAAGCCCGCCCTGAGCATAAGGAGCGCCTGCGCCAGCAACTGAGCACGGTTTATCAACAGCTAGAAAAAATTGAAACCCGCGCCCTGCGATCTGGCTGGAAGCAGCTGGATATTGTCGAGCGCTTCGGCGATCAGGAACTAAAAACCTCGGCCCGCCACATGAATGATGGCATGTTGCGTCTGATGGCGATCCTCTCTCAACTGGCATCAGAGCATCACTTTCTGCTGTTTGATGAAATCGAAAATGGCATAAACCCAGAACTCGTTGAGTATCTGGTCGACCGACTGGTCAGTAGTAATCATCAGGTCATGGTCACTACCCATAGCCCTATGATAATCAACTACATGGACGACCGCGTCGCGGCTGAAAGCGTGGTCTATCTGTACAAAACCCGTGAAGGCTTCACCCGTAGCATCAAGCTCTTTGACATCCCGTCCCTGAAAGAAAAACTGCAATTCATGGGGCCGGGCGAGGCATTTATCGATACTGACCTTACCCACCTCTATCAGGAAATCGAGTCCGTGCAACAAGTGAACAAAGGGGGCATGGATGCATCTTCTATTGAGCGGTGAAGGCCCTGGTGATATCGGCACGTGTAACCCGGCGGCTGACTATTGCACGGCGCAGCAATTCCGGCCTGGCCCAATGGCTTGGTTTGTTGACCAGTTGGTAGAGATCTTTCAAGGTTATGAGTTCTCGCACCTCGGTAATGCATGCGTCACTTACTTGTCAGAAAGCTATCTGGCAGCCAACAAACCCGCTCGCTCACGCAAAAGCATGTCGATTCCGGGCAAGAAAAGTCCGAAAGAAACTCATTACTACTATGCCAACGCCCGTGCTCTGGCTATAGCAGCGACAGACAAAGCAGCCGAACTCACCGACACAGTCATTGCTGTGCTATTTCGTGATGGCGATGGCACTGCATCGGCCGGGCGCGGCCAGTGGCGCGAAAAAAGGCAGTCGATGATTGCCGGCTTCCAAGCAGAAGCATTTGAATTTGGTGTACCCATGATCCCTAAGCCCAAATCTGAAGCCTGGTTACTCTGCGCAGTCAAAGCGAACCCATACCAACATTGCAATCTGCTTGAGTCCGAGTCAGGCAATGATCGCAGCATGAACCCGCTGAAAGACCAATTGGGGGTCGCGCTTGCTGCGGAAAACAGCACTCAGCAAATAAATCAACGTGTCATCAGCGGCGAGATAGATGCCCAGCGTATTGACATGAACTCCTTCAACGAATTCAAGAATGCCTTACAAATTGCCGTGCATAAGGCGATGAGGCAAGAGAGAGATCTCGTGTGACCAAGGGGTCAAGTCGCTCCGCATCGCTCGGACCAATACATAGGGAAAGTCCATGAACACTGGCAACATCAAGCGGTACGCCCCCAAGGCGCGTACCGCCTTTATCGCCGCAATGACCAAGCGCGCGGCGCTGTTTGGCATCCGCGAATCCAGCATCCCCAGTATGGGCATCGAGCCGCTGGAGCAGAAGGGCGATCTGGCCCTGATCGGCAATCGGCCTTTCCCTGCCAGCATCATCCGGCCTCGCGCCGCGTTGGTAAAAAAGGTCGAGCAAATGGGCTTTGCCCAGGCCATGGAGCAGGCGGCTTACAGCTGGTTCAACCGCCTGTGCGCCATCCGTTTCATGGAGCTCAAGGGCTACCTCGACCACGGCCGCCGGGTTCTCAGCCACCCGGAGCAATCCGGAAGCTTCCAGATCCTCAATGACTGTCTGGATATCGAGCTGGAAGGCCTAGACCACCAGCGCATTGCCGAACTTAAACTCGACGGCACTAAGGATGAAGAGCTGTACCGCGAGCTGCTGCTTGCCCAGTGCCATGCGCTGCACAAGGCCATGCCGTTCCTCTTCGAGGCGGTCGATGACGCCACCGAGCTGCTGCTACCGGACAACCTGACCAAGACCGATTCGCTGATCCGTGAGCTGGTGAGCGCCATTCCCGAGCAGGACTGGCAGGACGTCGAGATCATCGGCTGGCTGTACCAGTTCTACATCTCCGAGAAGAAGGACCAGGTCATCGGCAAGGTGGTGAAGAGCGAGGACATCCCCGCCGCCACCCAGCTGTTCACCCCCAACTGGATCGTTCAGTACTTGGTGCAGAACTCCTTGGGTCGCCAGTGGCTACAGGCCTATCCGGACTCGCCGCTCAGGGCCAAGATGCCCTACTACATTGAATCGGCCGAGCAGACACCGGAAGTGCAGATCCAGTTGGCCGCCATTACACCGGACAGCATCGACCCGAAGAGCATCAAGGTGCTCGACCCCGCCTGCGGCTCCGGTCATATTTTGGTCGTGGCCTATAAGGTACTCAAGGAAATTTACACCGAGCGCGGCCACCGCAGCCGCGATATCCCGAAGCTGATCCTGGAGCACAACCTGTTCGGCCTGGACATCGACGACCGTGCTGGCCAGCTCGCTGGCTTCGCCCTAATGATGCTGGCTCGCGAAGATGATCGCGGGATCTTCGGCCGCACGGTCAATCTCAACGTCCTGTCCCTGCAGGAAAGCCACCATCTCGATCTCGCCAGCCTGTGGCAAGCGCTTAACCTTACCAACGACTGGCAACGTGGCCATTCTCAGAGTTTGTTCGACAATGAACAAACCGATCTCAACATTGCTCAGGCCGACAACCGCTACCAATTGCTGCAAAGAACCTTGGCACGCTTTACCCAGGCTAGAACCGTCGGCTCGCTGATCGAGGTCGCGGTGGAGGATGCTGAGCCTCTTTCCGAGTTGCTGGAGCAACTGCGACAGCTTGGTCGCGAAGGCGACTCCATTCAGAAGCCGACGGCCAAGCAGTTGATTCCTTATGTACAGCAGGCTTGGATGTTGGCCCAGCGCTACGATGCAGTTATAGCGAATCCTCCGTATATGAGCAGTAAGGGAATGAATGCCGATCTAAAATCTTTTGCGGGTAAAAACTTCCCCAGTAGCAAAGCAGATCTATTTGCCGTTTTTATGGAGCGTACTTTCGGCTTACTAAATTCTAACGGCTATAACGCGCAAGTAAATATGCAAAGCTGGATGTTTCTTTCTAGCTACGAAAAGCTTCGCGAATGGTTGCTCAGCTGTAAAACCATCACCAACTTAATGCACATTGGATATAATAGTTTCCCAGAGTTAAACTCTAAAGTCGTTCAGTGCTGCGCCTGGGTATTTAGCAATCTAAAAGTAGAAAACTTCAACGGCAAATATATAGACCTCAATTCAGCTCCGCAATCAGCAAACAAAGCAATTGTATTTAAAGAGATTTCTACAGCCAAGATATACACGAATCGTGTAGATAATTTCAAAGAGATCCCCGGAAAACCATTCGCTTACTGGACAAGCACAACAGCAAGACGATGCTTCAGTTTATACCCACTGCTATCGACTGAAATTTCCGCCAAACAAGGCTTGGCTACCACTAATAATGATTTCTTCACACGCAGATGGTATGAAGTTTCCTACGACCACATTGGATTTGGCTGCGATAGCAGAGACACAGCTGCACTTTCAAAAAAAAGATGGTTTCCGATGGATAAAGGTGGAAATTTTAGAAAGTGGTATGGAAATAATGAGTTCTTGGTTGACTGGGAAAATGACGGAGAAAGAATCAAGTCGAATATAAACACCAAGTACCCATACCTAAATGGAAATCCAGACTTCGTTGCAAAAAACGCATCGGAATATTTCAAGGAGGGAGTTACATGGAGCAAGATAACCTCCGGAAGCTTTTCTTGCCGATACTCCCCCGCAGGGGCCATATTTAGCGATGCTGGAATGAAGGTCATTTGCGCCGGTGATCAAGCGTTGTTTTATCAAGGCTTGCTCTCGTCGAAAGTTTTTTCTTATTTTCTTTCGTGCCTCAGTGAAACATTAAACTATGAAGCAGGAAATATTGGTCGCGTTCCGGTGTCAAAGGTTGACGAAATGGATCTGTGGCTAAGATTGATTGATCTTGCAAAAAGCGACTGGGACAATTGTGAGATATCAGTGGACTTTGTACGCCCAGAACTAATTAAGCGTACAAAAAAACAGTCACCTCTTCCCCTTGTGTACAATGAAATACGTACAGAATGGCGCATTTTGACGAAAGAAATGCAAACTCTAGAAGAGAGGAATAACTCGATCTTTATAGAGCGTTATGGCCTTGGCGACGAATTAAATCACAATGTTCTTGTTAATGAAGTAACTTTGTTTTGCAATCCAGAGTATCGCTATGGTAGTAGCGCAACAGAGAAAGAGCTTGAGGCAAGACTGCAATCCGATACATTATCTGAGCTGATTAGCTACACTATTGGCTGTATCATGGGGCGTTACTCCCTCGATCGCGAAGGACTGGTCTACGCTCATACCAGCAACAAGAGCTTTGCCGAACTGGTCGCCGAAGGCGTATATAAATCCTTCCCCGCTGACAGCGACGGCATTCTGCCGCTGACTGATCTTGAATGGTTCGCCGACGACGCCACCAACCGCTTCCGCGAGTTTGTCCGCACCGTCTGGGGCGATGAGCACATGCAGGAAAACCTCGACTTTGTCGCCGAGAGCCTTTGTCTTCACGCCATCAAGTCGCTAAAAGGTAAATCCAGTGGCGAGTCGTCGCTGGACACGATCCGCCGCTACTTGAGCACCCAGTTCTTCAAAGACCACCTCAAGACCTACAAGAAGCGTCCCATCTACTGGCTGTTCAGCTCCGGCAAGCATAAGGCCTTCGAGTGCCTGGTCTACCTGCACCGCTACAACGAAGGCACCCTTGCGCGGATGCGTACAGAGTACGTCATCCCATTGACTGCCAAGCTCAACACCTACACTAACAAGCTAGCCACGGACATCGAAAACGAATCCGTCACCTCCGAGAAAAAGCGCCTGGAAAAAGAACTCGCCACCCTGCACAACCAACAAGCCGAACTCGCCACCTTCGACGAAAAACTCCGCCACTACGCCGACCAACGCATTAGTCTGGATCTGAATGAGGGTGTGAAGGTGAACTACGGGAAGTTTGGCGACTTGCTGGCTGAGGTGAAGGCTATTACCGGTGGCGCTAGTGATTAATTTTGCACTGGTTTGTGCGTACACCCTCGATTCTTGGATGAGCATTCAATGAACACCAACAACATCAAACCCTACGCTCCCAAGGCGCGTACCGCCTTTATCGCCGCAATGACCAAGCGCGCGGCGCTGTTTGGCATCCGTGAATCCAGCATCCCCAGTATGGGCATCGAGCCGCTGGAGCAGAAGGGCGATATGGCCCTGATCGGCAATCGGCCTTTCCCTGCCAGCATCATCCGGCCTCGCGCCGCGTTGGTAAAAAAGGTCGAGCAAATGGGCTTTGCCCAGGCCATGGAGCAGGCGGCTTATAGCTGGTTCAACCGCCTGTGCGCCATCCGTTTCATGGAGCTCAAGGGCTACCTCGACCACGGCCGCCGGGTTCTCAGCCACCCGGAGCAATCCGGAAGCTTCCAGATCCTCAATGACTGTCTGGATATCGAGCTGGAAGGCCTAGACCACCAGCGCATTGCCGAACTTAAACTCGACGGCACTAAGGATGAAGAGCTGTACCGCGAGCTGCTGCTTGCCCAGTGCCATGCGCTGCACAAGGCCATGCCGTTCCTCTTCGAGGCGGTCGATGACGCCACCGAGCTGCTGCTACCGGACAACCTGACCAAGACCGATTCGCTGATCCGTGAGCTGGTCAGTACCATTCCCGAAGAGGACTGGGCCAACATCGAAATCATCGGCTGGCTGTACCAGTTCTACATCTCCGAGAAGAAAGACCAGATCATCGGCAACGTGGTCAAGTCGGAGGACATTCCGGCGGCGACCCAGCTGTTCACGCCTAACTGGATAGTCAAGTACATGGTGCAGAACTCGCTGGGCGCGCAGTGGCTGGCGACCTATCCCGACTCGCCGCTCAAGACGCAGATGGAGTACTACATTGAGCCCGCCGAGCAGACTGACGAGGTCAAGGCGCAACTTGCCGCCATCACCCCCGAAAGCCTCAACCCCGAAGAGCTAACCCTGATCGACCCGGCCAGTGGTTCTGGGCACATCTTGGTAGAAGCCTACGACCTGTTCAAAGCCATCTACTTGGAGCGCGGTTACCGTCAGCGCGACGTGGCGCAGCTGATCCTGCAGAAAAACCTGTTCGGCCTCGACATCGACGGACGCGCCGCCCAGTTGACCGGCTTTGCCCTGATGATGAAGGGCCGTGCTGATGACCGTCGACTGTTCGAGCGAGGAGTAAAGCTCAATGTGATGGCGCTGGTGGATAGCACGGACTTCGATGCCGAAGTGCTGGCTAACGGCGTTAAGCTGGTGGACTACAGGCTGCAGCTGGGCGACCTAACGGAGCTAAAGCGACTGTTAGAGCACGCCACGACCTTTGGCTCGTTGATTCAGGTGCCTGAAGAGTTGGCGAAGAAGTTACCGGCGCTTAAACAGCTGTGCGAGGCGACCAGCCAGGATCTGTTTGTCGCGGATGAGCTCAAGCACCTGGGGCCGCTGGTGCAGCAGGCTGAGTTGCTGGCGGCGCAGTGCGATGCGGTGGTGGCAAATCCGCCGTATATGGGGAGCAAGTACCACTGTTCGTTGCTCAAGAGATTCGCGAAAGACCACTTTCCGGATGCTAAGAATGACCTCTTCGCCTGTTTCGTTGAGCGTGGTTATTCGCTGGCGAAGAAAACTGGGCGAACCGCTATGGTCACAATGCAGACTTGGATGTTTCTTTCGTCGTTTCAGAACATGCGCGAGCGACTTCTTCGAGAAAAGTCGATCACTACTATGACGCAGATTGGCTACAACAGCTTTCCAACTCTTAATTCAAAAATTGCGCAGGCAACAGTGTTCTCGACATTGAATCGCCGGCTAAGGAATTACCTGGGTTCCTTTGTTGATCTCAATAGCGCACCGCAGTCTGCGGACAAGGAAGCGGTTTTTCTAAAACGCGGCAGGATCAATTGCTTTGAGGTCTCAGCAGAAGACTTCAGTTTGATCCCCGGGAGTCCCGTGGCGTATTGGGTGAGCGAGCAGGTGAGGAAGCTTTATGACGGAAACCGACTCCTGGGTGACGTCGCGCCTTCTCGACCAGGTTTATCAACAACCAACAATGATAAATTTCTTAGGAATTGGTGCGAGGTATCCGTCTCGAAGATTGGATTCGCCTGCCCAAGCAGAGACGTGGCATTGAAGAGCGGATGCACGTGGTTCCCTCACAATAAAGGAGGTGACTCCCGAAAGTGGTACGGAAACAACGAAATCGTTGTCAATTGGCGTAATGATGGTGAGGCGATTCGATCGGCGGCTGAAGGGTCAAGCGGCGGCCGTATCGTAAGTTTGGAGTTTTATTTTCATGAGTCCATTTCGGCCTCGGCAATAACTTCCGGGACGAACGGTTATCGATTCTATCCGGAGGGAGCGCTCTTCGATGTGAACTTTAGAAGTATTTTCGGTCTTTCCAAATCTGCCCAAATGCAATGCCTTGGTCTATTGAATTCTTCGCTTGTTGTCAAGTTTCTCGGCTTCCTTAGCCCTACAGTTGCAATGAATAAGTACGACCTTGATAGAATCCCCTATATGCAACCTGCAGCGTCTTCGATTGAGGTTGTTGGTCGATTGATTTCAATTTCAACTATCGACTGGAACGCATACGAGCGCTCCTGGGGCTTCCAATACCTCCCGATCCTGAAGGGATCCACCGAGCTCAGACCTACACTTGAATCCAGCTACACCACCTGGATAACCCAGAACCGAGACACCATTGCCGAGATGCAAAGCCTCGAAGAGCAGAACAACCACCTCTTCATCGACGCCTACGGCCTGGCGGACGAGCTCACCCCCGATGTCCCCATCGAGCAGATCACCCTCACGGTGAACCCCGCCTACCGCTACAGCGGTAAGCTCAGCGAAGGCGAACTGTGGACGCGCTTTCGCGAAGACAGCATGCAGGAGCTGGTCTCCTACGCCATCGGCTGCATGCTGGGACGCTACAGCCTGGATGAACCCGGCCTGATCTATGCCCATAGCGGCAACCAGGGCTTTGACCCCGGCCGCTACTCCACCTTGCCAGCCGAAGCCGACGGCATCCTCCCGCTCACCGATAAAGAGTGGTTTGCCGATGATACGGCCAATCGCCTGATTGAGTTTGTATCGGTGGCTTGGGATAAGGCCCACCTCGAAGCCAACCTGCGCTTTCTCGCGGACAACCTCTCGCCGAAAAAGACCGAGTCAAGCCGCGAGACCTTACGCCGCTACCTCTGCGACAATTTCTTCAAAGATCACCTGCAAATGTACAAAAAGCGCCCAATCTACTGGCTGTTCAGCAGCGGCAAGCAAAAGGCCTTCCAGTGCCTGGTCTATCTGCACCGCTACAACGAAGGCACCCTGGCGCGCATGCGTACAGAATACGTCATCCCGCTAACCGCCAAGTTCAACACCTATGCCAATAAGCTTGAGCAGGACATCGAGGCCAGTACCAGCACTGCCGAGAAAAAACGCTTGGAAAAAGAGCTCGCCACCCTGCACAACCAACAAGCCGAACTCGCCACCTTCGACGAAAAGCTCCGCCACCATGCCGACCAGCGCATCAACTTGGATCTGGACGATGGCGTGAAGGTGAACTACGGCAAGTTTGGAGATTTGTTGGCTGAAGTTAAGGCTGTAACGGGCGACAAGGGCGACTGACCACCCGCATGGAGCACTACCGATGGCACTAAAAGCATTCCGCGGCAGACCCTTCGAGCATACGCACGAGAATCGAGCCTTCAACGAGCTGTTTGATTTGCTCGACGAACACTGTTCGGTTTCTGGACAGGACTGGTACCTGCTGGGCAATTTCTATGTGGGCAGCCGTGAACTGGATGCCATGGTGATCAAGTCAAATGCGGTGATCATCCTCGACTTTAAGGAGTTCCGAGGAAAATTACAGCTTTCTGAAGAGGGCCCTTGGCTGATTGAGGATGAGGAAACGGGTAGCAATGTCCAAGTAAAGGGCGGCGCCAGCGTCAATCCGCTGCGCCAGTTGCGTATCAATAAAGGGGTCATGCTTGATTTTTTGGGTCGCAATTTTACTGACCTTAATGCGACCTGCAACTGGCGGCATGTCGCAGCTCTGGTAGCCTTTCAGGGGCCGATCGAATTTGATCATCGCCACTTACCCGGTTCGATAAAGCCCTGGTTCCATATCAGCGATATGGGACGGATCGTTCGCGATTTGGACGCCATTGTCAGCAGGGAGATCTTTCTCTCGAGCGAAAACTTGGAACGCCTCACTGCTCAGCTTGGTATTGATCCTTTTGTTCCGGCAGGCGCTCCCAAGCTCAGGCAATTGAATGGCCGGGCGGCTTCAGGACCTGACGAAAGCAAATTGACTCAGCAGCAGAGTCAGGCACTAGGCGAGTTTTCGACCTGGCTGAAATCTAGCAGCGGCGTATTTCGTCTCGCTGGTATGGCCTCAACTGGCAAACGCTTCATCTTCCAGCACCTAGTAGGCGCCTTGGAAGAAGCCGGTATCGAATTGCTTCTATTGACCCCAAGTGCACGGATTTCCTCGACCTATCATCACCCTTTAGCTCAGCCCGTCTCTATCTATACTTGGCTGTACAGCCAACAACCCAATCGTTTTGAGATCAAAGACGGTCGCAAAGTAGGGATTCACGAGATAAGAGAGGATCACCTTTTACATGGAAAAATCCCTGTATTGGTGGATGCCCATCTGCTGAGTGACGAAGAGTTTGATGTGGGGGACCGGCGTTATGGCTCAGGTCGACTGATTCATGACTTTCTCTCGGTTATTGCACAGCAAAAAGCGCCTTTTGTGGTTATCGGCGATCCCTATCAGATGTCTAGAGGATCACTGCAGCGCTCCCTGATCAACGGCAATATGCTGGAGCAGTTGGGGCTCAACGTTGTCAGCTACCTGTTGACCGAACAGATTCTAGATGACGGAAATGACGCGCTAAGCAAGCTGCAGGCGCACCTCGTGAATAGCTTAGACAAAGACCGCTTCAATAAGCTGCCACGCCTGTCAGGCAAGCGTCTTGATATTCTTGAAAACGTCAATTCAAGGGGCTGGGTGCCGGACATATCCAATGTCCGCGCTGAGTCCATCCTGGTTTGTGGCACTCATGAGCAAGCCGCCAAGGTCAATGGCGCGGTGAAAACAAAGATTCTGGGGCATCTCAGTCCGACCAAATTAGCGGCGGGTGACCGGATTGACTTTCACAACCGCACGCCGATCTTGCCGTCCGAGCCTGATGCATTCAATCAAAGTACTATTCGCTGGGTCAGCTCCGGCGAGATCGGTCTTGTCGACTTTGTTGAAGACACAATGGAAACCCACCTGATTCAACTTCGTGGGCGCGAAGAGAAAATCAGCCTTCATTTCCAGCGCGCCAGATGCCGAATTCCAAGCTTTGGAGAGGTGGAGTTCCGTTATTTTGTCGATTACTTTGAAGCTGAACGACCTGACATAACTGGCGACCAGTATCTCGCGCTTCAAGTATTGGCTAGGCAGCTTGCCAAACCAGTGCTTGAGCTGCGTAAGAAACAACTACCGGACAAGAGTGATCCCCTTTACAAGCAAGCAAGGGCGGAGTACGACAGGTTTGAGTATCAGATTTTGCAAACACAAGGATATTCGTCTGCCGCGCTGATCCGTCCGGCCCACGCATTAACCGTGCATCGCGCTCAGGGACGTCACTGGCCGAGTGTCTGGGTTAATGCCTCACGCAGCGCCTCCAGTGAAAAGCCCAATAACTCGGACTATTTCCGCTGGCTGTATACCGCCTCCGTTGGTGCTGACGAGACCTTCACTGTCCGACAGATGCCCTTTCTCAGCCCCCTGAGTAATGCAGTCGTGAGCCGCGCCCATGACTTCGGAATTGGTACCTTCCCGCTCAAGCACGGTCTGTTTTATGACTCATCTCGTCAGCCTACAGAACAGGAAGCCTCGAAGGTTATGCCGTCGGGTTTCAGCGAAATGGCATTGCGCCCGCTGTTTCTTGAGCTAAGCGAACGACTTGCCGATTCAGACTGGAGCCTTAGCGACTGGCGACAGTACAGCTATCAGGTGGTCATCTCGCTCTCTTACCAAACAGCCGCTACAAGCATTCGAGTCAGGCTGCATTACGACAAAAAACTTGCCGTTACCAACGTGGTTTTTCTCGACGGCAGCAATAGTGAAAAGGAAACCATCAGCAGGCTTCTGATGAAGCCTTTCAAGCCACAAAGCGAACCCCTGACTGAAGCTGTCGAGGCACTTCAGGAACGGCTGGCTGCCCACAGGTTCGTGATAGTCGGCGGGGCTGAAACCAGTTATCGAGTGCAGTTGACTCTCGCAGTTGAAAACGACGCCGCTGAAATCCAAGTTAATGCTGACAAAGAAGGAATGATCAGCTCAATCCGAGTCTTAAAAGCGTCCTCAGAAAGCATCGTGCAACAGCTGGAGAAGGCAATGGCGGTGCAGTCATGAGTATTTTTGATGATATTCGGGATCACAAATCGCGTGAGGACTTGGAGGGTGCCTGGCAGGTAGGTTCCAAGGCATTGGAGCAAGATTCTGGTAACGTGTTCCTGAAGACTTCGCTGTTTTGGGTGATTTATGCAGAGCTGAAAAAGCTTCTGGAGCCTATCAAAACACGAGACAACAATATGCCCCATCCCAATGAGCAGCGGATGATTGATCTATGGGCTTCACGCATTCACACGCTCCAATTAGAGCTCCCCAGTGAAAATATTGATTTTCGTCTGTGGAATCTTTTCCGTGAGACCGGAAAATTCTGCGATCCAATCTGTCTCTTCATTTTGCAACGCGGCAGGGCACTGTTTAGTCCAGACGATCACAAACCATTCAGCACAGAAAAAGGAGAGTCACCCAGCGTTGTACTGCGACTGGCACGCATGGTGGCCGTCAATTACCTGCACAAAGGCCTAGACAGTCCCCTTCCTGTAAGTCGAGTCGTCGCATTTTTAAAGTACGCCTTGGATAAAGCAGAAGACTCACCGCAAGGGAAAATATGGCTTGAATACGATAAAGCCAGGATTTTTGTAACTGCCGGCGAGATCGTGAGGGCAAGAGAGGCCTATCTATCTGTGCTTAAAAACAAGCGCGGCGAATCCTGGGCATGGTTTGGCTTGGCCAAGACCTATGAAAACGACCCGGAAAAAGCTATTTGCCTAGTCTCTTTCGGCTTAACCTGCGCTCACGACCCCAAGTTCAGCATCCCCGGACTGGTGCGACTGGCGGAGTTACTTGCCCAGACAGGCGTGCATGATTACGCCTCAAAGGCACTGATAAAACTGACAAAAATCTACAGCGATAATGGCTGGCCGCTTAAAGACAGCATCGTTGAGCTCACGTCATCTGCATGGTTTGACGCATCGCTGGATACTAGTGATCTTGATGCTCATGTAGAGGAACTGGCAATAGGTGCCAATCAGTACGCCATGGCCAAACCGACCTACTTGTCAGGTGTACTTCTTTCAGTACACGAGTCAGGTAAAGGCGCCACAATTTATATCCACAGAGATCTTAAATTTTCTGCGCGAAAGGCTGTATTCGAAAATCGAAAAATCCCTAAGCTTGGAACTCTTGTGAAGATCTTTTGCGACATGGGCTCTGAGAGTCAGGATGTTGTTTCGGTTGAGAACATACAGGTGATTGAGACTCAGGATATCCGTTCATTCAAAGGCAGCTTGAAAGTAAGCGAAAAAGGATTTGGCTTTGTAAATGGCGACATTTTTGTCCCACCAGGTCTGGTTGAAGGCGTACATAGGGACGCAGAGGTTGCCGGCGCAGCCGTCATGTCTTTTGACAAAACCAAGAACAAATACGGGTGGAAAGCTATCACTCTGCTTAACGAAATCGGCTCACCAAACTCAGCCGAACTCGGACCATTGCAGGGCCGGCCATGAATTATAACTATGGCGACAATCTAGGCTTCGCCAGAAATAAATCGCCGGACGTTTTTAAGGAGTACATCTACGCCGAAAAAAACGTACATATCCACCCCTATGTCACGCTCAGCAGGCTCCGAACTATTTATGAGAAGTATACCGATGACATCATTGAGGCCTTACACATCCCATGCCGAGTTTCCGCGCCTTTACAGGAGCAATTGAAGCTTCTCAGAGGGAAAATCCCCGATAACTTCCTGCGCAAACTTGAGGCCATCAGGCCAATTTGCAATTCGGCCGTTCACGAACTGATGACTTCGGGGGATAACAGCAGAGATGAAATCACCAAAACTGCAATGGACGGCTTACGGCTTGCCCGTGACTACGCACATTGGTTTTATGAAAAGGTGGAGAAACACTCCGATCTGAGTCAGGTTGGTGAGTTCGTCGCGCCACCACTCAGCTCTCTTGAAGACGAGCTGCGCTATGCCCATGACGGTGATGGCTGGGCGGCACTTATGGTCGCCAAGCGGCATTTTGCACTAACGCTAGAATCAGCCGAATCAGCCGAATCAGCCGAATCAGCCGAATCATCATTTCACCGTAGGCTCGCGGACACGTTCCTGCAGCACGCCTGTGACAAAGGTTTGTACGAAGCAAGGCGCTTTAAATCCACGCAACTGATCTATAGCGCCGCATCCATGGACGATATCAAGGCCGGCATCGCGATCATTGACGAGTTGATCGACCAGGGAGACGTAGAGGGTCTGTATTGTGACAAAGCCTGCGCTTTTTCAGCGATGAATAGACAACTGACTGGCGTCAGCATTGCGCGCAAAGGTGTAGAGGCAGGGGACCCCTACGCAATGAACTTGCTAGCCCAATGGGCCGGATACCCCGATAAAAAAATAAGCATGACCGATGAGGAGCGCACGAAGCTTCTGGAAAAAAGTCTGGGTATCGCCTTCAACTGCGAGGCGGCCTACTACCTTTCGACGTACTACCAATCACAAGGCAAAGTCAGCGAAGCTATTGCTCTGCTCGAGCAAGCTATACGCTACGGCGAGGATAAACGAGGCTTGGTCGAGTTTGCGCTCGGCTCTATGTTGATAGAGCAGGACAATGATATAGAAAGGGGCTTCGAGCTACTTGCTTACTATGCCAGCAAATCCTATTGGAACGCTCTAAATACTGCAGAGAAGCTAGTCGATATTAGTCGCTATGCCGAGGCCCTAGCGTTTTTCAAAATAGCAGTCACACATGCTACGGATCTGGAAATCCGAGAGGGCATCGCCCACTTCACTGCTGTCAGGGACGCGCTGCAAGAACACGAAAACCTTCAAGACGCTGATTTAAATTTTCTTATTGCATGCTTAGGCGATTGAGTTAATGGACACGCAACAACTGACCCAAGGCCTAAAACAGGCACTCTTCGTTGAGAACCACCGCATCGTGTTTTGGTACGACCCTGAGCAGGGCTTCACGGATGAACTCGGCCAGCTTGATCTGCCTGGCGTTCAGGTGTTAAACATGCAGGGGCATTCCACCTTCGGTACCAAGCTCAAGCTGGAGCTTGAGGACACTGTAGGTAAGTACTTGCTCTATTTCCCATGCGCCGAACCAGACGCGAATGATGACTGGCTGCTGGACATTAAGCTGTACTCGCGCAGTTTCTACGCTGACAAGGTATCACTGATATTCAATGACCTGGGCTTGCACCAGCAGGTGCTCCGTGAACATCTAGCCAAGCGTGAGCGCTTCCTTAGCAGCAAGGCTCGTCTAGCTAGCCTGAAGCGTTTGATCCAACCAACTGACACTGAGCATGAGTTGGATCTGGCGATGATTGCCGTTGTGCTGGGTGCAAATGGCAGTGACGTCATGACGCTGCTTTGCACCTTGGCTGATGGTGCCGTACGTGACGATTTGGGTCTTGAGCAGAATCCAGCGGTCATCGATGAACTGTACAAGTTTGGCCTGATGCCTGCGTTGCTGCAGGCCCTGCGTGACGAGGTAGGCTATCCGGCCTCCATCGAGGAAATCAGTGGTGATAAACCCTTCCGCTTTGGGCATTTCCTAATTCGACTGCTGGCAACCGGATTCTGCGAAAGCATCGGCGATTTACCCAGCTGGGCCTCAGCGATTGCTATTCCCTCAGCCAGCGCACGCGCTACTTCACGTGCACTGCTTTCCCGCTGGCGTGACAGCTCACGGTTTTACCAAGCCTACGATGAGATTTCCGGCTGGGTCGGTGAGGCCCTGCACATCACCCAGAAGATTGGTGAAATTTCGTTGGAGAGCTTGGCCAATGTTGCGACCTTCGAAGCCGTCGAGCGGCAGATCATTGTCGACCTGACCAAGGCTATTCCGGAGGCAGATCCGCGTGACCTTAGTCTGTTTTCGAAGATCATCTCCGAGCGACTGGATAACTACTGGGCGACTCGCCATAAGGACGATGAGACCCGCCGTAAGTACCGGCTGCTATACACGGCGCTGTCGGCTGCAATCAACCTGTTTACGCAGCGTCACCAGCACGCTGCAGGTTTCCACTTCGCCAGTACCGAGGCGCTGTACAAAGCCTATGAGAGCGAGTTGTACCGTTTTGACACGGCTTATCGCCATTATTTCGCCGCCTCTCAGCGCGCCCACGTCGAGTTGCTGAAGAAGCTCGATGAGGCCGTCGAGCAGTGCTATGCGTATTGGTATCTCGATCAGCTCGCACGCTCCTGGGGCGACCGTGTTGAGGCCGAACAGCGCTTGGAACACTGGAAAATACCTGGCGTTCCTAACCAGCAGAATTTCTATGAGCGTTGGGTAGCGCCCTTGTTGGAGGGGCATCGTAGCAAGCGCGTTGTAGTGATCATCAGCGATGCCTTCCGCTATGAAGCCGCCGTCGAGCTGTGCCAGCGCATCAATGAAAAGCGCTACAGCAAGGCCAGCCTGAATAGCCAGTTAGGCGTATTGCCGAGTTACACCACATTGGGCATGGCTTCCCTGTTGCCACACCAGACGCTGGAGTATCGCGAAGGCAGTGATGGTGTGTTCGTAGATGGACTCAATACTGGCAACACCATCGCTCGCGACAAGGTTCTTGCCCAGCATGGCGGTATGGCCGTGACGGCACTGCAGGTCAAAGAGTGGTCCCGTGACGCTGGGCGTGAAGCGCTTAAGGATCAGCAGTTGGTTTACGTCTATCACAACGTGATCGATGACCGCAGTGACAAGGGCGGTGGCTCCGAGGTGGATACCTTCCACCACGTCGAGTTCGCCATTGAGGAGCTGACCGAGCTGACCCGCAAGATCCTCATGCACTTCAACACCAGCACGGTGTTGATCACGGCCGATCATGGGTTCCTCTTCCAGCAGAGCAAGCTTGAGGCGGCGGATCGCACCTCACTCGCAGAGAAGCCGGATAGTGCGATCAAGAGTAAGAAACGCTATGTCATTGGCCATACGCTGCCTGCTGCCAAGGATGTCTGGCAGGGATCGACCAAGCAGACCGCGGGCACAACATCGGACACGCAGTTCTGGATACCCAAAGGCGCGAATCGTTTCCACTTTGTCGGCGGTGCACGCTTCGTCCATGGCGGGGCCATGCCTCAGGAAATCGTTGTGCCTGTGCTGACGGTCAACCAGTTACGCGGTGAGAAAGCGGAGAAACGCACCAAACGCAAAGTCGGGGTGATCTCACCGAAATCAGCCCTGAAGATGGTCACCAATATCCAGCGCTTTGACCTGATCCAGACCGAGTCGGTCAGCGAGCAGGTGCTGCCAGTAACGGTTGCTGTGGCGATCTACGAAGGGGAGCAGCCGGTCTCCAGTGAGGAGGTTGTGACGTTCGACTGCGCGACGGATTCCATGAGCGAGCGCCTTAAACAGGTACGCCTGTCACTATCAGGCAGCGACTTCGACCGGCAGAAAGATTACTTCCTGGTGATCCGCGATAAAGATCTGAACACTGAGCTTGAACGCTACCGTGTGACGATTGATCTGGCCTTCACCGACGACTTTTTTTGAGAGCACGAGACTAAATGGAAACCCAAGTGGATAAAGATCTCGATCAGTTGCTCAACGAGCACTTCGCCGGTCGCGTGGTGCGCAAGGATCTGACCAAGCTGATAAAGGAAGGTGCGAACGTACCGGTTTACGTCCTTGAATACCTGCTGGGTATGTACTGCGCGTCCGATGACTCAGAGGTGATCGAACAGGGCCTGAAGAACGTCAAGACGGTTTTAGCGGAGAACTATGTTCGCCCGGATGAGGCCGAGAAGGTCAAGTCTCTAGTTCGCGAGCGCGGTACGTACAAGGTGATTGACCGGGTCACCGTGCGATTGAATGAGAAAAAAGATCGCTACGAAGCCTCTTTCAGCAACCTCGGCATCAAGGACGCTGAGATCTCTGCCGGCATCGTCAAGGAATATGAAAAGCTCCTTGTGGGCGGCATCTGGGTGATCGCAACCCTGAGCTATTACCACGAGGAAGGCCAATCGGGGTCGCCTTTTGGCGTCACGCTGCTCAAGCCGATCCAAATGCCGAACATGAACATGCAGGAGCTGTTCGCAGGGCGTGCAGCGCTGAATACACTGCAATGGCGCGAAGCTTTGATCCGCTCCATCGGCATGGAGCCCTCGACCCTAGATGAGTCCGTGCAGTGGCATTTACTGGCCCGCATGGTTCCCTTCGTGGAGAACAACTACAACGTCTGCGAACTCGGCCCACGCGGTACAGGCAAGAGCCATATCTACAAGGAGTGCTCACCGAACAGCATGCTGGTGTCCGGCGGCCAAACCACCGTCGCTAACCTGTTCTACAACATGAGCAGTCGCCGCATCGGTCTGGTCGGTCTTTGGGATGTGGTGGCCTTCGATGAGGTGGCCGGCATCAACTTCAAGGACAAGGACGGCGTGCAGATCATGAAGGATTTCATGGCCTCCGGTTCTTTTGGTCGCGGTCGCGAGCAGATGGAAGCCTCAGCCTCCATGGTCTTCGTCGGTAACATTAACCAGAGCGTTGAATCACTGGTAAAAACCAGCCATCTGCTGGCTCCGTTCCCTGAGCAGATGATCGACGCAGCCTTTTTCGACAGATTCCACGCCTACATTCCTGGCTGGGAAATCCCGAAAATGCGCCCGGAATTTTTCACTAACAGGTACGGACTAATCGTCGATTACCTGGCTGAATTTTTCCGCGAAATGCGCAAGCGCAGCTTCGCCGACGCCATCGACAAACACTTCAAACTGGGTAACAACCTAAACCAGCGCGATGTGATCGCAGTACGCAAAACAGTATCCGGTCTGCTCAAGCTGCTTTACCCGCACGATGTGTTCACCAAAGAGGACGTGCGCCAGTGCCTCGAATACGCACTTCAGGTCCGCCGACGCGTGAAAGAACAGCTAAAGAAGATCGGCGGAATGGAGTTCTACGATGTTCATTTTAGCTACATCGACAACGAAACCCTCGAAGAACACTTCGTCACCGTGAAAGAGCAAGGCGGTGGTGGTCTTATCCCTGAAGGGCCAGGAAAGCCCGGTTTTATCCACACTATAGGCTTGAGCGGCAAAGGTATGCCTGGGCTGTATCGGATCGAACTGCAGGTGACCGAGGGTACCGGCAAGCTAGCTACCTCAGGTCTATGGAACTCCAGCTCTGCCAAAGAACAGGTGAAAATTGCCTTTGACTACTTCAAGGCCAACGCCTCGCGCATCAGCGCCTCGGCTAAGGTATTGGAGCACGACTTCCATTTACATGTGGTTGAACTGCAAAACACCGGCCCACTTACTCATATGGCACTACCCAGCCTAGTAGCTTTTGCTTCCGGGCTAATGGGCAGGCCTGCGCAAGGTCAAATGATCGTGCTCGGTGATATGAGCTTGGGCGGCAGCATCACGCCAGTTGAAAGTATCGCCGAGTGCCTGCAAGTGGCTTTCGACGCGGGAGGAAAGCGCGTTGCGCTTCCTATGAGCAGTGCCAAGGACATCCCCAGCATTCCAGCTGAACTGTTCACCAAGTTTCAGACCAGCTTTTATGGCGAACCTGTAGAGGCTGTATTTAAGGCAATGGGCGTGGATTGAAGCGAGTCCATCTATCAGTCCGCTTGCGACTTTGAGGCGGGCTGCTTGCCCCTCCTCGAGGGCCATGTCCTGAAAATATCACGGTAAACCGTTACCTCGCCATTGAGTAGGTGGGGTTTATGGAGCGCATACAATGAATGCAGTATAGGGACAGAAATTTTTTGCGCGTTGCTACTGCAATTGGAGGTATTCAGCTTTATGAGCGACACATTCTTGACTAGAAAAATAAAAGATCTATCAACCATGAAGCCCCCCAGAAGCCTCTATGGATACATCCATTTCATGGGGATTGACCGCAAAGAATTCACCGATTACAGAGAGTGGTTACAGTACTGTGAGCTTTACAAAGCCATGGTTGCCCTTCAAGGCTCAGATGGCTTCGAAGTACTAGCGGCTCGAGTGATTGCCTTTGTAGAAGAAAGCCGACCAAAGGCAGCGAAAACAACCCCTTCACCTACTCAGGCTCGTACCCCCAAGAAGAAGCGCCGCATGAATAGCGAAGAGCGCCGGCGCTTGAGCGAAGAGGAGTTACACCTTCTGAGTTTGGAGGCAAAGAGTAAAACGGAACGTTTTCTCGCAAAAGAACTCCGTAGAGCTAAACCCATTCCAAGCAAAATGATTGAAGACTGGAACGCATTACCGAAAATTGGTCTCGGTATTGAGAGCACGATGCTACCTCTGCCGAAAACTAGACGGGACCAAGTTACATTAGATGCTCACACAACCTCTGCTACTCATCAAAATACCACGCCTCATATCTTGTACGTCCCTGGATGGACAATGGCACAAGATGAAGACTAGCCATGTTTATTCGTTTTTTTCTTTATTTTCAAGGTATTAGAATAATCTCCCTAGCACATCTGGCGCCCAATTCATGATAATCAGCTCACCTGTCACTTCGGCCCTCCCCTGTCGCTGCTTGGGACTTGAACTGTACCCTTCACGACACCAAAGGCTTACGCCTGTTCCTGCTCAGTAATGCTGGCGACATTGAAGTGCTCGCCCCTTCGGTAATACGAGCACGTGCGCGAAACGCTTCGTCGAGCAGCGAGTGTATACGCGGGCGATTAATTGCTCGGACCGCAGATCCGATGCAATTGCGTAAGTGCATTGGACATGACTACCCAAACGTGCTGCCACTGACTAGACATAGGCATTCGGGATGTCGGGTGGACGCCTGGAAGGCTGAGTTTCATGGATTTTGCCCATCCGCCAGTCAAAATGATGGCAATGAGCCGCACTGGGTGATTGAATCCACGCGAAGCGCCAAACATCCCATGCCTACCCAGCACCCGATTCGAGATCGTAAATCATGGAAGAACTTTGCTTGGACTCACACAGTGTCGATTTGACCGCAGCAACGCTGGCTAGCAAATTCGTAGGCGATATTTCTGGTGTTTTCAGGGTGCCTGGATACCAACGTGGCTACCGTTGGGACACTACGGATGTGGACCGCCTGCTGAACGACATCTGGCAGGCGTTGAAAACCGCAGAACTGGACCAGCCCTATAACCTACAGCCCATTGTGGTCAAACAGCACTCACGAGGCTCTACGGCGCAGACATGTCAATGGGAATTGGTCGATGGGCAGCAGCGCTTGACCACGATCTACCTGATACTGCTCTACATGCATAAAACGGGTTTGAACAAGGCCCAGCTGCCCTATTCACTGCACTACGAAACCCGCCCAGGGAGCGCAACATTTCTCGAAAGGCTCGGCGATGAGGAGCTGGACGACTACGACAGCAACATCGATTACTTCCACTTGCACAGGGCGTACCGCTGTATTGGCAAGTGGTTCGATGCCCACGGCGCCCGCATTCAATTCGCGGCTAACAAATTCTATGAAGCGCTGTTCGAGAAAGTAGCGGTGATCTGGTACCAAGCCCCTCAGGACATGGATGCCACGGCCCTGTTCACTCGATTGAACGTCGGCAGGATACCGCTGACGGACGCGGAGTTGGTCAAAGCGTTGCTACTGTCCAGGATCAAGGTCGAGCATGCCCATCGAGCCGCCGAGGTCGCCAGCCAATGGGACATCATCGAGCGCGATCTCCATGCTCCCGAGCTGTGGGGTTTCATCTGTGGCAATTCGCCGAAGGTTGCCGACCGCTACCCGACCAGGATCAGCCTTTTGCTCGATTCCCTGGTACCCGGCAGCCAGTCACGCAAGTCAACGCGCTACCATACCTTCGAGTCTCTGCGGCAGGATATCGAAGCCGACCCTCTAGCATTCTGGCTGCAGGTTCTCAACCTTCATGACCTGATGCTTGGCTGGTTCAACAACCGCAACCTGTTTCATAAGGTGGGTTATCTGGTACTCACAGGGATGGACTTCGGAGAACTGGCTCGCTTGTCCGCAAATCAAAGCAAGCGTCAATTCGAACAGGACCTGGATCACCGCATCAGAAAGTCGTTGGACCTCAAGGCTTCGGACGTGGAAGCGCTCAGCTATGACGACCGAAAGGACTACGACAAGTTGCTGCACCTGCTGTTACTGGTGAATGTCGAAACCATGCGCCGGGTCCCACACGCCAACCAACGCTTCCCCTTCCACATGCACACCGATACTGCATGGTCGCTGGAGCACATCCATGCGCAGGATGCCGAGAACCTGACCAAGGCCGAACAATGGCAAACCTGGTTAAGGCTGCATTTGACCGCGCTCAATGAGCTGGCTCCCAATACCGTCCCGCAACAGTCGCAGCTGCTGGAAGATCTAAAGATAGCGCTTGAGCAGGTCGGCACTGCGCAGAACTTCGGCAATACCTTTCAAGACTTGGCCAGTCGTGTCGTCGCCGCTTTCAATGCGCCCGACGAGCAGACTGCCTCCGCTCATGGCCTGCATTCCATCGCCAACCTAGCCCTGCTGTCGAGGTCGGACAACAGCCTGCTGAGCAACGCGGTGTTCGAGGCCAAGCGGCAAATGCTACTGGATGTAGACCGCAAGGGAGGCTACATACCGGTCTGCACGCGCAATGTCTTCCTCAAGTACTACACCCCGGCGAACGCGCACCAGAACCATTTCTGGGGCCCACAGGATCGCAATCATTACCTCGATACAATCCTCGAGATCGCAAAGCCCTATTTCCTGAACGAAGAGAAAATGGCATGAACCACACGCTCACGTCGTACATTTCACTCTTCGACAATAACTTGCATGCAACTCATGGAATCCGAAGAATCGAAATTCCGCTGATCCAGCGCGATTATGCACAAGGCCGCCATGGTGCATCGGTGGAGCGAATCCGCAAGGACTTCGTCGATGCCTTACATGATGCCGTCATGCATGACGACCGCCCTATTAGCCTGGATTTCATCTATGGCGATGTCGTGGACGGCACCCTCTACCCCTTGGATGGCCAACAGCGCCTGACCACGCTGTACCTGCTGCACTGGTACCTGAGCTGGCAGGCCGGCGAACCCATCGAAGGGCAAGCATGGCGCAACTTTACCTACGCCACCCGCGCCAGTGCCCGTCAGTTCTGCGAGGCATTGGCCAACTATCGACCACCCGCCAGCGAAACCGACCTGAAGGGTTGGGTTGTCGATCAACCTTGGTACTTTCACGGCTGGCAACATGACTCCAGTATCCGCGCCATGCTAGTCATGCTGCAGGCGCTGGAACAGCGCTTTGCCGGCGCCAGCAGCGAAGCATTCGCTGCTGCCTGGGAACGTCTTGCCGCGACCGACCATCCGGCAATTAGCTTCCACCTACTGCCGGTGGTGAAGAACAAGCTCAATGACGACCTCTATATCAAGATGAACTCTCGTGGCAAGCCGCTGACACCGTTCGAAAACTTCAAAGCGCATTTCGAGACGCTGCTCAAAAGCGCTTGTCCTGCACAAGCCGACGATTTCGCACACAGGGTTGATACCGTGTGGACGGATGTCATCTGGGATTACAAGGACGCTGATCAGCTTATTGATGATCAATTCATGCGCTACTTCCGTTTTGTGTTTGACCTTTGCGCCTGGCGCGAGGGCAATCGCACCGACAGCAAGGCCAGCCTCGATCAGTTGGCACAAAGCCTGTTTGCCAGCGACCAAGCGAAGGCGGTCGAGCACCTGAACTTCCTGTTCGCAGCCTTCGATGTCTGGGTCAAACTGGACACGAGGAATACCTTCAACAGCTGGCTGCGTACAGCCGACGCTCGATCCTCATCTGCCCTGCTACTGTTCAATCCTCTGCGCTCCCAGCCCGACCAGAGCCGCATCGACCTCTTCGGTGGTTGCTGCCGGCATTACGGGGATGCCGAGTGGAGTCAATCTCATAGCCTTCTGCTCTACGCAGTGCTATTGCATCGCATGCACAAAACCGCTGATTTCCCTGAACAGTTACGTGTCGTGCGCAACCTGATCGAAGCGTCCGGTGGCGGTGAAATGCGCGCACAGAACATGCCCGCCTTATTGGAAGATGTGCGCCGTGTCATCGTCGACGGAACCCTGGACGGCGTATCGACCTTCAATCAGAAGCAGATAGCGAACGAAAAGGACAAGATCAGCTTCCTTGCCGCCCACCCGTCGCTGCGCGAAGTGGTCTACCGACTGGAAGACAACATCGTGCTGCACGGCGCACTGGCCGTGTTTGACCTCGACCCAGCCCAGGACCCTGCAATTTTTGCCCAACGTGCCTTAGCGTTTCTCACCTTGTTCGAAGATGTGCACTGTTGGCCACAGTTGACCGGCGCACTTCTCTCACTGGGCGATTATTCGCGCAAGCAGGATCGTTATGGCGGCTACCGATTTTTCGATTTCGGCTCGCCGCGCAGCGAAGCAGTCTGGCGAGATCTGCTTGCGAACAGAAAAAGTCCCGAGTTGATACAACCCCTTACCCAACTACTCGATCAGGTCGCGCAAAGCGGTAACGATCTCGCCGTGCTCAAAGAGATTCAGCAGGCGTTCCTCGCCGCGTGCGAACGCGACCATGTGCTGGACTGGCGTTATTACCTGGTCAAGTACCCGCGCATGCGTGAAGGTAACTCGGGCCGCTATGCCATCAGCCAACGTGGCTACAGCATCTGCATGCTGAACTTGACAGTCATGCGCAGTTACTACCGCGACCCCTATCTCTCGGCGGTGGCGACCACGAGCGGCTTGAAGATTCCAGACAACAACCTCTGGTTTATTGGATACGAAACCCTGCGTCGCTGGCTGGAACGAACGGGTGGTACTGTCGCCATCGAAAGTGTCGACGATGGCTGGAAACTCGAAAACTTACCTGACGACCCTGAACTCGTACGGAATATGGAGGACTTACGTGCAAGCTTCAACATCGGCAGTGACCAGATATATCGAGTGCCACAGGAAAACGGCATAGATGCTACTGACCGGATCATGCTGGGTGCCAAGTTGCTCCTTGCACTGGATGAGCTCGGTCTCTAGCGGCAGGATCGGCTCAAGGGTTAGCCGGTTTCTGATTATTAAGATTGTTGACGATGGTTGTCCAAATGTCTGCTTTGCCAAAAGCCGACATCTGCCCCCGACTGATCAGGGACAGAGCAAGTGGACTTTCCGCACCGGAGATTCATTGGTCACGTTGGTGCTATAACGCAGCAATGTTGCTAGGGGCCTCCCGCCCCATTACTAATGAGGATAGATTGATGACCTGGCCCACGAAGCAACGTCCCCTCCGCGGTAGAGCAGCCCTGACTCAATCAGGGGTTTGAAATGTAGGTAACGTCATTGCACAGCTCGCCGTTGCAGCCCTCAACCAATGGAATTCCAAACAGTATTTCAGCATAAAAAAATATTAAATTTCTCTTTTAAATCAATAACATAGAACACAAACTCAGATTACCCCGGCCCATCACTTCAACGGTGGGTTGGTGCCAGCTCAGGCCGAGAAAAACTTAACGTCATGTCCGGAATTAGCTGACCACTACAAACCGGCTTGAGCACCAGTTTTCGAAATACTGGCTTAGCCCATTGATTCACCCTTACAATTCCACTCTAACCAAGGAGTGAAATCGGATGGCGTTTTACATCGAAGGTATGGGTGAGGCTGTGATTAGCCTTCAAAATGAGGAGTTTCGGGTTGACTCCGACACCTTGAAGCAAGGTGATACTGTTCAGACAAGTCAACAAGCCTATGATGAGGACGACGTCGACTTCGAAACTTCGTTCTTCGCTACATCGCGGGGTGAAAACACCGAAGCAAAGCAGCTCTTCACATGGAAGGTGGAGTACACCCAACATTTCAGTACTGGCAAGCTACTTATTAACGCCACTGAATGTGTAACTCCAGGCGTACTAATGATAAAAGACCTCGGTTTCAGTGTAGCCGTGGATGAAAATGAGTAATTAAAAGGAAGTTTGCACCGGGCGCTTTACTTTAAGCGCCCATAGCCTCAGCCATTGCATGCACTTACGATGGATGGGCGCACAGCTACATCGAATCTATTCAATGTAACGAGCTTCGAGAAAGCTTACTTTGCCAGTCGCTTCGAGCTTTGCCTGACTACCCAGTTCGGGCCTGCCTCCGAACACCAGAAAAATCGACCTCTCACAACACTCATCATGCGACGATCTCCGCTCCAGCATTGCAACGTGATGGGTTCGCGCTTGCGCCGCCTCCTGAGACCATCTGACTGGCGCCTCCCACCTTCACTGCTGCGACAGGTACGGGAACTCTGCCGGCTGCAGGACGAAAACACCCACCGTAAGCAGTTGGTGATCGGACTCGCCCTAATTTGTCATATCCTTCTGGTGGCGATCAGAAAAAAATCTGAAGACAGCTCGTCGTGTCGATGTCAGCCAGTGCCCCCCAAGAGAAAGTTCGCGAAAAGGAAAAAATCGCAGCCAATACAATCAGAACTGATCAGCCTTGACAGGTTTCAACGCGACGAAGCCCCGAATGGCACTTTACGAGCTTTTTGCTAACGGTGACCCAACGGTGACCAAAATGATCAAAGCCCGAAAACAACAAAGCCCGGTCGTTTCCGAACCGGGCTAAGTCATTGAAAAATATGGTCGGGACGGAGTGATTCGAACACTCGACCCCTAGCACCCCATGCTAGTGCGCTACCGGACTGCGCTACGCCCCGACTAGGCGTGAAACTGATTCCTCAACCTCGAGGAACGCTCAAGAATATATCGCAAGCTTTTGAAAACTGGAAGTATTTAAAAGCAGGAATTTATTTCTTGAGGACCACCAGAACATCTTCGAGCTCGGCGATCATCTGGCGGATCATTTGCTTGTATTGGGTGGTGTCGTCTTTGGCTTCATCGCCGGACAAACGCAAGCGTGCGCCGCCGATGGTGAACCCTTGATCGTAAAGGAGCGCGCGGATCTGCCGGATCATCAGCACATCCTGGCGCTGATAATACCGGCGGTTTCCGCGGCGTTTGACGGGGTTGAGTTGAGGAAACTCCTGCTCCCAGTAGCGCAATACGTGCGGTTTTACCGCACACAGCTCGCTAACTTCACCAATGGTGAAGTAGCGTTTGCCTGGGATGACGGGTAGCTCGTCGTTATGACTTGGTTCCAGCATAAGCCTCAACTCGGGCCTTCAACTTCTGCCCTGGACGAAAGGTGACCACACGGCGAGCCGTGATCGGGATTTCTTCTCCCGTTTTCGGATTGCGGCCAGGCCGCTGGCGTTTGTCCCGAAGGTCGAAATTGCCGAAACCGGACAATTTGACTTGTTCGTTGTCTTCAAGAGCGTGCCTGATTTCCTCGAAAAACAGTTCAACCAATTCCTTGGCTTCCCGCTTGTTCAGGCCCAGCTCTTCATACAGACGTTCCGCCATCTCAGCTTTCGTCAAAGCCCCCATACGTCACTTCCTTAACGTGGCGTCCAACCTTTGTTCGAGCGAGGTGAGGATGTTTTGCGTCGTGTTATTCACCTCATCGTCATTAAGAGTGCGCGATGGATGCTGCCAGGTCAAGCCAACTGCGATGCTTTTTCTATCAGGATCAATACCTTTACCCTGATATACGTCAAATAGCCTGAGGTCTGTCAGCCATTCGCCTGCATTTTCACGGATTACGTCCAATACAGCCGAGGCTGCAACGTCTTTGTGCGCAATCAGTGCAAGGTCACGACGCACTTCAGGAAAGCGCGACAACTCGTGGAATCTAGGCATTTTGCCGGACGCCACTTCCGCCAGAACCAGCTCGAAAACAAACACCGGACGATCCAGACCCAGGGTTTTCGACAATTCAGGGTGGATAGCACCGACAAAGCCCACCAGACGACCTTCGCGTTCGATGCGCGCGGTTTGACCCGGGTGCAACGCCGGGTGTTTGCCCGGCACGAACGTGAATGCATCCAGAGCACCAGCGAAGCCCAGCACCGCTTCCACGTCAGCCTTGACGTCGAAGAAGTCCACGGTGTCGCGACCCTGCGCCCAGCCTTCCGGCAGTCGGCTACCGCAAACCACACCCGCGAGCATCGGCTCTTGTTTCAGACCTTCGAGCTGGCCGACGAAACGCAGACCGCTTTCGAACAGACGCACGCGGTCCTGTTGACGATTCAGGTTGTGCTGAAGCGCCTTGACCAGACCGGGCCACAGCGACGAACGCATGGCAGCCATGTCGTTGGAAATCGGATTGGCCAGCAGCAACGGCTCTACACCCGGATTAAACAGCTCGAACTGTTTCGGATCGATGAAGCTGTAGGTGATCGCTTCCTGATAACCACGGGCGACCAACAGACGACGCAGTTCCGGCAGGTCACTACGCGCTTCTGCCTTGGCTTGCGGCGCCAGACGCGCTTGCGGGTAACGAACCGGCAGACGGTTGTAGCCGTACAGACGCGCCAGCTCTTCGATCAGATCGACTTCCAGGCTGATGTCGAAGCGATGGCTTGGCACTTCTACGCGCCACTGCCCAGCCCCGTCAGCGGTAATGGTCAGGCCCAGACCGCTGAGCAGACGCTCAACTTCAGCCGAGTCCATTTCCATTCCCAGCATCTGGGTGATGCGTTGAGCGCGCAGGGTCACCGGCGCAATCGACGGCAGGTGCTGTTCGCTCACGGTTTCGATGATCGGGCCGGCTTCGCCACCGGTGATTTCCAGCAGCAGGCCAGTGGCGCGCTCCATGGCTTCACGGGCGAGCTGCCAGTCCACGCCGCGCTCGTAGCGATGCGATGCATCGGTGTGCAGGCCGTAGGAACGGGCCTTGCCAGCGACGGCGATCTGATCGAAGAACGCACTTTCCAGGAAGATATCGCGAGTTGTCTCGGTGTTGACGCCGCTGTGCTCGCCACCCATGACGCCAGCGATGGCCAGTGCGCGGGTGTGGTCAGCAATCACCAGCGTATCGCTACGCAGGCTGACTTCCTGACCGTCGAGCAGCACGAGCTTCTCGCCTTCTTCGGCCATGCGCACGCGGATGCCGCCATTGATTTCGGCAAGATCAAAAGCGTGCAGCGGCTGACCCAGTTCGAGCATCACGTAGTTGGTGATGTCGACGGCTGCATCGATACTACGCACGTCAGCACGACGCAGGCGCTCTACCATCCACAGCGGCGTAGGCCTGGACAGGTCGACATTACGGATCACACGCCCCAGGTAGCGCGGGCAGGCAGCAGGCGCCAGCACTTCAACCGAACGTACTTCGTCGTGGACAGCCGGAACGCTGGCAACCACTGGACGCGTGACCTTGGCGGCATACAGCGCGCCGACTTCACGGGCCAGACCGGCCAGCGACAGGCAGTCACCGCGGTTCGGGGTCAAGTCGACCTCAATGCTGGCGTCTTCCAGGTTCAGGTATTCACGAATGTCCTGGCCCACTGGCGCATCGGCCGGCAGTTCCATCAGGCCATCGTTACCCTCGCCTACTTGCAGTTCGGCTTGCGAGCACAGCATACCGTTGGACTCAACGCCCCGCAGCTTGGCTTTCTTGATCTTGAAGTCGCCCGGCAGTTCGGCACCGATGGTGGCGAACGGAATCTTCAGGCCAGGGCGCACGTTTGGCGCACCGCACACGACCTGGAAGGTTTCCGAACCATTGCTGACCTGGCAAACACGCAGCTTGTCGGCGTCCGGGTGCTGCTCGGTGCTAAGCACCTCGCCCACGATCACACCGCTGAATACACCGGCGGCCGGCGTCACGCTATCGACCTCAAGACCGGCCATCGACAGACGAGCAACCAGCTCATCGCGACTTACCTGCGGGCTAACCCAGCCACGCAGCCATTGTTCACTGAATTTCATCCTGCTCTCCTAAGAATTCGTTACGACTAGCGAAATTGCGCGAGGAACCGCAAGTCGTTGTCGAAGAACAGACGCAAGTCGTTCACGCCGTAACGCAGCATGGCCAGACGCTCAACGCCCATGCCGAAGGCGAAGCCCGAAAACTCCTCCGGGTCGATCCCGGACATACGCAGCACGTTCGGGTGCACCATGCCGCAGCCCATGACTTCCAGCCAGCCAGTCTGCTTGCAGACACGGCAGCCTTTGCCGCTGCACATCACGCATTCCATGTCGACTTCGGCGGATGGCTCGGTGAACGGGAAGTACGAAGGACGGAAACGCACAGCCAGTTCTTTCTCGAAGAACACCCGCAGGAATTCTTCGATGGTGCCTTTAAGGTCGGCAAAATTGATGTCGCGATCTACCAGCAGGCCTTCGACCTGGTGGAACATCGGCGAGTGGGTGATATCCGAGTCGCTACGGTACACACGGCCTGGGCAGACGATGCGGATCGGCGGCTGTTTTGACTCCATGGTGCGGACCTGTACCGGCGAGGTATGGGTGCGCAACAACATGTTGGCATTGAAATAGAAGGTATCGTGCATCGACCGGGCCGGGTGATGGCCTGGGATGTTGAGCGCTTCGAAGTTGTGATAATCGTCTTCGACCTCAGGGCCTTCGGCAATGCCGTAGCCAATGTGGGTGAAGAATTGTTCGATGCGTTCCAGAGTGCGGGTAACCGGATGCAGACCACCGGAGGTCTGACCGCGGCCCGGCAGGGTCACGTCAATGGACTCGGCGGACAGTTTGGCAGCCAGGTCGGCCTCTTCAAACAACGCCTTGCGCGCATTGAGAACGTCTGTGACACGCTCCTTGGCAACGTTGATCAGCGCACCGACTTGCGGACGCTCTTCTGCCGGCAAATTCCCCAAGGTCTTCATCACCTGAGTCAATTCACCTTTCTTGCCAAGGTAGTGAACCCGGATTTGCTCCAGGGCATTGATATCTTCAGCGCTTTGCACAGCCTCTAGTGCTTGAGAGACGAGCGCATCCAGGTTTTCCATGTACAGACTCCAGATACAAAATAGGGGAAGAGCTTGAAGGCTCTTCCCCTATTTATGACGTTTAACACCTGGCCCCACAGAGGTGAGGCCGGGTGACTGTCGGGGGTACTTAAGCCAAGGTGGCTTTAGCTTTCTCGACAATCGCAGCAAACGCCGCTTTTTCGTTCACTGCCAGATCAGCCAGAACCTTACGGTCGATCTCGATGGACGCTTTTTTCAGGCCGGCGATGAAACGGCTGTAGGACAGACCGTTGATACGAGCACCAGCGTTGATACGAGCGATCCACAGAGCGCGGAACTGACGTTTTTTCTGACGACGGTCACGGTAGGCGTATTGGCCTGCCTTGATTACCGCTTGCTTGGCAACACGGAATACGCGGGAGCGTGCGCCGTAGTAGCCTTTAGCAAGTTTCAGAATTTTTTTGTGACGCTTACGGGCAATGACGCCACGCTTTACACGAGCCATGAGTTACTTCCTCTATTCTTGACTAAAATTAACGAAGGCGCAGCATGCGCTCGACTTTTGCCACGTCAGACGGATGCAGCAAGCTGCTACCGCGCAGTTGACGCTTACGCTTGGTCGACATTTTGGTCAGGATGTGGCTCTTGAAAGCGTGCTTGTGCTTGATACCGTTAGCAGTTTTCAGAAACCGCTTAGCAGCACCACTTTTGGTCTTCATTTTTGGCATGTTCGGATACTCCGCATTCAGTTGATAAACATAATCAGAAGGCCTGCCGTGCCCTGTTGATTACTTCTTCTTTTTCGGGGCGATGACCATAATCAGCTGGCGTCCTTCCATCTTAGGATGCTGTTCGACCGAACCGTACTCGAGCAAGTCACCTTCAACTCGCTTGAGGAGTTCCATCCCCAGCTCCTGGTGGGCCATCTCACGGCCGCGGAATCGCAAGGATACCTTGGCCCTGTCCCCGTCACTCAGGAAACGTACCAGGTTGCGCAGTTTTACCTGGTAATCCCCTTCCTCCGTCCCTGGACGAAACTTGATTTCTTTTACCTGAATCTGCTTCTGGTTTTTCTTCGCTGCCGCAATCTGCTTCTTCTTTTCGAAGATCGATTTGCCGTAGTCCATCACCCGGCAAACTGGCGGGACTGCGTCGGCGGAGATTTCTACCAGATCAAGCTTGGCTTCTTCAGCAATACGAAGCGCTTCATCAATCGAGACGATGCCAATCTGCTCGCCGTCAGCGCCAATTAACCGAACCTCGCGTGCCGAGATATTCTCGTTGATCGGGGCTTTCGGTGCAGCTCGTTTATCTTGTCTCATTTCACGCTTAATAATAATTACTCCGAATCTTGGCGACCACGCCGGGAAACCGCTTGCGCGAGGAACTCGGCGAACTGGGCGACGGGCATCGAGCCCAGGTCAGCACCTTCACGAGTACGCACAGCGACAGTCTGCATCTCGACTTCCTTATCCCCAATAACCAAGAGATAGGGAACCTTGAGCAAGGTATGCTCGCGGATTTTAAAGCCGATCTTTTCATTTCTCAAGTCAGACTTGGCACGAAACCCGCTTTCGTTGAGAGTTTTTTCTACTTCGGCAACAAAATCTGCCTGTTTATCAGTGATATTCATGATCACTGCCTGGGTCGGAGCCAGCCACGCAGGGAATGCACCCTCGTAGTGCTCGATCAGAATTCCGACGAATCGTTCGAAGGAGCCCAGGATCGCCCGATGCAACATAACCGGATGCTTGCGGCTGTTGTCTTCGGAGACATATTCGGCGCCCAAACGGACAGGCAGGTTAAAATCGAGCTGCAGGGTACCACACTGCCAGACGCGGCCGAGGCAATCTTTCAGCGAGAACTCAATCTTGGGACCGTAGAATGCACCCTCGCCCGGCTGCAGGTCGTACGGCAGGCCAGCACTATCAAGGGCTGCAGCCAATGCTGCTTCGGCGCGATCCCACAATTCGTCGGAGCCAACGCGTTTTTCCGGACGAGTGGACAGCTTCATCTCGACGTCTTTGAAGCCGAAATCAGCGTAGACGTCCATTGTCAGCTTGATGAACGCAGCGGACTCGGCCTGCATCTGCTCTTCAGTGCAGAAGATGTGGGCGTCGTCCTGAGTGAACGCACGCACGCGCATGATGCCGTGCAACGCACCCGATGGCTCGTTACGGTGGCAGGCACCGAATTCGGCCAGACGCATCGGCAACTCGCGGTAACTCTTCAGGCCCTGGTTGAACACCTGCACGTGGCAAGGGCAGTTCATTGGCTTGATGGCGTAGTCGCGGTTTTCCGACTGAGTGGTGAACATGTTGTCAGCGTAGTTGGCCCAGTGCCCGGATTTCTCCCACAGGCTGCGGTCAACGACTTGTGGAGTCTTGATTTCCAGATAGCCGTTGTCGCGCTGAACCTTGCGCATGTACTGCTCAAGCACCTGGTACAGAGTCCAGCCGTTAGGGTGCCAGAACACCATGCCCGGCGACTCTTCCTGGGTATGGAACAGGCCCAGGCGCTTGCCGATCTTGCGGTGATCGCGCTTCTCGGCTTCTTCAATGCGCTGAATGTAAGCAGCCAATTGCTTCTTGTCCGCCCAAGCGGTGCCGTAAACGCGCTGCAGTTGCTCGTTCTTGGCGTCGCCGCGCCAGTAGGCGCCCGACAACTTGGTCAGTTTGAAGGATTTCAGGAAACGGGTGTTCGGCACGTGCGGACCACGGCACATGTCGACGTATTCTTCGTGATAATACAGGCCCATGGCCTGCTCGTTCGGCATGTCTTCGACCAGGCGCAACTTGTAGTCTTCGCCGCGGGCCTTGAACACTTCGATCACTTCGGCGCGCGGAGTGACTTTCTTGATCACGTCGTAATCTTTTTCGATCAGCTGCTGCATACGCTGTTCGATAGCGGCCAGGTCGTCCGGAGTGAAAGGACGCTCGAAGGCGATGTCGTAATAGAAGCCTTCATCGATGACCGGCCCGATCACCATTTTGGCAGTCGGGTACAACTGTTTGACCGCATGGCCAACCAGGTGAGCGCAAGAGTGGCGAATGATCTCCAGCCCCTCTTCATCCTTTGGCGTGATGATTTGCAGCGTCGCGTCGCTGTCGATGATGTCGCTGGCATCAGCCAGTTTGCCATTGACCTTGCCGGCCACGGTGGCCTTGGCCAGACCCGCACCGATGGATGCGGCGACCTCGGCGATGGAAACCGGGTGATCGAATGAACGTTGACTGCCGTCGGGAAGAGTAATAGTTGGCATGGCGCCTCCTCTCCTAGTGGTGACCCCTACCAAAGGTCACGTGGGTTGGGATGAGCCAGTACAAGATCCGATCCAGGCCATTCAATGACGAACGCCTGCCTTACAGCGGCAGGAGCCTTGCGGCCAACCGGAAAATCGAACCAGAGTGACTGGGATTCAAATCAGGGTTATTCGGGCAGTTGCCGCATCCGGGACTGAAGGTCGACCGAAGCCTGCAAAAGCCTGAGCGGGGCATGCTAGCACAGATGAACGGTCGTGGCTGTGCGCGGGTTTTCTGCCAAGGCAAATCCGCTGTTTTTGTGCCAGAGTGCTGAACTAGATCCGTGCTTTACCCCTCAGATAAAAGACATTGACCCACAAGGAGCATCCCGGCATGCGTCTGAATCGTTTGTTCGCTGTAGTCGCACCTATCGTCCTGCTGTTGCCTCTGGCCGCGCACGCCGAATGGCCCAAGGGCGAGCGCGAAAAATACATGGCTCAGTGCACTGAAGCGGCCACTCCGCAAATCGGTGCTGCGGCTGCGAAATCCCACTGTGCTTGCGGCGCCGATGCAATCAAATCGTACCCGGCCAAGGACCTTCAGTCCTTGATGGACAACACGGCGAGCGACGGGCTGAAACAGCAGGCCCTGACGCAGATTGCCAAGTGCAAAGCCAACGTTCCGGCGAAAAAGTAAGCCTGAAAAAACGCTGAAAAAGCGATTTCAGCGGTTAAAAAGCCTCTGAAAATCGCCTTTTCCTACAATTTATGCAGGTTTTACAGCTTTTTTTATCGTCTTTACTTTCGGGCGAAAGCCTTTTAAATCGGGGCTTTCAGCCATATCAGGCAACAAAGAAAGCGTGACTGTAGGGCAAACAGCACCTGCGGGGGGCTCCCAAAGCGCACATTTCGACTATGATACCCCGGTGTGCCCAGTTGGCCTGAGCAGCACAGTACTACTGAAAATATATGTTTCTTGGAGATACACCATGTCTAATCGCCAAACCGGCACCGTTAAATGGTTCAACGATGAAAAAGGCTTCGGCTTCATCACTCCTCAAGGTGGCGGTGACGACCTGTTCGTACACTTCAAAGCTATCGAAAGCGACGGTTTCAAAAGCCTGAAAGAAGGCCAAACCGTTTCCTTCGTGGCTGAGAAAGGCCAAAAGGGTATGCAAGCTGCTCAAGTTCGCCCAGAGTAATTTCCAGGCGCACTAAAAAAACCCCGTCCAAGTGACGGGGTTTTTTATGGGCGACACAAAAGCCTGAGCGATCAGCCGCAGTTGACGCGGGTGACTACACGATTGGCATCAGTGTTCAGGTTCAGGCGATCGGAGCGATACTCCAGGGTTACCATGTCCGTCGGCAGCAGGAACCGTGCATTCTGCGCGCCAGCACGCGTACGCGCCTGCTCCAGCAACTGGGGCGAAGCTTGTTTGCCGATGGTGAATTCGGCCGCTTTGGCCTCGCAACGGCTGTGACCTGTGTCAGTCGTCGTTACAGGGTCTGTTGCCGACTCGGTGGAGGCAGTGCTGCAACCGGCCAACGTTGCAACGGCCAACAAAGTACCCAATGACGCGAGCTTCCAAGGCATGAAGCCTCCTTTTTTCGGTAGTTAAGCTGAGATCGTGCGACCGCCAATCCGGCGTTTGGTTTCACAGGGCATGCTGTTAAACCGCCCTCGCCGCGCAAAACGGCAAGTTTGCCTGAGCAACACCCTCACCTTCTCTGTTCAATCGTGACTGAATATGAACAGCGCTCAATAGACGTCGATGTAATCGAACGCTGGCTTCGGCCAGTTCTGTTTCAGCGCATTGTAGATCTGCATGACCCAGACTTCGTCGCTCGCAGCCACGCGGCCGACATAACCCGAGCCCTTAGCCCAGGTTTCCAGGCGAAACAGCAACCCGTCGATGTCGCTACCGCCCACCACGCCCGATGAAATATAGGCGATGCCGCCCTTGGTCACACGCAGCTGCGTGTGTTCATCGTCGCTGGCCGCCGCCAACAGCTGGCGTACGGCTTCAAGGGTCAAGCCGTCGGGAGTGTTCAAATCGATCTGCACAGAGCGGTCCTAGAAAATGGATCAAAGACCAAGTGTCGCATAGCCCTCACCTCATGCCTAAGTCGGAGTGCCAAACGCACCGCAAAATGGTTAACTCGAGGTTCAGACTTCCCCGACCGCACGAGCGCAACCATGACCACCATCTCCATCGACGCCGCCATCAATGCCAAGTGGTCAGAAGGTCACAGCGCCTACAGCCCCGGTAGCCCGGAAGAGCTTGCAATCATCAGCATAGACCTACTGGTCAAGGAACTGGGCACCGAGGCCGCCCAGTCCTTTATCGAGCAGATTTTCGAGAAATACCACTGCACTGCACCTGAGTGAGCGCAATACCCCACAAGTGAACACTTGTGAGGCAAGCGTCACTTCAGTCGGGCCAATCGCTCGGTCAACAGATCAAAAAAACCTTGTGCATCGCCGCTTTCAACCCAGAAGGCGTTTTTCGGCGCGTTCAACGTGTCGTACCAATCGACGATGGTTTGACCGAAGGTCGGGCCTTCGCGGCTGTCGACCACCACATTTACCGAGCGCCCGCTGAACAACTCGGGCTTGAGCAGGTAAGCGATCACCGAGGCATCGTGCACCGGGCCACCCGGTATGCCGTAATGCTCCATATCACCCTTGATGTACTCATTCAGGATTTCGCCCACGCGTTTGCTGGCATTGTTGTTCAACGCAGCAATCTGCTTCAGGCGCGCCTCACTGGTGAGAATCTTGTGGGTGACATCCAGAGGCAGGTAAGTCAACTTAACGCCGCTTTTGACCACCACCTCGGCAGCGTGAGGATCGGCAAACAGGTTGAATTCCGCCACCGGGGTAATGTTGCCACCATTGAAGTGAGCCCCCCCCATGATCACCACTTCCTTGATGCCCTGAACGATTCCCGGCTCCTGAATCAATGCCAGGGCCAGGTTGGTCTGCGGCCCCAGCATGGCGATAGTGATGCTGTGGGGTTTGGCTGACATTAGCGTATCGATCAGGTAGTCGATGGCATTGCCCTGCTCCAGACCTTTCTTCGGTTCGTGCACGGTGACACCCGACAGCCCTTCCTTGCCGTGGATATTCTCGGCGTAAATCGGCGTGCGCATCATCGGTTTCGGCGCCCCGGCATAGACCGGCACCTCTTCACGCCCTGCCCACTCGCGGGCCAACCGCGCGTTACGCGAGGTCTTATCCAGTTGTACGTTGCCGGCGACGGTGGTCAACGCCCGAACGTTCAGCTCGTCCGGCGATGCCAATGCGAACAACAGGGCTACGACATCGTCGGCACCGGGATCGGTGTCGATGATCAAATCAATCTTTTCCGCCGCCTGGGCGCCGGTGGCGGTCATTACGGACAAAAGCAGCAAACTCCGAAGCAAGTGGCGCAGTTCAAGAATATAGCGGTACATGGTGCACTCCTTGTGCAAGGTGGATGAGGGAGACAATTGCCAATCAGAACGTTACCCCGGCGATCAGCACGACGTTGCAGTACGGCTGGCACTCGCCGGTACGCACGACCGCTCGAGCCTGTCGAGTGAGGACTTTGAACTGCTCATGGCTGAGCAACTCGCGACGCCCAAGCGCCCCGTCGGCGTTGAGCTGGTCCAGAGTGACCAGTGCCGAGGGTTTCTTCTCGAGAATTTCCTGCGCCAGCACATGGCTTTCAACCTGCATTTCGCTGAGCACAACGTTCAGCGTACAGATGAAATCCGGAATGCCATGGGTCAGGGCCAGGTCGATCAGCTCGACACCTGGCGGCACTGGCAGACCGGCGTCACCGATGACCACCCTGTCGCCATGGCCCAGTGATGCGATCAGGCGCGACAGCGCGACGTTGAGTAGCGGTGTTTTTTTCATGAGGTCTTGAATGCCTGAACGTCGGACAAGAAAGGAATAGAGGGTTGCGCGCCGGCACGGGTCACCGACAACGCCGCGGCAATCTGGCCGAAGCCAATCGCTTCGGCTTCGCTTCGGCCGACGGCCAGTGCGGCAGCAAAACCACCGACGAACGTATCGCCAGCCGCAGTGGTATCGACCGCTTTCACGGCAGGCGCCGGAAAATGCGCGAAGCTTTTTCCATCGGCAAACAGCGATCCTTCGGCACCGAGCGTGATGATCACCTTGCCGGCACCCATTTCGATCAAACGGGTCGCTGCAGCTTCTGCACTTTGTCGAGAGTCCACCGGCAAGCCACTCAATGCCGACGCCTCACTTTCGTTGGGAATCAGGTAATCGATGTTCGCGTACCAATCCGCCGGCAACGGCCGACTGGCGGGGGCCGGATTGAGAATCACGACTTTGCCCAATTCTCGACTGCGCTTGAGCGCGTGGCCAACCGTGGCGTCCGGCACTTCAAGCTGGCAGATGATGACATCGGCGGCTTGCAGCACCGCATCAAAACAACCGATCAGCGCTGGCGTCAGCGCACCGTTGGCGCCAGCGACGATCACGATGGCGTTCTGGCTGTTGTCATCGACCACAATCAGCGCCACGCCACTGGAGCCTTCAACGGCGCTGACCGCCTGACAATCGATCTGCTCGGCCAACAGGGCATCGCGCAGTGCTGTGCCATAGGCATCGCTGCCCACGCAGCCAACCATTGATACCTGAGCGCCCAAGCGCGCGGCGGCCACCGCCTGATTGGCGCCCTTGCCCCCGGAAACCGTGGAAAACGATTCACCGATCAGCGTTTCACCGCCACGTGGCAACCTCGGTGCCCGGGTCACCAGGTCCATATTGAGGCTGCCTATTACCACTACTTTTGCTGGCATACATCACTACTCATAAATTCGATTTCAGCGGCGCGTTGGGTTATCGGAATTGCGCGAACAGACCGGTCAGCGGCGCGGTCGATTCACGCATGACAATGCTCGGTGTAACAATCCGCTGCCGGGTGGCCAGATCCGGCGTAGCGATCCGACGCAGCAGCACTTCAGCCGCCATCTCGCCAAGCTGCAGGATTGACTGGCCCACGGTCGTCAACGCCGGGTAGACATAACGGCTCATCTGGATATCGTCGAAGCCGATGACCGACAACTGCGTCGGCACTCGGATATTGCGCTCGGCCGCCGCTCGCAGCACGCCGATCCCAATCATGTCGTTGGCAGCGAAAATGGCGCTGGGCGGATTGCGCTCAAGCAGGATAGCGGCGGCGTTGTAGCCGCCGGTGCTGGTGAAGTCGCTTTCCAGCATGCGCCCTGCCGGCAAGTCGAGGCCCGCGTCCGTGAGGGCTCGGCAAAAACCGGCCAAACGCAGCTGCGCCACGCTGGTGGTTGCCGGGCCGCTGATGGTGGCGATATCCCGATGCCCTAACTCCAGCAGATGCCGGGTCGCCAGGTAGGCGCCGTACTCGTGGTCGATACGAACCAGGTCCGCATCGACGCCTTCCAGGCTACGGTCGACAATCACCATGGGGGTGCGCACCCCGGCCAGGCCTTCCGCCAAGCCGCTGTCGCCACCCGCCGAGGCGACGATCAGTCCGTCGACACGTTTTTCCAGCAACACACGCAGGTAGCTGCGCTGTTTGTCCGGATTGTCGTCGGAGTTGCAGAGAATCACGCAGTAGCCGTTACGCTCGCAATAATCCTCAATGCCCCGGGCCAGCTCGGCGAAGTACGGGTTGAGGCTGTTGGGTACCAGCAAACCGATGGTGGCTGTTGTTTTTGCCTTCAGGGAGCGAGCCACGGCACTGGGGACGTAGTCGAGGGTCTTGATCGCCTCCTCCACCTTGATCCGCACTTCCTTGCTGACTGGCCGGGTTTTGTTCACCACATGGGAAACCGTGGTGTAGGAGATACCCGCCAGCGCTGCTACATCTTTGATCGTTGCCATGACTCAGGCCCGCCGACTTGCGCGCTGACTGCGGTAAGTATCGAGCACCACCGCCACCACGATGACCGCGCCGGTGATAATGCGCTTGGTCGGCTCGGTTGCGCCGATCTGCGCCAGACCGGCCGCCAATACGGAAATGATCAACACCCCGAAGAAAGTGCTGATGACCGAGCCACGCCCACCCATCAGGCTGGTACCGCCGATGACGACGGCGGCGATCACCTGCAGCTCGAGGCCAGAACCGGCATTCGGGTCCGCCGCTTCCAGCCGCGAAATCTGGAACAGCGCGGCGATACCGGCCAGCAGTCCCATCAGGCTGAACACCAGGATCTTGTAGGGCTTTGGATTGATACCGGCCAGCCGCACCGCTTCTTCATTGGTGCCGATGCCGATCAGGTAGCGACCGAACACGGTACGGGTCAACACCGCCTGAGCGATGAAGATGATCAGCAAGGCGATGATGAACGATGGCGAAATCCCGAAAGCGATCGGGTTGGACAGCCAGGCGAAAGCATCGCCGATGTACGCCGTGCGCGAGCCGGTCATCTGATACGCAACGCCGCGCGCCATTTCCAGCACGCCGAGGGAAACGATGAACGATGGAATGCGCCACGCCACCGTGATCGAACCGGTGATGGTCCCCGCGAGGGCGGCGGCCGCCATGCCGAGCAATGCTGCGGGCACCACGTTCCAGCCCCAGCCGAGAATCGCCACGCTGACCGTCGAGGCGGCCAGCGCCAACACCGAGCCCACCGACAGATCGATGCCGCCGATGATCAGCACGAAGGTCATGCCGACCGCCAGAACCATCAGGTCCGGGATCTGGTTGGCCAGGGTGCTGAAGGTGTCGTAGGACAGGAAATGGCTGCTCAGGAGCGAGAACAGCACGACCATCGCCAGCAAGGCACCGGCCAGGCCCAAATAAGTGCCCAGGCCGTAAAAATTGCCACTGCGTTTGCCGGCGGAAGTTACGGTTTTCATGGAAGGTCCCTAGGCGCGGCTTCGTTGAGCAGCGCATCACGTTTCTGATAGCCGGCAAAAGCAGCGGCAAGCAAGTCATCCTGAGTCCAGCTGTCGCGCTCGAAGGTATCGATCAGACGGCCCGCCGAGAGCACGCCGATCCGGTCGCAGATCAGCATCAATTCGCGCAGGTCACTGGACACCACCACCAGCGCTTTACCCTGTCGGGTCAGTTCACCGAGCAGTGCATAAATGTCGAACTTGGCACCGACATCAATGCCCCGGGTCGGCTCGTCGAACAGCAATACCGAGCAATCGCGCTCCAGCCAACGGCCGATCACCACTTTCTGCTGATTGCCTCCGGACAGCTCGGATACCAATTGCGCCGGGCCGGAACTGCGAATGCGCATGGCGTCGATCTGACGCTGGGCCAGGGACGCTTCGTCGACTTGATTGACGAACCCGCCACTGGAAATACCCGGCATGTTGCCCAGGGCAATGTTGGCGCCGATTGATTGAGTCAACAGCAGACCTTCGCCTTTGCGGTCTTCGGTGATCAGGGCGATACCGTGACCGACCGCGTCCACCGGCGACCGGATGCTGACAACCTGTGCCGGAGAGCCCAGCGCTATGGTGCCGCTGTCCGCGGTGTCGGCACCGAAGATCAGCCGCAGCAACTCGGTGCGCCCTGCCCCGATCAATCCGGAAATGCCAAAGATCTCGCCGGCGCGCACTTCGAAGGACACGTCACGCACCTTGTCGGCGCGGGACAGGCCCTTGACCGTCAATGCCGGAGCACCGATGTTGCGCTGGCCCATGTCGATGTGTTCGCCCAGTTCACGCCCCACCATCAAGGTGACGAGTTGCTCACTGTTGTAATTGGCCATGGGCTCGACGCACACCAGATTGCCATCGCGCAGTACCGCAATACGCTGGGCGACCCGGGCGAGTTCTTCGAGACGATGGGAGATGTAGATGATCGCCACGCCACGGGCTTGCAGGCGGGTGATCTGCTCGAACAGCATCTCGACTTCACGGGCCGTCAGCATCGCGGTCGGTTCGTCGAGGATCAGCACGTGGCAATCGCCGATCAGGTTGCGGGCGATCTCGACCATTTGCTGGTGTCCGATGCCGAGTTCGCCGACCAGCGTGTCCGGGTCGATGGCATCGAGCCCGACCTGGGCCATGGCTTCAACCGCCGCCTTGCGCAGTTGCTTGCGGCTGATCCAGCCGCCATTGCTCGGCAGGTTATCGAGAAACAGGTTTTCCGCCACCGACAAGGTCGGCAGCAGATTGAGTTCCTGCATGACCATGCGGATGCCCAGATCTTCAGCCTGGGTACGGCTGCCCGGCCGATAATCCTGCCCCTGAAATTGCATCTGGCCGGTGGTCGGTGTGACCAGACCGCCAATGATCTTCGACAGCGTACTTTTGCCGGCGCCATTTTCACCGGTCAACGCCAGCACTTCACCGCGCATGAGCGTCAGGTCGATGCCGGACAGAACCGGTTGGGCGTAGGTCTTGCCGATGCCGCTGACCGAAAGGACAGCGTTCGGGTCGCGAACGGACATAAAACTCTCCATGCGCTCGCCCGGACGGGCGAGCGCCGTTGTGTCGCCAGAGGACTACTTTTTGGTAACCAGCTCTACCGGCGTCTCGATCACGCCATTGGCACTGCTGTCGACTTTCTCGCCCTTGATGATTTTCAGCGCAGTCTCGATGCCGAACACCGCTTGCTTGGCGGCAAACTGGTCGGCTGTGGCCAGCACGCGACCGTCGGCGAGCATTGGCTTGATCGCGTTGATGTTGTCGTAGCCGACGACTTCAACCTTGCCCGCCTTGCCCGCGGCGCGTACCGCCGACACCACACCGAGCGCCATGCTGTCGTTGCCGGCCAGCAGAGCTTTGGTTTGCGGGTATTCGCTGAGGATCGACGCAGCAACCTTGTTGCCCTTGTCGATTTCCCAGTCACCGGACTGAACCGACACAACCTTGATCTGCGCCGCTTCCATCGCATCCTTGAAGCCTGCGGTGCGGGCTTGGGCATTGGTGGTCGTGGACACGCCTTCGATGATGCCGACTTCGTCACCCGCCTTGAGCTGCCTGGCCAAGTACTCACCCACCAGTCGCGCGCCTTTGCGGTTGTCCGGGCCAACGAATGGAACATTGATGTTCTTGCTTTTGACTACGGCCGGATCGAGCTGATTGTCGATGTTGATCACGGTGATACCGGCATCGATGGCTTTCTTGATCACCGGAACCATGGCCTTGGAATCTGCGGGAGCGATCACCAGCGCATTGACTTTGGCCAGGATCATTTGCTCGACGATGCGCGTCTGGCCGGCGGTATCTGTTTCGTCCTTGATCCCGTTGGAAATCAGGTCGAACTCACTGGCGTGTTCTTTCTGGTAGGCCTTGGCGCCGTCTTCCATGGTCAGGAAGAATTCGTTGGCCAGGGATTTCATGACCAGGGCGACTTTAGGTTTTTCAGGCGTTTCGGCGAAAGCCGAAGAGACAGGCAGCGCGGCGGAAACGGCAGCCAGCATTGCGACAGCGAGAAGACGTCCAGCGAATGGCAGCTTCATGGGCTTACTCCGATCTTATGATTATTGTGAGCAACGCTTGCGCTGGCGTAAGGTGCGTGGCCTGCGCCGATGGGGTTAACCCATCAGCAGAGCCGCGCAAACGTTTGCGTAGACCGGACTATGCGAATCTTGCCCAGATTTGTCAATGCTGGGAAAGCGATGTTTGAGTGACCGCTCAAGCCGTGGTACTGACCACGTTTCCGGATCCCGTCAGCTCTTTCGCCAGCGCGGCCGCCACTTGCATCAACGCCGCAGACGTATCGGCAATCTGTGCCTGAATCGACATGACGGCAGTGGCCTTGGCTTCCGCCGACTGAAACGACGCAGCCTGGGTTGCCGCCAATTGCTGTTGCTGCTCGCGCAGTTGCTCCTGCAACTCCTGCATGCGCTTGAGCAGCATCTGCACCGCAATGCTTTGCTGGCTGCCGGCGCTTTCGGCTTGTTCGCTACCCTGCGCGCCGCCGAGGCTGACAGACTTTTTATCGTCCCCTTCCAGACCCAGGCGCTGGGTCGATGACTGCGCTGTCGTGTCACTCAAGGTTTCGGCAGACGACGCTGCTTTCCCGCCGATGTTGATCACGGACGCATTTGGAAAACCGATGGTCAACGACATGTGAACTCCCTGAAAAAGATTCCTCAAGGAAAGATCGGCCTGCGTGTAGGTTTCTTTAGCGCTCACAGGGTGAACGCCCTTTCGGAGAGCCGAACGTAAAATCCATATTCCGTCGGAATCCCGGACAGCAGCACAGTCGAATGCGTTGAAACTTCGTTTAAATATCCAAACAAATCAGTGACTTGAACGATTCTCTCAATACGAAGTGTAATTGGTACAGATTCTGCTCTTCTCAGGCACCCCCAGCGTTCAGATCCGCCGGGGGCGCATCTAGATGAACCTGCATCAGCACCGTCACTACTAGAGAGAAAAATAATGACATCTGCTTTCAAGACTTTTGTTCCGGGCGCCTTGGCCCTCCTGCTGCTCCTGCCGACTGCCCTTCAGGCAAAAGAAGTTCAATCCGAACAGAAACTCGCCAACGTGGTGATCCTGGCCACCGGCGGCACGATTGCCGGCGCGGGTGCCAGCGCGGCCAACAGTGCGACCTATCAAGCGGCGAAAGTCGGTATCGACAAACTGATCGCCGGGGTGCCGGAGTTGAGCCAGGTGGCCAACGTTCGCGGCGAACAAGTGATGCAGATCGCATCCGAGAGCATCACCAACGAAAACCTGCTGCAACTGGGTCGCCGCGTCGCCGAACTGGCCGACAGCGATGACGTCGATGGCATCGTGATCACCCACGGCACCGACACCCTGGAAGAAACGGCCTACTTCCTGAACCTGGTGGAAAAGACCGAGAAGCCGATCATCGTTGTCGGCTCCATGCGCCCGGGCACTGCAATGTCGGCCGACGGCATGTTGAACCTGTACAACGCGGTGGCGGTGGCCAGCAGCAAAGAAGCACGCGGCAAAGGCGTACTGGTGACCATGAACGATGAAATCCAGTCGGGTCGTGACGTCAGCAAGATGATCAACATCAAGACCGAAGCGTTTAAAAGCGCCTGGGGTCCACTGGGCATGGTAGTAGAAGGCAAATCCTACTGGTTCCGCCTGCCGGCCAAGCGCCACACCATGGATTCGGAATTCGACATCAAAACCATCAAGAGCCTGCCTGACGTCGAAATCGCCTACTCCTACGGCAACGTCAGCGACACCGCCTACAAGGCGCTGGCCCAGTCCGGCGCCAAAGCCATCATCCACGCCGGCACCGGCAACGGCTCGGTCTCCTCGCGAGTCGTTCCAAGCCTGCAAGCCTTGCGCAAGGATGGCGTACAGATCATCCGTTCTTCCCACGTCAACGCCGGTGGCTTTGTTCTGCGCAACGCTGAACAGCCTGACGACAAGTACGACTGGGTGGTAGCGCATGACCTGAACCCGCAAAAGGCCCGCATCCTGGCGATGGTCGCACTGACCAAGACCAACGACAGCAAAGAGCTGCAACGGATGTTCTGGGAATATTGATTCGCCCTCGCCCGACCGGATCCGGTCGGGCACCCTTCGCAAGAGAAAAAATATCCCTTCGTCCTACACCAAATGGCACAAACCGCTGTCAGAGGATTTTCTTGAATTTTAAGCAGTTGCGAAAATGCCTACAGTTAAATACTGTATGCACGTACAGCTTAATAAGGATAATCCCGTGGACACCACCTCTGCTTCACCTGACTCCTATGTACGCATGGGCACACGCGTTCAGAAAATCATCAATTCCCCCACCGCTCAAAAAGCCAAGGCTGCGCTGATCTTCCGTCTTCCGGATGAGCCCGTGGATGAGTGGGAGCAATTGCTCGAAGAAATCGATGAAAACGACAACGTCACCCTCGCCTATCGCGATGACGGCGGCGTGCAGATTTTCTGGGTTGTGCCGAAGGAAGACTGAGTCAATGAGTGTCCGTTGTTTTGCTTTACTGTTTCTGTTGTTCGCCATGGGCGCCCAGGCCGATGCGCCACGCACCTTCAACGAAGCCAAGAAAGTCGCCTGGAAGCTGTATGCCCCGCAATCCACCGAGTTTTATTGCGGCTGCAAATACACCGGCAATCGAGTGAACCTCGCTGCCTGCGGCTACGTACCGCGCAAAAACGCCAAACGCGCCTCGCGCATCGAGTGGGAACACATTGTGCCGGCCTGGCAAATAGGTCATCAGCGTCAATGCTGGCAGGAAGGTGGACGCAAGAACTGCACACGCTACGACCCCACTTATCAAAAAGCCGAGGCCGACCTGCACAACCTGGTGCCGAGCATTGGCGAGGTGAATGGCGATCGCAGCAATTTCAGTTTCGGCTGGCTGCCGGAGCAATCCGGCCAATATGGTTCTTGCTTGACCCAGGTTGATTTCAAGGCGAAGAAGGTCATGCCGCGCCCATCCATTCGCGGGATGATCGCCCGGACTTACTTCTACATGAGCAAACAGTACGGCTTGCGCCTGTCGAAACAGGATCGGCAACTGTACGAAGCCTGGAACAAAACCTATCCGGTCCAGGCCTGGGAACGTCAGCGCAACCAGAGCGTGGCGTGCGTCATGGGGCGCGGCAATGAATTTGTCGGCCCGGTAGACATGAAAGCCTGCGGTTAAACGCGCGCTGAAATCAAAAAGGCTCCGGACTCAACACCCGGGGCCTTTTTTTAAACCGCCGCCGATTCGAGTGAATCGGGTACTTACTGCGCTGCCGGACGCTCCAACACCAGCACTTCAATGTTCTGTTTCTTTGCCTTGATCAACGCGGCGTTCACTTGCGCCTGCTTGGCGTCGGCTTCAGCCTTCGAGTTATAAGGCCCCATCAGAATCCGGGTCTTGCCATTTTCGCGAATGACATTGGACATGAAGCCGTGCTCGATCAGCCAGCCACTGAGATCGCTGACCGCCTGCGGTGTTTCGCCTCGCACTTCAAGATCCCACTGTGGCCCCGACACCTGCGCTGGGGTCGCCGCTGCTGTAGCCTGCGGCTTTGGCGCATCGACACGTTTGCCTTCACCGCATCCCGCCAGCGCCAATACTGCAATCACCAAGACCATTTTGCGCACTGCGTTTCCCTCTGAATGCTTAAAGCGCGGATTTTAACACTCATGAATAGTTCTCGAGTGCCGCAAAATGGGCTCAAAACAACGAGAATGATGGTTGCGGCCTCTGTATAGTTACGTCTTGGGAATTAATGCTGCATCTGCGCGTCAGAAAGAGGCACCCAAATTGTGAGACTTCGCACTAATCTATACATACCACCGACCTCTGCACTGTCCGAATCAGGTGCCCCAGAAAGCAATCAAGGAGAAGACCATGCTGATACTCACCCGCAAAGTCGGTGAAAGCATAAATATTGGTGATGACATTACGATCACCATCCTCGGCGTTAGCGGCCAGCAAGTCAGAATTGGCATCAACGCCCCGAAAGACGTTGCGGTGCATCGCGAAGAAATTTATCAGCGCATCCAGGCTGGCCTGACCGCCCCGGACAAACCGCAAACTCCCTGAATCCTGATGCAGTCAGTAGCCAGCCCGTTCACCCCCGGAACGACGGCTGGCTAAAGATTCACGGACTGCAACGCCTTTCGCTCGCCCCCTCCTTGTCACCCCTGCACATCTTGAAACACCCCGCGCCTAACCAAACGTCACACCACGCGCCATGCCAGTGGCCGCGATTACCATCAGCAATAGCAACAACGCTTCAACATGACTGATGCGCGCAAACAATTTCGCCCGTCCCGCCTCGATAGCCGCGCCACGCGCGAGCGCTATACGCCATTTGATCAAAGTCACCATGGGCGCGACTTCCAGCAGCAGAATCAGCACGAATAACGTCATCTTCAGATGAAACAACGGCTGCTGCAGGTAATAGTCCGCGCCCTTTTCGAATCCGCCAAACGCCCGCATCCCACCGGTTACCAACAGAACGAGCGCCGAAATCCCCCAAATGTTATCCGCAATCAACACGCTACGAACTTCACCCACGCCAGTCGCCAAGCGTCGAAAGTTCGTGCCACGAACCAAAACCGCCCAAAACCCCAGCACCACCACCAAAAGATGTACGGCTGCAAGAATCCAGTGAATCAGCATCGAGAAACTCCTTTCAGGACGAGTTGAATCAACCTGTCAGTAGTAGCCCATTGATCAATGGATTGCACTGGCGTGAAACGAACGTAATCGCCAGACGCAAAAAGCCCAGCGCAATGGCTGGGCTTTGATTACTTTCTGTTTTCCATCATCTTGTCGGCGAGGGCCTTTGCCCTTTCGATCAACAGATTCTGCCTGTCTTCGTGAGTCGCCCCACCGACAACAGGTGCCGTCAGATTGCTTTCGGCAATCAACGCCGCGCAAAAATATTGATCCCAAACAGCCTTGTTTTCGGATGACTGCTGATTCATTTGATCGGAGATCATTTGCGACTCCTCTGGATCAGATCACGCATGAATCACTGCGCTACAGGATCCATCTCAGAAGTACATGAGAGGCGATCCAGGGGGACGCTTCGACCACAGTCCATTGAAGCAGAAGGCAAATAAACAAGTAAGCCGCAGAGAATCGCATCATCGCCCGCCTCCCCATTTGTTCCTCTTCTGCCTTATGACCCAGTCAAACGCTTGGTCGCCTGTTTTGGTTGGATGCAGTTCGGTGCCCACAGTTCAATGCTGGGTAGAAATGATTTTCATTTGGGTGGCAGGTTAGCTTGAAGTTGCAGCCTGGAAGCCACTTCACCCCACGGAAACAAAGACAATACTGAGGCTTCGATGGATCGCCGAATAAATCCCAGAGAACAAAAAAGGGCCCACCTTTCGGTGAGCCCTTCTAGACCGCCCAGCAGAGCGGATTTTGTTTGGTAGGCGCGATTGGACTCGAACCAACGACCCCCACCATGTCAAGGTGGTGCTCTAACCAACTGAGCTACGTGCCTGCTGTGTGGCGGCATTCTACGGAATTCCGGAGGGGTGTCAACACCTTTTTTCGCGCTAACCCTATGAATATGCAAAATATTTAATTTCGCTGCGGCAAAGAAGATTTTCCGGTGGCTGGCGGTGGTTTTTTAACTCGGGTAGGATCGTCGCACTCGTAAAATATATTAAACAGAGGCTGCAGGATGGCGAACACCCCCTACCCCGAGTCCTACTACGCCGCATCGGCCAATGCGGTTCCTCCGCGCCCGGCGTTGCAGGATGACGTTGAGACTGATGTCTGTGTAATCGGTGCCGGTTATACCGGGCTGTCCTCTGCCCTGTTTTTGCTGGAGAACGGTTTCAAGGTCACGGTGCTGGAAGCCGCCAAGGTTGGTTTTGGCGCGTCCGGGCGCAACGGCGGACAGATCGTTAACAGTTACAGCCGCGATATCGACGTGATCGAGCGCAGTGTCGGCCCCAGGCAGGCGCAGTTGCTCGGGCAGATGGCGTTTGAGGGCGGGCGGATTATTCGTGAGCGGGTTGCCAAATATAATATCCAGTGCGATTTGAAGGACGGCGGTGTCTTCGCCGCCATCACCGCCAAGCAGATGGGCCATCTGGAGTCTCAAAAGCGTCTGTGGGAACGCTTTGGTCACACTCAACTGGAGTTGATGGATCAGCGACGCATTCGTGATGTGGTGGCCTGTGATCAGTATGTCGGCGGCATGCTCGACATGAGCGGCGGTCACATACACCCGCTGAATCTCGCGCTGGGTGAAGCAGCGGCTGTGGAGTCGCTGGGTGGCATCATTTATGAGCAATCGCCGGCGGTACGCATTGAGCGTGGCGCGAATCCGGTGGTGCACACGCCACAGGGCAAGGTCCGGGCAAAATTCATCATCGTGGCGGGCAACGCGTATCTGGGTAATCTGGTGCCGGAACTGGCAGCCAAGTCGATGCCTTGTGGCACCCAGGTGATCACCACCGAGCCCTTGGGTGACGCGTTGGCGAAAAGCCTGTTGCCTCAGGACTACTGCGTCGAGGACTGCAACTATTTGCTCGACTACTACCGCCTGAGCGGCGACAAGCGTCTGATTTTCGGCGGTGGTGTGGTGTACGGCGCGCGCGATCCGGCGAACATCGAGGCAATCATCCGCCCGAAAATGCTCAAGGCTTTCCCGCAACTCAAGGATGTGAAGATTGATTACGCCTGGACCGGCAATTTCCTGCTGACCCTGTCGCGTCTGCCGCAAGTCGGACGTCTGGGCGACAACATCTACTACTCCCAGGGCTGCAGCGGCCATGGCGTGACATACACGCATCTGGCAGGCAAAGTCCTGGCCGAAGCGTTGCGTGGTCAGGCGGAGCGTTTCGACGCGTTTGCCGACCTGCCCCACTACCCGTTCCCTGGCGGGCAGTTGCTACGCACGCCATTTGCGGCATTGGGTGCGTGGTATTACGGGTTGCGGGACAAGTTCGGGTACTAAGCCGCACGCAATACATTGCGGGAGCGAGCCTGCTCGCTCCCGCAGGGTTTGCAGCTAAAGTCGATCCCGCGCGATACCGCTTCGAATGCGCAAGATGTCAGCCAGTACCGCAAGCGCAATCTCCGGCGGCGTCTTGCTGCCCAGGTTCAAGCCGATCGGCGCATGAATCCGCGCCAGTTCGGCATCGCCCAAGCCACCAATGCGTCGCAACCGCTCGAAGCGTTTTTGCGAAGTCTGCTGCGAGCCCATCACGCCGATGTAGAACGCCTCGGTGCGCACCGCTTCCATCATTGCCAAATCGTCGATGCGCGGATCGTGGGTCAGCGCCACCACGGCTGTGTCGCTGTGGCAGCCACCATCGGCAATGAACACTGAGGGCAACTGACGACGAATCTCCACGTTGTCCAACTCGACGCCTACCAGCACTTCGTCTCGCGGATCGCAAAGAATCACTTCGAACCCCAGGCCCACGGCAAATTCCGCACAGGCCTGCGCCACGCTGGAATATCCGGCCAGCAACAAACGCTGGGCCGCACCGATGCGCAGTCGGACCCGGTCAATCTCGCGCTCGACCCGCACGCCCTGATCACGATCATCGACCAGACTGCGCGCACCGCTGGACAGGTCCACTTCACGGATCAACCGACGTCGGCCCAACAGCGCCGACTCCAGTTCCCGCAGGTGCGCCTGAACATCGCAATCCGAATCCAGCTTTTCCACCAGCACGTCGAGTACACCGCCACAGGGCAGGCTGACCCGCGAGCGCGGATCGTCGCCTTCGCCGTAACGCACAACGCTGACGGATTCCTCAAACGCACCTTCGGCGACGCGCTCAAGAAAATCTTCTTCGACGCAGCCGCCGGACAGCGAACCGATCCACTGCCCATCAGCGTTCACCGCCAACAGGGAGCCCGGCGCACGAGGTGCGGAGCCGTAGGTGGCGAGCACCGTGCATAGCCAGACGCGCTGCCCGGTCGTCGACCACTCCAGCGCCCGCCGCACCACTTGCAGATCGAGATGCTGCATGTCAGTGGGCCTTGTGCTCGAGCGGCGGCGCATCGGCCCGCAGCTTCTGCACGTCGCTCACGGCCAGATCCGTCGGCTGACCACCCCAACCCTGACGCAGGTAGTTCAGCAGATCCGTGAGTTGCGCATCGCTGAGTTTCTCGACGAATCCCGGCATCGGTTGCATGTGCTCGAACCCGGAAAACTTCTGCTCGCCGATACCGTCGTCGATCACCCGCACCAGGTTGCGCGGGTCTTCCAGACGCAGCGTCGTGTTGCCACGCATGGCCACGGCGATGTGCGGTTTGCCTTCGCCATCGACCGCGTGGCAACCAGCGCAGACATTCAGGTAATCCTGACGACCGCGCTGGGCGCTGGCACTGAGTTTTTCCAGCGGCACGTCGGTCAGCACTTTCGCCGCTGGCGGTTGATCGCCGAGCAGGAAGGTGGCCATGGCGGCCAGATCCGGATCGGTGAGGCCTTGGGTACTGTTGTGGAAAACCGGGAACATCTCGTTGAACATCGTGCCCTGGGCGCTCATGCCGTGCTTGAGAAACGAGCTCAGGTCCTGATGATTCCAGCCGCGCGCGGCCAGGTCAGTGGCCAGCAGGCTCGGCGCCAGATAGCCATTGAGGACGCCGCCGGTCATGCGCTTGTCCATTTGCATCGCACCGGGCAAGCCGCGAGGCGTGTGGCATTCGCCGCAGTGGCCAAGCACGTCAACCATATACTGACCGCGCTTCCAGGCTTCGCTTTTGCCTTCGGCGGATTCGAGCTTCACGTCCTTGCCGTACATCATGTTCCAGCCCATCAGGCCCGGACGCACGTTGAACGGGAAAGTCAGGCTGGTGACCGGTGCGGCGCGCTCGATCGGCGCGACAGTTTTCAGGTAGGCATGAATCGCATCGGAATCCGCACGCGGGATCAGGTGATACGAGGTGTACGGCATCGCCGGATACAGGTTCGCGCCATCGCGACGTTTGCCCTCAGTCAACGCAGCGAAGAACTCGTCATCGTTGTACAAACCGATGCCGTGCTCTTTGCTCGGGGTGATGTTGGTGCCGTAGATCGTGCCGAACGGCGAGACGATCGGCAGGCCGCCCGCATATGGCGCGCCACCCGGTGCGGTGTGGCATGCCATGCAGTCGGCGGCGCGGGCGAGGTATTCGCCTTGCTTGACCTGCGCCTCGTCGGCATGGGCCAGCAACACAGGCGCAGCCAGACCGACCGCCAGTGTCAGGCGGGAAAGTAGATGCTTCATGCTTAACCCTCCTTGACCAGGCCGAGATCGGTCAGCACGTTGCGCGTGGCGCTGTAATAGCGCACGTAGCCGGTGCAGCGGCAGATGTGATGGCCGAGGCTGTCCTCGATGACTTTTTCCAGTTGGCTTGTGACGATGGGCTGACGCTGCAGCTTCTCCACCAGCACTGTCGCGGCATTGACGAAACCGGGCGCGCAGTAGCTGCACTGGAACGCGAACTCGTCGACGAAGCGTTGCTGGATCGGGTTCAGCTCGGTGACTTTGCCCTGCTCATCGCGGGTCGCGTGGCCTTCGATGGTCCGCACCTTTTTGCCTTCGAAATAGTGCGCGCCAGTGATGCAGGTGCGTACTTCTTCGCTGGTGCCGTCCGGGTTGTCGACGATCACCACGCAGGCGTGGCAGATGCCCTGGCCGCAGCCCAGGCGCGAGCCGGTGAGGTTCTTGTATTCGTGCAGGTAGTCGATCATCGGCAGGTCATCAGGGATGTCCACCGGGCCGACGGATTGACCGTTGAGGGTCAGTTGAAGCGGACGGTTAGCCATTGAGGGCCTCCTTGATGCGTGCAGAAGTGATAGGCAGGTCGCGGACACGTTTGCCGATGGCATGAGCCACGGCGTTACCGATGGCACCGACCACCGGGATCATCACCACTTCGGCGATGCCTTTGGACGGGTCGCTTGGCGACAGTGGCGGCAAGATCTCCGCAGTCTGTTTCCATACCGCCACGTGGCGCGCCATCGGCAAGCGATAACGGTTGAAGTTCCAGTCACCCTCCCCCGGCCCGCCTTCGTACAGCGGCATTTCTTCCATCAATGCGTGGCCGATGCCCATGGCGATACCGCCTTCGAGCTGCCCCTTGACCAGTTCCGGCACCAGCACCCGACCGCACTCGACCCACGAGTGGTGGTTGAGTACCGACACTTCGTTGGAACCCTTGTTGACCTTCACTTCCACCAGCGTCGCCACCGGGCTGTAGTAAGTCACCGCCGCGTTATTCAACTGGGTCGCCGGGTAGGCGATGTTCTGTCGATCGAGCAGGTGGAAGCCGGCGCTGTTCATCTGCGCCTTCTTCGCCTTCGGTGCACCGTCGCCATACTTCACTGCCAGGCCATCGAGCGGCAGACGCTCACGCACGCCATCGATGCTGTACTCAGCCTCGGCCCAGCTCCAGCGGTTGAAGCCGTGAACCGTGGCGCCCGTCACCAGACCGCGCTCGTGGGCTCGTTTGGCCAGCACTGCAAATGACAAAGGCTCCATGCCGTTGGCGGTGAGCTTGCCGTCGACCCAATGGGCGTCTTCGCGGCGCACCACGTAAGGGTTGGCCTGACCGCCAAAAGGGCCTTGTCGCCAGATCTCCAGCGCCGCCGGCCACAAGCCGTGGTTGAACAGCACCCGCGCCGCTTCGCGGGTGGCGTGGCTGAAGTAGTACGCCGAGTTGGTCGCGGACGAGGCCGAAGCAACCTTGCCGACCCAACGCGGGTTGCGCAGGAAGTTGTCCTGCTCAGCCTGGCTCATGATGTACGGGTTGCCGCCGCTGATCAGCTGCAACTCTTGCCATTCGGTCTCGCCAGTTTTCACTTCGTGCGCCGGGAGACCGAGAAAATCGGCCACCACCATCGCCTGGGAAGTGGACATGCCGGTGCCGATTTCGATGCCGATGTGGCGCAGGGTGACGCGCCCGTCAACGGTGTATTCGATGCTCGCCATTGGCGCTTCGGAACCGGTGCCGAAGTCTTTCTGGCAGATGGCGAAACCGACGCCGTACCAGTTATCCGGGTCGGCGGCTTCGCGTTGTTGCTTGATCGCGGCGCGGTTTTTCCAGACTTCGTGGACGGCGGCCTTGTCGAGAATTTCGTGCAGGCGCAAGGCACCGGCAGGCACCGCGCCCTGAGTGTTTTTCATGCCCGAACGCAGGGCATTCTTGCGGCGCAGTTCGATGGCATCGACACCGAGGCGATCGGCGATTTCGTCGACCATCATCTCGGTGGACGCCATGCTCTGCAGGGTGCCGTAGCCACGCATCGACCCGGCTTCCACCGCGCGCGAGTGATAGGCCGTGACCTGCAAATCGTTCTGCGGCATGTAGTAGATCGACTGCGCCGCCGTGGCGCCAACCGCTGCCACGGACGGGCTGTAGTTGACCCGTCCACCGCCGTCGACGCTCATTTCGGCGCGGAAAATCTTGAAGCTGTGATCGGTCTTGTCCACGGCCAGTTGATAGCGGATATCGAACGGGTGACGCTTGACGCCGCTCTGGAATTGCTCGTAGCGGTCGTTGGCCAGACGCACCGGCACACCGGCGCCATACAACGCTGCGAGGGCGGCGTAGTAGACGAAAATGTTGTGGTCTTTTGAGCCGTAGCCGACGGTGTAGCCCGGGTGCATGTTCAGGTTGGCCAGGCCAAAACGCGACGGCGAGATCATCTTCGCGGTCTCGGTCGCGGTTTCCAGCGGGCACTGTGTCGCAACGACAAAATGCAGGGTCTTGGTGGCTGGGTCGTACCAGCCGTTGCCGTTGTCCGGCTCCATCGCGGCCGGTTCGATCGACGGCGTCTTGTAGCGCTCGTCAAACACCAGCCAGTTGTCCGGCGGCGTGTCGATTTGCTGCTTCATGCGCTCGGCGTAGAACAGCCCGCGCTCGGTCAGGTTGCCGTGCAGGTTCGGTTGGGAATTCCACACCGGGCGACGGTTTTTCAGCATCGGGAACAGGATCGAATCCTTGAGGCTGGCGAATTCATCCTCGTCAGCCGAGGTCGCGCCGCCGACGCGTACATAGCGGAAGCTACCGTACGGATCACCTTCGTAGAACGGCGCTTTCTCGCCGTAGCGGATTGCTTTGTCATTGAACTTGAGTTTGGCCTTGGCCTGGCGGAAACGCTCGAAGTCGTTCCAGATCAGGATCGCCACCGGGTGGCCGATGAACATCGGCACCTTGCCAGCCGGCAGCAGCGGATCAGGCGCGTGCTCTTCAGGGAAGACGATACCGTCCTTGACCAAATCTTCGGCGGTGACGATGCGATCCGGTTGCAGTTCGGCACCGAGCCACGACAGGTCGTAGCCGTCATAAATGCGGTCGGCCTTGATGGTTTTCAGCAGCATGGCGTGGCCTTGCTGCTGCGGCCAGCCCGGCATGTCCTTGGCGCGGATGTCGCGGGCAAACACCTTGCTGCCGCAGACCTTGGACAAGGCATCGTTACGGGCGCGGGCCTTGCCGTTGTTGCCCAGCCATTGCTCGGACGGCACGGTCACGCTGTTTTCCATCAAGGCTGCCAGCGCCTGGCTGCTCAAGGGTGCAAGCGTCACGCTCACACCCGCTACCAGCCCGCCCTGAAGGAACGAGCGCCGGGATATATCACGGTTGGACATGGATCATCCTCTGGGCGGTTATGGATCCGCCCTTCTGGTTATGTACTGGGAATCTCGAGTCTTGCAGAAGCCCTTTTTGTCGATGCAAAGGGCCGTGTTGACAGTGCAAAGCTGACCGAAAGGTTAACTTTAAAGGTTTATCCGTTCGCGGAAAACAAAAAACTGACCACAGAATCAAAAAGCCGCGGCTTTTCGACGCAGCAGATCGATGAACAACCCCAGCTCGCGACTGATGTGCTCACCCTTGCGCAACAGCAGCCCGAACGGCGCCAGTTGCACGTCCAGCTCCACCGGCAGTGCAACCACCAGGCCCATTTTAAGGTAGTCGCGCAACGCGGTTTCCGACAGCACCATGATCGCGTCAGTCAACTGAATCAGTTGCTGCATCGAATACACCGAGCTGCATTCGATGATGTCCGCCGGCAACGGCAGGGCCAGGCGCTGCAAGGCTTGGTCCAGACCAATACGCGCCGGGCTGGTTTCCGGTTGCAGGATCCACGGCCAACCGGCAACCAGTTCTGCCATTTCCAGCTTTTTGCGTCGGGCCAGCGGGTGGCCGGCGTGCACCACCACCAGCAACCGTTCGTTGCCCAGTTGTTCAAAGACGTAATGCTCGCTGTCGGTGGCGGCATTGCGTCGGGCGATCGCGAGGTCAATGCGACCCTGCTCCAGCAACTGGATCACTTGATCGCTGGTGTCGCCCATGATGCGAATCCGCAGTTGCGGGTTAAGCGACTTTATTTCGGCAATCGAATCCATGACCAGATCCGGCGCTGCGCCCATGATGGTTCCAATCGACAGATAGCCATAACCGCCCTGCTGCCGCGCCATCAGGTCCTCGGCGCAACGGTCGAGGCCACTGAGGGCCGACTCGGCAAAACGGATCAGCTCCAGGCCCAGGGCCGTCGGCCGCATGCCACGAGGCAGCCGCTCGAACAGGTCGCAACCAAACATGTCTTCAATTTCATGCAGCATGCGAGTTGCCGCCGGTTGCGACATGTTCAGGCTTTGCGAGGCGCGGTGCAGGTTCTGGCTGGCGCTGAGCGTCACCAGCATGTGCAGATGCTTGTAGCGCAAGCGATTGAGCAGGCTGCGAGAGAGGGTCGGCGTGGTCATGACGGGCCTTTTTTATCGATACCCTGAGGGTATCAGTTGTGAGCTAGATTTGATTTGTAACGCATCGATCAGCGGCCGTACAGTCTTCCCCATAAGAACAAATGCCCTACCAAAGGAAAACTGCGATGAAGACTCTACCTGCGCCTCTGCTCGCCAAAATTTCCTGGCGGCTGCTGCCATTTCTCCTGTTGATGTACATCATGGCCTTCCTCGACCGCGCCAACGTCGGGTTCGCCAAGCAAGCCTTCCAGGCCGATACCAACATCAGTGATGCCGCGTTCGCCTTTGGCGCCGGGGTGTTTTTTGTCGGTTACGCCCTGCTCGAAGTGCCGAGCAACCTGATCCTGCACCGCGTCGGCGCCCGTCTGTGGATGTGCCGGATCATGGTCACCTGGGGCCTCGTCTCCGCGGCCATGGTCTTCGCCCACAACGAAACCACCTTCTACGTCCTGCGCTTCTTGCTTGGCGTGGCGGAAGCCGGATTTTTCCCCGGCGTCATCCTTTACCTCACCTACTGGTTCCCCAGCGCCGTGCGCGGCAAGGCCATGGGTTTCTTCTACTTCGGTGCACCGCTGGCCTTCATCTTCGGCAGTCCGTTGTCCGGCCTGCTGCTGGAACTGGACGGCTTCGCCGGGTTCCACGGCTGGCAATGGCTGTTCGCCGTCGAAGGCTTGATGGCGACGGCGGTGGGCATCTGGGCCTACTGGTATCTGGACAATCGTCCGGCCGATGCCAAGTGGCTGACCGTCGAGGAACGCCAGCAGGTGCAAAGCCTGCTCGATCAGGAAGACAGCCATAAACAGAACCACGGCCGCAGCCTGCTCAATGTCATCTGCCAGCCTTCGGTGCTGTACCTGTGCCTGATCTACCTGCTGATCCAGGCCAGCGTCTACGGCGTGGTGTTTTACCTGCCGACCCAAGTCGGTGGGCTGCTCGGCACCAAGGTCGGGTTGATGGTCGGGCTGGTCACGGCGATCCCATGGATCTGCGCCTTGATCGCTGCCTACCTGATTCCTGGTTACAGCGACCGAACCGGTGAACGCCGCCGCACCGCGTGCCTGACGTTGCTCATGGCCGCCGCCGGGATCGCCTGCTCGGTGACCTTCAGCAACCCGCTGCTGGGAATTCTTGCCCTGTGCTTCGCCGCCTCCGGTTTCATCGCCGTGCAACCGGTGTTCTGGACGTTCCCCTCCAGCTACCTCGCCGGCAGCGCCGCTGCAGCCGGCATCGCCCTGATCAACTCGTTCGGCGCCCTCGGCGGCTTCATCGCCCCGGTGCTGAAGAACTGGGCCGAAGGCGCCTTCCATTCCCCGGCAGCAGGCTTGTACGTGCTTGCCGCTACCACCGTCATCGCCGCGTTGCTGGTGCTGGGCGTCCGCGCGCCCGGACATAACGCCTCGAATAAACCGGCCACCGTTTAAACCTGACCGCCGTTAAAAAAGGAGTCACACCATGGGCATTCCAACCATCAAACACGTGCGCGCTTTCACCCTGCGTGGCGGCGGTGCGGATTATCACGATCAGGCGGACGGCCACTGGATCGACGATCACATCGCCACGCCAATGAGCAAATACCCCGAGTACCGCCAGAGCCGCCGCACCTTCGGCATCAACGTGCTCGGCACCCTGGTGGTAGAGATAGAAGCCAGCGACGGCACCATTGGTTTTGCGGTAACCACCGGCGGTGAGCCTGCTGCTTACATCGTCGAGAAACACCTGGCGCGCTTCCTCGAAGGCGCTCGCGTCACCGACATCGAGAAGATCTGGGACCAGATGTACCAGTCGACCCTGTATTACGGGCGCAAAGGCATCGTCATCAACACCCTCTCCGGCGTCGACCTGGCGCTGTGGGACTTGCTCGGCAAGATCCGCCAGGAACCGGTGCACCAGCTGCTCGGCGGTGCGGTGCGCGACGAATTGCAGTTCTACGCCACCGGCGCCCGCCCGGACCTGGCGCAGAAAATGGGTTTCATCGGCGGCAAGATGCCGTTGCACCACGGCCCTGCCGAAGGTGAAGAAGGCCTGCGCAAGAACCTCGAAGAACTGGCGACCATGCGCGAGCGCGTTGGCCCGGACTTCTGGCTGATGCTCGATTGCTGGATGAGCCTGGACCTCAACTACGCCACCAGACTGGCAACCGGCGCCCACGAGCACGGTTTGAAGTGGATCGAGGAAGCGCTGCCGCCGGACGATTACTGGGGCTGCGCAGCGCTGCGCAACAACGTGCCCAAAGGCATGCTGGTCACCACTGGCGAACACGAAGCCACGCGCTGGGGCTTTCGCATGCTGTTGGAGATGGGTTGCTGCGACATTATTCAGCCGGATGTCGGCTGGTGCGGCGGCCTCACCGAACTGGTGAAAATCTCGGCCCTGGCCGATGCCCACAACGCGTTGGTCATCCCCCACGGCTCATCGGTGTACAGCTATCACTTCGTCGCTACCCGGCATAACAGCCCGTTCGCCGAATTCCTGATGATGGCGCCCAAGGCTGACGAAGTGGTGCCGATGTTCCACCCGCAACTGCTCGGCGAACCGGTGCCGGTCAATGGTCGCATGCGCCTGTCGGAACTTGATCAACCAGGTTTCGGCGTGACGCTCAATCCCGAATGCCAACTGCATCGGCCGTACAACCGCTGAGAAAGGAGCCCGACATGAACATGCCGCACAACGCTTTCAAAGCCGCGCTGAAACAGCCGGCGACCCAATATGGCATCTGGGCCGGGTTCGCCACCGGCTACGCCGCCGAAATCGTCGCCACCACCGGTTACGACTGGATGCTGATCGACGGTGAGCACGCACCGAACACCGTACCGGGCGTGCTGGCGCAGTTGCAGGCCGTGGCGCCCTATTCCACTGCGCCAATCGTGCGCGCGGTAAATGGCGACGCCAATCTGATCAAGCAGCTGCTGGATATCGGCGCGCAGACGCTGATGATACCGATGGTCGAAACCGCCGAACAAGCCGCCGCGCTGGTTCGTGCCATGCGCTATCCGCCCCACGGCATTCGCGGCGTCGGCGGTGGCCTGACCCGTGCCACCCGTTGGGACGGCGTGCCCGATTATCTCAATACCGCCCATGAGCAGCTGTGTCTGATCGTTCAGGTGGAGTCGCGGCTCGGCGTAGAAAACGTAGAAGCCATCGCCGCCATCGAAGGTGTCGACGCGGTCTTTATCGGTCCGGCGGATCTTTCTATCGGTCTCGGCCATGCCGGCAATCCCGGTCATCCGGAGGTTCAGCAACGCATTCAATACGCCGTGAACGCCACACTCGCAGCGGGCAAGGCCTGCGGAATTCTCGCCCCCAATGAAGAAGATGCCCGTCGCTACCAGAGCTGGGGTTGCCAGTTCATCGCCGTGGCCATCGACATCAGCCTGCTGCGCCAGAGCGCCATGGCCACCCTCGCCCGCTACCGCACACCGGCCATCGAACAAGCGCCGTCGCGTACCTACTGATCAGCCAAGGAGTCGTCCCATGTCGTCCGTGCCTGTTTACGAAAACTTCATCAACGGCCAGTTCGTGGCCAGCGCTGCCCACCTCGATGTGATCAACCCGGCCACCGGGGCCGTGCTGTCGAAAGTCCCGGCCTCGACCGCCGAAGACGTCGAACGCGCGCTCGCCGCTGCCCGAGCGGCGCAAAAAGACTGGTCGCGCAAACCGGCGAATGATCGCGCTGGCTACCTGCGCCGCATCGCCGCCAAGCTGCGGGAAAACGTTTCGCACCTGGCGCGGACCATCACCCTGGAGCAAGGCAAGATCAGCGGCCTGGCCGAAGTCGAAGTCAACTTCACCGCCGATTATCTCGACTACATGGCCGAGTGGGCGCGGCGTATCGAAGGCGAGATCATCACCAGCGACCGCCAGAGCGAAAACATCTTTCTGTTCCGCAAACCACTGGGCGTAGTGGCTGGAATTCTGCCATGGAATTTCCCGTTCTTCCTGATCGCCCGCAAAATGGCCCCGGCCCTGTTGACTGGCAATACCATCGTTATCAAGCCCAGCGAAGAAACGCCAAACAACTGCTTCGAATTCGCCCGACTGGTGGCTGAAACCGATCTGCCGCCCGGTGTGTTCAACGTGGTTTGCGGTGACGGCCAGGTGGGTGCGGCACTGAGTGCGCACAAGGGCGTGGACATGATCAGCTTCACCGGCAGCGTCGCCACCGGCTCGCGGATCATGGCGGCTGCCGCACCGAACATCACCAAGCTCAATCTGGAATTGGGTGGCAAGGCACCGGCCATTGTGCTGGCCGACGCCGACCTCGATCTCGCCGTCAAGGCCATCCGCGACTCACGCATCATCAACAGCGGCCAGGTGTGCAATTGCGCCGAGCGGGTGTACGTCGAGCGCAAGGTGGCGGATCAATTTATCGAACGCATCGCTGCGGCGATGAGCGCGACTCGCTATGGCGATCCGATTGCGCAGCCCGATGTGGAAATGGGCCCGCTGATCAATCGCCAGGGGCTGGACAGCGTCAACCGCAAAGTCCGTACGGCGTTGAGTCAGGGTGCAAACCTGATCAGTGGTGGACAGATCGCTGATCGACCGGACGGCTTCCACTTCCAACCCACCGTATTGGCCGGGTGCCGCGCCGACATGGACATCATGCGCGAAGAGATTTTTGGTCCGGTGCTGCCGATCCAGATCATCGATGACCTGGACGAAGCCGTCGCCCTGGCCAACGACTGCGAGTACGGTCTGACCTCGTCGATCTACACCCGCGACCTGAACAAAACCCTGCACGCCATGCGCGAGCTGGATTTCGGTGAAACCTACGTCAATCGCGAGAATTTCGAGGCGATGCAGGGCTTCCATGCCGGCGTGCGTAAATCGGGGATTGGCGGCGCGGATGGCAAGCATGGATTGTATGAGTACACCCATACGCACGCGGTTTATCTGCAAGGCTGATCCTTGGCGGTGGTGCGTAAGCCGCCATCGCGGGCAAGCCCGCGATGGCATCAGATCAGTCAACGCAATGCCATCAGAAATCCACAGTCGCCGAAAGCAAATAGGTCCGCGGCGTCGCCAGCGTCAACCCTGGCTCACTGTCATCCGAAGCCCCGGCCGAACTCCAGTAGCGCTTGTCCGCCACGTTCTCGACATTGGCGCGCACGGTGATGGTCTTCTCATCGATCCTGAATGCATACCGCGCACCCACGTCGAACCGCTGCCAGGCATCGATTTCCTTGTTGTTGGACTGATCCAGATACTGCGAGCTGGAATAGATGCCGCGACTGGTCAGGGTCAGGCCCTGCACGTTCGGCACGTCCCACTCGGCGCCGAGGTTGACGTTGTATTTCGGCGTGGCAGGTGCGCGGTTGCCGTCGAAGGTGCCGTTGGTGGTGTCAGTCAGCTCGCTGTCGATGTACATCACACCGCCGAGCAGTCGAAACCCTTTGAGCGGTTCGCCGAACACGCTCAACTCGACCCCCTCGTTCTTGCGTTTACCGTTCGGGCCAAAGACTCGCGTCGTGGCGTTGGTCTCGTAGGCCGGCTGCTTGATGCGGAAAACGGCAGCAGTTACGGCGAATGCACCGGCGTCATATTTGGCGCCGACTTCGACCTGGCGGCTGATAAACGGCGGGAAGATTTCGTCTTCGTTCACCGAGGTCGACGGCGCGATCTTGCCCTGGCTCAGGCCTTCCATGTAGTTGGCGTACAGCGACAGTTTGTCGGTCGCCTTGAACAGGATGCCGCCCGAGGGCGAAAACTTTTCCTCGTCATAGGCGGTGTCACCTTTAACGTCATCGGACCAGTCGTCGACCTGGACCCGCTGCCAGCGACCACCGAGGGTCAGCAACAAACGCTCATCGAAGAAACCAAGGGTGTCGGACAACGCCACGCTGCTGAAGCGGTTCTCGGTGTAAACCTCGGGATCCTGCCGCGTAGGCCGTACGGGCGTCGGCGTTTCCACGGGGTTGTAGAGGTTGCTGCGGGCTGCCGCATAACGGGCACCGCCGTTTTCGAAGTCCATGTAGAAATAGCTGGCCGCCAGGTTGACCTGATGGCTCACCGGGCCGGTATGGAACCAGTTGCGCACACCCGCCGTAGCTGTACGGACATTCTCGTCACGGGTGAAGTCACGCGGCTGCACGCTGAAATCGCCCGCGTCATTGGTGACCGCAACCGCATGCCGGAGAAAGTCATGATTGCTTTTGCGCGCGCCAACGCCGCCGTACAGCATGACTGAATCGTTGACATCGAACTCGCCGTTCAGCGTGCCGAAGGTGTCGGTGGTCCGTGCCTGGCTCCAGGGCTGCGCATAGTTGTCGCGGACATCGTTGGCATTCGGCACCTTCGCGTTGGCCCCCACCTGCACGCGCTCTTGCGGAGCATCGGTATTGCGTTCGGTGTGACCGATGTCGGTCGAGAGGCGCAGGCGTTCACCGCGAAAATCCAGACCTAACACCGCCATCTCGCGATCGACGCTCTGGTGATCCCAATCGGTGTCGCCAGACTGCTTCACGCCGTTGAAACGAATCCCGAACATGTCACCTTCGCCAAAGCGCCGGCCGACATCCACGGCGCCGCCGACCTGGTTGTCGGACGCGTAGCTACCGGTGAACGATGTGATCGGCTGGTCAGTCGCGCGCTTGGGCACCACGTTGATCCCGCCGCCCACGCTGCCTCGCGACGAGATGCCATTGATCAGCTGGCTCGGGCCTTTGATGATATCGACGCGGTCGGCCATCTCCATGTCGATCGTGTAGGTCGGCAACACGCCGTACAGACCGTTGTAGGAAACATCGCTGTTGAACAGGCTGAGCCCGCGAATGGTGAATTGCTCGTAACGCCCACCCGCCGGGTTGGTGGCGCGGACTGAAGGATCACTGGCGATCAGGTCGCCCAAGGTGCGGGCCTGCTGGTTTTTCACCGTTTCGCTGGTGTAAGTGGTCATGCTGAACGGCGTTTCCATGAAATCCTGCGAGCCCAGCAAGCCCTGCGAGCCTCGGCGCGCAACCTGGCCGCCGGCATACGGGTCACCGTGTTCGGAATCAACGGCACCGAGAATGGAGGTCGCCCCCAGTTGCAGGCTACTGCCGGCCGGCGCTGGAATCAGGATGTAGGCCTGCTCGCCCACCGGCTGCAGTTGCAGGCCGGAGTTCAACAACAAGCGGGCAAAGCCCTCTTCCACCCCGTAATCACCGGCCAGGCCGGCACTGCTACGACCGCTGACCAGCGCCGGATCGACCGACAGGTTGACCCCGGCCAAACCGGCAAACCGCGTCAGCGCATCACTCAAACTGCCGGCGGGCACCTGGTAACTGCGACGGGCGGCGTCCTCGGCCCAACTGCTGTTGATTAAAAACGGACTGGCGCTGAGGCTCAGCATCAGGCTCAGGCGCAACAACGGGCGCAGGCCGGACGACGCCGGGCGCGGACTGCAAGGCTTTACTGCGGGCATTGAAGAAGCTCTCTTGTGCGTTCAGTTGCCTTGAATGACAAGCGAGTTGAAAAAAGGGGACAGGCTTCAAGCAACTTTTTTGCGCGGTAGTAACGTCACCCAGTAACGGGTCCGCCTTTGCACCTCCAACGGCAGGCTGGCGCAAAGCAGCGCGAGAATGCGATCGGTATCGTCCAGCCGGAAACTGCCGGTCACGCGCAGCGTTTCGAGTTCCGGGTCCCATCGCAAAACGCCGGGGCGATAGGTGTCGAGTTCACGCAGGAAATCCCCCAGCGGCTGATTGTTCGCCATCAGCACGCCTTCGCGCCAACCGGGTTGCAGCACGTCAAAAGCCTGGACCGCACCGGCGCCTGACGCTTGCAGGTTGATCTGCTGGCCTGCGCGAAGCGTCAGCTCGGCGCCCTGCAACGGTCGCAGTTGCGCGGCGCCGTTGAACACCGAAACCCGGCAGCCCCGAACATCCTGACGGACACAGACTTCGCTTTGACTGACGATCACTTGGCCGTATCGGGTCTGGATCGTCAACGGCGAGACACCCGACACCTTCAACGACATCTCGCCCTCCACCAGTTTCACGTGACGACTCGTCATATTCACGTCAACGGCGCTGGCGGTATTGAGTTGCAGCGCACTGCCATCGGCCAATTGCACCTGCTTGCGCTCGCCCGTGGCGGTGTGCAAGTCGGCACGCCAGACCTGCAGCGGTAATTGCCGACTGATCAGCCAGGCCGCCGGCACCAACGCCACCGCACCCAAGGCACGCTTGAGCACCACGCGCCGCCCGGGATCAGGGCGGTCGAGACTGCTCAGGGCCAACGCTGAGGGCAGGTCGGCAAAGCGCTGACGCAGGGCTTGCGCCTTCTGCCAGGCCTGCTCGTGACTGACCGCCATGTCGCGCCAGCGTTGCAGGTTGGCGCGATCCTGCTCAGTGGCACCGCCGGACTCCAGCAACGCCAGCCAGTGCGCGGCCGCTCGCACCACCTGACGGGCATCGGGCGCGGCGCTGCTCACAGCTCCACCATGAGGCAATGCTCGTAGGCTTGCGCCATGTAGCGCTTGATCGTGCGCTCCGACACTTTCAGGCGCTCGGCGATTTGCTGGTACGTCAGGCCTTCGAGCTGGCTCCAGAGAAATGCCCGTCGCACTGCCCGCGGCAAACCATCGAGCAATTCGTCCAGCGCTTGCAGGGTTTCCAGCAACAGCCAGCGCTGTTCCGGGGACGGCACGTACTCTTCGGGCAACGATGCCAGCGCGTTGAGGTACGCCTGCTCGAGACTGCGACGCTGATAGAAGTTGCTCAGCAGGCGTTTGCCCACGGTCAGCAAATAGGCACGGGGCTCTTGCAAGTCGGCAATCCGTTGAGAACTGGCGAGTAACCGCAAGAACGTATCCTGGCTGAGATCCGCCGCATCGCACGCGCTGCCCATGCGCCGCCTCAACCAGCCCTCAAGCCAGCCACGGTGATCGCGGTACAGGTCGTGAAAGGTTTGCGCCTGCGGCATCGCTGCATCACTCATCTCAAGAAGCCCTGTGCCAAGGAATTGTAAATGAGAGTGATTCTAATTAATGTCGCGGCGACGGACCAAGTCCTTTATGCAGCAAATGCGCAGAAAGATGGGAAGCCAGGAGAGAAAGAGAAAAAAGCCAAATTTCAGACACAAAAAACCCCGGTCTTTCGACCAGGGTTTTTGCTATCGACTCGAAGTAAACCAGCGGTTTCTCTTCGTAGCGCCAAGGCGTTCAGTGGGCCTTGGTGCAGATATGGCGCAGCGGACGGGACTCGAACCCGCGACCCCCGGCGTGACAGGCCGGTATTCTAACCGACTGAACTACCGCTGCGTATCGCTTTGGACTTGCGTCCATGTAACTCGTTTGATCGAAAGCTTCGGTGCTTTTCAATCGCGAACCAGACCGGAATCTGCTTCGTAAATAATGGCGCAGCGGACGGGACTCGAACCCGCGACCCCCGGCGTGACAGGCCGGTATTCTAACCGACTGAACTACCGCTGCGCGTCGGTGGAGGCATTTCAGCCTACCTCTTGCTTTCGCAAGTATCTCGGGAGTGGTGGGTGATGACGGGATCGAACCGCCGACATTCTGCTTGTAAGGCAGACGCTCTCCCAGCTGAGCTAATCACCCGTTTGCATCTCCGAGGCCGCGAAATTTACGCAGGTACCGAACCTAAGTCAATAGCAGGATTGAAGTTTTTCTGAAAAAGACAAAATCGAGTCATTCCGCATGAGACAGGCAACCCTAAGATCGCTTTCGCGAGCAGGCTCGCTCACACAGTGGATCGCTGTTCTCCTGTGGGAGCGAGCCTGCTCGCGAAGACGGCGGCACATCCAACATCAATGCCGGAGTAAAAACCCATCTACTCGCTGTAGATCATCTTCTTGGTCATGCCACCATCAACCACGAACTCCTGCCCCGTGACAAACCCGGCGTTCCTCGACAACAGCCAAGCCACCATCGCGGCGACGTCCTCGACCGTCCCTACCCTGCCCGCCGGATGTTGCGCATGATCGGCGTCGGTCAACGGTTCGGCACGACGCATGGAAGGGTCACGCGCGTCGATCCAGCCAGGGCTGACGGCATTGACCCGAATCTCCGGGCCAAGGCTGATGGCGAGCGCGTGAGTCAGGGCCAGCAAACCGCCCTTGCTCGCCGCGTAAGCCTCGGTATCGGGCTCGGATTGTCCGGCGCGGGTCGAGGCCAGATTGACGATCGACCCGTTGTGAGCACGCAGATACGGCGCACAGTGCTTGGCCAGCAACATCGGCCCACTGAGATTGACCGCCAGCACCCGATTCCAGTAAGCCAGATCGAGGCTTTCCAGGGTGATGTTGTGCGGATCGGCCACCGCCGCGTTGCACACCAGCGCGTCCAGTCGCCCAAACTGCCCCAGCACTTCGGCAACACCCAGCGCCACCTGCCCTTCGTTGGAAACGTCCATGGCAATGAACCAGGCGTTGTCGCCGAGCACCTTCGCCACTTTCGACCCGCGTTCACGATCCAGATCCGTCAGCACGACCTGCCAGCCTTCACTGATCAGCCAGGCCGCAATCCCCAGGCCAATGCCCCGAGCAGCGCCGGTGACCAGCGCTACGCGGCCATTGGAGCCGGTTGGCGTGGACAGCTCGATCACAAGGCAGCCAACCCGCGCGCCAGGTCGGCTTGCAGGTCTGCTACATCTTCCAGGCCGACTGCGATGCGGATCAGGCTGTCACGAATACCCGCTGCTTCACGCTCTTGCGGCGCCAGGCGGCCGTGGGAGGTGGTGCTCGGGTGGGTAATGGTGGTCTTGCTGTCACCCAGGTTGGCGGTGATCGAAATCAGGCGCGTCGCATCGATAAAGCGCCAGGCGCCCTCTTTGCCGCCCTTGACCTCGAAACTCACCACCGCCCCGAAACCTTTCTGCTGACGCTGGGCCAGTTCGTGCTGCGGGTGGCTCTTGAGACCGGCGTAATGAACCTTCTCGACGCCGTCCTGCTGCTCCAGCCACTCGGCCAGTTGCTGGGCGTTGGCGCAATGCGCCTTCATCCGCAGGTTCAGGGTTTCCAGGCCCTTGAGGAAAATCCAGGCGTTGAACGGGCTGAGGGTCGGCCCGGCAGTGCGCAGGAAACCCACCACTTCTTTCATCTGTTCGCTGCGACCGGCCACAACACCGCCCATGCAACGACCCTGGCCATCGATGAACTTGGTCGCCGAGTGCACGACGATGTCCGCGCCCATTTTCAGCGGTTGCTGCAGCGCCGGAGTGCAGAAGCAGTTGTCGACCACCAGCATCGCGCCTTTGGCGTGAGCGATTTTCGCCAGCTCGGCGATATCGACCAGCTCGGCCAGCGGGTTGGACGGCGATTCGACGAACAGCAATTTGGTGTTGGCCTTGATCGCTGCATCCCAACCGGACAGGTCCGCCAGGGGCACGTAATCGACTTCGATGCCAAAACGCTTGAAGTACTTCTCGAACAGGCTGATGGTCGAACCGAATACGCTGCGCGACACCAACACATGATCGCCGGCGCTGCACAGGCTCATCACCACCGCCATGATCGCCGCCATGCCGGTGGCAGTGGCCACGGCTTGCTCGGCGCTTTCCAGCGCGGCAATGCGCTCTTCGAAAGCGCGCACGGTCGGGTTGGTGTAGCGCGAGTAAACGTTGCCCGGCACTTCCCCGGCGAAACGCGCAGCGGCATCGGCAGCGGTGCGGAACACATAGCTGGAAGTGAAGAACATCGGATCACCGTGCTCGCCTTCCGGCGTACGGTGTTGACCGGCACGTACGGCCAGGGTATCGAACGCTACGCCTTCGAGGTCGCTGTCCAACCGACCGGCATCCCAATCCTGACTCATGCTGTCACTCCTTGCCTTGCTCTTGAATAAAAAGTCTTTTGATAGATACAAAACCGGCCCCTAGGGGCCGGTAGAAACTCAGTTGTTGTAGAGATCGATGATCGCGCTGACTGCCTGCGTCTTGACCTTGGAGGCATCGTTACGTGCCTGCTCGATCTTGTTCAGGTAAGCCTCGTCGACGTCGCCGGTCACGTACTGGCCGTCGAACACCGCGCAATCGAACTTGTCGATCTTGATCTTGCCGCCACCGACCGCTTCGATCAAGTCAGGCAAGTCCTGATAGATCAACCAGTCAGCGCCGATCAGGTCGGCCACGTCCTGGGTCGAACGGTTGTGGGCGATCAGTTCGTGGGCGCTCGGCATGTCGATGCCGTAGACGTTCGGGAAACGCACGGCCGGCGCTGCGGAGCAGAAGTAGACGTTCTTGGCGCCCGCTTCACGTGCCATCTGGATGATCTGCTTGCAGGTGGTGCCGCGAACGATGGAGTCGTCCACCAGCATCACGTTCTTGCCGCGGAATTCCAGCTCGATGGCGTTGAGCTTCTGGCGTACGGATTTTTTCCGCGCGGCCTGGCCCGGCATGATGAAGGTGCGGCCGATGTAGCGGTTCTTGACGAAGCCTTCGCGAAATTTCACGCCCAGGTGGTTCGCCAGCTCCAGGGCCGCGGTGCGGCTGGTGTCCGGGATCGGGATGACCACGTCGATGTCGTGCTCTGGACGCTCGCGCAGGATCTTCTCGGCGAGCTTCTCGCCCATGCGCAGGCGGGCCTTGTACACCGAAACACCGTCGATGATCGAGTCCGGACGCGCCAGGTAGACGTGTTCGAAAATGCACGGAGTGAGGGACGGGTTGGTCGCGCACTGACGGGTGTGCAGCTTGCCGTCTTCAGTGATGTAGACCGCCTCGCCCGGTGCCAGGTCGCGAATCAGGGTGAAACCGAGCACGTCCAGGGACACGCTTTCGGAGGCGATCATGTATTCGACGCCTTCGTCGGTATGACGCTGGCCGAACACGATCGGACGGATGCCGTGCGGGTCGCGGAAACCGACGATGCCGTAGCCGGTAACCATCGCCACGACCGCGTAACCACCCACGCAACGGTTGTGCACGTCGGTCACGGCGGCGAACACGTCTTCTTCGGTTGGCTGCAATTTGCCGCGCTGGGCCAGTTCGTGAGCGAACACGTTGAGCAGCACTTCCGAGTCGGAGCTGGTGTTGACGTGGCGCAGGTCAGATTCGTAAATCTCCTTGGCCAGCTGTTCAACGTTGGTCAGGTTACCGTTGTGCGCCAGGGTGATGCCGTAAGGCGAGTTGACGTAAAACGGTTGGGCTTCGGCCGAAGTCGAACTGCCCGCGGTTGGATAACGCACATGGCCGATGCCCATGTGGCCGACCAGACGCTGCATGTGACGCTGATGGAACACGTCACGTACCAGGCCATTGTCCTTGCGCAGGAATAACCGGCCATCATGGCTGGTCACGATACCGGCAGCGTCCTGGCCGCGGTGCTGGAGGACGGTTAGCGCGTCATACAGCGCCTGATTGACGTTCGACTTACCGACGATACCGACGATGCCACACATGCGACGCAACCCCTACTTAATGGATCTGAACTGAACACAACTCACTGAGGCGTTTTGGCCGTCGGCAAGAGGTGCTCCTTGAACGGAATATCAGCGGGTACGCTGATTCCGCTGGCAAGCCACTGACTGCTCCACCCAAGAATCAGGTTTTTGGACCAGTCGGCGACCAATAGAAATTTTGGCACGAGTTGCGACTGCTGCCACCACTCGTCCTGCTGTACCGGCCCCAGGCTCAACAGCCCGACCGCCACGACCACCAGCAACACGCCACGCGCGGCGCCGAAGGCCATGCCGAGGAATCGATCGGTCCCGGACAACCCGGTGACGCGTACCAATTCGCCGATCAGATAATTGATCATTGCGCCTACGATCAACGTGGCGACAAACATGATGGTGCAGCCCGCGATCACGCGAGCCGATGGCGTCTGGATATATCCGGCGAGGTACTCGGACAGTGAGCCACCAAACATCCAGGCAACAGCTCCTGCGATGATCCAGGTCACCAGCGACAGTGCTTCTTTGACGAAGCCGCGGCTCAGACTGATCAATGCAGAGATGGCGACGATTGCAACGATCGCCCAGTCAACCCAGGTAAATGGCACAGTGCAGCCTACAGACGGATAAGGCGGCGCATTTTAGCAGAGCCCATGCTTATCGGTAAGCTGCGATTGTCAGTGCATTTCAAATCGCTGCGATAGATTTAGCCGCGTTCCGGCTGAAAGCGCACCACGAACCCCTTGAGGTTCTGCTGGCGGTTAAGCAAGTCACGCAGACGATCGGCCTCGGCACGCTCGATCAGCGGCCCGACAAACACGCGATTTTTGCCGTCGGCGGTGCGGATGTAGGCGTTGTAACCCTGGCTGCGCAGGGTTTTCTGCAGTTTTTCCGCGCTTTCACGGTTGGCCAGGCTGGCCAGTTGCACCGACCAGCTCACCGAGAGGCCATTGGCGTCGACGCGGCTTTGAGTGGTGTCAGGCTTGCCCGGTGCGGCGCTGATCGGCTGGGACGGCGCAGTCGCCGGCTTAGCAGCCAATGCCGGGACCGGTGCCGGAGCAGGCGGCGGCGTGACCGGTTTTGCCGTTGGCGCCGCAGCGACCGGTGCAGCCGGAGCAGCCGGGGCTTCCTGCTGGGCAATTTCGTCGTCGCTCGGCACAGGCTCTTGCGGCAAGGCTTGCGGCTCAGGCACCACCACCGGCTCCACCTGAACCTGTGGCAACGCCGGCGCTTGAGGGGCAGCCGGGGCTTCGACCGCTACCTGGCGTTGCTCGTCCTGGCGCGAGAACAGCATCGGCAGGAAAATCACGGCCAGCGCGACGAGTACGAGCGCGCCAACCATGCGCTGTTTGTAGGCCTTATCCAGCAATGCCATTTGCCGCTTCCTCCGTGGAGCGCCGAGCCAGCCATTCAAGGGCCTCGGCGACACAATAAAATGATCCGAACAACAGTATTTCATCGTCGCTCGTTGCCAGCGCGCACTGCCCTTCCAGGGCGGCGGCCACGCTGTCATAGGATGCTACCGAAGCGCCACGCTTGTGCAACGCATCTTGCAGATCGGCCACCGGCCGCGCCCGTGGCGAATCCAGCGGAGCGACAGCCCAGTGCTCGACACTAGCATTCAATTCGCCAATTACACCATCCAGATCCTTGTCGGCCAGCAATCCGAATACCGCCAGACGCTTGCCGAGCGGTGGACGACTGGCCAGACGCCGGGCCAGATACTCAGCCGCATGGGGGTTATGCCCCACATCCAGCAACAGATCAAGACGCTTGCCCTGCCAGTCGAACTGCCGGCGATCGAGACGACCGACCACCCGCGTCGCTTGCAACGCTTGAATAATCTGCGCGTCCACCCAAGGCAGACCCAGCAGCAGATAGGCCTGCAGGGCGAGCGCGGCATTTTCCATCGGCAGATCGAGCAAGGGCAGATCGTGCAATTCGACTACACCGCCCTGAGCGTCAAGACCGCGCCATTGCCAGTTGTGATCAGTGACCCCAAGGTCGAAATCGCGCCCACGCAGGAAAAACGGGCAATTGAGCTCGAGCGCTTTGTCCAGCAGGGGTTGTGGGGGATTGAGGTCGCCACAGAGCGCAGGCGCGCCCTGGCGAAAAATTCCGGCCTTCTCGAAGGCCACGGATTCGCGGGTATCACCCAGGTAATCCGCATGATCGACGCCGATACTGGTGACCAGCGCCAGGTCGGCGTCGACCACGTTGACCGTGTCCAGACGCCCGCCCAGACCGACTTCCAGCACCACGGCATCGAGCCCTGACTGTTGAAACAGCCAGAACGCCGCCAGGGTGCCCATTTCGAAGTAGGTCAGGGACGTGTCACCGCGCCCCGCCTCCACCGCAGCGAAGGCCTGGCACAGCGCGGCGTCGGTGGCTTCGACGCCATTGACCTGCACCCGCTCGTTATAGCGCAGCAGGTGCGGTGAATTGTAGACACCGACTTTCAGGCCCTGGGCGCGCAGCAATGAAGCCACGAACGCACAGGTGGAGCCCTTGCCGTTGGTGCCGGTGACCGTGATCACCCGTGGCGCCGGCTTGCCCAGTCCCATGCGGGACGCTACCTGTTGCGAGCGCTCAAGGCCCATGTCGATGGCCGAAGGGTGCAACTGCTCAAGGTAGGCGAGCCACTCGCCAAGGGTACGTTCGGTCATAGGTTGGCAGGTACCGGTGGAACCACGATCGGCTCGATTGGCGCGGCGACAAATTTCGGCGTCGGCAGGCCCATCATTTGCGCCAGCAGGTTGCCCAGACGCGGACGCAGCTCCTGACGGTGAATGATCATGTCGATCGCACCGTGCTCCAGCAGGAACTCGCTGCGCTGGAAGCCTTCCGGCAGTTTTTCGCGCACGGTCTGTTCGATAACACGCGGACCGGCAAAGCCGATCAGGGCTTTCGGCTCACCGACAATCACGTCGCCGAGCATCGCCAGACTGGCGGAAACACCACCGTAGACCGGGTCGGTCAGTACGGAGATAAACGGAATGCCTTCTTCACGCAGACGCGCCAGCACCGCGGAGGTCTTGGCCATCTGCATCAGGGAAATCAGCGCTTCCTGCATCCGCGCACCACCGGAGGCGGAGAAGCAGATCATCGGGCAGCGTTTTTCCAGCGCGTAGTTGGCGGCGCGCACGAAGCGCTCACCAACGATGGCGCCCATCGAACCACCCATGAAGGAGAATTCAAAGGCCGATACAACAACCGGCATGCCCAGCAGCGTACCGCTCATGGAGATCAGTGCGTCTTTTTCGCCGGTCTGCTTTTGCGCAGCGGTCAGGCGATCCTTGTACTTCTTGCCGTCGCGGAATTTCAGACGGTCAACCGGCTCCAGGTCTGCACCCAGTTCGGTACGGCCTTCTACATCGAGGAAGATGTCGATACGGGCGCGAGCGCCGATACGCATGTGGTGGTTGCACTTGGGGCAAACGTCCAGGGTCTTTTCCAGCTCCGGACGATACAGCACAGCCTCGCAAGACGGGCACTTGTGCCAAAGACCTTCAGGCACCGAGCTCTTCTTGACCTCGGAACGCATGATCGAAGGGATCAGTTTGTCTACTAACCAGTTGCTCATGCTTTCTTTCTCCAGTACCGGCGGCCCGAACGCTCTGGTTCGCAGCCCCGCGTATGCCCTTGAGCTAAATTCATGTTGTGCGGCGATGATTCAGTGAATGGCCGGATCAGCGCAACGTGACCTGCGTACCACCCCATGACCCTCAGCCGTTTTGTACAGCGCAGTCCAGTGGACGGCGGCAGACTGCCAGCCGTCACATCAACGTAATGCCTGGATGAACGCGTGAATCTTTGCGTGATCCTTGATGCCCTTGCTCGCCTCTACCCCGCCGCTGACGTCCACGGCATAGGGCCGGACCCGTGCCACGGCCTCGGCGACGTTGTCCGGGGTCAGCCCCCCCGCCAAAACAATCGGTTTGCTCAAGCCTTGCGGTATCAATGACCAGTCAAAGGCTTCGCCGGTTCCCCCGGGAATGCCTTCGACATAGGCGTCAAGCAAAATGCCGCTTGCACCAGGATAGGCGTCGCAAGCCGCCGCAATGTCGTCGCCGGCCTTGACCCGCAACGCCTTGATGTACGGACGCTGCCAGGTTTCGCATTCCGCCGCTGATTCATCACCATGAAACTGCAACAGGTCCAATGGCACCGCATCGAGGATTTCAGTGAGTTCGGCACGACTGGCGTTGACGAACAACCCGACGGTCGTAACAAACGGCGGCAGCGCTTTGATGATCGAGCGCGCCTGCTGAAATGTCACAGCCCGCGGACTTTTCGCGTAAAACACAAACCCTATGGCGTCGGCCCCGGCATCGACCGCCGCCAGCGCATCTTCTATGCGGGTAATCCCGCAAATCTTGCTGCGAACGGCTGACATGTCGTTAAAACCCCACGGCAAATCGGGAAAGTCCCGGATGGTAACAAAAGCGTTCGAGGGCGTCAGCCGTCAAGTTCGGCGAACCCGGTAAGGAAATGCGGCCCAATGTAACGCTCGGGCAATTCGAACTCATCACGGTACTCGACCTGCACCAGATACAGGCCAAACGGATGCGCCGTCACCCCACCCGTACGACGAATGCGGCTCTCCAGTACCTCCTTCATCCATTCCACCGGACGTTCGCCGGCACCGATGGTCATCAGCACACCCGCAATGTTGCGCACCATATGGTGCAGGAAGGCGCTGGCGCGGATATCCAGCACGATCATCTTGCCGTGGCGCGTCACGCGCAGGTGATGCAGTTCCTTGATTGGCGACTTGGCCTGGCACTGACCGGCGCGGAAGGCGCTGAAATCGTGAGTGCCCACCAGGTACTGAGCTGCCTCGGCCATGCGCTCGACGTCCAGCGGACGGTGATTCCAGGTGATCTCTTCGTTGAGGTGCGCCGGACGGATCTGATCGTTGTAGATCACGTAGCGATAACGCCGGGCGATGGCTTTGAACCGCGCATGAAAGTGCGCCGGCATGACCTTGGCCCAGCTGACGCTGACGTCGTGCGGCAAGTTGATGTTGGCGCCCATGACCCAGGCCTTCATCGAACGCTCAACCTGGGTATCAAAGTGCACCACCTGCCCGCAGGCATGCACACCGGCATCGGTACGCCCGGCGCACAGCAGTGAAACCGGTGAGTCAGCGACTTTGGACAAGGCGTTTTCGAGGGTTTCCTGCACGGTGAGCACACCGGAGGCTTGACGCTGCCAGCCGCGATAACGCGAGCCTTTGTATTCAACGCCCAGTGCGATCCGGAAAAAGCCATCGGCCGCCATTTCAGCCGCCGGGTTATCTATATTTGCCAAGGAGGGACAGCCTGCTGAAGTACGCAAAGGCTGGCATTATAAGGCGCTCGGACGGGGATGCCAGTGAGATCTCCATTGACTGTTACGACCCCATCGCTGGCAAGCCAGCTCCCACAGGTTTTCCGGGCGACATAAATCATTGTAGGAGCTGGCTTGCCAGCGATCAGGCACCTACATTCAGCCTCAACTGCAGCCACAAGCAAAAACGGCAGCCTCATCGGGCTGCCGTTTCATTTACTACGTTTGACTCACGCCAGACGAGAAAGCATCTCCTTGGCTTCACTCTTCTGACCGTCATCACCCTCGGTCACCACCTCATTGAGGATGTCCCGGGCGCCATCGTTGTCGCCCATGTCGATGTAGGCCTGAGCCAAATCGAGCTTGGTCGCGACTTCATCGGTACCGGACAGGAAATCGAAGTCCGGCTCGTCGTCCACGGTGGCCAAAGCATCATCCACGGTGAAGGTTGGCTCGCTGAGGCTTTGGGACAGGCGATCCAGCTCGGCGTTGACGTCGTCCAGTTCGGCGGCGAATGCATCCGGAGCGGTCGAATCGTCCATCTCATCGGCCAGCGACAGGTCGAAATCGGCCGGCAGCTCCAGATCGTCCAGCGGTGCTTCTGCCACTGTCGGCGCTTCGGTCGACGGCAGATCCTTCACGCCATCGTCCAGATCCAGCAGGAAATCGTCTTCCGCAAGAAGGGCTGGAGACGGCTCGCCGCCCAGATCCATGTCCAGGTCGAAATCCGACAGGTCATCAAGGTTCTCTTTGATTTCCGTCTGCTGCTGCAGTACCGACTCGAAGCTCAGGTCGTCGTCCAGCGGGAAGTCTTCCAGCTCGTCGAGGGTCGCGATCGGCTCCGGCTCTGCCACAGGCGTTGCTGCAGCGGCGGCCGGGGTAATGTTATCGAGGTCATCGAGACTCAGGTCGAACGCACTGTCGAGACCGTCGTCGACCGGCGCTGGAGCAGGTGCTTCAGCGACCGGTGTGACGTTTTCCAGATCGTCGAGGCTGAGATCGAAAGCGCTGTCGAAGTCATCGTCAACCGGCGTTGGTTCAGGTGCTTGCGGCTCGTCCAGCAACAGATCCTTGACGTACTGGGCGTCCAGCTCGGCAGCGGCAGCTGCTGCGGCGATACCGCCTGCGGCAACCAGCGCCATGGCCGGGAAACGGCTTTTCAGGTTAGCGACCTGGGCGAAGTTGTCGCCGTTGGCCACCAGTTGACGCTCCTGAGCCACGAACGCATCGCGGTCGCCCTGCAGGCCGTAGACTTCCATCAGCTTGAGGCGCAGATCACTGCGCTGCGGCTCTTGCTTGACGCCGTCTTCCAGCAACGCAGCCGCCTGATTGAGACGACCCGCGGCGATATGCGACCGGGCCTGACCCAACACATCGTCGGAGCGCTCGGCGGCTGGCGCCACCAGTGGCGCAGCAATTGGCGGCGTGACTACCACCGGAGCTATCACCGGAGCCGGGGTTGGCGCGGGTGCCGGGGCATTCGCCAGCTTCACGCTTGGCGGTGGAACCTCCAGACCTTCGAAGCTGCTTTCCGGCAGGTCGAGGTCAGCGGAGAACTCCTGCTCTTCGGACAGGGCGCGAGCCATGCGCAGATGCTTCTCGGCTTCCTGCTGAGCTTTGCGGCGACGGGCCAGCAACAACAGCAAGAGCAACACAACCACTGCCCCGCCGCCGGCCAGACCCAGCAACCATGGATTGGTCAGCAGTTCGTTGAATGTCTGCTCGTCGGACGCCGCAGGTGCCGGCTCAACCGGTTGCTCGCTTGGAGCCGGTGCAGCCTCGGGGGCTGGTGCTGGAGCCGCTTCGGCAGGCGTTGCCGCCGGGTCTGCCGCCAGTTCCGCCGTAATGGCAGGTGCAGCTGCTGCAGCCGGTGCACCCGCGGCGCCTTCGGCTTGCAACTTGGCCAGTTGATTGTTTTTCAGTTCGATCAGGCGTTGCAGCTTGTCCATCTGGCTTTGCAGATCGGCCACGCGGCTTTTCAGTTCGGCGTTGTCACGACGGGTCGTGTCGAGGCTTTCCTGGGTGACCGCCAATTTGTTGCCCAAGGCCTTGGCATCGCCAGCCGGACCTTTGCCGGCAGCCTTGCCGGTTTCAGCAGAAACCAGGCTCAGGTTGTCGCGGCCGGCTTGAGTCGATACCGCCTCTCCACGGCCACGGTTGGTGGCATCGAGTTGCTGCTGCCCGGTTGCCGGCTTCGCGACATAGCGACGACCCTGGCGCCAGGCGGTGTTCTGCGCAGCCACTTCGGCAATAGCCTTGGGTTGCGCCAAGCTGGTGCTTTGCGCCTGGTCCGGCAGACGCAACACCTGGCCGGTTTTGAGGCGGTTGATGTTGCCGTCGATAAAGGCATCCGGGGTCAACGCCTGGATGGCCAGCATGGTTTGTTGAATCGAACCGCCATTACGCGCCTTCGCAGCGATTTCCCACAGGGTATCGCGCGACGTGGTGGTGTATTGGGACGGTTTGCTCGCCGCCGTGACCGGCGTGGTGCCCGTCGGTGCCGGTTGCGCAGCCGCTTCAGCGGTTTGCGGCGAGAATTTGGACGGATCGAGCAGCACGCTGTAATCGCGCAGCAGGCGACCGTTGGGCCACATGACCTGAACCAGGAATTTCACCATCGGTTCGGAGAGTGGCTTGCTGGAAGTCACACGCAGGATGCTTTTGCCGCTGGCGTTCAGCACCGGAGTAAACGTCAGGTCGTTGAGGAACGCCTGGCGGTCGACACCGGCCTTGGCGAAATCTTCAGGTGAAGCCAGGCTCGGCACCACTTCGGCAGCGGTGAGTTCCTTGACGTCCAGCAACTCGATTTCCGCCACCAACGGCTGGTTCAGCGTCGATTTCAGGGTCAGCTCCCCGAGACCGAGGGCATGCGCCATACCGGAGGACAGCGCCGAGGCGGCCGCTATTGCTAACACCAGTTTGCGAACTTGAACCATAGCTCATCCTTAGTTTGAACATTCCTCGGCCAGCGAGAAGGTGTTGATAGTCGCTGCCGTAAGGCATTGCGCGCGGCGGCGAAGGGTCGTCGCGCGCGATTGTTTCGTGCATGCCCCGGAAAGCCCCGCAGGGTGGCTGACCTTCAGCATTCCGGCAAGCATAGCGCTCACCCGGAATCATTCGAAAATTGTTGCCAAGTATCTTTTACAGCAGGTGTTTTATCAACAATTCGGCCAGCTGCACAGCATTGAGCGCGGCCCCTTTGCGTACGTTATCTGACGTCAGCCACAAATTAAGTTCCGACAGGTCGTCGATACCGTGGCGAACCCGACCAACGTAGACCACATCCTGCCCTACCGCGTCACCGACCGGTGTCGGGTAATCACCCGCCTCGACCAGTTCGATGCCCGGTGCGTCTTCCAGCGCAGCGTTGACTTTCGCCAGGTCGATGTCGCTCGCGGACTGCAGGGTCACGTTAAAGCTATCGCCAAAAAACACCGGGGCTTGAATGCAAGTGACAGATATTTTCAGTGAAGGCAGCGCCACCACCTGACGCAGTTCGCGGACCAGGCGCTTTTCCAGCAGCGTATGGCCCTGTTCGTCCGGCTTGCCGACCTGCGCCAGCAAGTTGAAAGCCATCTGCCGATCAAAGAATTTGGGTTCCAGCGGGCGCACGTTGAGCAGTTCGGCGGTCTGCCGCGCCAACTCACTCACGGCTTCACGGCCCTGAGCGGAGACCGCCAGGCTCGCGGTCAGGTTGATGCGCTGCAAGTCGAGCAAGCCCAGCAACGGCGCAAGCACCACCGCCAAGGTGGTGGCCGATGGGCTCGGGCTGCTGACCTGGAACGGTTTTTTCAATCCGGCCAGCACATGAGCATTGGCTTCCGGAACCACTTGCGGCGCCTGGTCGGCCGGCAAGGCGCCGGACAGATCCACAATCGAGCAACCGGCAGCCGTGGCGCGAGAAGCGAAACTCAAGGTTGCTGCCGGGCCTGCGACAAAGAACACCAGCTGCGCTTTGCTGAAATCGAACTCATCGACTTCGCGCACTCGCACGTTTTTGCCGCGAAACGGCACCGAACTGCCGGCGGATTCACTGCTGGCCAGCAGGTGCAGGTTGCCGACCGGGAAGTCACGTTCTTCGAGGATCTGCACCAGCGTTTCGCCGACAGTACCGGTGGCGCCGATCACGGCAATATCAATGGACTGGCTCATGGTTCTACCTCTGGCGAAACGGGGGGAGCGGCACTTTACCGGGTGAGTGCCACACAGGCAATTCGACGGGGCTCGTACCGGCCCCATCGCTGGCAAGCCAGCTCCTACAGGTTTCGTGGTGTACCCAAAATTTGTGCGTGATACCACTCACTGTAGGAGCTGGCTTGCCAGCGATGGGGCCAGACCAGGCAACCGAGAAACTTCAGGGATAAAAAAACCCGCACCTCTTTCAAGGCGCGGGTTCTTTCATTGCGTCAGTCGATCAACGCTCAAGCAGGATCCGCAGCATGCGACGCAGCGGTTCGGCTGCGCCCCACAGCAACTGGTCGCCGACGGTGAACGCGCCGACGAACTGCGAGCCCATGTTCAGCTTGCGCAGACGGCCAACCGGGATGTTCAGGGTGCCGGTGACCTTGTTCGGGCTCAGCTCCTGAATGCTGGTTTCGCGGTTGTTCGGTACCAGCTTGACCCAAGGGTTGTGCTGGCTGATCAGCCCTTCGATATCGGCGATCGGCACGTCTTTGTTCAGCTTGATGGTCAGCGCCTGGCTGTGGCAACGCATGGCGCCGATGCGCACGCAGATGCCATCGACCGGGATCGGGCTCTTGAAGCGACCGAGGATCTTGTTGGTCTCGGCCTGGGCCTTCCACTCTTCGCGGCTCTGGCCGTTTGGCAGTTCCTTGTCGATCCACGGGATCAGGCTGCCGGCCAGCGGTACACCGAAGTTTTCGGTCGGGTACGCGTCGCTGCGCATGGCTTCGGCCACACGACGGTCGATGTCGAGGATCGCGCTGGCCGGGTCGGCCAGTTGATCGGCAACAGCGGCGTGGGTGGCGCCCATCTGCTTGATCAGTTCACGCATGTTCTGCGCGCCGGCACCGGAGGCCGCCTGATACGTCATGGCGCTCATCCACTCCACCAGACCGGCTTCGAACAGACCGCCCAGGCCCATCAGCATCAGGCTGACGGTGCAGTTGCCGCCGATGTAGTTCTTGGTGCCCGCGTCCAGTTGCTGGTCGATCACCTTGCGGTTGACCGGATCCAGGACGATGACCGCGTCATCCTGCATGCGCAGGCTGGAAGCGGCGTCGATCCAGTAACCCTGCCAGCCGGCTTCGCGCAGTTTCGGGAAGACTTCGCTGGTGTAGTCGCCACCCTGGCAGGTCAGAATCACGTCGAGGGTTTTCAGCTCTTCAATGCTGTAAGCGTCCTTGAGCGGAGCAATGTCCTTGCCCACGGACGGGCCTTGGCCACCGACATTGGAAGTGGTGAAAAACACCGGCTCGATAAGATCGAAATCCTGCTCTTCCAGCATCCGCTGCATGAGCACGGAACCGACCATACCGCGCCAACCGATCAGACCTACACGTTTCATCGCAACTACACCTTCTTGAAATGTGGGCCGCTGCTTTCGGGGGTGAAATGGGCAGCGGGCCCGAGAGATTACAGATTCCGCAGCGCGGCGACTACTGCGTCACCCATTTCCTGCGTACCCACTTTAGTGCAACCGGCCGACCAGATGTCGCCCGTGCGCAAGCCCTGATCCAGCACCAGGCTGACGGCTTTCTCGATGGCATCGGCCGCGGCCTGCTGGTTGAAGCTGTAACGCAGCATCATCGAGACCGACAAAATGGTCGCCAACGGGTTGGCAATGCCTTGGCCTGCGATGTCCGGTGCCGAACCGTGGCACGGCTCATACATGCCCTTGTTGTTGGTGTCCAGGGACGCCGACGGCAGCATGCCGATGGAACCGGTGAGCATCGACGCCTGGTCGGACAGGATATCGCCGAACATGTTGTCGGTGACGATCACGTCGAACTGCTTCGGTGCACGCACCAGCTGCATGGCGGCGTTGTCGACGTACATGTGGCTCAGTTCGACTTCAGGGTAATCCTTGGCCACTTCCTCGACAATTTCACGCCACAGCTGGCTGGAGGCCAATACGTTGGCCTTGTCCACCGAGCACAGCTTCTTGCCACGGACCATGGCCATGTCGAAACCGACGCGGGCAATGCGGCGGATTTCGCTTTCGCTGTACGGCAGGGTGTCGTAGGACTGACGCTCGCCGTTTTCCAGGGTACGGGTGCCACGTGGCGCGCCGAAGTAGATACCGCCGGTCAGCTCGCGAACGATCAGGATGTCCAGGCCGGAGACGATTTCCGGCTTCAGGCTGGAGGCTTCGGCCAGTTGCGGGTACAGGATCGCCGGACGCAGGTTGCCGAACAGACCCAGCTGCGCGCGGATTTTCAGCAGGCCGCGCTCAGGGCGGATGTCACGCTCGATGGTGTCCCATTTCGGGCCGCCAACGGCACCCAGCAGCACCGCATCGGCTGCGCGGGCACGTTCCAGGGTTTCGTCGGCCAGCGGCACGCCGTGCTTGTCGATGGCCGCGCCACCAATCACGTCGTGGCTCAGCTCGAAGCCCAGGTCGAACTTGTTGCTGGCCAATTCCAGCACCTTGACCGCTTCGGCCATGATTTCCGGGCCAATACCGTCACCTGGGAGAATCAGAATCTGCTTGCTCATGCTTTCCTCATGTCATCAGTCGGTGCGCCCTTGGGCGCCCCCGGAAAAATTCTATCGATCTGTACCTATCTTTCTGCAAACAGTACCAACACATCGGTGCTGAACGAACCGTCGGCCTCAATCTCAAAATATTCGCGCACTTCGTTGCCCATCGACTGCTGCAATTCACGGATGGCGGCGCGCATCACTTCTGGTGTGCGCATGCGCTCGACCCAGCTGTTGTATTCCAGACGCAACCGCTGCCGCGTGGTGCTGCGGGTATGCAACCCCGCCTCGCTGACCTGACGCAACCACTCGCCGGCGGAATAATCGCGCACATGGCTGGTGTCGCGCAGCACCTCGACGCTTTGCAGGTAAGTGTCGAACAACGGGCTACCCGGTGACAACACGTCGATGAACGCCGCCACACCACCCGGTTTCAATACCCGACGCACTTCCCGCAAGGCCAGGCCAAGATCGCTCCAGTGATGCGTCGAATAACGGCTGAACACGAAGTCGAACTCGCCATCGGCGAACGGCAGGCGTTCGGCGGCACCGTTGACCGTGGACACGTTGCTCAAGCCACGGTCGGCAGCAGCGGCCGTCACCACGTCGAGCATTTGCTGCGACAGGTCATAGGCCACTACGTCATTCACCAGCGAGGCTACGTGAAAACTCACGTGGCCGGCGCCGCAACCCAAATCCAGAACCCGGGCATCGCCCTGCCCCGCCAGTTCGGCCTGTAGCAGCGCGAATTCAGTGCCTTGAGCGTGTACGGCGCTGCTCAGGTAGGCAGAAGCCTGTTCACCGAATTGCTTCTGCACTACTTGGCTGTGCTGGGCGGTGCGGGTCATGGTCATTTCCTTATTCAGGGTTCAGTCTTGTGGTGCCTGTCCTGGCCCTATCGCTGGCAAGCCAGCTCCTACAGTGATTTGCGGCGCTCACAAAACCTGTGGGAGCTGGCTTGCCAGCGATGAGGCCAGCACTGACTACCGAAAATCAAGCGTCGCGAAACAACCAAGGCTGGCTCGCCCGGTGCTTGCCTTCAAACGCGGCAATCGCTTCATGGTCCTGCAACGTCAGGCCGATATCGTCCAGGCCGTTGAGCAGGCAGTGTTTGCGGAACGCGTCGATTTCGAAGCTCAACACCTTGCCATCCGGACGGGTCACGGTCTGGGCTTGCAGATCGATCTGCAACTGGTAGCCCGGATTGGCCTCGACTTGCTGGAACAGCTCGTCAACTTCGGCGTCGCTCAAGATGATCGGCAGCAAGCCGTTCTTGAAGCTGTTGTTGAAGAAGATGTCGGCGTAGCTCGGCGCGATGATGCTGCGGAAACCGTATTCTTCCAGCGCCCACGGCGCGTGTTCACGGCTGGAGCCGCAACCGAAGTTCTCGCGGGCCAGCAACACGCTGGCGCCTTGGTAACGCTCGGCATTGAGCACGAAGTCCTTATTCAGCGGACGCTTGGAGTTGTCCTGATACGGCTGACCCACATCCAGGTAACGCCACTCGTCGAACAGGTTCGGGCCGAAACCGGTGCGCTTGATCGACTTCAAGAACTGCTTCGGAATGATCTGGTCGGTGTCGACGTTGGCACGATCCAAAGGCGCGACAAGTCCAGTGTGCTGGGTAAAAGCTTTCATGCTGTGCTCCTTAGATCAATTCACGGACGTCGACGAAACGACCGTTCACAGCGGCGGCGGCGGCCATGGCCGGGCTGACCAGGTGAGTACGACCACCCGCGCCCTGACGGCCTTCGAAGTTTCGGTTGGACGTCGAGGCGCAATGCTCGCCAGACTCCAAACGGTCCGGGTTCATCGCCAGGCACATCGAGCAACCCGGCTCGCGCCATTCGAAACCGGCTTCGAGGAAAATCTTGTCCAGGCCTTCCGACTCAGCCTGAGCCTTCACCAGGCCCGAGCCCGGCACCACAATCGCCTGTTTGATGGTCGAGGCCACTTTGCGGCCCTTGGCGATCACGGCTGCTGCACGCAAATCTTCAATGCGCGAGTTGGTGCAGGAACCGATGAATACGCGGTCGAGCTGGATGTCGGTGATCGCCTGATTGGCGGTCAAACCCATGTACTTCAACGCGCGTTCGATGGAACCGCGCTTGACCAGGTCCGTTTCCTTTGCTGGGTCCGGCACGTTCTGATCCACAGCCAACACCATCTCGGGCGAGGTGCCCCAGCTGACTTGCGGCTTGATCTGGGTCGCGTCGAGCTCGACGATGGTGTCGAACCTGGCGTCTTTATCAGACACCAGGTCTTTCCACGCTTCGACAGCCAGGTCCCACTCCGCGCCTTTCGGAGCGAATGGACGGCCCTTCACGTAGGCCACGGTTTTCTCGTCAGCCGCGACCAGACCAACGCGGGCACCAGCCTCGATGGACATGTTGCAGATGGTCATGCGGCCTTCAACGGACAGGTCGCGAATCGCGCTGCCGGCGAATTCGATGGCGTGGCCGTTACCGCCGGCGGTGCCGATCTTGCCGATCACGGCGAGGACGATGTCCTTGGCGGTCACGCCGAACGGCAATTGGCCTTCGACCAAGACCAGCATGTTCTTCATTTTCTTGGCGACCAGGCACTGGGTGGCGAGCACGTGCTCGACCTCGGAGGTGCCGATACCGTGAGCCAAAGCGCCGAATGCACCGTGGGTCGAGGTATGGGAGTCGCCGCAAACCACGGTCATGCCTGGCAAGGTAGCGCCCTGCTCCGGGCCGATGACGTGGACGATGCCTTGGCGGACGTCGTTCATCTTGAACTCGACGATGCCGTACTCATCGCAGTTGTCGTCGAGGGTCTGAACCTGCAAACGCGAGACCTGGTCGGCAATGGCTTCGATGCCGCCCTTGCGCTCCGGGGTGGTCGGTACGTTGTGGTCCGGGGTCGCGATGTTGGCATCGATACGCCAAGGCTTGCGCCCGGCCAGACGCAGACCTTCGAAGGCTTGCGGCGAGGTCACTTCGTGAATGATGTGACGATCGATGTAGATCAGCGCGGAGCCATCGTCGCGCTGCTTGACCAAATGCGAATCCCAGAGCTTGTCGTAGAGCGTTTTGCCGGCCATCAGACGGTTCCTCATCAGCTTGTTTCTATGCCCCGGGCTTTGAAGTTTTCAATAACCCTTTGGCTTGTGAGGCTGATCCTATGGGGTTACATTAAATAACTCAAATTCATATTTTTTATGCTTTGGATAACCAACTGGAATGCGACCATGGACCTGGCCAACCTGAATGCCTTTATTGCCATCGCCGAGACCGGAAGCTTCTCTGGCGCGGGCGAGCGGCTGCACCTGACACAACCGGCCATCAGCAAACGCATCGCCGGGCTGGAGCAGCAATTGAAGGTGCGACTGTTCGATCGACTGGGCCGCGAGGTCGGGTTGACCGAGGCCGGTCGCGCCCTGCTGCCACGGGCTTACCAGATTTTGAACGTCCTCGATGATACGCGCCGTGCGCTGACCAATCTCACGGGCGAGGTGACCGGTCGTCTGACCCTGGCCACCAGTCACCACATCGGCCTGCACCGCTTGCCGCCCTTATTAAGGGAGTTCACCCGACGCTATCCCGAAGTGGCACTGGACATTCAGTTTCTCGATTCGGAAGTGGCCTACGAGGAAATCCTCCATGGCCGCGCCGAACTGGCGGTCATTACCCTGGCGCCGGAGCCCCACGGACTGGTCAAGGCCACACCGGTCTGGGACGATCCGCTGGATTTCGTGGTAGCCCCGGAGCATTCGCTGCTCAGCAACAGCGCGGTCAACCTGGCGGATATCGCCCGGCACCCGGCGGTTTTCCCCGGCGGGAACACGTTCACCCACCATATCGTCCAGCGTCTGTTCGAAGCCCAGGGCCTGACGCCGAACATCGCCATGAGCACCAACTACCTGGAAACCATCAAGATGATGGTCTCGATCGGCCTGGCCTGGAGCGTGTTGCCACGGACCATGCTTGACGATCAAGTTGCGCGAATACCTTTGCCGGGCATACAACTCTCTCGCCAGCTAGGCTATATCCTGCACACAGAACGGACGTTGTCGAATGCGGCACGGGCCTTCATGGCCCTGCTGGATGCTCAAATCGATCTGCCAGGGACTCAAGGCTGACTTGTGCTACGCCTATAGAGCCGCGAAATCCTGTGCCCAATGCTCAATTCAGTCTAAGGCCTGCCAATGCCGAAATCTGTTGACCGTGTTCCGCCGATGCCGCGTATCCAGGCACTTGACCCCAAAAGCTCCGAGCAGAGCTGGGAAAGTGCTCCGCAATTGCTGGCTGCCCTGAACGGTGCGCGTTTGGGTGCGTGGTATTGGGATATCGAACGGGGGCAAATCAGTTGGTCGCGGGGCACGCAGGCGCTGTTCGGGTACGATCCCCGAGTACCGCTGCCGGAAGATCTCGAATACCTCGATCTGCTGCCGCCCGAGGACCGGGCGAAAACCGTACGCGCCTTCCACGCGGTGATTGCCGGCGCACCGCTGGAACAGGCGATGCACCACCGCATTCGCTGGCCCGACGGCAGCCTGCATTGGCTGGAGATCAACGGCAGCCTGTTGCCGGACAAACACGGCCGGCCGCGAATGATCGGCGTGATCCGCGAGATCACCCATCAGCGCCAGCGCGAGCAGGCGCTGAGCAGTTCGGAAAAGCGTTTCGCCACGCTGTTTCACCTGTGCCCGAACATGGTCCTGCTGACCCGTCAGGAAGACGGCCTGATCACCGAGGCCAACCAGTATTTTGAAAGCCTGTTCGGCTGGCCGGTGCAAGACGCCATCGGCCGCACCACCCTGGAACTCGGCCTGTGGGTGCACCCCGAGCAACGGGCGGTGTTGGTCAAGGCCACCAAGGCCAAAGGCGAGTTGACCAGCATGGAGGTGCAATTTCGCGCCAGCAACGGGCAAATCCACGATGGCATCCTCAGCGCGCAAAAGGTCGAGCTCGAGGGCCAGCCCTATCTGCTGAGCACGTTCCTCGACACCACCGACCGCAAAATCGCCGAGCATGCCTTGAAGGACAGCCAGGAACGCCTCGACCTGGCGCTGGACTCTGCGCAACTGGGCACCTGGGACTGGCACATTCCCAGCGGCATGCTCTACGGCTCGGCCCGCGCCGCGCAGTTGCACGGTCTGGAAGCCAAGCCGTTCCATGAGTCCTTCGACGAGTTTTTCGAAGGCGTGCCCGGCGAAGAGCGCGACACCATGCGCGACGCCTATCGCAGCCTGCGCGAAGGCCCCGCCGGCAACTATCAGCTGACCTACCGCGTGCAACTGCCCGATGGCAGCTCGCGCTACCTGGAAAGCCGCGCCCGCCTCTACCGCGATGAAAACGGCCTGCCGCTGCGCATGGCCGGCACCTTGCTCGACATCACCGATCAGGTCGAACGCGAGCAACGATTGGTGGCCTCCGAAGAGAAATTCGCCACGCTGTTCCAGGTCAGTCCGGACCCGATCTGCGTGACCCGCCAGGACACCGGCCAGTTCATCGAGATCAATTCCAGCTTCACCCAGACCTTCGGCTGGACCACCGCCGATGTGATTGGTCGCAGCGCCGATGAAATCGGTCTGTGGGACGCCTCGGCAAAAAGTTTGCAGCGGATCGAGCAGGTGATTCGCGAACAAGGCCTGAATAACGTGGCGATTGTCGTCCAGCACAAGAACGGGCAATCCCTGACCTGCGTGATTTCAAGCCGGCAGATCAGCGTCGGCGACCAGCCGTGCATCGTCACCACCCTGCGCGACATCACCCAGCAACAACGCTCGGAAGCGGCGCTCAAGGCCAGCGAAGAGAAATTCGCCAAGGCGTTTCACTCCAGCCCCGATGCCATCACCATCACCGAACGCGATACCGGGCGCTATCTGGAGGTCAACGACGGTTTCTGCCGCTTGACCGGTTACCGTGCCGACGAAGTGATTGGCCGCACGGTGTATCAAGTGGGGATCTGGGCCGAAGAAAAACAACGCTCGGCGTTGCTGGCCGAGTTGCAGATCAAGGGTCGGGTTCATCACCAGGAAATGCTCGGCCGTAACAAGCGTGGCGAGTTGCTCACCGTCGAGGTCTCGGTGGAGCCGATCACCCTCAACGAAACCGCGTGCCTGCTGCTGACCGCGCGGGACGTCAGCCTGCTGAAAAACGCCGAGGCGCAGATCCGCCACCTGGCTTACCACGATCCGCTGACCAACCTGCCCAACCGCGCCCTGTTGATGGATCGGCTCAGCCAACAGATTGCCCTGCTCAAACGCCACAATTTACGTGGCGCGCTGATGTTCCTCGACCTCGACCATTTCAAGCACATCAACGACTCCCTCGGCCATCCGGTGGGCGATACGGTGCTGAAGATCATCACCGCTCGCCTGGAGGCCAGCGTGCGCATGGAGGACACCGTCGCGCGTTTGGGCGGCGATGAATTCGTGGTGCTGCTCAGCGGGCTTGAGGGCACGCGCAATGACGTCAGCGCCCAGGTCCGGCAGTTGGCCGACACTTTGCGCGAATTGTTGTCGGAGCCGATGTTCCTCGACGGCCAGCGCCTGCAAGTGACGCCGAGCATCGGCATCGCGCTGATTCCCGATCACGGCTCAACGCCTACCGACCTGCTCAAACGTGCCGACATTGCCCTGTATCGCGCCAAGGATTCGGGGCGCAATACCGCGCAGATGTACCACAACACCATGCAGAAGGCCGCGAGTGAACGCCTGCGCATGGAAACCGACCTGCGCCTGGCGCTGTCCCGTGGCGAATTCCGTGTGCATTACCAACCGCAGCTCGATGCTCGCGACAACCGCATCGTCGGCGCCGAAGCCCTGGTGCGCTGGAACCATCCGGAACTCGGCGCGCAGTCCCCCACCGAGTTCATCAAGGTGCTGGAAGACAGCGGTTTGATCCTGGAGGTCGGCACCTGGATTCTCGACGAAGCCTGCAAGGCCTGTCGGCAAATGGTGTCCAACGACCTGGTGGACCCACTCGATTTCAGTCTGTGCGTGAATATCAGCCCACGGCAGTTTCGCCAGACCGACTTCGTCGAGCGCGTCGAAGAAAGCCTTGCTCGCTACGGCCTGCCCTGCTCGCTGCTCAAGCTGGAAATCACCGAAGGCATCGTCATCCAGAACCTGGAAGACACCATCGGCAAAATGCGTCGCCTGAAAAAACTCGGCGTCAGTTTCGCCATGGACGACTTCGGCACCGGCTATTCATCGCTGACCTACCTCAAGCGCCTGCCGGTCGACACGTTGAAAATCGACCAGTCGTTCATCCGCGACGCCACCACCGACCCCAATGACGCCGAGATCATCCGCGCCATCGTTGCCATGGCCCGCAGCCTGGAGTTGAAAGTGATTGCCGAGGGCGTGGAAACCGCTGAGCAACTGGAGTTCCTGCAGGGGCTGGGCTGCCATTTTTATCAGGGGTATTTGCATAGCCAGCCATTGCCGGTGGAGGAGTTTCAGAAACTGCTCCGGTGACATCAACCCCTTCTAGGAGCTGGCTTGCCAGCGAAGAGGCCGACACAGTCAACATTGATGGTTGCAGACCCACCGCCATCGCTGGCAAGCCAGCTCCTACAGTTTTTCATACCTTCGTATGAATCATTAAAACCCAGACGTGACGTCACTGACCCTGTGTAGGAGTGACGCGGTTGCGGGTGCGCCTTACATTGAAGCCACGCATTCGGTCTGCGGACAAACGTCCCGCACCGCTGATGGATGATCGCGGCAGCCGATCATTTTCCCTGAGCAACACCCCGGCGTCTCTTCCCGATCACACGGCCGGGTTTTCTGCGCCCGCATACTCGTTATGCGGGCGCTTTTTTTTGACATTAAGGTGAACCATGGGTGAATACCGCAAACTATGGTGGTCGCTGATTGGCGTCCTCGGCGTGACCTTCTGCCTGCTCGGCTGGTTCGGTCACGAGATCTATCGACAGGCACCACCGATTCCCGATCAAGTGCAAAGCGTCGAGGGCAAGATCCTGTTTCGTGCCGACGACATCCTCGACGGCCAGACGGCCTGGCAGGGTATTGGCGGCATGCAACTAGGCTCGATTTGGGGCCACGGTGCCTATCAGGCGCCGGACTGGACCGCCGACTGGCTGCACCGCGAACTGCTCGCCTGGCTCGACCTGGCGGCGCAGCAGACTTATGGCAAGCGGTATCAGGTTATCGATGACGATCAGCAGGCCCTGCTGCGCCATCAACTCAAACGCGAGTACCGCGCCAACCGTCTGGTCGACGGCACACTGGTACTCAGCGACCGCCGAATCCAGGCTATCGCGCAAACCGCCGCGTATTACCACGCCCTGTTCGGCAATGACCCTGCGCTGCACCACAGCCGCGAAAGCTTTGCCATGAAAGAAAACACCCTGCCCGATGCCGCTCGGCGTCAGCAGCTGACGCACTTTTTCTTCTGGACAGCCTGGGCTGCCGCCACCGAACGCGATGGCCAAAGCGCGACCTTCACCAACAACTGGCCCCACGAGCCGTTGATCGACAACCAGCCGACTGCCGAAAACATGGTCTGGTCGATTGTCAGCATCGTCGTGTTGCTCGCAGGTATTGGCTTCCTGGTCTGGGGCTGGGCGTTCCTGCGCAATCACGACGAAGGCCAACCCAAGGTTCCGCCGCAGGATCCACTGAGCCTGATCAGGCTCACGCCTTCGCAAAAAGCCCTGGGCAAATACCTGTTGCTGGTCGGCGCACTGTTTGGCTTTCAGGTTCTGATGGGCGGCGTGACCGCGCACTACACGGTCGAGGGTCAGGATTTCTACGGGTTGCCGCTGTCGAAGTGGTTCCCCTACTCGCTGACCCGCACCTGGCACTTGCAGAGTGCGATGTTCTGGATCGCCACTGGCTTCCTCGCGGCAGGGCTGTTTCTGGCGCCGTTCATCAATGGCGGCAAAGATCCGAAATGGCAGAAGCTCGGCGTGGATGTACTGTTCTGGGCGCTGGTGCTGGTGGTCGTCGGTTCGTATGCCGGCAACTTCCTCGCCATCGCCCAGTTGATGCCGGCGCAATGGAGCTTCTGGCTCGGGCATCAGGGTTACGAATATGTTGATCTGGGTCGTCTGTGGCAGATCGCCAAGTTCGCCGGGATCGTGTTCTGGCTGGTGCTGATGTTGCGCGCGATGCTCCCTGCCCTGCGTCAGCCCGGCGACAAGAACCTGCTGGCGTTGTTGGCCGCGTCTGTAATCGCCATCGGTCTGTTCTACGGCGCTGGCCTGTTCTATGGCGAGCGCAGCAATTTGTCGGTCATGGAGTACTGGCGCTGGTGGGTCGTGCACCTGTGGGTCGAAGGCTTTTTCGAAGTGTTCGCCACCACCGCCCTGGCCTTCATTTTCACCAGCATGGGGTTGGTCTCCAAGCGCCTGGCCACCACCGCCACCCTCGGCTCGGCCTCGCTGTTCATGCTTGGCGGTGTGCCCGGTACGTTCCATCACATCTACTTCTCCGGGACCACCACCCCGGTGATGGCTGTCGGCGCGACCTTCAGCGCGCTGGAAGTGGTGCCGCTGATATTGCTCGGGCATGAAGCCTGGGAGAACTGGCGCCTGAAAGAGCGCGCGCCGTGGATGGCACGGCTGCGCTGGCCGCTGCAGTTCTTCATCGCTACCGCGTTCTGGAACATGCTCGGTGCCGGCGTGTTCGGTTTCCTGATCAACCCACCGATCGCGCTGTATTACATCCAGGGCCTGAACACCACGCCTTTGCATGCACACGCGGCGTTGTTCGGGGTTTATGGCTCCCTGGCGCTGGGTTTCAGCCTGTTGATCCTGCGTTATCTGCGACCGAATCTGCAGTTCAACGACCGACTGATGAACACCGGCTTCTGGTGGCTCAACGGCGGCCTGATGCTGATGATCGTCACCAGCCTGTTGCCGATCGGCATCCTGCAGTTTTACGCCAGCGCCAGCCAGGGGCTGTGGTACGCCCGCAGCGAAGCTTTCATGCAGCAGGACTTGCTGCAAACCCTGCGCTGGGTGCGCACGTTCGGCGACATCGTGTTCCTGGTCGGCGCGTTTGCGGTGATCTGGCAGATCGCTGGCGGCTTGCTGTTTTCGTCCCGGCACCCGCGAGCGGTGGAATCCGCAACCGTGACCGGACAACGTTAAACCGCAGACACAAAGAAGGGCGCCAATTGGCGCCCTTCCTGTTTCGCTCGGCTTAGTGTTGCAGAGCTGGTTTTTGCGCCCCGTTGATAGGGATGCGCTTGGCTTTCGCCTCTTCCGGAATCACCCGCAACAGGTCAATGCTCAACAGACCGTTGCTCAGGTCGGCGGCCTTGATTTCGATGTGGTCTGCCAGTCGGAACGACAGCTTGAACGCGCGCTGGGCAATGCCTTGGTGCAGGAAAGTCACACCTTCATTGGCATCGCGTTTGCCGCCACTGATGGTCAGCACGCCCTTCTCGACTTGCAGTTCCAGGTCTTCTTCCTGAAAACCGGCCGCCGCTACGACGATGCGGTATTGGTCGTCGCCGTGTTTTTCCACGTTATAGGGTGGATAGGTGCTGCCTGGCTCGTTGCGCAGGGCGGTTTCGAACAGGTCGTTGAAACGGTCGAAACCTACCGAGGAACGGAACAGTGGAGCCAGGGAAAATGCAGTAGTCATGGTTCAAATCTCCTGAAAACAATCAGCAAGGTCTTTTGTCTCCGCGACCCGAATTCGGCATCGCGTAACCCTTAGATAGGGACCGCTGATTTCTTTTCAAGAGGTTTTTTTCATTTTTTTTTAAACGGTTTTCAGGCGGCTTCTGCCACTTGCAGACCCAGCAAACGCGAAACCTGATCCAGTTCAGTCTCCCGACGCAGCACGGTAAACAGCTCGACGGCTTCGGGATAATTGCGGGTCAACATCGCCAGCCACTGCTTCAGACGACCGGGCGATTGGCGCGGCGTCATCTGCGCCTTGGCTTGCAGCCAGAAGTCCTGGATCAGCGGCAGCAGCTCGGCCCAGGTCATTTCCACGACCTCTTCACCGGCCCGCGCGGCGGCGATTTGCTTCGCCAGATCAGGGCGCGAAACCAGGCCACGGCCGAGCATGATGTCTTCCACGCCGCTGATCTCGCGGCAACGGCGCCAGTCTTCGACGCTCCAGATATCGCCATTGGCGAACACGGGCACCTTGACCACGTCCTGCACCCGCGGAATCCACTCCCAGTGCGCCGGCGGCTTGTAGCCGTCCACTTTGGTCCGCGCATGCACCACGATGTGTTCCGCCCCGCCTTCGGCCAGCGCCGTGGCGCAGACCAGCGAACCATCCGGGCTGTCGAAGCCCAGGCGCATCTTGGCGGTAACGGGAATGTGCGCCGGAACGGCACGACGGACGTGCTCGACGATCCGGTTCAACAGCTCGGGCTCTTTGAGCAACACCGCACCGCCACGGGATTTGTTCACCGTCTTGGCCGGGCAGCCGAAATTGAGGTCGATCACTTCGGAGCCGAGCTCGCAGGCCAGCGCGGCGTTTTCCGCCAGGCACACCGGGTCGGAACCCAGCAGTTGCACGCGCAGCGGCACACCGGAGGCCGTACGGGCGCCGTTGAGCAGCTCTGGGCCGAACTTGTGGAAATAGGCCGGCGTGAGCAATTGGTCGTTGACCCGAATGAACTCGGTCACGCACCAATCGATGCCGCCCACTCGGGTCAGCACGTCGCGCAGGATGTCGTCGACCAACCCCTCCATGGGCGCCAAGGCAATTTGCATGGGGAAAACACTACTCAAGGAAAAAACGTGCGGCAGTTTACTGGATTATCGAGCGAAAGACTTGCCACACCGTCTTGTCAAATCAGGACCTGTAAGGCCGGGCCATAGCCGTCGATGAACTCGGCCGGCATGCGTTTGGGCTTGCCCGTGGACAGTTCGATGCAGACAAACGTGGTCTGCGCACGCAGCAATGTGGCGTTGTCGCTGGGGCGCTTCAACTGAAAGTGACGGGTCATTTTCAGGCGCTGATCCCAATCGACGATCCAGGTCGCCAATTGCAGCTCATCACCTTCGTAGGCAGCGGCCAGGTAATCGATCTCGTGCCGCACCACGGCCATGGCCCGGTCCAGGCGACGGTATTCGACCAGATCCAGGCCCAGGCGCTGGGAATGGCGCCAGGCACAGCGCTCGAGCCAGGTCACGTACACCGCATTATTGGCGTGGCCCAGCCCGTCGATGTCTTCGGCGCCCACTTGCAGATCAATGATAAACGGCGTTGCCCGATCCCAGCCCATGCCCTACTCCCGGTCAGATTATTTCGACCGGGGCAGTGTAACGGAAGCTCAGGCCGATTGGCGCGATTGCAGGCTGCGGCCCGCCAGCAGTGATAACACGCCATCAATCACCCGAGGGTCAGCCATCACCCGCTGATGACCGCCCTCTGGCAGGCGCAGCAGGCGGCTGTCGAACCAGGCTTCGTGGATCAGTTGCGATTCCTTGACCGAGACAAAGTTGTCATCTTCGGCGTGGACGATCAGGCCAGGCATATCGAGTTGATAGTGGGCGACGTCGAGCATGGCGGCGCGCATCCCGACATCTTTCTCGACCTGGCGAATGAACGCCGAACGGGCTTTCGGTGGCAGGCCCACATAGCGGGCAAACCCGCGCAACACGCCAAGGATTCGGGCGGGCGCGCCAATGGTGACCAGTGTTTCGGTGCGCAGGCCCAGTTGCACGGCAAGCATGGCACTGGCGCCTCCCATTGAATGACCAATGACGGCTTGCAGCGGTGGCAATTCGGAGGCGGCTTCAAGCATGGCGCGAGCGAACAACACCACATTCGCTTCGCTGCCGGGTGAGCGACCATGGGCCGGGCCATCGAGGGCGACTACCGAATAACCGGCGTCGACCAGCGCAGTGATGAGGCTGGCAAACTGCGTCGGCCGACCTTCCCAGCCGTGCATCAGCAATACCGCAGGGCCCTGCCCCCAACGCAACGCCGACAGCCCAAACCGCAAGGTGATCCGTTCGGACTTCGCCAGGAGTGGCAGCTCCCAGTCACGCGGCGGCAAATCCCTTGGCGTCATGAACGCCAGTCGCATCTTGCTTGCCACCAGTTTCGGTGCAAACCAACCCAAGGTGCCATTCACGCCTCGAACCCACTTCAACGTGCTCATCGCATTCTCCCCAGGCCGCAGCCTTCAGGTCACAGCACCGCTGATTTAGCGGCGCGAAGTAAACGGTCGGACAACTCTCCCGGCCCCAGCGCCCGCGCCAGAGCCAGACCACCCACCATCAACGCCATGTCAGCCAGGGCTTTGTCGGTGTCTTCCGGGCTGGCCGCCAGTTGCGCGACCATCATTTCCACGTGCTCATTCAGGGCGATACGAAACGCTTCCGGCAGTCGCCCAAGCTCACCGACCGACGCTGGAATCGGGCACGCCGATTCGGACGAGTCACGGTGTTTGCGCGACAGATAAAACGCCGCCACCAAGGCGCGACGCTCTTCGCCGGTCAACTCGGCATCCATATCGGCAATCAGGCCGCGACGGTGGCCGAGCAATTGCTTGAACGCCTCCAGCATCATCGCGTCCTTGCTTTCGAAGTGCGCATAAAAGCCGCCGACCGTCAGGCCCGCTGCGCCCATCACTTCGCCAACACTCGGTTCCGCCGGGCCGCGCTGGATCAGCGCTGCGCTGGCGGCCTTGAGGATGCGTTCGCGGGTTTGAGCTTTTTTATCGTTCATCGTTGCCTCCGAATATTACGACTAGAATATTATTCTCATAATAATTTTCTGCAAGTCGTGGATGTGACCGCTGGTCTGAAGAACAGTTTGAAAGAATTGGGGGGATTTGGCCAAACGCCAGACAAACAAAAGGGCCATTCAATAATTGAATGACCCTTATAAAATCCCGCAGAGCGGGTAATCGTGGCGTCCCCTAGGGGACTCGAACCCCTGTTACCGCCGTGAAAGGGCGGTGTCCTAGGCCACTAGACGAAGGGGACACAAACCTTCTATACAACTGATCAGTGCTGAGAGCTGATCGATTCAAGGCCGGTGTGGCCAGACCTTGAACTGTAAAATTGGTGGAGCTAAGCGGGATCGAACCGCTGACCTCCTGCATGCCATGCAGGCGCTCTCCCAGCTGAGCTATAGCCCCAGATTTTTCGCCTCGCGGCGGAGCGACATTTTGCAACATCACTTCTGTAAAACTGGCGTCCCCTAGGGGACTCGAACCCCTGTTACCGCCGTGAAAGGGCGGTGTCCTAGGCCACTAGACGAAGGGGACGCAAACCCTTCTATACAACTGATCAACGCTGAGTGTTGATCGCTTCAAGGCCGGTGTGGCCAGGCCTTGAAGTGTAAATTGGTGGAGCTAGACGGGATCGAACCGTCGACCTCTTGCATGCCATGCAAGCGCTCTCCCAGCTGAGCTATAGCCCCTCATCGTTGATGTCATCGCTGAGGACGGGGCGAATCTTAAGGGCGTATCGAAAGCCTGTCAAACTTATTTTTGAAAAATTTCAAAATTTTTTGTCGGCATAACAACCACTTACCGCCCTCCCCCCGAAAAATCGGGGTTTCCCTCAACTGTAGGAGCTGGCTTGCCGGCGAAGGCGGCCGCAGGATCGATGCACGCTGCAAGGTCGCTTCGCCAGCAAGCCGGCTCCTACAAGGTCAGGCACGTGGGATCAGGCAATAGCGCCCAGCAGCTTTTCCCACTCTTTGTTTTCTTTCTTCGACACGCCACCCAACAGGTCGATGGCCTGGCGCAGACGGAAACGGGTCAGGTCCGGCCCGAGGATTTCCATCGCATCGAGCACCGATACCGAACTGGCTTGACCGGTAATCGCGGCGAACATCAGTGGCATGGCATCACGCAGCTTCAGCTCCAGGGACTCCACCACAGCCTGAATGGTCGCGGTGATGTTGTCTTTCTCCCACTGACGCAGGCTTTCGAGCTTCCACAGGATCAACTGCATCAACTGCCGAACCTGATCACCCGAGAGCTTCTTCGATTCGAACAGCTTGGCATCAGGGTTCACGCCACCGGCAAAGAAGAACCCGGCCAGCGGTGCAACCTGGCTGAAGGTTTCAACCCGGCCCTGCACGTGCGGCGCGATCTTCATCATGTAGTCGGAGTTGAATGCCCATTTCTGCACGCGCGCGGCGAACTCTTCCACCGGCAGGTCGCGCAGCCATTGGCCGTTGAGCCACGACAGTTTTTCGATGTCGAAGATCGGCCCGCCAAGGGAAACGCGTTTCAGATCGAAGTTGTCGACCATTTCCTGCAGCGAGAACTTCTCGCGCTCGTCCGGCATCGACCAACCCATGCGGCCCAGGTAGTTGAGCATCGCCTCAGGCATGAAGCCCATGCGCTCGTAGAAGGTCACCGAGGTCGGGTTCTTGCGCTTGGACAGCTTGCTCTTGTCCGGGTTACGCAGCAGCGGCATGTAGCACAGTTCTGGTTGTTCCCAGCCGAAGTACTCGTACAACAGGATCAGTTTCGGCGCCGATGGCAGCCACTCTTCACCGCGCAAAACGTGGGTGATGCCCATCAGGTGGTCGTCGACCACGTTGGCCAGGAAGTACGTCGGCAAGCCGTCGGTCTTCATCAGGACCTGCATGTCCATGCGATCCCACGGGATTTCCACGTCGCCACGCAACATGTCCGGCACCACGCAGACACCTTCGCTCGGCACTTTCATACGGATCACATGCGGCTCGCCGGCAGCGAGACGACGAGCGACTTCTTCCTTGGACAGCAACAGCGCACGACCGTCGTAACGCGGGGTTTCGCCGCGAGCCATCTGCTCGGCACGCATCTGGTCCAGCTCTTCGGCGGTGCAGAAGCACGGGAAGGCATGGCCCATGTCGACCAGTTGCTGGCAGTACTTCTGGTAAATGTCGCCGCGCTCGCTTTGACGGTACGGACCGTGCGGGCCGCCGACGTCCGGGCCTTCGCTCCAGTCGATGCCCAACCAGCGCAGGGCGTCGAAAATCTGCTGTTCGGACTCGCGGGTCGAACGCAATTGGTCAGTGTCTTCGATCCGCAGGATGAACTCACCGCCATGCTGCTTCGCAAAGCAGTAGTTGAACAGAGCGATGTAAGCGGTACCTACATGGGGGTCCCCGGTAGGCGATGGCGCGATGCGAGTGCGGACGGTGGTCATGGCATGTCTCGAAAAGAATAAAAAGCGAAGAACAAGGCGAACTTCAAACAAGAGCCGAATGGTAACAGGCGACGTACACCCCGCTCCAGCGAACAGGGCATTTAAGCCAAGGTTGCGTCTACAGCCCCCCGCATGGCGCGATGAATGGCTGGATATCAGCCGATGCCACAGGCGCCGATAATGGCTTATAACGATGCGGTAGTGACCTTAATGCCGCCATCGCCGGCAAGCCGGCTCCTACGGGTCAGTTTTGTTCCTGCTGTTTCAAACAGTGATCAACCGCTCGCGCAACTTGGTAATTTCATCGCGCATCTGCGCCGCGGCTTCGAACTCGAGATCACGCGCCAACGCATACATCTTCTCTTCCAGCCCCTTGATGCGCTTGGCGATCTCGCCCGGCGAGCGCAGTTCCGCTTCGTACCTGGCGTTCTCTTCGGCGGCCTTGGCCATGCCCTTGCGCTTCTTGCTGCGCGAACCCGGCACGGTGGCGCCTTCCATGATGTCGGCAACGTCCTTGAACACGCCTTTAGGCGTAATGCCATTGGCCAGGTTGAAGGCGATCTGCTTGTCGCGACGACGCTCGGTTTCGCCGATCGCCCGTTCCATGGAGCCGGTGATCCGGTCGGCATACAAAATCGCCCGGCCGTTGAGGTTACGCGCCGCCCGGCCGATGGTCTGGATCAGCGAACGCTCGGATCGCAGGAAGCCTTCCTTGTCGGCATCGAGAATCGCCACCAGCGAGACTTCCGGCATGTCCAGGCCTTCGCGCAGCAAGTTGATCCCCACCAGCACATCGAAAGTACCGAGGCGCAAATCGCGGATGATCTCGACCCGCTCCACGGTGTCGATGTCCGAGTGCAAGTAGCGCACGCGCACCCCGTGATCGGCCAGGTAGTCGGTCAAGTCCTCGGCCATGCGCTTGGTCAGCGTGGTGACCAGCACCCGCTCTTCCAGCGCGACGCGCTTGGTGATTTCCGACAACAAGTCGTCGACCTGGGTCAGTGCCGGGCGGATCTCGATTTGCGGGTCGACCAGACCGGTCGGACGCACCACCATGTCAATGACGCGCCCGGCGTGCTCGGCTTCATAGTTGCCCGGTGTCGCCGAGACGAAAATCGTCTGCGGGCTGATGCTTTCCCATTCGTCGAAACGCATCGGCCGGTTGTCCAGCGCCGATGGCAGGCGGAAACCGTATTCCACCAGCGTCTCTTTACGGGAGCGGTCACCCTTATACATCGCGCCAACCTGCGGCACGCTGACGTGGGATTCGTCGATCACCAACAAGGCGTCGGCCGGCAGGTAATCGTAAAGGGTCGGCGGCGGCGCGCCCGCTTCACGGCCGGACAAGTAGCGCGAGTAGTTTTCGATGCCGTTGCAGTAGCCCAGCTCGAGGATCATCTCCAGGTCGAATCGGGTGCGTTGCTCCAGGCGCTGCGCCTCCACCAATTTATTGTTGGAGCGCAGGTATTCCAGGCGTTCCTTCAATTCGACCTTGATGCCCTCGACGGCGTCCATCAGGGTTTCCCGTGGCGTCACGTAGTGGCTTTTCGGGTAGAAGGTGAAACGCGGCAGTTTGCGGATGACCTCGCCCGTCAGCGGATCGAAGGCCGACAGGCTTTCCACCTCGTCGTCGAACAGTTCGATGCGAATCGCTTCGAAGTCTGACTCCGCCGGGTGGATATCGATCACGTCGCCACGAACGCGGAACGTTGCACGGGCGAAATCCATGTCGTTGCGGGTGTATTGCAGGTCCGCCAGACGGCGCAGCAATTCACGCTGGTCGAGCCGATCGCCGCGATCCACGTGCAACACCATCTTCAGGTAGGTTTCCGGGCTACCCAGACCGTAGATGCACGACACGGTGGTGACGATGATCGCGTCCTTGCGTTCAAGCAACGCCTTGGTCGCGGACAGTCGCATCTGTTCGATGTGATCGTTGATCGAGGCGTCTTTCTCGATGAAGGTGTCCGAGGATGGCACGTAGGCTTCAGGCTGGTAGTAGTCGTAGTAGGAAACGAAATACTCCACGGCATTGTTCGGGAAGAACGCCTTGAACTCGCCGTACAACTGCGCCGCCAGGGTCTTGTTCGGTGCCAGCACCAGCGTCGGACGCTGCACCTGGGCGATCACGTTGGCGATGCTGAAAGTCTTGCCCGAGCCGGTCACACCGAGCAGCGTCTGGTGCGCCAACCCGGCTTCGATGCCCTCGACCATCAGGCGAATGGCTTCCGGCTGATCGCCGGCGGGCTCGAAACGGGTGACTAGCTGAAATTCAGACATGTAAAACCTCTGGGATCACGCTTGCCGGCAAAACCGGCGCGAACGAAAAAGACCGCAAACGACCGATGTCGCCCGAGGAAAAAACTGGATTGCGCTCAATGTGGAGCCGATTGCCATCGCTTTCAAGGCAAACGTCTTACATCACGTAAAGCCTTGGACGACATCAATCGACTAACGGTCGAAAAAAAATCGGAAAAACTTACCTTAAAAGCCGAATCGTCTGTCGCCATCGATCGCAGATGGCCTCTATACTAGCTCCCCGTTTGTGCACCGCTCTAGTGCATTCGGCTGGAGCGTGACACGTCCCTCCATTCTCCATTCAGAGCCGCCGCAAAAATGAGCCTGTTCTCCGCTGTCGAAATGGCACCACGCGATCCAATCCTGGGCCTCAACGAAGCATTCAACGCCGATACCCGTACCAATAAGGTCAACCTGGGCGTCGGTGTTTATTGCAACGAGGAGGGGAAAATTCCACTCCTGCGCGCCGTTGTCGAAGCCGAAACCATTCGCGTCGCTCAACACGCTTCCCGTGGCTACCTGCCAATCGACGGCATCGCCGCCTACGACCAGGCCGTGCAAAAACTGCTGTTCGGCAATGATTCGCCGCTGATCGCTTCCAGTCGCGTCCTCACCACCCAGGCCGTTGGTGGTACCGGCGCACTGAAAATCGGTGCCGACTTCCTCAAGCAACTGCTGCCGAACGCTGTTGTGGCGATCAGCGACCCGAGCTGGGAAAACCACCGTGCGCTGTTCGAAACCGCCGGCTTCCCGGTGCAGAACTATCGCTACTACGACGCCGCGACCCACGACGTAAACCGCGTCGGCCTGCTCGAAGACCTGAACGCCCTGCCAAACGGTTCGATCGTTGTACTGCACGCTTGCTGCCACAACCCGACCGGCGTGGACCTGAGCCCGGCGGACTGGAAAAACGTTCTGGACGTCGTGAAAGCGAAAAACCATGTGCCCTTCCTCGACATGGCGTATCAAGGTTTCGGCGATGGCATCGACGAAGACGCCGCTGCCGTGCGTCTGTTCGCGGAATCGGGCCTGACCTTCTTCGTCTCCAGCTCGTTCTCCAAATCGTTCTCGCTGTACGGCGAGCGCGTTGGCGCCCTGTCGATCGTCAGCGAATCGAAAGAAGAAAGCGCGCGCGTGCTGTCGCAAGTCAAACGCGTGATCCGCACCAACTACTCCAACCCGCCGACCCACGGTGCAAGCATCGTTGCTGCCGTACTGAACAGCCCGGAACTGCGCGCCCAGTGGGAAGCGGAACTGGCCGAAATGCGCCTGCGCATTCGCGGCATGCGCACCCAGATGGTCGAGACCCTGGCGAAAAACGCACCGCAGCGTGATTTCAGCTTCGTCGGTCGTCAGCGTGGCATGTTCTCGTACTCCGGCCTGAGCGTTGAGCAGGTTCACCGTCTGCGCAACGAGTTCGGCATTTACGCGCTGGACACCGGTCGTATCTGCGTGGCTGCGTTGAACCAGAGCAACATCAAGGCTGTGACGGATGCGATCGTTCAGGTGATCTGAACCGCGCCGTGATACGAAAAACGGGAAGCCATTGGGCTTCCCGTTTTTTATTTGTCGCAGATAAATCTCAAAGCGCTGACCGAGCCCTTAAACTGCACGCTATCTGCTGCAGGAGCCGGCTTGCTGGCTCCTGCAGGTTTTGTGTACACCCGAGAATTCGAAAGAGAACCCACATGAAAAACGATGACCTTCGCGCAGACCGCGATGACCTTGACGACCTGGATCGCTTTACTCCTCGCGCCCCAGCCAAACAACGCAGCAACAACCTGGTGATGCAAGTCGCTGCCGGCGTGTTTCTCGGCGGCCTGGCCCTGTGGCTGGTGCAACTGGGCGCCACGGCGCTCTACGCCAAACTGATGATGGGCACAATCACCTTCGGCGGTTAAGCCAACTCGGTCGCGCGCTGGCTGGCGGCGTCGTCATAAGCGACGTAAAGCGATTCCGCGACCTGGCTCTTGATCGCCTTGGTGCTTTCCAGGCCCAGGACAAATCCCTCGGCCTTGCCTCCGGCGCGGTTCAACTCATCGGCGGTGCTGGCCTGAGTGATCGCGTCGAAGAGTTTTTCGGCATGCGGGCCGACCCCTTTGGGCAGGCTGATCTGAGCGATGCTCATGCGAGCACCTCGTTGTTTCGAGACGTTGTGGTGGTCAAACGGGTCATGGCGCGTACCTTTTCGGCGAATGGCCGGCAGCGCGTGTTACCACTTCCGGGTCGCCATGGTAGACCCCTGGAACGATTCCGGTAACCGCCAATCACCGATAAACCACCGTCTGTCCCGATGATTCCGTCAACTTGCTATCAGGCGCTTGACTTCTCTTTTTGAATCAGTAACATAGGCGACATTCCGCGATAGCTCAGTTGGTAGAGCAAGTGACTGTTAATCACTGGGTCCCTGGTTCGAGTCCAGGTCGTGGAGCCAGACAAGGTTCGCAGATCAAAATCTGCGGCCAACAAAAAACCCGCCTTATGGCGGGTTTTTTTATGCTCGCGTTTCCTGCTCACGCCTGAGACTTCATCGTCTGCTTCGGCAACTCTCCAAACCGCTGTCGATAGTAATTGGCAAATCGCCCCACATGCCCGAAGCCGAACTCCAACGCCACTTGCGTCACGCTGGAATCCGGCTTCGCCAGCAAGCACTCACGGGCCGCTTCAAGGCGTAATCCACGCAAGCGGTCCATCGGGCTCTGACCGTATTCGCGCTGGCACAAGGTGTTCAAGCTGCGAATGCTCACCCCGGTGGCAACCGCCAGTTCAGCCAGGGTAATGCCCTGGACAAGGTGCTCGCGCATACACGCGTCGATTTTTTGCAGCTGGCGCGTGGGCTGTCGTGGCGACGGCGAGTCGTGTTGCGCAACGCCACAATGGCTGAGCAGAAACAGCGGCAGGCTTTGCTCCAGGTGCTGCAACCAGCGCGAAGGTGTCGCGCCCGCCTCGCCCTCGGGTAAATGCTCCAGCAACTCGCTGACCAGTCGAAACCAGCGCATCGCCAGTGGCCGTTGCAAGCGGCTGACCGGCGCCAGGGTGAAGCCCGCTGGCAAGTCATCGCCCAGTGCGTTCTGGCTGGCGTCGAGCAACGCCCGCGGCAGTTTGAGGATCAGTTGCTCGCAGCCCTCCTCCCACACCACTCGCGCCTGCTCACGCGGGGACAGGATCGCCACTTCGCCAGGGCTGACGCCATAGCTCATGCCGTCGGACTCCAGGGTGGCGCTGCCGCGCAACGGCATTTGTACCAGCACGAAATCTTCGAACGGCTGCGGACGGATTTCTACCTGGCCGCCGTAGCGCAGCGCATACAGTTCGCAACTGGCGACCTGGCCACGATAGAACGCCGTATCGACACCGCCCCGCGGCCAATCCAGTTCATGGTCCACCAGCACTTGCCTCATCAAGCGCTGGGTTTCCTGCGCCGAGCGGCTGGTGAAGACTGGCTCGCGGCACATCAGCGACAAGTTCAGGCCCACACTGTTGGCGGTGGCCGCATGTAGCGTCGTCATTTCAAAGCGACCGGTTGCGACGGGCTTCGCTGCGTTGCAGGGTGGCGCTGGGCGTTTCGTTGAACAGCTTGCGGTATTCGCTGGCGAACCGGCCCAGATGCGAGAACCCCCAGCACATGGCAATCACGGAGATGTTGCGCACCGAGGCGTCTTCGAGGATTTCCTGGCGCACGGCGCCGAGGCGATACTTTTTCAGGTAGGCCATGGGCGATACGCCCAGGTGCTTGCGAAAACCCTCGAACAGTTTGAAGCGCGACACACCTGCCGCCGCTTCGATGTCTTCCAGGTGAATGTCCTCGCGGGCGTTGCTTTCGATGAAGTCTTTGGCGCGCACCAGGTAATACGGCAACTTGACGCCCAGTTGCTCACGCAGTTCGGCACTGTAGTTGTTGGGCTGGGAAAGAATGAGGCCCTTGATCAGCGCGCTTTCGATATCGCGGGTGAAGAACACCTGATTGAACAGATCATGGCCGCGCTCCATCTCATCGATGTAGTAACGGGCCAGTCGCCACCATGAGGCAGAGGCACCGTTGACTGCGTCCATCACCGGCTCGAACTTCACCGGCATTTCCAGCGGACGTTGCAACATGCCTTCCAGAGTCTGACGCATGGCCATGCGGGTGATCACCACGGAAATCTTGTGGCAGTCACCGGCCATGCTCAGTGACTGGGTTTCGTGGGGCGTCACGATCAGCCCCTGGTCCTGATTGGAGTGCAGCCGGCGGCCATCCTTGATCAGCTCCTGCTCGCCGCGAATCGGCAGGCTGAGGCTGTAGCAGTTGAGGTGTTCAGCGTCCTCGACGCCGATGGTCACGTCGGTGCCGTATTCCATGCGACCCAGGGTCGTGGACATCGATTTGAACACATTGGCCTTGTGGTGAAACTGAATCCGGTTTGGCTGGCTGGTCTGCAATTCATGCGGCCCGCAAATGCCGGCCATCCACGCACGGGCACCGGCCAGGTCATAGCGATCTATGCGGATATCTCGAAACTGAACAACATTTGGTTCGGTCATGTCAGTACACCCACGGCAATGGACATCGACACGCTCTTCGGCGCGTATTCTCATTGGGTCTGCAAGGGCTATGCCCAGCCGGTGCGAACAGGCGAAATCCGCACTTTTCGGCTAACAATCGGAAACTATCCGGATATTGAACGCGTTGCGCGGCGTTGATGTGCACAGCCAGGGTGCCATAACGGGTCGACGCCTCGGGTAAAACGCTACCCGAGGCGTCACTTCAGCGCACAACGGCTTGTCATTTCAGGGCAGGACGTTACCAAAATTTCCATGTGTAGGTCGTGATCAGGCGGTTCTCTACCCAGTCATTGCCGTGGCTGAATTTGGAAACGACGTTACCGGCCTCCACGCCCACCCCCTTGAGCGGCCCGCTTTGCACGACATACGACAGCACCAGGTCGCGCTCCTGTTCCGCCGCCTGGCTAAGGTTGTCGCCTCGGTCCACCGACGTCCCTTTGAAGTAGCGGGTCATGAAATTCAGGCCTGGCACGCCCATGGCGGCAAAGTCGTAGTCATAACGAACTTGCCAGGACTTTTCGTTGGGCTTGATGAACCCCACCCGCGACCAGTTCACCAGGAACGGCTGCGGTACATAACCGCCCAGGGTCGGGAAGTTGCTATCGCCAAGCATGCGCTGGTAGCCCACGCCGAACCGGTGCCCGCCCTTTTTCAGCGAGGTCATGGCGCCGTAGGAACTGTTGTCGATGTCGCCGTAAAGGGCGTCGCCCTCTTCGTTGTTGTTGAAGTAACGCAGGTCGGTCTTCAGGCCATAACCGTTACCCAGGTCTGCCAGATGGGTGATGCCCAGGTAGTGCTGCTGGTAGATGTCTTCCAGTTGCGCATAGAAGTAAGAACCGGTCAGCGACGGGGTGAAGGCATAGCTGGCACCGGCGAGGTTGAGGCCGTCACTGCCGCGGCGCACGCCGGAGCCCGTCTGCAGGTACAGCTTTTCGTAGTTGGAAGAGTTACGCGCACCGATTTCCGTCAGCCGTCCGGCGGTCAACGTCAGACCGTCGATTTCCTTGGATTCGAGCAGGCCACCGCGATAGGTCGTGACCAATTGGCGAGAGTCATCAATGATCACCACCGGCAGAAACGGTCGCAGCTCACCGACTTTCAACTCGGTTTTCGAATAGCGCATTTTCAGCGTTGCACCGCCGCGGCCATATTCATCGGCCTGCTCCTGACGGCTTTTGCTGTAAGGGATGATGCTGTCATCGCCCCGCCCGCCACCGCCGTCCAGTCGATAGGCGTATTGCACCTCGGCATCCACGCCAAACTGCACCGGCCCCTCGGTATAGCCGGAGGCGAAACGCAGGTCGAAACCCTGGGTCCAACTGCCCACTCGCGAACGGGGCGGGTTGTCGCCCTTGAAGTCCCGATCAATGTAGAAGTTACGGGTGCCCAGGCTCAGCTTGCTGTCATTGACGACATCCGCCTGCGCCAATAAGGGTGTCAACAAGCCAACTGTTTGAACTCCCCGAACTAGCCACGACTTATGCAACATATTATTTCTTCCCCCTGCCGCTTATTGAGCAGCGCATGAATAGAAGGCACTTCGGGTACAGAACCCTGGGCCATGAGTAATGGCAGTTTTTAGTGACCTGAAGCGAGACACTCTGCTGGTGCTTCGATTGAAATTAAGCCGCAACAAGTTCGTCAGCGGCTATCCCGTTACTAAATGACAAATAGCCACTTGCTCAGCCGCTTGGCGCGGCAACAACCAGTAATTACGGGGGTTCTATCGCCAACAACCGAGGTGACTGCTTATTTTCCGGATGAGTTTCCACTAATAAGCGGATAGACCCTTTCGGCTGCCACGGCATTAAATGAAGGCGTGAATTAGCCCATTGGCCGAGGACTGGGAAATGACAACTGCACGAAGTGTCGAACAGTGGAAAAGTTATATAGAAAGTTGCCTGGACTTCCGCCCGCAAGACGGTGTTTATCGCATTGCCCGCGATATGTTTACCGACCCGGAACTGTTCGATCTGGAAATGGAACTGATTTTCGAGAAGAACTGGATCTACGCCTGCCACGAAAGCGAGATCGCCAATAATCACGACTTCATGACCATGCGCGCCGGCCGCCAGCCGCTGATCATCACGCGCGATGGTGAAGGTCGTCTCAACGCCCTGATCAACGCCTGCCAGCACCGCGGCACCACCCTCACCCGCGTCGGCAAAGGTAACCAGTCGACCTTCACCTGCCCCTTCCACGCCTGGTGCTACAAAAGCGACGGCCGCCTGGTGAAGGTCAAGGCGCCGGGGGAATACCCCGAAGGTTTCGACAAGGCCACCCGCGGCCTGAAAAAGGCCCGTATCGAAAGCTACAACGGCTTTGTGTTCGTCAGCCTCAACGTGGAAGGCACCGACACCCTCGAAGACTTCCTCGGTGACGCCAAGGTGTTCTTCGACATGATGGTGGCGCAATCGCCGACCGGTCAGCTCGAAGTGCTGCCGGGCAAATCGGCCTACACCTACGACGGCAACTGGAAACTGCAGAACGAGAACGGTCTGGACGGTTATCACGTCAGCACCGTCCACTACAACTACGTGGCCACCGTTCAGCATCGCCAGCAGGTCAATGCCGAGAAAGGCCTGACCGCCAGCGACACCCTGGACTACAGCAAGCTGGGCGCGGGCGACAAGGAAACCGATGACGGCTGGTTCGCCTTCCACAACGGCCACAGCGTGCTGTTCAGCGACATGCCCAACCCCGCCGTGCGCCCGGGCTACGCCAGCATCATGCCGCGCCTGGTCGAGGAACACGGCCAGGGCAAGGCCGAATGGATGATGCACCGCCTGCGCAACCTCAACGTCTACCCGAGCATGTTCTTCCTCGACCAGATCAGCTCGCAGTTGCGGATCATCCGCCCGCTGGCCTGGAACAAGACCGAGATCAACAGCTTCTGCCTGGGCGTCGTCGGCGAGTCGGACGCGGATCGGGAAAACCGCATTCGTCAGTTCGAAGACTTCTTCAACGTGTCCGGCATGGGCACCCCCGACGACCTGGTGGAGTTCCGTGAAGCCCAGCGCGGCTTCCAGGCCCGCCTGGAGCGCTGGAGCGATATCTCCCGCGGCCAGGGCAAATGGGTCGAAGGCCCGACCCGCAACAGCGAGACCATTGGCATCGCTCCGGCCCTGACCGGCACCGAGTTCACCCATGAAGGCCTGTACGTCAACCAGCACGCCAACTGGCAGCGTTTTTTGCTTGAAGGCCTGGCGCGCAAAGCGGCCGAACAACAACCGTTGAAACTGCGTGAGGTGTGAACATGAATTCGCAACTGCAATACCGCGTCGAGCAATTTCTTTACCGCAAGGCCGAGGCCTGTGATGCCCAGGACTGGGACACCTACCTCGACATGTTCAGCGACGACAGCGAATTCCACCTGCCGCAATGGGACTCGGAGCACGTTTACACCACCGACCCGAAAAAAGGTATGTCGCTGATCTATTACCCCAACCGCGGCGGCCTGGAGGACCGGGTGTTCCGCATTCGTACCGGCAAGGCGGCGTCGACCATTCCGATGCCGCGCACCCTGCACCTGATCAGCAACGTGCGCATCGCGCCGCTGCAGGACGATGAGCTGGAGGTGCGCGTCAACTGGAGCACCCTCTATTACCGCATGCAGACCGCCGAGCAGTTCTTCGGCCACGCCACGTACCGTCTGCGCCCCGACGGCGAGAGCTGGAAAATCGCCCGCAAACACGTGGTGCTGCTCAACGACACGATCAACTCCGTGCTCGACTTCTACCATCTCTGAACCCTGCGGATTAACGCTCATGACGTACAAGGTCGCCTTCAGTTTCGCCGACGGCAAAACACTCTTCTGCAACGTGCAGAACAATGAAATCCTGCTCGACGCGGCCCTGCGCAGCGGGATCAAGATTCCGTTGGATTGCCGCGAAGGGGTTTGCGCGACCTGCCAGGGCCGCTGTGAATCCGGGCAGTACACCCAGGACTACGTGGACGATGAAGCCTTGTCGGCCAGCGACCTGGCCGAGCGCAAGGTGCTGACCTGCCAGACGCGCGTGCAGTCGGACGCGGCCTTCTACTTCGACTTCGATTCCAGCCTTTGCGGCAGCAACGGCCCGAGCAGCCTGCAAGGCACTGTGAGCGAGGTGCGACAGGTCTCGCCGACCACCGCCATCGTGCACGTGAAAGTCGGCGCAGCGGGCGCGGCGCTGGATTATCTGCCGGGCCAGTACGCTCGTCTGCAGGTACCGGGCACCGAGCATCGGCGCTCGTATTCCTTTGCCTGCGCACCGGGCAGCAGCAACCTGCAGTTTCTGATTCGCCTGCTGCCCAGCGGCGTGATGACCGACTACGTGCGCGATCGCTGCCAGGTCGGCGACGTGATCCGCATGGAAGCGCCGTTGGGCGCTTTCTACCTGCGCCATATCGACCGGCCGCTGGTGATGGTGGCCGGCGGCACCGGGTTGTCGGCGTTCCTCGGCATGCTCGAGCAGATTGCCGAGCAGCAAGGCTGCGGTCACCCGGTGCACCTGTACTACGGCGTGCGTGAGGCCGAGGACCTGTGCGAGGTGTCGCGCATCGAGGCCTATGCCGCACGGATCCCGGGGTTCCGTTTCACGCCCGTGGTCAGCAACCCCAACCCCGACTGGCCGGGCAAGACCGGCTACATCGCCGAACACCTGGAAGTGGCCGAGCTGCGTGACCAGCCGTTCGACCTGTACCTGTGCGGCCCGCCGCCGATGGTCGAGTCGATCAAGGACTGGCGTCAGCAGCACGGCCTGGACCAAAGCCGCCTTTACCTGGAGAAGTTCACCGAGAGCAACAGCTGACGCAGCACCCCATAACAACAATCAATCGGCCCGTCCGAACACTGAATCACTGCCCTCATCGACATCTACCGTGCGTTGGCACGACCTACTTCATAGGCCGCCTCATGAAAAACCTGGTATTGCGTGCATGTCTGGCAACCTCCCTCTGCGCAGCGACAGCTGCCCAGGCCGTGGAGCCTGTCCGAATCGGCTTCATCACCACCCTCTCCACCCCCGCCGGCTACCTGGGCGAAGACTCGCGTGACGGCTTCCAACTGGCGATCGATCAGGAAGGCGGCAAGCTCGGCGGCGTGCCGGTGCAACTCATCGTGGAAGATGATGGCCTGCAACCGGCCAAGGCCAAGCAGATCGCCGACCGCATGAGCCTGGACGGTATCTCGCTGTACACCGGAGTGATTTTTTCCAACGTGCTGGCGGCCGTGATCAATACCGCCACCAAGGACGGTTTCTACGTCAGCAACAACACCGCCCCCTCGACCCTGGCCGGTGAAAAGTGCATGGCCAACTACTTCGTCGGCTCCTACCAGAACGACACCCCGCACGAAATGGCCGGTGTCGCGGCCAACGAGCTGGGCTACAAGAAAATGGTGATTCTGGCGCCCAACTATCAGGGCGGTCGTGACGCACTGGCCGGGTTCAAGCGCACCTTCAAGGGCGAGGTGACGGAGATCTACACCAAGCTCAACCAGCTGGATTTCTCGGTGGAACTGGCGCGCGTTCGTTCACTGACGCCGGATGCGATTTTCCAGTTTCACCCGGGTGGCGGCGGCATCAACTTTGCCAAGCAATACGGCGGCTCGGGCCTGTCGGCGCAAATCCCGATGGTGGTGCCGGTGTTCTCCATGGATGAACGCATGCTCGCCGCCGTCGGCGATGTGGCCAAGGGCACCAACGTCGTCACCCTCTGGAACCCGCAATCGGACAACCCGGCCAACCAGGCTTTCGTCAAAGCCTTCACCGAAAAATACAAGCGCGCCCCAACGGTGTATGCGGCCCAGACTTATGACACGGCACGCCTGATCGGTGCCGCCCTGAAAACCTCCCAAGGCAATCTGAAGGACCAGCCGGCCTTCCGCACGGCGATGAAGAACGTGCAGTTCGACTCCATTCGCGGCGACTTCAGCTTCGCCCAGAACCAGCACCCGGTGATCGACTGGTACTTGCTGCAAGTGCAGACCGGCGCCGACGGCAAGCTGGTCGAAGTGCCGATCAGGACCCTGGCGACCCGCCACGTCGACAGCTACGCCGCCCAATGCTCGATCTGACCGGCACCTGAGCCCTGTCCTCGCCCCGCAGTACCGCTGCGGGGCGTTTTCGTGAGGAACGCAGTCATGTTATTGCTCGAACAGATTCTCAACGGCCTGCAATACAGCGCGTTGCTGTTTTTGCTGGCCTCAGGCCTGACCCTGATCTTCGGCATCATGGGCGTGATCAACCTGGCCCATGGCGCCTTCTACATGGTCGGCGCGTTCTGTGCCGCCTACACCGCCATGGCCACCGGGTCGTTCTGGCTGGGCGGCCTGGCCGCGCTGATCGGCTCGGCCTGTTACGGCGCATTGATCGAAACCGCGATCATGCGCCGCCTCTACAATCGCGATCACCTGGATCAGGTGCTGGCGACGTTGGCCGTGGTGTTTTTCAGCAACGAACTGCTGACCCTGATCTTCGGCCGCAGCCCACCGGCGATGCCCACGCCCGAGTGGTATTCCAGTTTTGTCGAAGTGCTGCCGGGATTGATGTACCCGGTCAGCCGGCTGCTGTTCATCGCCGCCGGGCTGATCGTGGCGGTCGGCATGTGGCTGCTGATCAACCACACGCGCCTGGGCATGCTGATTCGCGCCGGCGCCGATGACCATGAAATGGTCGGCGCGCTGGGGGTCAACATCGCCCGGCTGTACACCCTGGTCTTCGTGTTCGGCTGCGTGCTGTGCGGCCTGGCCGGTTTCATGGCGGCACCGCTGCTGTCGGTGGAGATCGGCATGGGTGAAAAGATCCTGATCACCACCTTCGTGGTCATCGTCGTCGGCGGTGTCGGCTCGGTGCGCGGTGCGTTGGTGGGGGCCTTGCTGATCGGCATGGTCGACAGCCTGGGCCGTGCCTACATCCCGCCGTTGCTGGACCAACTGCTGCCCAGCGAAACCAGCGGCACCCTGAGCGCCGGACTGATTTCCGCCAGCGCCTACATCGTCATGGCCCTGGTGCTGCTGGTGCGCCCGCGCGGCCTGCTGCCGGCCCGCGCCTGAGGAGAACCCTATGTCACCACGCCTCATCATCGACCTTGCGTGCCTGGCGACCTTCGCCTGCATGCCGCTGCTGGCCCACTGGCTGCACGAGCCATACCTGGTCAGCTTCTTCACCCGCCTCGCCATCTATGGCATGGCGGCCATCAGCCTGGACCTGCTGATCGGCTACGGCGCCATGGTCAGTTTCGGCCACGCGGCGTTCTTCGGCCTGGGCGGTTACATCGTCGGCATCGTGGCCTTTCACACCTCGCAAGGCATGCCGTTGTGGGGCTGGGAAGGCAGCAACAGCGCGCTGGTGGTGTGGCCGCTGGCGCTGCTGGTGTGCGCGCTGCTCTCGCTGCTGGTGGGTTATCTGTCGCTGCGCACCAGCGGCGTGCAGTTCATCATGATCACATTGGCGTTCGGCCAGATGCTCTACTTCGTGCTCGGCTCGCTGTCGCTGTACGGCGGTGACGACGGCATTTTGCTCAACGAGCGCAATACCCTTGGCGTGCTGGACCTGGGTGACGCCAACCACTTCTACTACCTGTGCGTGTTCTTGCTGGCGGGCTGGTTGTTGCTGTGCCGGCGACTGGTCAATTCGCGATTCGGTTTTGTCCTGCGCGGGCTCAAGCAGAGCGAGCGGCGCAGCGTCAGCCTGGGCCTCAAACCCTTGCGCTATCGCCTCACGGCGTTTGTGATCGCCGGCACCGGCGGTGGTCTGGCGGGGATTCTGTGGGCTAATTACGCGCTGTTTGTCAGCCCCGACATGGGCGCCTGGCACAAGTCCGGCGAGCTGATGGCGATGGTGATTCTCGGCGGCGTCGGCACCCTGCTCGGCCCACTGCTGGGCGCGGCCACTTACCTGGGACTTGAACAGGTGCTGAGCCAGTGGACCGAACACTGGATGCTGATCTTCGGCCCCCTGCTGTTGCTGGTGGTGCTGTTCGGCAAGAAAGGCGTCTACGGATTGCTGCTCAGCCTGCTGCAGCGCAAACCCAAGGCACTTGCCATCAAACCGAACGCCGCCGTGGAGGCTCGCCCATGAGCGCACAGCTATCGATTCGGGATCTGCACAAGGCCTTTGGCGCGGTGAAAGCCACCAACGGCGCCAGCCTTGAACTGGCCAAGGGCGAACTGCACGCCATCATCGGCCCCAACGGTGCCGGCAAGTCCACCTTGATCGCGCAGATTGCCGGCGAGATTTTCCCCGACCAGGGCCAGATCCATCTCAATGGCCAGGACATCACCCGCGTACCGGCCTGGCAACGGCCGCGCCTGGGATTGGCGCGAGCCTTCCAGGTCAGCCAGTTGTACACCGAGTTCACCCTGCTGGAGAACGTCGCGCTGGCCATCGCCGCCCGCGACGGCAAGGCGTTCGGCATGTGGCGTCCGCTGAGCCGCGACACCCGCCTGCTGGAACCGGCGCTGGGCTACTTGCAGCAAGTGGGCCTGGGCTCTCGCGCGCAAGATGCGGTCCACGAACTGTCCCATGGCGAACGACGGCAACTGGAGATCGCCCTGGCATTGGCTCAGGAAGCTTCGGTGCTATTGCTCGATGAGCCGATGGCCGGGATGGGCGCCGACGAGTCCGCGCGCATGACCGAGCTGCTGCACAGCCTCAAGGGCCGTTACGCGATCCTGCTGGTCGAGCACGATATGGACGCGGTGTTCGCCCTCGCCGACCGCATCACGGTGCTGGTGTACGGCCAGACGGTGTTGACCGGCAGCGTCGAACAAGTACGCAACGACCCGCAAGTGCGGGCCGCTTACCTGGGAGAAGAACATGCTTGAGGTTCAAGGTTTGAAAGCGGGCTATGGCTTGAGCCAGGTGCTGTTCGACATGCACCTGAGCATCGAGCAGGGCCAGGTGGTGTCGCTGATCGGCCGCAACGGCATGGGCAAGACCACCACGGTCAAATCGATCATGGGCTTGCTCAAGCCAAGCGCCGGCAGCATCCGCATCAACGGCACGGAAATGCGTGGCGCTGCGCCCTACCGCATCGCCAAGGCCGGCCTGGGGCTGGTGCCGGAGGGCCGACGCGCCTTCGGCACCTTGAGCGTGCGGGAAAATCTGCTGGCCACCGCCACGCGGGGCAAGTGGGATCTGGCGCGGGTCTATGAACTGTTCCCGCGCTTGCTGGAGCGCCAGGACCAGCTGTCACGCACCCTGTCGGGCGGTGAGCAGCAGATGCTGGTGGTCGGCCGCGCGCTGTTGACCAACCCCAGCCTGCTGATTCTCGACGAAGCCACTGAAGGCCTGGCGCCGATCATCCGCGAGCAGATCTGGAGTTGCCTGGCCACCCTCAAGGCCGAGGGCGAGACGATTCTGGTGATCGACAAGAACCTCAAGGAAATGGCGCGTGTGGTCGACCGCCATCACATCATCGAGAAGGGGCGCCAAGTCTGGGATGGCACACCAGTGGAGCTGGCGGCACAACCCGAACTGTCGCAACGCTACCTGGGAGTATGAACGGACATGGACCTCGATCAGGCTTACAACAACGTCGCCGCCGTGGGCAATTTTCCACAGATCATGCAGCGTTTTCGCCAACGCAGTGCCCGGACCTATGCGAGTCACCCCTGGCAACGTGACCTGGCGTATGGCAATGCCATGCGCGAGCGTTTCGACTGGTACGCCCAGGCGGATGCCGAGGCGCCGACGCTGCTGTTCATACATGGCGGTTACTGGCAGGCCTCGGACAAGGACGACTATGCCTTCATCGCCGAGGGCCTGATCGAGGCCGGTTTCAATGTCGGCTTGCTGGAATACACCCTCGCACCCGAAGCGAGCATGAGCACCATCGCCGGACAGATCGGCAAGGCGCTGGATTATCTGCTGGCACATCGCGAAGCCTTGAACATCGGTCAGCAGGTGGTGCTGTGCGGGCACTCGGCGGGCGGTCATCTGACCGCGCTGTATCGCCGGCATCCGCTGGTGACCCTGGCCATGCCGATCAGCGGCCTGATGGAGCTTGACCCCATCAGCCGCTGCTGGCTCAACGACAAGCTGCAACTGAGCGAAGAGGAGATCTGTCGGTTCAGCCCGCAAAGGCTGATCGGCGATGGCGCACCGTTGCTGGTGACCGTGGGCGGGGATGAATTGCCGGCGTTGATTCGGCACTCGCGCGAATACGCCAGTGCCTGCCGCCAGGCGGGGCAGGCCGTAAGTTTCGTCGAGCTTGCAGGCTGCCATCACTTCGCGGTGCTGGACGATCTGGCCAAGGTGGATGGCGCACACGTGGGGGCCTTGCTTGAGCACCTGACCCCGTAAGAGCACGCATTGCTCCTACAAATAACTCTCGCCAGAAGTGGATACCGGTTTGCCGTTTGCGGCTTTTTTGACCCGCTCAGGCTTCATACAGTGGCTACGAATTCAGACAGGAATTGCGTATGTCCAGCCTCTCGCTCAGGGTCCAACAGATCGAGCCTCTGACCCCCAGAATCCGCCGCGTGCTGTTGGTGTCCAGCGGCGTCCAGCCACTGCCGGGCTTTACTGCCGGAGCCCATCTGGAACTGCATGTACCTGGCAGCCGCGCTCAACGCCGTGCCTATTCGCTGGTCAACCTGCCCGACGGCGAACACTACGAAATCGCCGTCCAGCTCGAAGAAACGAGCACCGGTGGATCGCGCTGGGTGCACTCGCTCAAGGTCGGCGATGAACTGCTGGCCGATGCGCCACGCAACCACTTTCCACTCTGTGAAAACACCGAACACGCGCTGCTGATTGCCGGTGGCATCGGCATCACGCCCATGCTGAGCATGGCCCGGTCGCTGCAAGCGGCGGGCAAGTCTTTCACCCTGCACTATGCCGGTCGCGATGAAGCACAGATGGCCTATCTGCCCGAAGCGCGCGCCTGCCTCGATAACCATTGCTGGATCAGCGGCGGCGACCCGCAGAAGCGCTTGCCTGCCGCTGCGATTCTGGCTGCGCCAAAACCCGGTCTGCACCTCTACATCTGCGGCCCGACCGCCCTGCTCAACAGCGTGCTGGCCTGCGCTCGCGAACAGGGCTGGGCAGAAGATCACCTGCATTACGAACTGTTCAGCGGCGCGCTGGAAATGGCCGGCGACCAAGGCTTTGAGGTGCACCTGCGCGAAAGCGGCGTGAACCTGCAAGTGGCCGCCGGACAAAGCGTATTGGACGCCATGCTCCAGGCCGGCCTGGACCCGATGTTCGACTGCCGACGGGGTGACTGCGGCGTGTGCGTCGCCCAGGTCATCGACGGTCAGCCCGACCACCGCGACATCTGCCTGTCGGAGCGCGACCGCGCCAGCGGCAGTTTCTGCACCTGTGTCTCCCGTGCCCGCAGCGCGCTGCTGGTACTCGATCTGTGACAAGCCGAGGACATCCCGTGATACCGACCAACGAGCAAATCGCTGCCTTGATCCGCGAAGACAGCGTTCACAAGAGCGTCTACACCGACCCGACCCTGTTCAAGCTGGAGATGGAGCGCATCTACGGCAACGCCTGGATCTACGTCGGCCATGAAAGCCAGGTCAAAAACCCCGGCGACTACCACACCACACGTATCGGCGATCAGGACGTGATCATGGTGCGCGGCGCCAACCAGCAGGTCAGCGTGCTGTACAACCGCTGCCCGCACAAAGGCGCCAAACTGGTGGCTGACGGTGACGGCAGTGTCGGCAAGTTCTTCCGCTGCCCGTACCACGCCTGGACCTTCAAACTCGACGGCCAGCATTTGTCGGCGCCGCTCAAGAGCGGTTTCGAAGGCACCTGCTACGACCCCAAGCACCCGGATTTTTCCATGGTCAGCGTCGCCCGCGTCGAAGCCTATCGCGGCTTTGTGTTTGCCAGCCAGGCGGCGTTCGGACCGGACCTTAAAACATTTCTGGGCGGCGTCATCACCTCCATCGACAACCTCTGCGATCGCTCGCCCGTTGGTGAGGTCGAGGTGGCCGGCGGTATCTTCCGCGTTCAGCAGCGCTCCAACTGGAAAGTGTTCTACGAGAACCTGCACGACACCATGCATGCCCGCGTGACCCACGAATCGTCGGTGGACGCTGCGCGTGACGAAGCCCAAGCCATCGGTGAAATGCCCTTCGAGCTGCTGATCATGGACGGCAACGGCGAGCCCTATGACTTTTGGGAGAAACTCGAACTGCGCGCTTACCACAATGGCCACGGCTACATGGAAGCGATCTTCGACCCGGCCGCCGCCGAGCGCGACGAGGTCTCCCGCGCCCACTTCGAATGCCTGAGCCAGGCCTACGGCGAGCAGCGCGCCAAGGAAATCCTGGGCATGAACCGCCACAACACGGTGATCTACGGCAGCGGTTCGCCGCACACCGTGTTCATGCAGTTCCGGGTGATCCGCCCCATCGCCGTGGACCAGACCATGGTCGAGATCCAGACCTTCCGCTGTAAAGGCGCCCCGGATGCCGTGTTCGACCGCGCACTGACCTACGCCAACGTCATCAACTCGCCCTCCTCCAACGTGATGCCCGACGACGTCGAAGTCTATGCTCGCTGCCAGGAAGGCAACATGACCCGCGGCGGCGAGTGGATCAGCATGCACCGCTACGTCGGTACCGATAAGCCGCTGGAAGACGGCGCGGTGTCCACCAATGGCACCAGCGAGCTGCCGATGCGCAACCAGTTCGCCGCCTGGAAACAGTTCATGACCGCCACCCTGATCGCCAAGGAGAGCACCCATGCTGCTTGACCGCCGAATCGACGTCGACACCCGCCAGTTGACCCCCGCCCAGGTTCCCGTCGAGACCCTGCGCCAGATCGAACAGTTTCTTTACCAGGAGGCGCGCCTGCTGGATGAGCGGCGTTTCTGGGAGTGGGACAAGCTGTTCACCGACACCGGCATGTACTGGGTGCCGCACAAGCACGAGCAAGCCAACCCGTTCGACCATATCTCGCTGTTCTGGGAAAACCGCATGCTGCGCGAGGTGCGGATCCGCCGGGTGGAAAACGCCCGCAACTGGTCCCAGCAACCGCAGACCCAAACCGCGCACCTGGTGGGCAACGTGATGGTCGAGGGTCTCGATGCCCAGGGCTTGCTGGTGGTCAGCGCCAGCTTCCAGTACAGCGAATGGCGCCTGGAGCAACGCCAGCTCGCCGGGCGCTACACCTATAAATTGGCCGCTCGGGAAAGCGGTGGCTGGCAGATCCAGCTCAAGCGCGTGGACCTCATCAACTGCAACGATGTGTTCGCCAACCTCGAGGTGTTCGTGTGATGAGCGCACCGGTGCTGATCGCCCTGCACTATCAGAACGACGTGTTGCACCCCGAGGGCAAGATTCGGGTCGGGCTGGGGGCCGATGACCTCGTGCGAGCTGCGCTGCTCGACGCTGCCGGGCGCCTGCTCGCCGGCGCGCGAACCAAGGGCTGGCCGATCATCCACGTGCGCGTGGCGTTCCGGCCGGACTACGCCGACCTGATCCAGAACGCGCCGATCTTGCGCGCTGTCGCCAGCCTTGGCGCTGTCCGGGAAGGCAGCTGGGGCGCGGAGTTCTACAGCGCCCTGGCACCAAAGGTCAGCCGCCAGGAGTTCGTCGTCACCCACAACCGGATCAATGCCTTTTATGGCTCACCGCTGGAAAGCCTGGTGCGCCAGTTCAATACTTCGCATTTGTTGATCGCGGGCGTGGCGACCCACTCGGTGGTGGAAAGCACGGTGCGTCATGCCGTGGACTGCGGTTTCGAAGTGACGGTGGCGGCAGATGCCTGCGCCAGTGCGGACAGCGGCACACATACGGCCTCGCTGGCGAGCATGGCGCTGATCGCCCGCATCAGCCACGTCGAGGCAGCACTGGAGGATTTCGCATGATGCTCGAAGGCAAAGTGGCGATTGTCACTGGCAGTACCCAGGGGCTGGGCCTGGACATCGCCCGGCAACTGTTGACCGAGGGTGCGCGGGTGATGCTGGTGGGCCGCAACGCCGACAGTGGCCAAGCGTTGGCGGAAGAACTCGATTGCGGGTTTTCAGCGTGCGACGTGGAGCGCGACGAAGACATCGACGCGTGCATCGCTGCCACGCTGGCCCGCTTCGGCAGGCTCGACATACTGGTCAACAACGCCTGCCTGTACGCCGATCAGGGGCTGGCCTCGGACCGCGCACAGTGGCTGAAAACCCTGAACGTCAATCTGGTGTCGGCGGCGATTTTTACCCAGAAGGCGGCCGTGCATCTGCCCAGTGGTGGCGTGGTGATCAACATCGGCAGCACGGGCGGCAAGTTCGGCGCGGCCGGGCGCGCGCTCTACCCCGCCTCCAAGGCCGGCATCCTGCAACTGACGAAAAACCTGGCCATGACCCTGGCCCCGGAACAGATCCGGGTGCTGAGCGTATCCCCGGCCTGGACCTGGTCGCCCAGCGTCGCCGACTTCAGCGACAATGATCCGCAATTGGCCGACCGGGTCGGGGCGCCTTTTCATCCGCTCGGGCGCATCGGCCGGGGTCATGAGGTCGGCAGCGTGGTGGCGTTTCTGTGCAGCGCCGGTGCCGGCTGGATGACCGGAGTCGACGTGCCGGTGGACGGCGGTTTTTCAATCCTCGGGCCAGACCGCGGTGTGTCGCCGCGTGTATGGTTCCAGCAACACCGTGACAGCCAATAAATCTGATAACCGAATGAGGTAGATGACATGGGCAAGATGATTGAAATCCGGGCAACGGACAGCAACGCCACGTTCAGCGGTTACCTGGCCCTGCCGGCCAGCGGCAAGGGCCCCGGTGTGGTGATCGGCCAGGAGATATTCGGGGTCAACGCCAACATGCGCGCGGTGGCCGATTTCTATGCCGAGGAGGGTTATGTGGCGCTGGTGCCGGACCTGTTCTGGCGCCTGCAGCCGGGCGTTGACCTGGGCTACACCGAAGCGGATTTCGCCGTGGCCATCGACCTGTTCCAGCGCCTGGACGTGGACAAAGCCGTCAGCGACATCGACGCCAGCTTTAAAGCCCTGCGTGCATTGCCGGAAGTGGAAGGCCCGGGCCTGGGTTATGTCGGTTTCTGCATGGGCGGCAAACTGGCCTGGCTGACCGCCACGCGCACCGACGTGGCCTGCGCCGTCGGCTACTACGGCATGGGCATCGAACAGCTGTTGCACGAATCGGAAAACCTCAAGGGTCGGTTGGTCCTGCACTTTGCCGAAAACGATGGCTACTGCGACGCCAGTGCCCGCGCACTGATCAGCGAACACCTGGCCGGCAACGACAAAACGGAAATCTACGTTTACCCAGGCGTCGACCACGCTTTCGCCCGGGCCGCAAGTTCACACTACGACAAGCCGGCCTCGCTGATGGCCCATGAGCGCAGCATCGCCGCCCTCAAGCGCGAGATCGGCCCCCACTTCAACCTGTCCGCCCTGTGGGAAGAACACATCCGCCACGAGTTCGACACCCGCGACGTACCCGCCACCATGGCGACCATGGTCGCCGAACCCTACGTCAACCATATTCCGACCATGACCGGGGGCGTCGGCGCCAGGGAACTCAGCCGCTTCTACCAACATCATTTCGTCCACGGCAATCCGCCGGACATGAAGCTCATCCCCATCTCCCGCACCATTGGCGCCCTGCAGATCGTCGACGAGTTCATCATGTGCTTCACCCACAGCACCGAAATCGACTGGATGCTGCCCAACGTGGCACCGACCGGGAAGTACGTGGAGATTCCAATGCTGGGGGTGATCAAGTTCCGAGGGGACAAGCTGTACCACGAGCATATCTACTGGGACCAGGCCAGTGTGCTGGTGCAAATCGGCTTGTTGAACCCTGAAGGGCTGCCAGTGGCAGGGGTGGAAACGGCGAGAAAGCTGTTGGATGAACAACTGCCGTCCAATACGTTGATGGGCCGCTGGACGCAAAGCGAGTAATCGCGACCGCATCAATGCAAAAGGCCGATCTGTCATTCAACAGATCGGCCTTTTTTCATGCGCTTGTAACGTCAGACATGCTCACTGCTTTTGGCATGCACCGCCCGTGGCTCGCCATGCCCGTGGTCCACCTCAATCACCGGAATTTCCTTGCCGTCGCAGTCATGCAGTTTGCCGTCGCTGAAGTAATCCCCTTCGCGCAACGCCGCCAGATCCTGATAACGCAGGACCCGCTCGGTGCCCGCCGCAAACACCGACTGCTGGTCGGAGTTACCGGCGGTGAGGTGGTTGAAGGTCAGGTTGAGCACGATGGCCATGATCGCCGAAGAGCTGATGCCCGAATGGAAGATCGTGGCGAACCAGCTTGGGAAGTGATCGTAGAAGTTCGGTGCCGCAATCGGGATCATGCCGAAGCCGATCGAGGTCGCGACGATGATCAGGTTGACGTTGTTGCGGTAGTCGACCTTGGACAGCGTCCGGATGCCGCTGGCGGCTACGGTGCCGAACAGCACGATACCGGCGCCGCCAAGGACGGAGGTTGGCACGGCCGCGATGACCCGCCCCATGAAAGGCAACAGGCCGAGGATCACCAGGAACAGACCACCCGTGGCGACCACGTAGCGGCTCTTGATCCCGGTCACCGCCACCAGCCCGACGTTCTGGGCGAAGGCGCTTTGGGTGAAGGAACCGAAGATCGGCGCGATCATGCTCGACAGCATGTCAGCGCGCAGACCATTGCCCAGACGCTTGGAGTCCACCTTGGTGTCGATGATTTCACCGACCGCCAGGATGTCCGCCGAGGTCTCCACCAGGGTCACCATGACCACGATGCACATCGACAGGATCGCCGCGAAGTGGAAGGTCGGCATGCCGAAGTGGAACGGGGTCGGGAAGCCGAACATCGGACCTTCGCCAACGGATGAGAAATCCGCCATGCCCAGGAACACCGCGACGACTGTACCGATGACCATTGCCAGCAGGATCGAGAGACGGGAGATGGTCGCGCTGCCAATCTTGCTCAGCAGCAGCACCAACACCAGCGTCATGGCGGCCAGGCCGATGTTGGCCATGCTGCCGAACTCTGGGGAATGGCTGTTACCGCCCATGGCCCAGCGCGCCGCCACCGGCATCAGCGTCAGGCCGATGGTGGTGATCACAATGCCCGTGACCAGCGGCGGGAAGAACTTGGTGATTCGCGAGAACACCGGCGTGATCAGCAACCCGATCAGGGACGCCGCTATCACCGCCCCCAGAATCGACTGAAACCCACCCTCGCCGCCACTGCTGACAATCGCCACCATGGTCGCGACACCGGAAAACGACACGCCCTGTACCAGCGGCAACTGACAACCGAAAAACGGCAGACCCAGGGTTTGCAGCAACGTGGCCAGCCCCCCCGCAAACAATGAAGCAGCAATCAACAAACCAATGTCCGCCGGCGACAGCCCGGCCGCCTGACCAATGATCAAAGGCACCGCGACGATGCCACCGTACATGGTCAGAACATGTTGCAGGCCGTAAGCCATATTCGCGCCGATCCCGAGGTTTTCGTCTTCGGGCCGTTGGTGTGAAACATGGGGCGTTTTCATGTTAGGGGGTTCCCTGGTTTTTGTTATGCGCACACTGTATGCAAGACTCAGGACAAATGTCTATAGAGTTGTATACAACTTGCCCGTCAAATTATGAACGGTCGGTCATGCAGACTGTGTGCCACCGCGTCCCCTCCTTGCCTGATTCCTTGCAATACATCCAGCCGAGACATTCTCCTGCAGCCACTAGGCTTTTGAATTCATGGCGACCATCGGTAGAGGTCGCCTTCTTCCATATACATATAAAGTATGCATAATTAAGTCATTCGAAATTCTGTACCACAAGGCAAAGAACGCAGCCAACAAGCTCAAGCACCAGGGCATCAGCCTCGCCGAGACCGAACCGGCATTCCATGACGAGCACGCCCTGCCCCTTCAGGACGAAGACCATGACGAACAACGCTGGATCACCATGGGGCTGGATGGCAAAGGGCGTTTGCTGGTCGTTGCGTACACCTATCGTGATCCGAATTTCGTTCGAATTATTTCTGCGCGCCTCGCCAGCAAAGCCGAGCGACGCCAGTATCTGGAGGCTTGATCCATGAAAGACGAATACGACTTCAGCAATGCCAGGCGCGGGGCCGTTGCTTCGGGCAAAGGCAAAACCCGAATCACCATCATGCTCGATGAAGTGGTCATCGAGGCGGCACGCGCGTTGGCAGAAACTGAGGGGTACGGCTATCAGACCGTCATCAACAACATCCTGCGACGGACATTGCTCAGCGATCTGAACAAAACGACCGAGCCGAAAACGACCGGGCATTTAAAACCGGGGATCACGGCCACGGAGTTGAAAAGCCTGGAGAAAAAACTGCTGGAGGCCCTGAATGAAATCCATCGTGTGATGGAGCCCGATGCTCGGCCGTAGGCCAACAAAAAGGGGCAGATTGATTCAATCCGCCCCTTTCTTGTGCACACAATATGGTGCTATTCCGGCTGGATCAGGCTTTCGAGTGTGCGCATTAACGTCGCATTGGTCGGCACCCGAATACCGAACTCCCCTTCCAGCACGCCCAGCAACGCCTGCACATCGGCCACCTGCCGGCGCTCGCTGTCGTGGCCGATGCGGTGGATGGCGAAGCTGCCGTTGTTGAGCGTACGACGCCACCCTTCCCCGGTTCGCGCCACCATCAGCTGCCTGGTGAAGGATGATTGCGGATGAGTCGAGACGTACCAGTTGCCGACGCTGTAATCGATGTCTTCCTGGCGCTGCAGGTCGAAGATGTACATCGCTCGCCACTCGTCGCCGACCTTGGCGCGAAGGGTGTAGCCGTCCACATGTTGTTCGATGCGATAAGGCTCATGAGGCGTCGTTTGCTCAGCCGGACTGTCGAGCAACAGCGGCGCGGTGGGCACCATGCCGCCGAAGCCAACATCGCTGATGTAGCGCACGCCACCCAGCGTCACCACACTCAAGCGGTGGGTGCGTGCCGTCCAGGCACCTTCGGGCTGGCCCATGACCACGCGGCCACTGATGCCATGCGCATCGAAACCCAGCTCTTGAAGCAGGGTCAGGTACAGGTAATTGAGTTCGTAGCAGTAACCGCCGCGTCCCTGACCCAGGACTTTTTGTTCGATCGACGCAAGATCGATCAGCACCGGCTCGCCGGACAAGGTGGTCAGGTTCTCAAACGGGAACACGCCGGTGTGGCGCAACTGAAGCTGACGCAAGGTCTCCAGGGTCGGCGCCGGCGGCGCATCGAAGCCCAGCCGTTGCAGGTATAGCGCTCGATTGGTCAGGCGGGGGTTGCTCATCGTTCAGTCCTTATGCACGCAAGCGGCGGATCGCTCCGCCAATGGCCGCTATGTATAAGGGATGAACCACAGTGCACGACAATTGATTTAGCCAATCGCTGCGCTAGACGAATCAACGACGCTTGCGCGAACCCAGTTGAATCCAGGTCGGCGCATGGTCACTGGCATGCGGTTCGTTGCGCACCCAGGCATCGACACCCGCTTCTACCAGATAAGGACTCAAGGCCGGATTGAGCAGCAGATGGTCGATGCGCAACCCGGAATTTTTTTGCCAGTGCTGGCGAAAATAATCCCAGAAGGTGTAGAGCCGATCATCCGGATAAAGATGTCGCAGGGAATCGGTCCAGCCTTGATCCAACAGTCGCTGATAACACTCGCGGCTCTGCGGTTGCAGCAACGCATCCTTGAGCCAGGAGCGCGGGTTGTAGATGTCCAGGTCTGTCGGGACCACGTTGTAGTCGCCGGCCAGCACCACCGGGTGCTCGCTGCTCTGCAGTGCCTGGGCGTAGCGGATCAGTCGCTCGAACCACGCCAGTTTGTAATCGAACTTCGGACCCGGCTGCGGGTTGCCATTGGGCAGGTACAGGCACCCCACCAGAACCCCATGCACGGCAGCCTCGAGATAGCGGCTGTGATTGTCGCTGTCATCACCCGGCAGCCCTCGTCGACTTTCCAGCGGCTGCGCATCCCGCGCCAGAATCGCCACCCCGTTCCAGGACGCCTGCCCCTGCCAGATCGCACCGTAGCCAATGGCCACAAGCTCGGCGGCAGGAAATGCGCTGTCCACCGACTTCAGTTCCTGCAGACAGGCGATGTCCGGTTTCTCGCGCTCGAGCCAGGCCAGCACGTTTGGCAACCGTGCGCGCATGCCGTTGACGTTGAACGTCGCGATTCGCAGTTTTTTCATGACCCACGCTCCATCTGCCTGGCTGTCCTGGCTGTCCTGGCTGTGACCTCGCAGACTTGCCGATGGTAAGACACCGTCGGCTGCCTGCTGCCGGCTAGCTAAATCTGTTTGACTGCCGGTGGGTTCCATTTACCGTTCAAGGCTTCGGCCTTGGGGCCATACAAACGCATCGTCAGGTTGAATGGCCCTTTGGGTGCAGGTAGCCAATTGGCTTCAAGGTCTTTGCCGGGGCTTTCGTTCTGGAAGTAAATATCCAGCGAGCCGTCGGCGTTGTTCTTGAACGGCATCCAGCTGCTGACCGCAAAGCGATTGAGCGCATTGCCAACCTGGAACCCTTCCGGGTCGTACAGCGTGATCGACCAAAATGCATTCACCGGCGGCGTATTACCCTTGTCAAAATGCAGCACATACTGGTTCGTGCCGTCGAGCGGCTTGCCGGCCGCATCCCCCATGTTCAATGGATAAATCGCATCCTCGGGCAAGTTGGCGCCGAGCCCGACCTGGGCGACGATCGCGCGTTTAAGGTAGTAGTTGCCATAGACGCCCATGGTGTCGGTATTCATCGACCAACCGTTGACGACGCGCGCCAGGGTTTCCACCTTCCACTTCATCAGGCTCTGCGCTTGTGCGGGCACGGTGTCGAGCGCGGCTTTGACTTCAGGTGCCAGTGCGCCCATGTCGAACGACTTGCCGGGCTCGATACCAATGCGCTTGATCTGCGCCAGTATCGGCTGATCTGTGCTGTGGGCCGGATGCACTTTGAGCAATTCGGCGGCGTAGGCGAAGTAGTCAGCCGCCGACAGTGAGTCGACCTGAATCTTCGGCGGGGTTTTCATGTCGACCGACGAATCGATGTTTACGCTGACCGGCTCGGCTTCTTTGCCCAGTCGCGACAACGGCGTCACGGTGTAGCCGGCCTGGATCTTGTGCACGGCCGCATAGTCCGCCGCGCCGTCGGTTTTGGTCCGGCCGATGACCCAGACAAAAGGCGTCGGCGCCGGCAGATGATTCAGCCCGGCCGGCACCGTGCCGGTCCAGCCCGGTGGCGTCACCAGAAATTGCGCGGCTTCGGTTCCCGTGGTGCGCCAGCCCGGTGAGGCGAAAACGTCGCTCCACATGTCGAGCATCGGCAGCAAATAGAAGCGCCCGGCGGTGTCCGGCGCGGCGATGACCAGCGGTTCTTTGGTCAAGTCGAGCCAGGCGATGGAATACAAGGTGTCGAAATTGGAGCGCACCACCCCTTTGAAATCTGCTGGCGGATACTGCGGCACACTCACGAACATGTTCATCGGGCCTTTGCCGAACGCCTTGCCCGGCTCGATGTTGGTGAACTGCTTGCGGGTGATGTCCATGGTCAACAACGGGTAGAAATAAATGTAGGCCTCAACGCCAATGGCGTGCGCTTCCTCGGGTGTGATTTTCGATTGCGCCTGACTGGCCAGTGGAAACATGGCTGCGGTGGCAATGGTCATGGCAACGGCTGTCAATGCTTGAGTTATCAACATGATGGCGATCGTCCGTGCGTTGGGGAGATCTGCCGGATCTGGCAGAGCTATCGGAACTCTAGACGATCAAACGAACAAGACCTGACAGACGGACCGCCGGTTGGCCGAGGTGTTGCTTTCGTGAAACAGAGGCGAGTTCCGACTTAGCGGTCAGAACGCATCAGCGTCTCGACACTTCCCTCCATCGACAACACCGCCGAGCGATTTCGCCCCGCGTGCTTGGCCTGATACAGCGCCGCGTCGGCCCGCTGGATAAACACCTCCATGCTGTCCCGCCCCGTCGGCACGAACGAGTAACAACCGAGGCTGACCGTCACATACCCGGTGGGTGAACCGGTATGGCTGATGTTCTTGTCCATGACACTGCGGCGTATTTGTTCGGCAATGGTCATGGCGCCGTGAATGTCGGTGTCGGGCAGCAACACCGCAAACTCTTCACCGCCGTAACGCACGGCCAGGTCAGCTTTGCGATGGCAGCAACCTTTTACCGCCCGGGCCACCTGCGCCAGGCAGTGGTCCCCCACCACATGTCCATAGGTGTCGTTGTAGCGCTTGAAGTAATCGATATCGAGCATGATCAGACTCAGCGCGCTGCTCTGTCGCGCACCGCGCCCGAACTCGACATCCAGCGCTCGCTCGAACAACCGGCGGTTGGCCAGACCGGTCAGGCTGTCGTGCGTCGCGATCAACTCCAGCGCTTCCTGGGCCTTGCGCAGATCCGCCTCGACCTGTTCGCCGACGCGCACCTGCCGCAGAAATACCCATCCGAACAGCGTCACGCCCAGCATCACCAACGCAACGATGAGGCCGGAGCGAAACGCGGTGTCGTACCACCCGGCGAGGATCGAGTCCCTCGACGAGGCCGCCGACACCACCAGCGGATAAGCCTCCAACTGCCGGTACCCGAACAAGCGGACAACGCCATCCACCACCGAGGTAAACATTGCGTTGCCCGAAGACGCTTGCGGCAGGAGTGTCTGAAAGATTTCATTCCGGGCCAAAGAAGTGCCGATCTGCGACTCCACAAAGGGCCGCCGCGCCAACAAGGTTCCATCGGTCAACGCCATGAACATCGAGCCGTTGTCATCGAGGCTGAAGCTTTTGAAGAACTGGTCGAAATACGACATCTTGATCCCGGCCAACAACACGCCATGGAACTGGCCGTTCTTGTCGTTGATCCGCTTGGAAATCGGGATAATCCACTCGCCATTTTCCCGGCTGCGAATCGCCGCACCGATGTGCGCCACGGACGTCACGTTTTGCTGATGGAATTTGAAGTATTCGCGATCCGCCACGCCAGGCCCGCGAGGGAGACGGTCAAAGGACGTGACAATCCACTGGCCCTTTTGGTCGAACAGCAAGATGCCGTGCAATTCTTCCAGCGCTTGCACGCGTCGGGCGAAAGTTTTCTGCAAGCGTGGCCTGAGCGCCGGACCGAAACCGTCCACTTGAATCCAGTCCACCAGACTGGTCAGCACCAGGTCGGCCTTCATGAACGTGTCTTCGGCCTGCTGCGCCATGGCCCGCGTCAGGTTCGACGACGCCACCTGGGCCTGGTTAAGGTCGTGGCGCCGGGATTGTTCCAGCTGCAGGTAAAGCAAACCGCACAGGCACAGGCACACTGTGGCGACAAATAGCACAGCCGCTTTGCGCAGCGGTACGCGTTTGTAGGCGACGCCGGGAGTGGGATACCGGTCAAGGAAGCGTGTGGGCAAAAAAGCTCGTCCTTTAAGGGCAATGCATGGGCACCTGCCCAAAAGCCCTTATTTTTTGTACGCCCAGTCTACGGGGTTATCAGAGATAAATGGAGACCACTTGCCAAGTGGTTCCGTTGCTCCGCGCCCGACAACCCGAATGACCGCGCATCAGCCCGCACACTGCAATCGCCGCATCGCACTGTGCAAATGCGCCCGCGCACTCTCGGCATCGCCCAGGCGCATTTGCTCGTAGGCCCGCTGGGCGATTTCATGGGGCACCGGTTTGAGTTCCCGCTGGGTGGCCATCGCCATCAATTGCACCTGTGCTGCGCGCTCCAGGTAATACAAATCGTCCCAGGCTTCGGCAATGGTCGGCCCGGCGACTATCACCCCGTGGTTTTTCAGGAACAGAATGTCGGCGTTGCCCATGACGCGGGCAATCCGGTCGCCTTCGGATTCATCAAGGGCCAGGCCGTTGTAATGCTCGTCCACCGCCGTTCGGCCATAAAACTTCAGGGCCGTCTGGCCCAGCCATAACAGCGGCGGGCCCTGCAGCAGGCACAACGCCGTGGCATGGGGCATGTGCGTGTGGAACGCCACTTTCACCCGGGGCAGGTGCTTGTGCAGCCGCGCGTGGATATAGAACGCCGTCGCTTCCGGCTGGCCCTCGCCGTCGATCACATGGCCGTGAAAGTCGCAGACCAGCAGTTTGTCGGCGCTGACTTCTGCGAACGCGTAGCCATACGGGTTCACAAAAAACAGATCATCGCGCCCCGGCACCATGGCCGAAAAATGGTTGCAGATGCCCTCCTCCAAACCGTGGCGCGCCGCCAGTTGAAAGCACGCCGCCAACTCGGTGCGAGCGGTGATGACAGCCTCTGAGTCCAGATTGAGATCAGCGTAAAACGCCCCCCGGGAACGGCCTGCAAGCGTGTGTGCCATGTCGACGACTCCGTGTGTTACCAGCCAAGGGATTTAAACAAGGGCACGACCTGATCCAGCGTGTTCAATATCGCATCGGGTCGATAATCCGGCAGCAATTGCCGGCCGGTGCCACGGTCGATCCACACGCAGCGGAAATGCATGTCCCGGGCGGCGGTGTGATCCAGCATCGGGCTGGCGCAGATGTGCACCACCTGCTCGCGAGTGACACCAAGCTGTTGGTGAGCGTAGTCAAACAAGCGCGGATCGGGTTTGTAGGCGCCGGCCTGCTGGGCGGTGATGACCCGGTCGATATGCCCGCCAAGTTGCGCGACGTTGCCGGCAATGATCTCGTCGTCGGTGTTGGAAACGATGCACAGCTTGAAGCCCATTGCCTTGAGCTGCGCCAGTGTCGCAATGACTTCGCGGAACGGCGGCATCCGCGGGATGGCCGAGGCCAGTCGCTGACTGTCCTGTGGGTCGCTCGTCAGCCCAAGCTCTTCCAGGGCCAGTTGCAAGCCTTGGGTACTCAATTCGCGGAACGGACGATACGGCGGGATTTGCTCCAGTCGATGCTCGTGGCGGTCATAGACCTGGATCAGGCGGTCGACATCCACGGCATGCTCGCCTTTGTCGCGCAGAATATCGGCCACCACGGCTTTCAAGCCTTCATCCCACTGAATCAGCGTGCCGTAGCAATCGAAAGTCAGCCATTCGGGGCGTGGAGTGTTTTGCAGTGTCATGGAAGCATCCTCTGAACGGTGATCTTCAGCTTATGAGCACCACGTGATAGTGTGAAATTAAATTAATAGACGCTTGTTAGTTGTGATTCAAATATCAAGGGAATCGCCATGCTCGATCTCGAACTGCTCAAAACCTTCGTTTGCGTAGTGGATGAAGGCAGCTTCACCCGCGCCGCCGAGCGTGTGCATCGAACGCAATCGACGGTGAGTCAACAGCTGCGCAAACTCGAAGAAATGGTGGGGCATGCACTGTTATTGCGCGATCGCACTGGGCAAAACATCAGCGTCACCGAGCATGGCGAAATGCTGATTCACTATGCCCGGCGTTTGCTCGCGCTGTCGTCGCAAGCCGTCGAAGCACTGGCCAGCGACGTTGATCTGGAAATCCTGCGCATCGGTGTACCGGAGGATTTCGACGCCCGGCGCATGGCAACGATTCTGGCAGGGTTCAAGCGGGAGAAACCCCAGGCACGTCTGGAAACGGTCAGCGGCATGAGCACCGATCTTAAACAGCAACTCGCCAGCGGCGGCATCGATATTGCGCTGGTCAAACGCGAGCCCGGCAGCGGCCCCTGCTGGGACGCCTGGCCGGAAACACTGGTGTGGGTCAAAGGTGCGGGTATTGATTCCACCGACGGCGTATTACCGCTGGCGCTGTTTCCGCAGGGCTGCCTTTATCGTCAGCGCGCCATCCGATTGCTGGATGTCGCGCAACGGCCCTGGCGAATCGCCTTCGGCAGTCATAGCCTGACGGGCATCCAAGCCGCCGTGGCTTGCGGGCTGGGTATTTCGGTGTTGCCCGCCTCGGCGGTATTGCCTGAACACAGCGTCTGCACCGACCTGCCGGCACTGCCACCGACGGAACTGGCGCTGATCAGCCGCGATGGAGCGCTGAGCGGATTACAGCAGGCCTTGATCGAGTTCTTGCGAGGAGCGCTATCGCCCCCATAAGCCCGACTCTCCCACGGCAGCGGTCAAATCAGTGCATCGAGCTGGTCCATCGTCACCCGGGGCACGAGCTCCACTGGAATCCTCGACGTCTGCGACAGGTTGTAGACCTGAAAGTCTTCATTCACGACGTACTTCGACAGAATCTCCAACGACGGCAGAATTCTCGTATAAAAATGCTGATCGAGCCGGCAAGGTGATGTAACGGCGCCAGGCTTTTCGTAGAAACGACTGACCGTTTCATTCAAGTCGACGCCCACCAGAAACACCTTGGTAAACCCCAGGTGATAGGCAAGCTGTAACGCCAGATAGGCCACCGTGCGAGCGTCAAAAAAACCGCGTTTGAGATTCTTGCTGAAACCCAGGCTGCGAGTGCGTCCGGTGCCCAACTTGCGACTTCTGACCAACTCCTGATCCGTGCGGAACAAATCACTCCAGGACTGTTTGGGTGCACGGCCGAGCAAATACAGCTCGCCTTGGGGCCCGGCCTGTTTGCCCCAAAGATGATCTTCCCCGAGTGCGACTCGCTCACTGATACGCATGGCCTGGGAAAACAAGTCGGGTTGCTCCCGGGGAAAACCCAGGTCGGTACACACATAAAAAAACGGTTTGACACCTGTTCCAACGAACTTCGAGATCGCGCCGTTCATAGTGATCATGGGAACGTCAGCATATTTTTCCACTGGAAAGTCTTTGGCGGACGCCCCCGAAGCCACAATAAACACTGCCCCTTTCTGAATGTTGCGGCACTCATCGAGGTCATGCACATGAAGTGGACCCGCGCTGAGTGACGATTTTTTTTGCACAACATCCATCTTGAATTTCCTATCCCATTTAGCCCGGTCACCTATGACCTACTTGCATTGTGATAGTTTTAAACACATGAGCCAACCGCCTTGCGCTGCCAGTTCGCAAATTTGCGACGGAGCACAAGGGCCGGCCTAGAGCGTTTGGCCGTTATTAAACGGATTAACCACCGCTGCGTTCCCGGGCGATCAGTTGCTTTGCCCCGACACAACCATAGACGTTGCCGCCTGCTGCAAGTCCAGTGCGGGCAACTCCGTCGGCATGTTCAACCGGCGTAACACCGGGGAATCATAGCCGTAGACGTCGGGCTTGAACGTCACCCGTCCATCGTTGCTCATATCGACCGTCCAGTAAGCCAACAACACCGGCACCTTGACCGGCAGCTTGATGTTTTCGGTCTTGCCGTTGGCCAATTGCTTTTTTATGCCTTCACTGTTCCAGTGCACCGGATCGTTGAACAACAGTTCGACCAACTGCAACGGATTCTCCACCCGAATACAGCCGGAACTGGTGGCGCGCATGGACTTGGCGAACAACTCACGGTGCGGCGTGTCGTGCAGATAAATGGCGTAATCGTTGGGGAAGCGAATGACCACCTGGCCCAGGGAGTTTTCCGGACCGGCATCCTGGCGCAACGTGATACCGCGAGCGTTGTACCAGTCGATACCCGCCGGATCGAGCACATTGCCTTCCCGGTCAAGGGCCCGGATCCGGTTGGCGGCCAGATAGCCCGGATTCTGTTGAATCTTGGGCAGCATGTCCTTGACCAGAATCGTTGGTGGCACCGTCCACGTCGGGTTGAACGTGATATAGGTGATTTCGGACTGGAACACCGGCGTGCTGCGAAACGGCTTGCCGACCTGCACCCGGGAGCGCCAGATCGGTTGGCCATCGCGATACAGCGCAACCTTGTATCCGGCGATATCAACGATGACGAACGTCCCCTGAAGTTTGTACAGCAACCACCGCGCCCGCTCCATGTTCACCCGGACCTGATCGATCCGCGCCTCCACCGGCACGTTCAACGCCGTCAGGGTCGCCGCCCCCGCTACGCCATCCGCGCTCAAATACTGCTCAGCCTGATACTTCTTCACCGCCGCGATGACTTTCTCGTCGTAATCCGTGCGCTTGCCCGTTTGCGCTTCCAGGTAGCCGCCGGCCGCCAGACGGGCACGCAATTGCGCCACTGCCACGCCGTCCATGCCGGGCTTGAGCGATTGCCCTTGCGTCACGGTTGGCCAGCCGCCGGCATCCCTGACCTGGCGCAACTGCGCCAAGGCCACACGCATGCTGCGATAAACCGCCTCCTGCGGTGGCGCCTGAGCAAATGCGCGGGCCACGTCGTGATCGTCCAGGGCAGCAAAGAAGCTGTTGACGTCCTGACGGGGATCAACCCCGACCGGATCGAAATTCCAGTGAAAATCCAGGCGTGCCGGATCGACTTTGCCACGCCGCAATTGCAGCAGCGCGGTGATGAAAGTGCGAGTAGCCGCCAGATCAAAAGCCGCCGCCTGCGCCGGAGTCGGTGCAATAGCATGCAGCGCCAGCTGCGCCTGGGCCAATTCCTCCACCCGGAAATCCGTCGGCACCAGGCCATCGATTTCTGTTTCGTTCAGGCTTTTGAGCAACTGCGCAACGTCCCGCCCGTCCGTCCAGGCGGCACGAAAATTACGATGGGAATAGAAATCCATCACCACCCGGCCGACATCCACCCGTTGATGCTTGCGCGAAGTGAGCAACGGCGGGAACGAAGATTGCAGGGGTTCCAGCACCGCCTGGATTGCTTGACCGACGACATCATCCGGTGCAGCGGCCACCTGACTGTTTGGCGGGGTTACCAGCATGATCGGCGAAGTTTCCGCCAACGCAGTGCCGCTGATCAGAAAGACCATAAAAAATACACGGCTTATGACGAATAACCTTGTTAATTGACCCATGGATAATCCTTAATCTCCCGCAATCAAAGGGCTAGCGTCCAACTCGCTGCTAGACTCGAAATATTCCTGATGAGACATTTTTATGGCGCTACATCGCTTTGGCTTTCTGTACACAGCTCTGCTGTTGACGTCGGCTTCCCTTTCAACAGCCTACGCCGATTCGCTTGAAGTCGCGCTGGCCAAAGCTGCTCCAAATGCCAATGCCAAGGTTATTGCCCTGGCAGTCCGTGCCACCCAATGCACCCGCGTCCAAGGCGCAGCCCCGGCACAGAGACTAGCAGTGATCGATTACTCCCTGCCTTCGACCGAACAGCGCCTGTGGGTGTTCGATCTGAAAAAGCGCAAATTGCTGTTCCAGGAGCTCGTCGCCCATGGCCGCAACAGCGGCGAAAACATGGCCACCCAGTTCTCCAATCAGAACGAAAGCTTCGCCACCAGCCTGGGCCTGTTCCGGACCCAGCAAAGCTATCGCGGCCAGAACGGCTATTCATTGCGCATGGAAGGCCTGGAACCGGGCTTCAACGATAACGCCTTCGACCGCGCAATCGTCATTCATGGCGCGCCGTACGTCAGTCCCGTGCTGGCAAAGGCCAACGGCCGGATCGGCAGAAGCCTCGGTTGCCCGGCCGTCCGGCCGGCAATTGCCCATCGGCTGATCGATTCGATGAAAGACGGGCAACTGCTGTTCTCCTACTACCCGGACCAGCGCTGGCTGAAGTCGTCGTCCTACATTAACTGCAGCGGCGGCACCGTGGCTTCGTCCGACAAACCTACCAAGCGCCAGTAAACATCATCCACCTGACAAAACTGTAATCTTCGCCTCAGCCTGTTGAAAGGCACCGTTCGTTAGTCTCGTCGACAAGTTCACCAGGCTGACGGACGGGATAATCGGCATGCACTCCAACACTTCACGACGCACCTTCGTCAAAGGTCTGGCCGCAGGCGGACTGCTGAGCGGTTTCGGATTATGGCGCCCGTCCGTCTGGGCGATCACCAGCCCCGGCGAACCGCAAGTGCTGGCCGGCAGCGATTTCGAGCTGTTCATCGGTGAAACCCCTGTCAACTTCACCGGCAATCCGCGCACCGCGATGACTATCAATGGAAGCCTTCCCGGCCCTCTCCTGCGCTGGCGCGAAGGCGATACGGTCACCGTGCGGGTGAAGAACGCACTCAAGGACAGCACCTCCATTCACTGGCATGGCATTTTGTTGCCGGCCAACATGGACGGCGTGCCAGGGCTGAGTTTCAAGGGCATAGACCCCGGCGGGCTGTATGTCTACCAATTCAAAGTCCGACAAAACGGCACCTACTGGTATCACAGCCATTCGGGGCTGCAGGAACAATCCGGCGTCTACGGCCCGCTGGTGATTGACGCCAGGGAACCGGAGCCTTTCCAGTACGACCGCGATTACGTGGTGATGCTGACCGACTGGACCGACGAAGACCCGGCCAGCCTGATGAAGACGCTGAAAAAGCAATCCGATTACTACAACTACCACAAGCGCACCGTGGGCGATTTCATCGACGACGTCAGCGCCAACGGTTGGGGCGCGACCGTTGCCGATCGCAAGATGTGGGCTGAAATGAAGATGAATCCCACCGATCTGGCCGACGTCAGCGGCGCCACCTACACCTACTTGATGAACGGACAGGCGCCGGACGCCAATTGGACCGGTGTGTTCCGTCCCGGCGAAAAACTGCGGCTGCGCTTCATCAACGGCTCGGCCATGAGCTACTTCGACGTGCGCATTCCAGGCCTGAAAATGACCGTTGTCGCAGCCGATGGCCTGCACGTCAAACCCGTGAGCGTCGACGAATTTCGCATTGCCGTGGCGGAGACCTTCGACGTGATTGTCGAGCCGATTGACACCGCCTACACCGTGTTCGCTCAATCGATGGACCGTACCGGCTACGCCCGCGGCAGCCTTGCGATGAAGCCTGGACTGTCCGCGCCCGTGCCACCGCTGGACCCGCGCCCGTTGGTCAGCATGGAGGACATGGGCATGGGCGGGATGGATCACGGCGACATGGCTGGCATGGACCACAGCAACATGGCCATGCCCGGGATGCAGTCTCATCCCGACTCGGAAAACAACAACCCGCTGGTGGACATGCAAGCCATGTCCACCTCGCCCAAACTCGACGACCCTGGCCTGGGCCTGCGCAACAATGGACGCCGGGTTCTGACCTACTCCGACCTGCGCAGTACCTTCGACGACCCGGACGGCCGCGATCCCGGGCGCACGATCGAGTTGCATCTGACCGGGCATATGGAGAAGTTCTCCTGGTCGTTCAACGGCGTGAAGTTCTCCGATGCCGAGCCCCTGCGCCTCAAGTATGGCGAGCGCATTCGTGTGGTGCTGGTCAACGACACCATGATGACGCACCCCATCCACCTGCACGGAATGTGGAGTGACCTCGAAGACCAGAACGGCGCCTTCATGGTGCGCAAACACACCATTGACATGCCACCGGGCACCCGCCGCAGCTACCGGGTAACCGCCGATGCGCTCGGGCGCTGGGCCTATCACTGCCATCTCCTGTTTCACATGGAAATGGGCATGTTCCGTGAAGTTCGCGTGGAAGAATGAGGCGCCAACCATGATCAGACTCACCCCCATTGCCATGGCCATCATCACCGCTGGCCTGCCGTTCTCCACGGTAAAAGCCGCCTCAAGCGACATGCAGGGCATGGATCACAGCCAGATGACCTCAATGGATCATGGCGAGCTGCAAACCATGGACGAAGGCCAGATGCAGCCTGCTGCCCCGACCGAAAGTCGTACGCCCATCCCGGCACTGACCGATGCCGACCGTGCTGCCGTCTTCCGCAGCCATAGCGGTCATGCCGTACATGACACCGCGCTCAACTCGCTCTTCCTTGCCGACAAACTCGAATGGCAAGACGCCGACGACGGCAGCACCCTGGCTTGGGATCTGTCCGGCTGGGTCGGTGGCGACATCGATCGTCTTTGGCTGCGTTCCGAAGGCGAACGCACCAACGGCAAGACCGAAGATGCTGAAATCCAGGCGCTTTGGGGCCATGCGATCAGTCCATGGTGGGACGTGGTCACCGGCATCCGCCAGGACTTCAAACCCGGTGCCCCGCAAACCTGGGCCGCGCTGGGCGTGCAAGGCATGGCGTTGTACAACTTCGAAGCCGAGGCGACGGCATTCATCGGTGAAGGCGGTCAGAGCGCCGTGCGACTGGAGGGCGACTACGACATCCTGCTGACCAACCGTCTCATCCTGCAACCGACCGCGGAGATTAACTTCTACGGCGAGAACGACCCGCAACGAGGGATTGGCTCCGGCCTCTCCAATAGCGAAGCGGGCCTGCGCCTGCGTTATGAAATTCGCCGCGAATTTGCGCCCTACATTGGCGTGACCTGGAACCGCACCTACGGCAAAACCGCCGATTACGCCACGACCGAAGGCGAGGATCGCAGCGAGGCGCGGCTGGTTCTCGGCGTGCGCCTGTGGTTCTGAACCCATATACCCACAATGATAACGAGCCGCATCGAGCGGCAAGAGGCCATGCATGCACATCATCAAAAACACCGCTGTCACTGCCTTGCTTTCAGCCGGGCTGCTACTGGGCACCTTAGTTCAAGCCCATCCGAAGTTGCTGTCCTCCAGCCCTGCCGACGGTGCCATGGGTGCGGCGCCCGAGACCATCGAACTGCACTTTTCCGAAAACCTGGTCACGCAGTTTTCCGGAGCAAAACTGGTCATGACCGAAATGTCCGGCATGGCGCATTCGCCCATGCCGATGAAAGCCAGAGTCAGCGGTGGCAGCGACCCGAAAACCATGCTCATCAAACCGCTGGCACCGCTACCCGCTGGCACCTATAAGGTCGAGTGGCGCGCCGTGTCCTCGGACACCCACCCGATCACCGGCAATGTTTCATTCAAAGTGAAGTGATTGATGAGCGACTCGGCCAACATCGTTCTGCGCTTTTTGTTGTACGTGGATTTGATGCTGCTGTTTGGCATTGCGCTGTTCGGGTTGTACAGCCTTAAGGGGCAGGAACGGATTTCGGGGGGCGTGCTGCCATTTCGGTCGCTACTGGTGGGCGCGGCCATTGTCGGGGGGGCGCTATCCGTCATTGGCATGCTGCTGATGGTCAGCGCCATGAGCGGGGAATCCGACCTTGGCGAACTGCGCCCGCACATGGAAATGATGGTGTTTGAAATGGACGCCGGGATGGCCTGGATGATTCGGGTCACGATGTTGTCAGTCGTCGCTTTGGCGATGTCATGCAACACGCGCGCATCCGCCCCTGGCTTGTGGTTAGCGACTATCGCTGGCGCTATCGCCCTCGCCTCCCTGGCCTGGAACGGACATGGTGCCATGGATGAAGGTGTCTGGCATTTCACCGCAGACATCCTGCACTTGCTGGCCGCGGGTGCCTGGCTGGGCGCATTGGTCGCGTTTTTCTGGATGTCACGCAACAGCCTGCAATCGGAAAAGCACATCCGCCTCCTGGCCCGTGCCGTCACCCGGTTTGAGTCCGTGGGTGCGCTGATTGTGGTTGTCATCACCGTCACCGGCGTTGTGAACTACCTATACATCGCCGGACCAAACATCGACGCAGTGCTGCCAGGCACCTACGACGTTTTGCTGTTGATCAAAGTCGCATTGTTCGCCGGCATGCTGGTATTGGCCGCGCTGAACCGCCTCCATTGGGGACCGTTGCTCCAGCAATCATTACGAGAGGGGCAGTATCGCGTAGCGGCGAACACGCTTCGCCGCAGCGTGAGGGTGGAGCTCGTCGCAGGCGTGTTGATTGTGGGTTTGGTGGCGTGGCTGGGAACGTTGAGCCCGCAAGTGGACGAGTTGTGACGTCATGGCTTGTTAAATCTTGATACATGTCCGAAACTGCGGTCGCGCCGACAGCATGCCGGCCGCATGCAAGACGCGTTGATAAGCGCACCGAACGACAACTCGGTCGATGCCTCGACCGAGCAAAACCCTCAAAAAAGGACAGACAATGAGCAGCACGGATGAATTGCAAACCTACAACGTCAGCCCGAAATGGCAAGAACGTTTCGCTTTCTTTGATCAACACGGCGCGCCAAAAAGCCCTGAATTCAAATCGGCTTTCAAGCAGTTGCCAGCGCGCAAGCGGATTCTGATCAACCTGAACTTCATCGCGTTTTTCTTCGGGCCGATCTATCTGTTCGTGCTTGGACTGTGGAAAAAGAACCTGGCGATCATCGCGATCATCATCGCCATCTCCTTCGTCCTGACACTGGTATTCAGTCTGCTGGGTTACGACGAAGGACCCAAAGCCGTAAACACCGGCCTGAACGTCGTCTTTGCACTGATGTACGGATTGAGCGCCAACTACGCCTACTACCTGAAACAGGTCAAAGGCTCACAAGGCTGGAATCCTTTCGAAGGTTTGAGGATCGTCTGAGCCTCATCCGCAGCGCACGACGGTGGAACTCATTCCACCGTCGCGCACCGATCAATCGTCCTGCAACAACCCCGAACTGTACTCACCGAAGCTATTGCCCAACGCACTGCCGTGGAAACTCAGCTGACTGGAGTTACGGGTCGGTCCCGGGCCGAAACCGTTAGCCGACGGCGAGTCATCCGCATACCGGTAATCGGTACTCACACCGGAACAGGCGCTCAACAGCACAGCCCCCGCGATCAACGAGACTTTGATGAGGTTTGCGATCATTTTGCGGGTTCCCGTGGGGCTGAATGCAGTTTAAAGAGTGTCGGGATTGATCCTATGCCGGAGTTAGATCAGGCAGGATGAAACCTGACTCGGCGACAGCGTCGGTTCAGGAAGTGTTGAAAACATCGCTTTGAGGCACGTCCGCGCCCAAAAGCCCAATCCTTATAAACTCCATCTGGATTCATTCGGCTTTGCGAAAAAAAGGTCTGGGACGGCTCGTCTATAGCGATGTAGATAAGCCGCTCTGTGTCAGTTACGGCCACCTCCACGGGCTAGAGACAATCGGTATTATAATGCCGGTTTTACACGAACCACCCAAGGTAACCGGAATTATATTGCTGAAAATGAGCGATTAGCCCACAATAATCGGCATCATAATTCCGATTCGGTTGCGCGCATCATGCCAGGGCACATCACTATCCAGACATACGTTGAAGGCCAATGGCGCGATGCCATGGTGCTATATACGTCGGACCCTCAGAAGATTGAGGCGTCGCGCTGCAGTGTGTCTTACGATCCGAACTACTTGGTCGAATTCATCGATAGGTTAGAGACAAGGTTCGAACCAGCCATCAGCGTTAATCTTCCACTGAACTGGAGCTCTGTTGATAGCAAGGGGTTCCCCCCGTTTGTATACGACATCATGCCGGCTGGCGCCGCGCGCAAGTCACTAATGAAACGTTTCTCTGGCGAAAAACCCGATCAGATAGACTTGGATTTTTTCCTTCTAGGCCGCTGCACGCCCTCGCCTATTGGGCACCTGCGTGTGAAGGAGTCTTTTGAGCATATTGATCAGGCACGCAAGGAGGCCTTCCCACGCAAAGAGGTGGTAGACAGAACAAATGACTTCCTTGAGTACGCCTATGAATCAGGCGCTGCTCTAGGCGGCGCTACAGGTGCCCAAGGAGAGGCTCCAAAGCTGATCATGGCTGAGGGAATGGACGGAGCCCTGTACGCTGATGCCATGCTTCCTGACGAGCTTGCTTGCCGCCATTGGCTAGTGAAATTTGCTCGCAACCAAGCGACCGAACGCGATAAGAATATCCTGCGGGCCGAGTACCATTACTACAAAGCTGTCTCGCAGCTTGGTTTGAACACGATATCTACGGACGGGCTTGTACTTGAAGAAGCCGATAAGCCGAGCTTATGGATGCCACGCTTTGATCGGCGAGTTAACAACGGTGAAGTAGAAAGAATACCGGTCGAGTCGATTTATTCGGTGTGTGGAAATACGACGCCTGGTTCGAAGATGAATCATGAGGACGTAATCCACAGCCTGATCAGTCTATGGATTACGAATGGGCAGAAGGGAGAGCTTGAAGAGTTAGTTTTCGAATATCTGCGGCGCGATCTGCTTAATCGTATCGTCGGTAACTCGGACAACCATGGCCGTAATATGGCTATTTTCAGATATCGGGGCAGATTTGAACTGGCACCGATCTACGATCTCGCTCCTATGGTGCTTGACCCCGAAGGTATCACTCGAGTAACCAAGTGGGAGTCTGAGCACAAGGGAAGTCCGGACTGGAGAACGATCTGCGGTTTATTTTCGAGTTTAGTTAGCACTGATGCGCTCTTTGAGCGTTTGCTCGGAGCAGCAGAGGCGTTCCGAGCTTTGCCGGATCTGCTGGTAGACCTTCCAGCAGAAGTGAGGAAAGCCCACTCTGTCCCTCTGAACAAATTGGATATGCACTTGGCTGATTGGGGTCTTCGATGAATACGATCACACCAGAGCTTCGCAAGAAGCTGATTGAAGACATCATGCAGCAGCATGATATGGGAAATGAAACCTTGGGAACCTCTATTCGCCGACTACGACTTGAGGTGACCGGTTTCGACCAGGACACCTTTGCTACTATGTGTCACATGTCGACCAAGGCCTTGTATATGATCGAGAATGACAAGGGAAATCCGACTATCTCTACCGTCGAAGCCATCCTAAGGAAGTTTGGGCTGCGCCTAGGATTGACGATGAGAACCACAACCACTTACACACCGCCGTTAGGGCAGCACAAACTTGTATCTCAATCTCCTGCTCGCGGCTCTAGTCCTAAACGGACGTATGCGGGTCAGCTAAGTAGAGTTACTACTCGCAAAGCTACTGCGCAGACCAAGATCAAGGATGGCGATAAGGATCCAACCAAATGAGAGGATGCTCTGTTTCGAAACTGAAAAGTTAAGTAGACAAAGGGGACAAAGATTTATTTCTCAAGCCAAAAATGAATCTGCCCCCGTATCACCAATACAGTAATCGGCTGACCTGCTCACTCGGATGCTGGATCAGCCTCACACACTGCCTGGTGGATCGAGATTATCCAGTGCGCGATTCACCAACAATTCTCCAACTACTGCCAACTGCTGGATCGACAGAGCAAGACTGCGCGGTGAACCTTCAAGTTTGCAAGTCAGATCGGTGGTCAAGGCGTTTAGCGACGCGAGAGTTTCGCAGGCATGACAAAGCAAGGTTTCAGTGTCGACGTTGGGAACTATCGTAAGAACGTGACAGATAGGGTCGGCGTGGCTCGGATTGCGTAGGCGTTTTCTGACAACGCGATGACTGGCTTCGGAGAGCTGACCAAAATTGACAGCTTCGCAAGCGGTTGAGGACTCAGGAGGATCAGGCGTGATCTTTTTCATGGTTTGCGTTCCTAGAATTAATTAAAGGAACTGCCAGCATCACTTCCACATGATGGGTTGCAGCTGTGCGCAGGTGTGGAAGACCGGGGATCTAGGAACCCGGCGCACTCAAGAGTGCCCCGCGCACAGCCGCCATAATTTAACAGCAGACATGAAAAAAACGCCTGCTTAAATTCAGGTGGCGCCTTGTGCGCCTAGATCTCGTGAAGGGCTTCCACACCCTTGTCGCTGATTTTGCAGCGACGGCGTAAGGTTAGCGGGGCTTACAAGCGACGAGCAATATGGGTAAAGCGGACGCGACTTGAGAGAAATCTCCTACATTTTCGTGATGCTATAAACGGCAGATCTGCAGCTTGTCAGCCGCTCTCAGACACGTCCGCGCCCCACAACCCCAATCCTGATAAACTCCCCCACCTCCCAGCCCCACCGATTCCAGATTCCTCATGCCCGTAAACAACGCTACACCCGCCCCGCTGTCCCGCCGGTTTTCGGTTGCGCCGATGATGGATTGGACTGACCGCCATTGCCGTTTTTTCCTGCGCCTGTTGTCGAAAAACGCCCTGCTCTATACCGAAATGGTCACCACCGGCGCCCTGCTCAACGGTGATCACGAGCGTTTTCTGCGGCATGACGAAGCCGAGCATCCGCTCGCGTTGCAGTTGGGTGGTAGTGTTCCGCTGGATTTGGCGGCGTGTGCGCGGATGGCGCAGGAGCATGGTTACGACGAGGTGAATCTGAATGTCGGCTGCCCGAGTGATCGGGTGCAGAACAATATGATCGGCGCGTGCCTGATGGGACATCCGCAGTTGGTGGCCGATTGTGTGAAGGCGATGCGCGATGCGGTGTCGATTCCGGTGACGGTCAAACATCGTATCGGCATCAATGGTCGCGACAGTTACGAAGAGCTGTGCGACTTCGTCGGTACGGTGCGGGATGCCGGGTGCACCAGTTTTACCGTGCATGCGCGGATTGCGATTCTGGAAGGGTTGTCGCCGAAGGAGAACCGTGACATTCCGCCGTTGCGTTATGACGTCGCGGCGCGGCTGAAGGCGGATTTTCCGGAGCTGGAGATTATTCTCAACGGCGGGATCAAGACGCTGGAGGCCTGCCATGAACATTTGCAGACGTTTGACGGTGTGATGCTGGGCCGCGAGGCGTATCACAACCCTTATGTGATGGCTGAAGTGGATCAGCAGTTGTTCGGCAGCACGGCGCCAGTGATCACCCGTGCCGAAGCGCTGGCACAGTTGCGGCCTTACATCGCTGCGCACATCGATGCGGGCGGCTCGATGCACCACATCACCCGCCACGTATTGGGCCTGGGCACCGGGTTTCCCGGCGCGCGCAAGTTTCGCCAGTTGTTGTCGGTGGATATTCACAAGGCCAAGGAGCCCTTGGCACTGCTGGATCAAGCCGCTGAATTGCTTGAAGGGCGTTAAACCCCGTCAATCAAGCCAGGCGGTTTGAACCGCCTGGCGCTGCTGTCAGCCCGCCACTGCAGCCGCCGTCCAATTCACCCAGCCAAATAGCCAGGTCGCCAGGATCAGTAATCCGAAGGCAATCCGGTACCACGCGAAAGCGGCGTAACTGTGGTTCGCAATGAACTTGAGCAGGCCGCGCACAGCGATCATCGCGAAAAAGAATGCAGTGACGAAGCCCAGGGCGAAAACCGGCAGGTCGCTGTTCTGGAACAGGTCGCGGTACTTGTAGCCCGAGTACACCGCGGCGCCGACCATGGTGGGCATCGCCAGAAAGAACGAGTACTCGGTGGCGGCCTTGCGCGACAGGCCAAACAGCAAACCACCGATGATGGTCGACCCGGAACGGGAAGTACCCGGCACCATTGCCAGGCATTGTGCGAACCCCACCTTCAGCGCATCTGACCAACGCATATCGTCAACATGCTCGATGTGCACCACATGATCCCGCTGCTCTGCCCACAACATGACAATGCCACCTATGACCAACGCGACAGCCACGGTAATCGGGTTGAACAGGAATTCGTGAATCTTGTCGGCGAATAACACCCCCAGCACAACGGCTGGCAGAAAACCGATCAGCAGGTTGAGGGTGAAACGTTGAGCATTGCGCTGGGTCGGCAAGCCTTTGACGATGTCGAAGATCTTCGGACGAAACTCCCATACGACAGCAAGAATGGCACCCAACTGAATAATAATATTGAACGCCATGGCGCGTTCACCGCCAAACTCTAATAAGTCTGCAACAATAATCTGATGCCCCGTACTGGAGATGGGCAAAAACTCAGTAAGGCCTTCTACCGCACCTAGAATCAACACCTTTATAAGGGTCAAGAAATCCATTAATCCTCCGTCAGAGTGCCCGTATGAGCGCCCCGTTAACTATCTTCAGGTATTGAGCAACTGACCCTTGGGCAACTGGCAAATTGACACCCATTGCCCGACCCAGCGACGGAGAATATGTCTTATCAAACAATACACTCAAGCCATGTTAAGAATCGTCCGACTGGCCACTTCAGCAGTAGTAATTTTCTAATTAGGCGAGATTACGAGCTCACTCATTAAAACGTGATCAAGCTCACACTATTTGTATTTTTACGCGAATGGCCTAAATTTTCACGAATTGTGGCACGCAGGCTACAAACAGTGGCAAAAGGACATGAAAAAGAAATCGCCATAGACTCAAAATAGTGGCACAATTCCACAATGCCACCATCTAACGAGCTATTTTCACTAGTTCAGTGCGCCGAGAAAATCAACTAAAAGCTTGAAAAGCTTAATTATTGTTAGAAAACTCGGGAGCCACGTCTAAAATTCGCTTAAATGTTACCAATTGTCAGTCACAGACGAGAACCGGTGCTTTAACATCCCGATGTCAGCACCTATTCGAGTCAATGCATGATGCTTACAGGGAACTTAGCGACTAGAAGCCTGCGCCAGACAAACGACGAACCCGGTGTTCTCACCCTGGGCCGGACGCGTGGCGTGGCTGAACATTTTAGAGCGCTAGTCGCAAGGCACGTGGGAACCGATATAGCACTTGATGTCAGTTCGTACACTCTTTCATATAAGAAGAACGAGCACCTCGGTTCGTATCGAGCCATCTTCATCATCATCGATAGCCCGCAGGCCCTCGAGGAGAGCCTTGCGGTAGTCGAAAACCTGCGTAATGCCCATTTAAAGCCCATCATATGTGCGGTCATTACCGGCCGTGGTACCCCCAACAAGATGAAATACTATCTGGCAGGGGCCGACTTTTGTCTCAAGTTCAACGCCTTATCTGATGAAGGCTCAGAGCTACTTGCCGATTTCTTCAACAGTGAAGAATGGCAAAGAGATATCAATCTGATATTGGACCCTACTCGTATCTGCCTAATGGGCAGCCGCAAAAAACTGGATATTTCATTTGCCGAGATGAAGATCCTGGAAGCATTTGCGCAAACCAGTAATCACATACTAAGTCACGATGAAATCGCCGCTATCATGGGGCTCAACACCAATTTCTACGACCCCAGAGCACTGGAAAAATCCATCAGTCGCTTGCGCGGAAAAATCAAAGACGTGTACGGTACAAACGCCATCCAGAGCATTCGAGGCTACGGATACCGCCTGATGAGAGGGCTGATATCGACTGCCTGAGCCAGCCATTCAAAGGCTTTTTGATATCATCTAAGGAAATGTTTTTTAAACTATACGAAGATATCGGTTTCCTTGTTTGATTTGTCTCTTATACTTCATGCCAATTTATCGACTCCATGACCGTGGCAACACTGAACCATAACAATAAGAAGTCACTCTATAGCAGATCGTGTGGAACCCATCGAGGGCCAATTTTGGGCCCAAACCCTGCCTTTCGATTACTTCCGAGGGAGTCTTTACTCCCCTGCCGATCATTTTTTTGCCAAATTTGGTGCGTACTTCAGGAGAGAGACATGGAAATTAGTACCCCCCTCCCAAGGAAATATTTCGTCGTCGTAACCCACAGCACAACGTCGCAACGTGAACTAGAGACCATTCTGTCCAGCGAGCGATTCAACTCATTTGGGACCTCCCAGGCACAAATGTTTGTTGAAGGAGTTGCCTCGCCCTCTTCCGCCCCCGTGCTGATGGAGTTCTCTTACCCAAGCGTGACAAGGAAAAAAGTTGCGCAGAGTATCGAACACGATACGCAGAAAATATTGGCCACCCTTGAGTCCGAATGGTTGGCAGCACAATCAGAAAATCCTTTCCACAGTAAGCCGGCCATCATGGCTGACGCCAGTGGCGCCGCCCAAACAATCGAGGGTAATGCTCCTTGCAGCGAAGTCTGGCAACTTGATAATGATCAAGGTGCACTGGTTAAAGAGGATGTCGAGATAAGCCTGACCGGACTGGAAACTGCACTGGTCAAGAAAATGCTTCATCATGAAGAACGCGTCGTCAGTCGGGATGAGCTGATCCTGAGTATCGGCCGGGAGCCGGAACAATACCGCGGCCTGGAAATGTGCCTGAGTCGTCTTCAAGACAAATTCAAAAGTGCCAGCAAGGGTGAACGCCTGTTTCGCGCGGTAAGAAACCGCGGCTACTGCCTGATCCAGGAAGTGGTGTGCTGAGCGCCTGACCCAATCAAACAACAGTGCAACAACAATAAAAATAGCACTCTGTTTGTTTTACCTTTCCTCTAACACCCTCCTGCCTCCACCCCTCCTACAATACCCAATACAACACCATTTATTCACCCCCTGCTCGTCGACCAATTCTAACGCCCGCTTATTTATATTTTCTTGCTAGTTGCACTTTGCCATCTTGTTAGAACTCGTCAGACAGCATCCCTATCAATAACTTAGTCTATTGACTGACGACAGTTCCGCATACCGGCGTTGTTACCTCAGGACACTCGCTCTAACAACAACAATAAGTCTACTTAACAACTCGGATTTCAACTGTCGAAACCTGAATGGACGTTTTCTGGGGATAGCGTATGGACCTTACTCTTCGTATCAATCGAAACACCGGCCTCAAGGGACTTACATTCTGGGGCCAATGGGCGCTGGCACAGGGCTTTGTTGTTTCATTGTTGTTCATACTGGCGGAGCGACACACAGGATCGGTCGAGTTCTACTACCGGATGTGCGCAACGCTGGCCGTACTTGCCTCGGTTCCGGCTTACACGTTCAGTGGCGTATATCGAAAAAGAGACAACTACCTGACGGGGCTGGGACGTCTGTTCATGGGCTGGTCCATGACCATGGCTGCACTGGCTTGTATTGCGTTTATCTGCAAGGCCGATGAGCTGTTTTCACGGCAGGTGATTCTTGGCTGGGCGGTATACGGCTTCCTGGGTCAGGCACTGTTGTATGCGCCGCTGCATGCTTTTTCGAAGTTCTACCAGCGTTCGCGCAAAAGCGAGCATAAAACCCTGATCGTCGGCACCGGCGAGCTGGCCCTGGGGCTGGCAAACAAGCTGAGCGATCTTGAAAACCTGCCACTGGTAGGCCTGGTCAGCAATGGCGACGTTCCCTCGCTGGAGCCGGGCGCACCGAGCATTGTCGGCGCTCAGGAAGATCTGCTCGAGCTGATCAAGACCCATGACATCCGTCGCCTGTACATCACCCTGCCCTTGTCGGAAGCGGCAAAAATCGAAGCCATGTATGTCGATTTGCTCGGTGCCAACGTTGACGTGGTGTGGGTGCCGGACTTGAACAGCCTGACGCTGCTCAATCACTCGGTGAAAGTCGTGGACGGCCTGCCGGCGATCTACTTGAATGAAAGCCCGCTGACCAGCCGCCCGACCGCTGCGCTGAGCAAAAGCCTGGTAGAAAAAAGCGTGGCACTGCTGGCCATTATCCTGTTGAGCCCGGTACTGCTGGTCATTGCACTGGCGGTGAAACTCAACTCGCCGGGCCCGGTGTTCTTCAAGCAGGATCGTCATGGCTGGAACGGCAAGGTGATTCAGGTCTGGAAGTTCCGTTCGATGCGTGTCCACGATGATAAAGAGGTCAAGCAGGCGAGCCGCAACGATTCACGTATCACCGCCGTCGGCCGCTTCATCCGCCGCACTTCGCTGGATGAACTGCCGCAATTGTTCAACGTGCTGCAAGGCCATATGGCACTGGTTGGCCCACGGCCACACGCGGTTGCGCATAACAACTACTACTCCGGGAAAATTCTCGCGTACATGGCGCGCCACCGAATCAAACCGGGCATCACCGGCCTGGCACAGATCAACGGCTGCCGTGGCGAGACCGACACCATCGACAAGATGCAGAAGCGTGTAGAGATTGACCTCAAGTACATCAACAACTGGTCGTTGTGGCTGGACTTGAAGATTCTGGTGAAGACGCCCTTTACGCTGCTGTCGAAGGACATTTACTGAGGGTTTAGCGTTGCACGACGCAACACCGCAAGGGGACGCAAGTCCCCTTTTTTGTGGCTGGGATTTGGGGTTGGTAGTTGCCCTCGCGATAGCGGTGGGTCAGCTGGCATCCATGTTTGGTGGGCCGACGCCATCGCTAGCAAGCTTGCTCCTACAGAAGATTTGGGTGAGGCTCCAGGGCTATGTCACCGACGAACAATTGTAGGAGCAAGCTTGCTCCTACAGAGGATTTGGGTGGGGTTCGATGGTTGTGTCACCGACGAACAATTGTAGGAGCAAGCTTGCTCGCGATAGCGGTGGGTCAGTCAACATCAATGCTGAATGTACCAAAGCCATGGCGAGCAGGCTCCCACAGGGTTACTCGGTGATCTTCTCGAAGTTGCGGTAGAACATGTTGTCGTCGCGGCTGTCGGTCATGGAGTGCAACTGATAGCTGCGGTTGAGTCGCGCACCGCCGTCCCGGGTCAGTGGCGACCAGACGAGGTTGGCGCGGCGCATGGTCGACATACTCATCAACTCGTCGAACGGGATGGACAGGTAGATGCCTTTGTCGAAACTACCTTCGCCATACTCGTTGCCGCTGGCGGTGGTGATCGTCGCCCAGGCGCCAAACCGCACACCGTTGGAAAACTCCCGCGAGATATCCAGCGTGCCGCCCCAGTCACCCGCCAGGTAACGACCGACGCTGACCGCCGCAAGCGTATCGAACGGCAAGTCGGTGTAGCCGGTGATGTGACCCGTGACGATCGAATAATCTCGCAGACCGAAACCCTGATCGAATTCGCGCTGGCGGACATAGTTCAGGTCAGCACCCAGCGACCAGCGCTGGCCGGTCGGGCGAAACAGCACCTCGCCCCCTACCCCGGCGAACATCGACTCCAGATAGCCGCCATAAACCATGCCGTACAGGTCTTTATCCAGCTGCTCGGCGTGACTGACCTGGAACAACGGCATGGTCACTTCGGAGGTTGTCAGGTATTGACGCAAGTCAGTGCGCACACGGGGCAAGCCGCTGGGCGCGTCATAGGTGAACTTGTCAAAGTTGTTCGCCAGATTGGCACTGAGCAATCCGTTCCACCAGGTGTTGCGGTTGAAGCGGTACTCGGCGTCCGCGTCGGCACTGAATTGATAGAGCAAGCCATCCGGGCCGCCGACGTTCTGCTTGAAGCCCAGCCCGACGCCATAGCTGAATGGCTGAGCGGCTTCGGTGTAGAGGGTTTTTTCGTTGTGCGGCATCGCCGGATTGACCTCGGTGGTGCGGTGCAGCGATTGCAATGGCTCCTCGTTGTTGATCACTTCACGGAAGGTTTGTCGCGGCACGCTGGTCTCTTCCAGCGGCAGGTCGTAACGCTTGTTTACCACGGTGAACCAGTCGATATCGTCGTTGACGCTGTTGTCCAGAATCCGGCTCGCGCGCCCCACCGCCTTGGCCGAATGGAAATAGCGCTGCTGTTCGCCATAGACGAACAACTCCGACCCGCGCTGGCTGATGCGCTCGACCTTGTAGCCGGCATTTTGCTGCAGGCGTCGGGACACATCGGCCCAATTGACCTGCTCCATTTCCGTGCTCGGCTTTTTAGCCGGCAACGGTTCGGCCGGTGGGTCGAAATTTTTTGCCGGTGCTTTGCGGCTGACGAAGTTGGTGTGGAAGGTGACACCGAACATGGCGGTGTTGCCGCGCTCCCACGCTGCGCTGACGTCGATCGAGTCGGTCAGTTTGAACACCGCACCGAGGTTGATTGGCGAGTCCTGCTTGATCTCGTTGTCCTTCGGCTCGTGCTTGTAATCGTTGCCTTCGTATTCCAGTTTCAGGCTGAGTCGATCCCATGGCGTCTGGTAGCTCACGCCGCCGAACAGCGAAGGCTTGCCGCGAAAGTACGAACCGGCGTTGACGTCGCCGGTACCTTCGCTTTCGGGCCGGGTGTTGTAGCGGTCAGCGAGCTCGCCCAGCGGGTTGTCGAAGTCGCCGCGATTGCCGATGTAACCCCAGGCAATACCGGCACTGAAATCGAAATTGTCATAGCGCTTGTTGGCGACCACAAACTCACTGGAGAACAGACCCGTACCACCGATGTCTCGAAAGCCCAGCGCCACTTCCGGCGCCCAATGGCTTTCTTCCCAGAGTCGGGCTTTGAGGTCGACCGCCTTGTCCTTGTAGCTCTGGCTGCCACTCAGCGAGTCGGGGCCATAAGGGCGGTTGGTGATGGCGGTATAGCGGAACGAGCCTTCCAGCCATTCAAACGGCTGGAGCGACACGCTGTACCGGCTGTAGGGATCGGTGCGATTGGCATTCACGCTCAACTCACCGGCCGGCAACATTCGCGCGGTCGGCGTTTGCCACAAGCCAGCGCCACCAAAGTCATTCTGAGTAATGCGTGGCTCTGCATGGACCAGACCACACGGCAATAACAATACGGCTGCAAAACGTAAATTCAACGAACCACCTCAGCCAGCTGCGTGGCAATAAATTCGGCCAACTGCTGATTCAGTTCAGGGACAGGCGGATCAAGATCATCATTTTTCACTGGCACCAGAATCTTGCTGCCGGCAACGGGAAAGTGACCGCTCTGGCGATTCCAGTGCGCAATACCGACCCGCCGGACCCCACCGTCGGGCTGAATCAGCCACAGGTAATCGGCCTCGGCATCGTCCAGCGGCGTGCAACCTTGCAGGTACTCGCGAGCCTCCAGTAACGGCTGATAGGGCAAGTGGCAGGTTTGCGCGACAGCACCGAGCACTTCGACTTCATCGACACGTTTCGGGTAAATCAGGCGATCGCCATCGTCGAGACGAATGTTGCGCGCGAAGCCGACTTCCAGCGCGACCGGATCAAGATTGGCGATCTGCCGCCCGGTGACCGGCATCTGCCGCACTTGCTCAGACAAACGCAGTGCCAGCGCTGCACGGCCTGGTTTGTCGAAGAGCGAAGCCATGCGCTGCAATACGTCCAGATCAAACAACACGCCCGCCTTGAGCCGCGCCTGCTCTTCCAGCAACGACTGACGCAACAAGACACCCGCCAGCCAATACCCTTCGGCATTGGGCACGGCCACGCTGATCACATCGAGCAAGCGCCCGCCGGCCGGCAACTCGACCGGCCCGGGGTTGGCGACGTCACCGCTGACAGTGACCGCTGCCTGACTGAAGCTGGTGATCAACAGTAAACACGCCGATAGCGTTCTCAGGCGCTTCACGGGACATGCCTGCGGTCGGGGGTCAGTTGCACGATCCTGACGCGCAACTGCGACGTCAGTTGTTGCTCGCTCTGCAAAATGAAACCGTCGACGGGATCGACCCAATAACGATTGGTCGCCCGCAGGCCGATGGCCGGGGCATCAATCTGCTCATCGACACGCAGCACGCTGTATTCCTTGTTGAGAATGGTCAAGGTATCCATGGATTTTCGGGAGAAGCGACTGTTAACGATCACCCCCACTTCCTGGCCCTTGTAGAGATCGATCCAGCGCCGGGAGGTGTAGCCATCGGCGACTTGATGAAGGCCTTGCTTGAACGGTGAGGTATCCGATAGACGCGTGCCGTCCAGGTCACCCTCCAGGCCCAGGCCAATGCTGCGCACGGCAAGGCCATTGCGCAGCAGCAACACTTGTTTGCCGGAGGCGACCCAGAACTGCAGGTCTTCACGCTCGCGCACCAGCGCCAACACCCCGGAGCCGGTCGGCGTGGTCAGTTTGATCTGCGGATAGTTGACCTCCGCCACCTGGGCCGGGGTCACGTCCAGCTCATCCGGTCCGATCACCGCCGACTTGAGGTTGTTCAACGAAGCGCTCATCAGCGGGTTGCAGCCACACAACAACAGGGCCGCGCTCAGGCAGACGCCAACTTTCAACGTGTTCACAGTCGGCGACCTTATTTGCTGTTGTTACTGTATTCGCTCCAGTTCTTCGCAGCGGAAGCACCCGTACCGACAATCGACGCCGATGGCACCAATTGGCTGATGAAGCGGTTCCAGCGAGTCACATTGGCAGGCCCGACATAGACAACGTCCTGAGGGCGCACTTCGAAGTGCGTGGCGAGCGCCATGGCTGTCGGCGATTCAGCGTTCAACTGGTAGATCTTCGCCGGCTCCACGTCCAGGTTTTCAACCCCGCGGATGACGTACACCGCGTTGCCGTTGGAAGTGGTCTGGCTCAAGCCGCCGACCGAGCCGAGGACATCAGACAGGTTCATGGTGGCGGTCTTGAAGCTCAATGCGCGCGGCTGGTTGACCTCGCCCATGACGTAGATACGCTTGTTGTCGTTGTACGGCAGATACAACTGATCGCCACCCTTGAGATAGACGCCCTGCAACTCGGAATCCTGGTGGTTGAGCGAGTCGAGATTGAGCGGATACACCCGGCCGTTGCGCGTCAGCGTCAGGCCGGACAAGTCAGCGTTGTTGGTATCGATGCCGGCGGAACCGAGGGCCTCGACCACGCTCAGCGGATTGGTGGAAATCGCTTGCGGACCGCCCTTGGTCACGGCACCAGTCACGACGACTTTCTGACTGGCGAAACGCAGCACCGCGACATCTACCTGCGGCTCGGCGATGAAGGCCGACAGCCGTTGCTCGATGTCTGCGCGCAGTTGCTGGATCGTACGCCCGGCAGCCTGGACTTCCTTGATGTACGGGTAATACAGCGTGCCGTCGGAGCGCACCAGCCGGCCGTTGGCATCGATCTGTTGTTGCGCGCCGGACGGGGCTGTCAGCTCAGGGTGATCCCAGACCGTGATGTACAAGACATCGTTGTTACCGATGCGGTACTCGGGCGGAGTCGCCAACAGCTCCGCCGGCAGCGACTCACGCTTTTGCGTGGCGCGGGTGGTGGAAATCAGCTTGGGGGTAATCGGGATCAGCTCGACCCGGCTGCTTTCACTGGCCCCTTGGCGGGTGATGTCACTGGTGCTCAGGTATTGGCCGGGGGAAAACATGCAACCTTGTAAAGCGAGACTTGCCAACATTAAAAGAGAAAAACTACGAGTCATAATGGCACTACGCTATTCAAGGGCGAATCTAAAAAGAAGTCACCCGACTTGCGTCGGGCGACCCTGTACTGCACTAACAAAAACGTCTGTTAGTTATGCGTGCCGGTGGTACCGGTGGTACCGGTCGTACCGGTGGTACCGCCGTTGGCACTGCCACCGCTATTGGACGCCGCTATTGCACTGGCAACCATTGCAGTACTCGCTGCAGGGGCTTGAGAAGCCGCTACACTGCCACCTACATTGGTCACCGCGGTCAGCGGCGTTTCAGCTGCGGCAGCCCAGTTGCTGAACATCGTCAACAAGGCAATCGCCATCACTTTTTTCATATCAACTCCTTTCTAACATTCGACCCGATTAAAACCGGATGTTCCGTTAGAGTTGGTAGAGTTCAAGTCGCGAAAAGTGCGAACAAGATCCGTCATTCATTCACAGTCCTACCTGACTGATAAACGTCAAACGGCAGGTTTATATCTACGGACATGCAAAAGGCATTTCCAGTGTATTTTCCCGACGTTATCTAACAACCTGACTGGAAATAACATTAGGCCAAAACGACATCATCCGAGATAACCCTTGGGATGATTCGATTGCCAGCGCCAGGTGTCGGCCATCATTTCCTGCAAATTGCGCGTCGCCTTCCAGCCCAGCTCTTTCGCTGCCTTGGAAGGGTCGGCCCAGCTCTGGGCAACATCACCCGAACGACGCGGCATCATGCGAAACGGCACCGGTTGCCCACTCGCCTCCTCGAAAGCCCGCAGCACTTGCATCACGCTGTAGCCATCGCCCGTACCGAGATTCCAGGTGTGGATACCGGTGCGCCCGGCGATGGACTGCAATGCCTTGAGGTGCCCGTCCGCCAGGTCCACGACGTGGATGTAGTCACGTACGCCAGTGCCGTCGACCGTGGGGTAATCGTTACCGAAGATCGACAACTCCTGCAGGCTGCCGACCGCCACCTGGCTGATATAAGGCACCAGGTTATTGGGAATACCGTTGGGGTCTTCCCCCATGTGACCACTGTCGTGAGCGCCGATCGGGTTGAAGTAGCGCAACAGGGCGATGCTCCAGCGCGGTTCGGCGAGGCTCAGGTCGCGCAGCACGTTTTCGACGATCAGCTTTGATTGGCCATAGGGGTTGGTCGGGTTGCCTGTCGGGAAATCTTCGCGGATCGGCATCTGCTCCGGCGCGCCATAGACCGTGGCCGATGAGCTGAACACCAGACGAAACACCCCGGCAGCGGCCATCGCCTGGCACAGCGTGATGCTGCCGCTGACATTGGTCTCGTAATACTCCAGCGGCTTGCGCACGCTCTCACCCACCGCCTTGAGCCCGGCAAAATGCAGGACCGCATCAATGGCGTGCTCACGAAAAATCCGGTCCAGCAAAGCCCGATCGCACACATCGCCGCGAATCATCAGTGCACGCTTGCCGCATATGGCTTCCACGGCATGCAAGGCCGCATCGCTGCTGTTGCAAAGATTATCCAGCACTACAACTTCATAGCCTGCTTCAAGCAGTGCGAGTGTGGTGTGCGAGCCGATATATCCGGCTCCACCCGTTACCAGAATTTTCATAGTGCGGTCCATAGAGAGATAAGTACTCAGTAGCGTGTCAAGCCCCATGTATTGAAGATGCGTGGTGAACCACACAAATAAGGGCGACAACAACCTAAAACAAATTTAGTTCAACGACTGGCAATAAATATTTTTGCAGGTCAAACTGTATTGCCCGGTACTTATTAGCACTCCGATGCTTTCCTCACTATCAACAGATACCGACTAAAAATAACTAACAACTAACAAGCCGACATCTCATAACATTGGCGCATTCTGCGCACACTGCTAATTGCCATTAACAACCCGACTCGGGTATTAAAGTACTCCTTCAATAATCATTGAACTTGCAATCACTTGTTATTGCGCGCAGCCGTTAATGGTGCGCCGTGACTGTCCAGGATACTTTTATGATTCGTAAATGTTTGTTCCCCGCTGCCGGCTACGGCACGCGTTTCTTGCCGGCCACTAAAGCCATGCCCAAGGAAATGCTGCCGATCGTCAACAAGCCGTTGATCGAGTACGCCGTTGAAGAAGCACGGGACGCCGGCCTGCAGCACATGGCAATCGTGACCGGTCGGGGCAAGCGCGCACTGGAAGACCACTTCGACATCAGCTATGAACTTGAGCACCAGATTCGTGGCACCGAGAAAGAGAAATTCCTCGCTGGCACCCGCGAACTCATCGACACCTGCACCTTCTCCTATACCCGTCAGGTCGAGATGAAGGGCCTGGGTCACGCGATTCTCAGTGGCCGCCCGCTGATCGGTGATGAACCCTTCGCCGTGGCGCTGGCCGATGACCTGTGCCTGAACCTGCAAGGTGACGGCGTGCTCACGCAAATGATCCAGCTCTACAAGAAATTCCGCTGCTCGATCGTGGCCATTCAGGAAGTGCCACACGACCAGACCCACAAGTACGGCGTGATCGCTGGCGAGCTGATCTCCGAAGGCATCTACCGGGTCAACAACATGGTGGAAAAACCCAGCCCGCAAGACGCGCCATCCAACCTGGCGATCATCGGCCGCTACATCCTGACGCCGGATATTTTTGATCTGATCGCCGACACCCAACCTGGCAAAGGTGGGGAAATCCAGATCACCGACGCGTTGATGAAACAGGCGCAGAACGGTTGCGTGCTGGCCTACAAGTTCAAAGGCATGCGCTTCGATTGCGGCGGCGCCGAGGGTTATCTCGAGGCGACCAATTTCTGCTACGACAACGTGTACCTCAAGGGCCTTTGACGACCCACCCTGACTCATTGCTGCACGCACAATCACGCCCACTTTTCACTCAGGCAGGCCATCATGAACAATGCAAAACACTCGGCAGACATTGAACTGGAGGTGGGCAACCTCGGCGTGATGACCTGGTTATCGCGCCATCAGCCGCTACCCAGCGCGAACGAGCCATGGTTGGGCACCACGCTGTTGGTGGAGCGGATCGGCATGTTTCCCTCATCGGGCGACATCCGCCGCCCGCTACGCGACCCCTACCCTCTCCTCGCCCACTTGAAAAAGCTCTATGGCGAGCAGGCTCTGGAAGTGGATGACCGCGATGGTCTCAAAGTAATTTTCAGTGACTGGCGGTTCCGGGTTCGCATTTGCTGCAACGACCCGGCCATCATCATCAATGTGGAAACCCGTTGCGCGACACAATTGATGCCGCTCAAAACCGCAGAGCTGCTAAGTCACCTGGACGCCTTCGAGAAACGCTGAACACTGCGCCAGCGCCTACTTCAAGCCCCAATCGCAGCGCTCCTGCCCGCCCACCATCCAGCGATAGAAGTAATCGGCAATCAGCCGTCCACCCGTGGCCGGAACCGGATGAATCTTGTCCGGACCGATCATGGAGGCGGCGTAGCGTTTGACGTCGCTGCCGAACGCGCACTGCAGATCGGCGTAACCGAGATGCTCCGCGCGCGCCCATGGCTCCAACACCTGCGCATACGCCGACATCGGATAGGCACTGGAGCGTGTGGTTTCCTGTCGCAGGATCAGGTTGACGCTCGCCGCCGGCTGGATCTCGCGAATCATCCCCACCAGCCCTTGAACGTTTTTCAGATACTGCTCGGGCTTCACGCCGAAGCCCTGATCGTTGCCCCCGAGCATGATCAGATAAATGTCCGCCGGGATCTTCGACACCACCGCTTTCCACTGCGTCTGCCAGGGGCTGTCGCTGTGGTAGAAGTCAGCGGACGCCGCGCCGGACGCCGCCAGTTTGGAAACCCGCACGCCGCCCTGATCGTTGCTCATCCACAGGCCGAACAGAGTCGGCGCGCCTTTCACCACCTCCAGCCTGAACGCCCAGTCCGCTGCCTGTGATGCGTCGGGCAACGGCACTTCCTGCACCCCAGAGCCGCCGAGCGTCAAGGGTCGCCAGTCTTGCGATGGCGTCCAGCGATAGCGAATCTCGCTGGGCTCGCCGTTGCCCAGGTAAAGCAATTTTGCCTGGGTAACAGCGGTGTTGATCGACGGCGTCGGGCTGGCATCGATCTGCAGCCAGGCGCCGGGGCGCCCCGTCACCGTGCGGCTGTCGGGGCTGGCCTGGCCGAGGCCGGACACCTGCCAGTCGCCGCCAAAATACTTTTCGCTGCTGCGGGTGTACTTGAAATGCGTACCGCCAAGGGCCGCACCGTGGTTGAAGCCGACGTAGCCAGGGCCGGCAAACCCGACCTCCCCGGACACGCGCTGCACCAGTTTATTCAGATAGAAATCCTGCCCGGCGCTGTAGCTGTCGCCGATCACCGAGATCGACAGAACCTTGCCTGCCTTGCCTTCGCGCCACTGAGCAAAACGCTCGCGGGCGTCACCCACCTCGACCACCGACGCCGCAACAGGCTGGACGTCATCAACTGCCAACATGCGCTGCTTCCTTCCCTCGGACAATCATCAAGTCTGCGCCACCGGAGCGATGTTCGCCGGGGCTTTTTTGCTCGCTGCGCGTTCGCCGAGAAACAGCACGGAGGTGAAGTTGAACCGACTGAAAATCATCGACAACACCACCGGCCCGAGCAAACCACTGGCCACGCCACCGAACACCAGAAGGCTTTCATCCTTCACGCCCAACCGCCCCAAGACAAACCGCGAAGTGGCCGCGAACAGTACATGGAACAGGAAGATCGCATAGGAATAACCGCCCAGCCAGGTCAACCACTTCGAGCGCACGTCACTGGACAGCAACGCGATGCAGGACACGCAGCCCACCGTCAAACCGATCAGGCTGCGACGATCGACGATCAGCTCGCGATCCACCGCCGCCACGTACAGCAGCGTCAGCGAGATCACCACGAACAACAGCGGACCGATCATCTTGAACCGCTGCTTCAATGCCTCGACGTTTTCCTGGCCAATCATCCCCGCCACAAAGAACGGCAGCAGGTAGATCGCGCCGTTGATGCCGAACGCATCGACCTTGAACGGCGGCAACAGGAACACCACCGCCGCAAAGGCAAACAACAAGTACAAACGCGTCGCCGATCGCAGCAATCCACGCCACTCCAGCAAGCCGACGAACATGAAAATGATGAACACCGCCTGCAGGAACCAGAAGTGGTTGATCGGCACCCAGAACGACAACAACGCGTCGATCACACTGACGTCCTTGTTCACCCCCGGGCCAACCGCTTGCAATACGGAAAACGGCACGCCCACGCAAAACAGCGGCACGATCAACCGTCGCACCTTGCCGCTGAAGAACGCTGGAAAATCATTGCCGCGGATTTTGTAGATGGAATAGATGTAGCCCGAGATGAAGGTGAACAGCGGCATGCGCACGTACACCATCGAGTCGGCGATCACCCGGAACGGCGAGCCCAGGTCAATTTTCAAACCGCCGCCCAACGGGCCGATGACGTGGTAGAGCACCAGCAACAGGCACGCCAGGCCACGCAGGGTTTCTATCTCCAGGGACTTTTTTTTGCTCGACATAAAGCACCTGCCTCAATTCAGTATTCTTGATTCAACCTGCACCGGTTTGTTGGCCCGCAGCATCAATCCCAGGCCGACAAACAGCACCGGCACCACCATGGAAAAGTGCCGGGCGAAGGAGCCGAAATCCGGTTCGAACAAGCCTTGCACCAGCAAAAACGCCAGCGGAATCGCGATCAGTTCCTTGGGTTTGGTCTGGATCGGTGCGCCTTTGTAATCGGTCGAGGTGATGACTTTGAACAGCAGCAACGCGGTCATGATCATCAACGCCACGAAGATCACCTGGCCCGGTCCGGACAGCAGGATCAGCTCCACGGGAAACGACAGCCGGAAGAAGATGATCATCGAGTCCAGGGCCTGCGAGACAAAATCGCTGCCGCTGAGCCACGAGACGATCAACGACTTCGACCCCTCCTCACCCGCCGTTCGCAGTTCGTTGTTACTGGCGCGAATCGACGACACCGGAAACCCGAGCGCCACCTGGATCGCCATGGCGACCGCCAGGTAGAACAGGAACAGCATCAGGAAGAAAGTGAAGCGCGAGACGTACTTCTTCATCACGCAGACGCCGACCCAGGACAGTGAAAACAGAATCCAGTAAGGCCGGATCAGCACGCCGTAGATCACCGCCGAGAGGAAAAACCCGCCGCGATATTTGTGCGTCAACGAGCTGAGCAAAATGCTCAACACCGCTACCGACACAATGATTTCCTTGGTCAGGTTCTCAAGGAAAAACGAGCGAACGATGCCCCACAGACACAGGGTGCCGAAGATCGCCAACGGCATGCGGCGGAATACCACCACCGGAATCGCCGTGAGGAAAAAATTGCAGAACATGCCGTAGGCCCAGGCATTGGTCAGGTTGATCCCGGTGGGCCGCAGCAGAAAGGCCGAGCACTCATAAGAAGAGCGATCCGGCGAGAACGGGTTCCAGAAGTTGCAGTTGTCGGCGCGCGCATAGGACGACCACAACGTCATGGCATCCGGGCCGGGATCACGCGGGACCAACAGTGGCATGGCCACCGACAGAAACAACCCGGTGAACAGGATCAGAAACGAAATCGACGAGTCGAGTTTCTTGCCGCGAAACTCGATGCACGGCAGCTTCAGGCCCATGACAGAGCAGCCTTTTTCGCGCCGGTCACACGGGTCAGCAGAGCAATCGCAGCGAGCTGCACAACGATCGCGAAGACGTTGCCCCAGGCAGCACCGTAGATCGAATAGTGTTTGATCAGCAGGTAGCTGACCGGCACTGAAACCAGCAGGCAGATGACCGCGCTCGCCAATGACACCCGACTGTTTTTTGAGGCGATCAACCCACCCCAGACGATGTCGCCGATGGCGCGCAGGGCGAAGGAAAATATCAACACGCCGAGGATGGCGTTGTCCGGCCGCGGCACTGCCGCGCCAACGTAATCAAGGACGACATTGAAAAACAGATAAATCAGCACCGCCACCGCGGCAGACACCACCAGCGAGCGCATGACCCATTTGTTGACGAACAACTGCCTGACCGTGAACGGCTGTTGATCCGCCTGAAAACGCTTGGCCAGCACCGGAATTCCGACCACCGCCACCACCGCGTAGGACAACGCTTGCAAGGTGTTGGCCGCCGACCACGCGTACACATATTTACCGAGGCTGGCGTAGGGTTCCAGATCGATGATCAGAAAGCGCTCGGCATACTGGCTCAACGCGATCAACCCGGTGCCGAGATAGAACGGCAACCCGGCTTTCCACACGGTGGCCGTGGCCAGCGAGCCGGCCTCCCGGCCTTTGTGCACGTGCACCACAATCAGGTAACCGGCGATGATCACCAGCACGTTGGCGGCTACCCAGAGCCACAGTACGCTGGCAATCCCGGACACCCAGCCCAGCATCATCCCGCCTACCGCCAGCACGGCCCAAAGGCCGGTCTTGACGAAAAACAGCAGCGCACCCGCCGTGGCTTTCTGCGCGGAAAACACGAAGGAATTGATTTCGAAAGACAGGTGTTCGGTCAGCAGAACCAGCGTCACGCAGAGGATCAGCGCAGTCGTTGCCTCGACTTGCTGGAACAGCGAGTAAATCAGCACCGTCACCACCGACAGTACTAACCCTACCGCGAGATACAGCAGCAAAACCTTGTCGACCACCCGCCGCGAAGTCCCCCCGACGCTGATCAACCGATTGATCTCGGAACTGAACCCGACGCTGTAGAACTTCGAAGCGATCAACGAAGCCGCGACCACCACGCCATAAAAGCCCAGCGCCTCATAGCCCAGGTAATGGGTGATGGCCAACACCAGCAAAAACTTCGCGCCTAATGCCCCGCCGCGAAGCAACAGCCGAAATATCATCGAACGACACCTTTGATGATGTCGTCCATGGCCACGGTTTTCGCTTCGATCTCGCGACAGGTGTCGGTCAGACGTTTGCCGAAACCGGACAGTGCGTTCGGTGCGTAGACCGTGTTGATAATGGTATCGACATCAATGTCGCCGCCGTTGATCACCCAGTCTTCCACGCCCATGTCCTGATAGGCGCCGAAGCCTTTGCGTTCGTAGCTGATGTGGTACGCCGGAACGCCGCTGAGCAGCGATTCGATGGCGCCATGCAGGCGCACGGAAATCACCAGGTCCGGCTGATACTTGGCCAGCGTCGCCTTCAACGGCAGCAGGTCTTCGGTAATGCCCAACTCGCGGTAGAACGCGCCGTCATCGTTACCACGCACCGCGCTTTGCACCGCGCAAACCACTTTGCTCTTGTTCTTCAAGCGCTGTAGCAGCAACTTCAGGTTGGCCACATAAGCGACCTTCTTTTCCTTGCTCCACTCCGGCGGCTTGCGCAGCACCACACACACCGTGGCCGGCGACGAAGCGCAGCGGGTGAACTTGGGTTGCTGGAGGATTTTGCTCGCCAGGGACTGGACCGCCAGATCCGGCGCACGGTAGACATTTTCGCAGGCATCGAAAATCGCCGACGACCTGTTGTCACGCACAAACACCGCATCGGCGCTGGCGTAATGCTCGACGATCTTGCTGCTCTCGCCGTGGAACGGGCCAATGCTTTGCGGCAGGTAGACCGACGGCACTTTGCTGAGAATCGCGGTTTCCAGTTGCTTGGCGTGACCGAGTTTCAACTTGATGTGTTCGAAGGCGCTTTTCGAGCGCATGTATCCGCCACCGACGCCGACGATCAGATCGGTTTTCTTCAACAGATCGGCAAGTCCGGCGTAGGACTGGTTGAGGAATACCGCTTGCTTGACCCGGCCCAAACCCTTGGCCGCCATCACTGGCGCGTCAAAGCGCGGGTGCGGCAAGTAGCTGAAGGATTCTGGATCGGAGGCCACGACACTGATCGCGGTGTCGTCGCCAAAGTTTCGCTGCACCAAGGCAATGGCCAGATCCACGAGCAGACCGTCACCGGAGTTGGACGCACTGTAGCCATGCAAAATCGTTACGTTCATATGCTTGAGATCTACTTAAAAAGAGGGGGCGCGATACAGGTCATAGGTCTGGCGGATCATCAACGCGGCGCTGAAACGCTCGCGGACGATGCTGCGCCCTTCGCTGCCAAGGTCGAGCAACCGCGGCTTCTGGATTTTCTTCAGCACATCGGCCAGCGCCTGGTGATCCCCGCTGGGGAAGACGTAGCCGGACACCTCGTTGGTGACCAGCTCGGGCAGCGACGTGCAGTTACTGGCAATCACCGGCAAGCCCATGGCCATGCCTTCCAGCGGCACCATGGCAAAACCTTCCCAGCGACTCGGCACGATCAGCGCATCGGCTTTTCGATACAGCGCCTGGACTTCGCTCGGTGTCACCCACGGCAGGTATTCAACCCCTTCCATCGGCGGACACTCGACCGAATCTTCGTTCACGGCACTGCCCACTACAGTCAGTTTCAAATCGCTGCGCTGGACGTTGGCGAACGCCTTGAGCAACACGTCGAAGCCTTTCTGGTAGTCGAGACGGCCGACAAACAGCAGATGAATCGGTTCGGGATTGCTCGCTTTGGCCGCTTCGTCCCGATGATGAATACCGTTGTAGATCAGCTTCATGCGCTTGCGCTGAATGCCGAATCGCGCGGCTTTATCCAGCTCGTACTGGCTGACGCAAATGATCACATCAGTGACCTTCTGCAACACCCGCTCGATCCACGCATAGACTTTCTGCTTGGTCGGCGAGCTTTCCATCAGGAACGAAAAGGCATGCGGGCAGTAAACGATTTTCGGCTTGCGCCAAGGTCGCAACATCACGCACACGCATCGCCCGATAACGCCGGAAAAAGTGCTGTGCAAATGCACGACATCGGGTTTTTCCTTGAGCATCACCTGGGTCAACCGCCAGGCGAAGCGCAGCAACGACGGGACATTGCGCCCGGTCCGGGCGAAGGTGCGGACCTGTTGCGCGGCAATCCCGTGCAGTTCCTTTTCCTGATCCTCCGGGACCAGATAGACCAGCTCATAGTTGGCCGCGTCGCCTTCGGGCGAAGCCGAAATCGTGCGGATCACCGTCGCGACGCCACCTTTGATTGTCTCAGCCACGTGCAATATTTTTTTCACAAGTCACCCACTTCAAACATGAAAGAAAAATCGCTGACACTCAGGATTTGTCGGACGCGTATTCGTAGTTGTAATAGCCGTAGCCGCCGTTGCCGTAGTAGCTGGCCGCGCGCTTCTCGACACCGTTGAACACCGCGCCCTTCAACTCGATGCCGTTCTGGGCGAAGCGACGAATCGTCAGTTCGATCTCTTTGGCCGGGTTCACCCCGAAGCGCGTGACAATCAGGCTGATGCCCGCTTCACGACCGACAATCGCCGCATCGGTCACGGCCAGTAGCGGCGGCGTATCGATGATCACCAGGTCATACCGCTCGCTGAGTTGCGCCAGCAGTTCGCGGAAGTTGGCGTGCATCAACAGCTCGGAAGGATTGGGCGGAACCTGACCACGGCTGATGAAATGCAGGTTGTCGACTTCGACTCTATTGATCGCCTGCTCGATGCTGCAGCGCTTGACCAGCAGATCGGACAAACCATTGGTAATCGGTGTGTTCAGGGTTTTATGCAGATGGCCCTTGCGCATGTCGGCGTCGATCAGCACCACGCGCTGTCCGCTTTGCGCCATGACTGCCGCGAGGTTGGAAGAAACGAAGGTCTTGCCGACCTGCGGGCTCGGGCCGGAAATCATGATGCGGTTGTTGGTCGAATCAAGCCCGGCAAAGTGCAGGCAGGTGCGCAAGCTGCGAATCGACTCGATGGACAGATCCGTCGGGTTGCGCAGGGCCAGCAGGTAGGCCGGTTTGTCCACGCCGTCGCGGGCGCGACCTTTTTTGCTGTCCTCTTCCTGCTGCAACGCGCTGTAGGGAATCGACGCGTACACCGGCAAGCCGAGTTGCTCGATGGCTTCCGGCCCTTCCAGCCCGCGACTCAGGGATTTGCGCAGCAACACCAGCGCAACCCCGAAAAACGCACCGAGGAAGGTTGCGATCAGCACGATCAAGGCTTTCTTCGGTTTGACCGGGCTGGTCAGATCGACGTCCGCGCTGTCGATCAAGCGCACATTGCCCACTGCCCCGGCCCGGACAATGTCCAGTTCCTGGGATTTGTTCAGCAGTTGCGTGTAGATCTGCGACGCCACTTCCACATCGCGGGTCAGGTTCAGCAACTCTTGTTGCGTGGCGGGCAAATCCTGGGCCTTGCTCTCCAGCGCCTTCTGTTGCTGGGTCAGCTCGCCGAGCTGGGTCATCAGCGCGCGATACGCCGGGTGCTGCCTGGTGAACTTGCGGTCCAGTTCCGCCTGTTGCATTTTCAGCTCGGAGATCCGCGTGTCCAGGCTGACGACCTGTTCCAGCACCGATTGGGTCTCGAGGGAAATATTGACCGTTTTGCCACGGGTTTGATAACTGTTGAGCGCGTCGCTGGCCTTGGCCAGATCACGCTTGACCTGGGGCAACTGGCCCTGCAGGAATTGCAGGCTCTGCGCCGCTTCCGCCGAGGTGCGCTGCACGTTCTGCTGCACATACAACGCCGCGATTTTGTTGAGGATTTTCACTGCCTCGGCCGCGTCGGGGCTCGCCAGGGCCAAACGGATGATTCCCGACTCCTTGCCTTGCTCGGAAATATCCAGTGCATCCTGGTACCCCTGGATGGTCACGATCCGTGGATTGCGCACCACTTCAAAACGGGTGCCAGGGTTCGCCGACAGCTGAGCGATCAAGCCCTCTACCCCGTCCTGGACGAACGCCTGTCCAGCGACGCCTTCCACCAACAGGTTGTCGTTTTCATCGAACAACTGAAATCGTTGCTGCTCACCGGCAACCAGCGTGAGTTTCTTGCCCAGCAGGTCTTTGGGCAGATTGAGCCGGGTGATCTCCAGGCGTTCACCACCCCAGGCGTAGCTGTTGAGACCGAAACGCGGCGCCGCGACACTGAACTCGGTCTCGCCGCGATAACGCCGGGCGAAGAAGCCGCCAATCACCGGGAAGGTGTTGGGCGTGACGTCGATATCAAGGCGCAGGTCATCGACCGTTTTGCCGATCACCGCGCGGGACTTGATGATGCCGATCTCGGTCACCGAGGGCGATTGCCCTCCGAGCATGCTGTTGAGATCGGAGAACCCGAGCATGTCGTTCTTCTTCGGTTCGACCTGCACCAGCGCGTTCGCCAGGTACACCGGCGTCGCCAATACCGCATAGGCAACGCCGGTCACCATGAAGGCGCCGGTGAGCGCGCCGATCAACCATTTCTGATCGATCAAACTGCCAAATATGCCGAGAAGATCAATACTGTCTTGATCGTTGTCACGGGTGCCGATTACGGACGGTAACTGCATAAGTCTGTTCTTACCATTCATTGATCTGAAGAATATTTATCAACGCGCGAGGCGTTGCGCCCATGAGCTAACAGCATCTTCAATCAATGCATGGGCATGAATAAAAGCGGCCTTGCCTTGACGATAAGGGTCTTGTATTTCGCGCTCGCTCTGCCACTTACCGAGCAGAAACACTTTGCCCCTCGCGTGAGAGGCAATCTTCAATACTTGTTTTACATGCTCTTTTTCCATGACCAGAATCAGGTCTGCTTCATTGACGATGTCCGGTGTCAATTGCCGCGCTGTGAACGCTTCGGCGCAGTGCCCATGGTCTTCGAGAATTTGCCGGGCCGACGCTTCCATGGACTCGCCAACCCTTGCGGACAGGCCTGCGGAGGTCACCGTGATCGCTGAAGAGGCCAGCGCGTTACGCAGCAAAAGCTCTGCTGTCGGACTTCGGCATATATTGCCCACGCAGACGACAAGGATCTTTCTGAACAAGGTTTTACTTTCCCGTGTAATGTCAAACGGCCAACATATCGAGAGGATCTTAATGAACCCTCAGGATCTTCCTGAACTCAGAAATAGATTCGCCCTGTTAGTACCGGAGCATTAAGTACCACAGCGTTTAAAAGGCCCCCAACCACAATTACCGGACTAAAAATAACTGTGATTTTCAGCCGATGGTTTTCCGACAAAAAATAACATTCGTGCACTTCATGCCCTCTTCATTATCAAAACATGAGTAATGAGATATCTATTCGAAGTTGTCACTTCTCATCAGGAGAGCAGACATGAAATCAGCACATCTCAAAGGATTCGGCGCGCTGACACTGCTAGCGCTGGGTGCGACGACTCAGGTACACGCCAGCGATCTGTTCCCTAACCTCCCTGCCCGGACCGTTGGCATCCAGGTCAAGATTCAGAACTTTTCCGCCGCCGACGCCGGGCAGATCAAAGCGGCCGGTTTCAGTTTTGTGCGCTTCGGCGTATGGAGCGACAGCCTGGGCAGTGCGAAGTATCAGAAACAGGTCAGCGATGCCTTTGCGACGGCCAAATCCGCTGGCCTGCCGGTGCTGCTGACCGTGCGCGCCATCAAGCCGTTGATGGCCGCGTCAGGCAACATCAGTGAACTGGCAACCGCTGGCGAATCCTTTGCCAACACCGTGACAAAGCTGGAAACCGCCTACAGCACTCAACTCGTGGCCATCGAAATCTGGAATGAACCGGACCTCGAAACCTATTGGCCGACGCGCTATTTCGACACGACCTTCGTCCCATTCATGAGCGCCATGTGCAAGTCGCTGCAAGACAAACCACAATCGACGCCCCGGGTGGGCTTCGGCTTTGCCCGCCCGCCGACGGCCGGTTCTGCATCGACCGTGGCGCTGAACCGTATCGTCAGCGAATACCCCAAATGCCTGAACGCCATTTCCTACCACCCGTATGGCATGACGAGCACACAGATCAGTAACGCGCAGGCGTTTATCCAGCAGAACTTCCATCTGCCGGGCGTGATCAGTGAATGGGGCGTTTCGGCGCTCTCCTCCAATGGCGGAGCCGAAGGACAAGCCAGCAAAATCGGTACGTTCATCGCCGATGTGAAAAAGCTCAACATCCCGCTGACCTCCATCTATGAATGGAAAAACAGCGACTCGGGCAGCAATGACCGGGAGAAGAACTTCGGTTTGCTGACCTCTGACGGGCAACCGAAACCGGCAAGAATGACTGTCGAAAGTCACTTCAATGCAGAGTAAACCTGCGTAACCGACCTGTGCGCAGGTCAGTTGCTTTGAACCTGTGAGCTGTTTTGGCATCGTATTCATCGACACTGCGCCCCACCTTTCAAACAATCGTTTTCAGGTTGTTGCCGCAGGGGCCATCGATACACGTACACACCCTTGAGTGGCTGTCAGCGCTCGGGTAATGTCATCAGACCCATAGGACAGAGCACGCCCATGACTTCCAAGCTGGAACAACTCAAACAAATGACCACCGTGGTTGCCGACACCGGCGACTTCGAGGCGATCGCCCGCGTCAAGCCGGTAGACGCTACCACCAACCCTTCCCTGCTGCTCAAGGCCGCAGCCATCCCCGCTTACGCCGAACTGCTCAATGCTTGCGTCAGCGACTGCAAGGGCGATGTCGGCCTGGCCAGCGACCGTTTTGGCGTCGCGGTAGGGCAAGAAATCCTCAAGGTGATCCCGGGGCGTATTTCCACCGAAGTGGATGCGCGCCTGTCGTTCGACACTGACGCCGTATTGAAGCGTGCGCACCGTCTGATCGAGCTGTACGAAAAGGCCGGCATTGGCCGCGACCGCGTGCTGATCAAGATCGCCTCCACCTGGGAAGGCATCCGCGCCGCCGAGACCCTCGAAAAGGAAGGCATCCAGACCAACCTGACCCTATTGTTCTCCTTCGCTCAGGCCGCCGCTTGTGCCGACGCCGGGGTGTTCCTGATTTCGCCGTTCGTGGGCCGCATCTACGACTGGTACAAGAAAGCCACCGGTAACGAGTTCATCGGCGCGGATGATCCGGGCGTGCAATCGGTGACCCGCATCTACAACTACTACAAGGCCAATGACTACAAAACCGTGGTCATGGGTGCAAGCTTCCGTAACCTGAGCCAGATCGAGCAACTGGCCGGCTGCGACCGTCTGACCATCAGCCCGGACCTGATCGACAAGCTGGCGGCGGATACCGGCAAACTGGAACGCAAACTGGCGCCGGGCCAGGCCGGTGAAGCGCGCCTGAACCTGAACGAAGCGCAGTTCCGCTGGTTGTCCAACGAAGACGCCATGGCGACCGAGAAACTGGCTGAAGGCATTCGTCAGTTTGCTCGTGACCAGGAAAAGCTTGAGGCGTTGCTGCAAGCCAAGCTGTGATCTAATTCGGCGAAACGCAAAAAGGGCGAACCTTGGTGGGTTCGCCCTTTTTTGTGGCTGCCGGGTAATGTGCTGTCATTGCCACCGCCATCGCTAGCAGGCTAGCTCCCACAAGGGATAGCGTCTTAAAGGTGAGATCTAACCTGCTAGCGATGGGGCCTTTACGGCCATCCCATCACCTGAGGAAATCAATGCCGCTCCAGCGCATTCACCAGGTCATGGAATGCTTCACGATTGGAATCGTTCAAGCCCATGAGGATCTTGTGCGCTTCGAGCACTTTGATCCGCACCACTTCTTCGGACTGATCCTGGTCTGGCAGGTCGTCCAGGCACTCCGGGCACGGCACAGGCTTGTCAACGATGTTGAACACCTGCTCGAAGCCCATGGATTGCAGAAGACGGGTAATGTCTTCGTGGGTGGTGACAACGGTCGGCAGCAGGCCGACCTTTTGCCGCGAAAGGATCGACAGCTTGGCCAGAAGACCAAGGGTGGTGCTGTCGATGCTGCGGGTTTCGGTCAGGTCGATCACGATTGCGTTGAAATTCAACGCGGTGAAGATCCGATCAATAGTCGCATCCAACGCCGAACACAGGGTCAGGCGAACTTCACCGACGAACTTCAGGACAAAGGTGCCGTCCTGCTCGGCGAACTGGATTCTACCGGTACTCATTGAAGATTCCTGCTCAACACCAACAGGGCGATATCATCCGGCATCTCCCCTAGCGTGGCCAATCCAAAAACCTGCCGCAGACCATCCAGGCTGCCGCCCGCTGCCTTGACCCGTTGGGGCAACGCAGCTTCTTTTTCTTTGAGTGTGGGTTCTGGCAAAAGGTCCAGAATGCCATCAGACATCAGCGTCAGGCTGAACGTCGGCGGCAGCTCCAGCACGTGGTCTTCATAAGTGGCTTCGTTGAAGAGGCCAACCGGCAAACCACGCCCTTCCAGATAACGAACACTGTCGGGTGTGTACAACACTGGCAACGGCAAATGACCACCGATGCTATAGGTCAACAAACCTGTCTCCTCGTCGATGACTCCACCGACCATTGTGACGTGTTTACCCAGCTTACAACTGATCAGGCCCCGGTTGATATGACCAAGGACTTCTGAAGGCTTGAATTCCGGCAATGTGCCGCTGCGCTTGGATTCGAACAGCAAGCGCGTGGTCATGAATTTCAACAGCACGGTAACGAAAGCTGAAGAGGCACCATGACCGGAAACATCCGCCAGGTAGAACGCAACCCGGCGCTCGTCGACCCGGAAGTAGTCGACGAAATCACCCGACAGGTACAGTGACGGGATGATCTGGTGGGCAAACTTGAAATCGTCGATGGCCCAGGGGCTGACCGGCAGCATGTTCATCTGCACCTGGCGACCGGCGTTCTGGTCTTCCTGGAGCAGGTTCAGGCTGGCGGCGAGCTCGCGGTTGGCCTTCTCCAGCTTCTCGCGGTAACGCTGGTTCTCCTGCAGCAGACGCGCTCGATCCAGGGCCCGACGCACCGAGTGCTCGAGCACAGCCAGATCTTCGAGAGGCTTGATCAGGTAATCCGCCGCACCCAGGCGCAATGCCTCGACCGCGTCATTCATCACGCCGGCACCGGACACCACGATCACCGGCGTTTGCGGAGAAAGTTCGGTTACCTGGCGAATGAGTTCGAGACCGCCCATCTGCGGCATGCGCAGATCGCAGATGACCAGATCGGGCGTGTCTTGCTCGAATACCTGAAGACCCTGCTGACCATTGCTGGCCTGCAAGACGCTGAAACCACTGTCTTCCAAATAGGCGGCGAGGCTCGCGCGCACTACTTCGTCATCATCGATTATCAGCAGCGTGGCACTGGTTTTTGGCATGTGGGCAAACGGCGCCAGAATTAGGTTGGCGTAGCGGCTCGGATTTTGGCCCGGCTCACACTACTGGATTCGCTTTCTAGCCTCTCTGTCGCACTGTTTTCGAGCATTTGCCCTACACACATGTACACCAGAGGTGCCCTTCTAAGGCGCAGACGGTACTCCCATCCGCGAGGCGTTTCAAGCTCACGCCGATTGTCGCTTGACATCCATCTGTGTCAAATCACCGCGAGTTATAAGAACAGCCAAAACCGAAACACAATGGAAGGACCGCCGGCATCCAGAAATGAAGAAGGCGGCTCGATGGCCGCCTTCTTCAATAACCGGTAAAGATCAAAAATCGTCTTCAACCTGGCCGTCTTTCACCTTGAATTCGCGGTTCTGCAGGTACGCATTGCGGATGAAAGTGTACTTGTCACCCGTGATCAGTTTCTCGGAGGACAACAGATTCGCACGGCTATCGACAATGTTCAGGGCGAAGATCGAGTTACGCACCGGCACATCGTTGATGTAGCGGTACGGACCGGTGTAACCGTCGACGAATTTCGAAGGCGCATCACGCACCGTGCTTGGCCCCAGCAGCGGCAGCATGACGTACGGACCACTGCCGACACCCCAGTAACCGAGGGTCTGGCCGAAGTCTTCGTCGTTGCGTTGCAGGCCCATCTTGGTACCGACGTCGAAGAAACCGAGCAGGCCGAAGGTGGTGTTGAAGATCAAACGCGCGGTATCGACACCGGCCGCCGCAGGCTTGGCCTGCAGGATATCGTTGGCGAGGTTGGTGACATCGCCGACGTTGCGGAACATGTTATGGATGCCGTCCTCAAGGAACTGTGGCGTCACGAACTGATAGCCCTGGGCCAAAGGCTTCAGGGCATAGGTGTCGAGCACGTCGTTGAATTTGTAGATTGGACGGTTGATGCTTTCCCAAGGGTCGTCTTCCGACGCTGCCTGGGCAACGAACGGAACCAGCAACGCGCTGGCACACACACAAAGCTGAGCGAGTTGATTGCTCCAGCGCATATAAAAACTCCTTGGATTGTTCCGTTGCCGGGCGCTGAGCCTGGCGCAAAGACCGCTAGTATAAGACGGAAAGGTCGCTTTAGGCAGCATGCCCCCAAGCGCTGATTCGGGATTTTGCGGTTTGTGATCGATTCACATCCGTGTCACTCAACTGTCATCGCGGCCCGCTAGCCTCGAGGCTATTTCAGGGACGTTGATATGCCGCACGCCGAAACCAAGCCTCAAACTGCGCCAAACCTGACTGCCGTGCTGTTCGGCCTCAGTGGTTGCCTGGTGGATTTCGGCGCTCACACGCGTCTGAACGGCGGTCATTCGGCCGAGCACACCGAGGCCACGCCCGGCGCCCTCGACAGCCTGCACAGCTTGCAGCAGCAACAGATACCTTGCGCCTGGCTCGATGAACTGCCCCCTGCCCTCAGCCAGTCCCTGGCGATCGCCCTGCCGGAGTGGGTGAAATCCTCGCAACACTCTGCAACAAACAATCCTTGGCCGGCACCCCACGCGTGTTGGCAAGCCTTGATGGCGCTAAACGTCGACCGGCTGGATGGCTGCGTACTGGTCAGTGGCGAACCGCGTCTGCTGCAATCGGGGCTCAATGCCGGTCTGTGGACTATCGGGCTGGCGTCCTGCGGCTCGCTTTGCGGCTTGTCGCCTGCGCAATGGCAGGCCCTGTCTGCGCAGGAACAGGACATCAAGCGCGGCAAGGCAACCCTGCAACTGTTTGGCTTGGGCGTGCATTCGGTGATCGATCACCTCGGTGAACTCGACACCTGCCTGGCCGATATCAGCTTGCGTCGACTGAAGGGTGAAAAGCCCTGATCGCGGCCTCACACCGATGAAGCATGCAGGTTACGCAGGAGTGGATTAATCTTAAGGCAAGCCATAGACCTTTGGCGCGTCGCTGCGGTCTATGCCAGTGCCAATTGAGATAAGGAAGAACGCCATGCCTGCCCGCGAACTGCAAGAACAGCTCAATGCCCTGCGCGAGCAATTGGATAAGAATCCTCCGCTGTCCGAACTCGAGCGCGAAGAACTGCACGTACTGATGCAGCAGATCGAACTGGAACTTGATCTCGAAAACAAAACCAAGGACACCAACCTCGCCGATAACGTCAACCTTGCCGTCGAACGCTTCGAACTTGAGCACCCGACCCTCTCCGACGCCCTGCGCCGAATTGGCACGGCCCTGCACAGCATGGGGATCTGACCCTGTGGGAGCGAGCAGGCTCGCTCCCGCATTAGATCTTCATTGACGAACCAGACGATGGTTCGGCAGCTGCACTTCTCCGGTACTGCGATACGGGTTGATATCGAGCCCGCCACGGCGCACATAACGCGCATAGACCGTCAGTTTTTCCGGTTTCAACAACCGCTGCAGATCCAGGAAAATCCGCTCCACGCACTGCTCATGGAAGTCCGAGTGCTGGCGGAAGCTGACGATGTACTCCAGCAAACTCGCGTGATCCAGTGCCGCGCCACGGTACTCCACCACGACGCTGCCCCAGTCAGGCTGACTGGTCACCGGGCAGTTGGATTTGAGCAAATGGCTGTGCACGCTTTCCTCGACAATGCGCGAGTCGTCACAACGCAGCAATTCCGGACGCGGATGCTCGTAGTTGCTGACACTGATATCCAAGTCATCGATGCACACGCCGGGCAGCGCCACGACGCCTTCGGCTTCGACATCTTTCAGGCTGCGAACCCGCACGCCGACCGGCTTGCCGGCAGCGGCCGACAGGTCGTTGACCAGCGTCGCTTCAAGGCTCGCGGTGTCGGCAAACGGAGTCTGGTTCAACGAGTTGAGGTACAGTTTGAAGGACTTCGACTCGATGATGTTCGGCGAGTCCGCCGGGATGCTGAACTCGCCGATCGCTACCACCGGCTTGCCCGAAGGCAGCAGCCACGACAGCTCGAAGCAGTTCCAGAAGTCGACGCCTTTATATGGCAGGGTTTCAGCCGTCAGGCCCAACTCTGCCCACTTCGCGGTACGCGGAATCGGGAACAGCAAGGACGGCGTGTAAGTGGCGATGTATTCGCTGGATTTGCCCAGCGGCGAGTGTTCGGCTGCGGGATGCATGGCGGAAACCTGACTGAAGAATCAGCGGATTCTATCAGCCTTTGCTCCCGCCTTTGAGTGCTTACTGACTGACAGTCAATTTGCCGACCATGCCGGCCTGATAGTGACCCGGGATGTTGCAGGCAAATTCGAGACTTGTCGCCCTGGTGAAGGACCAGGTCAGTTCCGCCGTTTTGCCCGGCTCCACCAACACGCTGTTGGGGTCGTCGTGCTTCATGCCGCCCTTCATGTCGTGCCCCATCGAACCGTGATCCATACCGGCCATTGCACCGTGGTCCATTTCCTTCACACCTGTAGGCGTGAGCATGCCGCTCTGTTGCATGTGCAACATTTCCTGCTGGTGTCTGGCATGCATCGCTGCGTCACCGAGGTTGAATTCGTGCAGCAACTGGCCTTTATTCACCAGCACGAAACGCACGGTCTCGCCCGCCTTGATCTCGATGGTCCCGGGGTTGAACGACATGTCACCCATCACCACTTCAACACTGCGAGTTGCCTTGGCAGCAGGCGCCGGCTGGCCAAAATCGTAGGTGTGCGCCGGGGCAGCCCATGCAGGCGAAGTCAGCGTCAACAGGCACGCGACGGCCACCAGGGTTTTGCGCATAAACATAGTCATACTCCAACAAAATAAGGTTCAGCCTGTGAAAAACTCTAAACTGCAATCACTGCCCGCAACCTGACAACCAGATTACAACTTTGTCAGGCCGGCCCGCACCGTCGGCGCCCACGGTATAAAGCTTTCGATCCATTGACCCGAGCCCCCCATGAAACTGCTGATCGTCGAAGACCAACCGAAAACCGGCCACTACTTGCGCCAGGGCCTGGCTGAAGCCGGGTTTACCACCGAACTGGTGGCCGACGGCAGCACCGGCCAACAGTTGGCCTTGAGCGGTGATTACGCGTTGTTGATTCTCGACGTGATGCTGCCGGGTCGCGATGGCTGGCAGATCCTGCAAGCGGTGCGCAGTGCAGGCCTTGATACGCCAGTCCTGTTCCTGACCGCACGGGACGCGGTGGAAGACAGGGTGCATGGCCTCGAACTGGGCGCCGACGACTATCTGGTCAAGCCATTCGCGTTCTCCGAACTGTTGGCGCGGGTGCGCAGCCTGTTGCGCCGTGGCAGCGCCTCGCCGCAGGAAACCAGCCTGCAACTGGCTGATCTGCGCCTGGACCTGATTCGCCGCCGAGTAGAACGCAACGGCCAGCGCATCGATCTGACCGCCAAGGAATTCGCCTTGCTGGAAATGCTCCTGCGTCGTCAGGGTGAAGTCCTGCCCAAGTCGCTGATCGCCTCCCAGGTCTGGGACATGAATTTCGACAGTGACACCAATGTCATCGAGGTCGCGATCCGCCGATTGCGCCTGAAGATCGACGATGAGTTCCCCAACAAACTGATCCACACCGTGCGCGGCATGGGTTACGTGCTTGAAGAGCGCTGCGCCTGATGCGCCGGCTGTCCTTGAGCCGTCGCCTGGCGTTGCTGTTTGCCGCCTGCACCGCGGTCGTTTCATTGTTCGCCGGGGTGTTGTTCAGTCGCGCCAGCGAGGCGCATTTCATCGAGCTTGATCAGCAACTGCTGGATGGCAAGTTGATTGGCCTGCGGCGGGCGCTGCACGATCTTCAATCGAGCGACAGCCAGGTCAAACTCGCCGATGAATTGAGTCGGCAGGCGGATCTGTCATTACGGATCACCGGCAGCGATGGCAAACGCTGGTATGACAGCTCGATCCAACTGCCCGATCAACTCCCACAACAGCCAGGCCTGTCGACCCTCAACCACGACGGCACTGACTACCGCGTCCTGAATGCGCCGCTGTTTGCCGACAAGCCTGACTCCCCGCAATTGACCTTGCTGCTGGACATCACCCACCACCAGCACTTTCTTCAACGCATGCAGCACCTGATCTGGCTGACGGTCGGTTTGTCAGCCCTGGCCACTGCCCTGCTCGGCGCCTGGGCGGCGCGCAGCGGGTTGCGGCCGTTGCGGCGCATGAGTGCGGTCGCCAGCGGTGTATCGGCGCAATCACTCAACGCACGCCTGCCCGAGGAGGACATGCCGCCGGAGCTCGCGGAAATGGCCCACAACTTCAACGCCATGCTCGGACGCCTTGACGACTCCTTTCAGCGGCTGTCGGCGTTTTCCGCCGACATCGCCCATGAACTGCGCACTCCGCTGTCGAACCTGCTGACCCACACCCAGGTCACCCTCACCCGCCCGCGCCCCCTCGAGGACTATCGCGAAGCGCTGCACAGTAACCTCGAAGAACTGCAGTGGATGGCGCAGCTGGTCAACGACATGTTGTATCTGGCCAAGGCAGACCACGGCTTATTAATGCCCAAACGCGAATCACTGGATCTTGCAGAAGAGGCGGATCTGTTGCTGGAATTCTTTGCTCCGCTGGCCGAGGACGCTCAAGTGACTTTGAGTCGAGAGGGAAAGGCACGCTTCGAGGGTGACCGCAGCATGTTGCGTCGGGCATTGTCCAATTTGCTGGACAATGCGTTGCGTTTCACGCCGGCCCATGGCGAGGTTCGGGTGCGGATCGTCGATCAGCCCAAAGGCCTGAGCCTGACGCTTGAAAATAGTGGGGCCGGGGTTTGCGCAGAGTTGTTGCCGCGTCTGTTCGATCGCTTTTACCGGGCCGATCCGTCACGGCATGAAGGGAGCAGCGAGCATGCGGGGTTGGGATTGGCAATCACCCAGTCGATTGTCCGTGCCCATGGTGGGCAGATTCGTTGCGAATCAGCTGATGGGTGGACCAGGTTTGTGATTGAGTTGCCAAAAGGAGAGTGAAGCCGGCAGGTCCGGCCTCATCGCTGGCAAGCCAGCTCCCACAATGTCCGGGTTGAATCACACCTGAGTGAGCGACTTCAATCCCGGTGGGAGCTGGCTTGCCAGCGATAGCGGTCTAAAGGTTACGAATATCTCAGCGCATGAGCCGGCTCGATCTTCGCCGCCCGCCACGCCGGATAAATAGTGGCCAGGAAGCTCAAGACAAACCCCGCCGAGCAAATCAACACTACATCCGCACCCTGCAATTCAGACGGCAAGTTGCTGACGAAATACACGTCGGAACTGAAGATGTGCTGGCCGCTGACCCGCTCGATCCAGCCCACGATCTGACTGACGTTCAGTGCGGCAATCACGCCGAGCACACCACCGATCAGGGTGCCGACGATACCGATGACCGTGCCCTGCACCATGAAGATCGCCATGATCTGCCGGGGCGTAGCACCGATGGTGCGCAGGATCGCGATGTCCGCGCCTTTGTCGTTCACCACCATGATCAGGGTGGCGATGATGTTGAACGCCGCCACCGCGACGATCATCAGCAACAGCAGGCCGATCATGGTTTTTTCCATCTTCATCGCGCTGAACAGGCTGCCCTGGGTGTGAGTCCAGTCATCGGCCTTGTAAGCGGCGCCAAGCCCGGTGGCGATGTCACCCGACACCTTTGGCGCAGCGTACAAATCTTTCACCGCCAGACGCACGCTCTGCACCTGATTCGGCTCCCAGTGTTGCATCTGCGCGGCATCGGCAACATGGATGAGCGCCATCGAGCCATCCAGTTCGGCGCCAACCTTGAACACACCAACCACGTTCAAGCGCTGCATGCGCGGGGTAATCCCGCCCGGCGCCGTGCTGATTTCCGGCACGATCAGGGTGATCTTGTCACCGACATTCAAGCGAAAGCGGCGCGCCGTGATCTCGCCGATCACCACGCCAAACTCACCCGGTTTCAAGGCATCGAGACGCCCCTGGACGATGTGCTTGGCGACGATCGACACCTGGCCTTCCAGCGCCGGATCAACGCCGCTGACCTGGATCGGCTGCATCGTGCCCTTGTAGGAGAGCATGCCTTCCATTTCGGTGAACGGCACCGCTGCCGTGACTTCCGGGTTTTTCATCGCGGCCGCCGCAACGGGCTGCCAATCGTCGATAGGGTTAACACCGACGATGGTCGCGTGCGGCACCATGCCAAGGATGCGCGAGCTCATTTCACGCTGGAAGCCGTTCATCACCGACAGCACCACGATCATCGCCAGCACACCCAGGGCGAGGCCGATCATCGAAGTCATCGAGATGAAAGAAACGAAGCGATTGCGGCGCTTGGCGCGGGTATAGCGCGTGCCGATAAAGATCGATAACGGTCTGAACATTCGCTGGGGCACCGTATAAAAATAAAAGACCCGAGGCCTTTTCAGGCATCGGGTTTCAATCCGTCAGATAGCCGTCAGGCAACCTTCCTGCAAGTGCAGGACGCGGTCCATCTGGCGGGCGAGGTTCATGTCGTGGGTCACCACCAGGAACGCCGTGCGCATCGAAGTGCTGAGTTCCAGCATCAAATCCTGGATGCCCTGGGCGGTGTGGGAGTCGAGGTTGCCGGTGGGCTCATCGAGCATCACCAGGCCCGGCTTGTTCACCAGGGCGCGGGCGATAGCCACCCGCTGACGTTCGCCGCCGGACAACTCGGCCGGCTTGTGCTCAAGGCGATGGCCGAGCCCTACCCGCTCCAGCAACGCCGTGGCACGCTGGCGCGCTTCAGGAATCGCAGTCTTGCCGATCAGCAGCGGCATGCAGACGTTTTCCAGTGCGGTGAACTCCGGCAGCAAATGGTGAAACTGGTAGACGAAACCCAGCGACCGATTTCGCAGCAGACCGCGTTTCTTTTCGCTGAGGGCCGAGAGTTCTTCGCCATCGAGCCAGACGCTGCCCTTGGTCGGCGTATCGAGGCCACCCAGCAAGTTGAGCAAGGTACTCTTGCCCGAACCCGAGGTACCGACAATCGCCACGCGCTCACCCGGGTGCAACTCCAGTTGCAGGCCGGCCAACACTTGCACCGACTCCGGGCCTTCCTCGTAAGATTTGCCCAGGTTGCGGCAGCTCAAGATTGCTTTATCACTCATGCCCGACTCACTCATAACGTAGCGCCTCCGCAGGCTGGGTGCGCGCGGCACGCCAGGCTGGATACAGGGTGGCGAGGAAACTCAGGACCAACGCCGCAGAGCAGACCATCACAACGTCCTGGCTCTGCACTTGCGACGGCAGGTAATCGATGAAATACACGTCGGCATTGAGGAACTTGTGCCCGATCAAGCCTTCGAGGGCCGAGATCGCGGCACTGACGTTCAACGCGGCGAAGATCCCGACCACCGCGCCAATGGCGGTACCCACCACGCCGATGACCGTGCCTTGCACCATGAACGTGCGCATGATCGTGCCCGGCGTGGCGCCCAGTGTGCGCAGGATCGCGATATCGCCTTTCTTGTCGTTCACCACCATCACCAGCGTGGAAATGATGTTAAAGGCGGCGACGGCAACGATCAGCAGCAACAGCAGGCCGATCATGGCTTTTTCCATGCGGATCGCCTGATACAGGTTGCCGTGGGTACGCGTCCAGTCGCGGGCGTAGAAATGATCTTCGCCGAGGTCCCGGGCGATATTCCACGCGGTACGCGGTGCCTGGAACAGGTCATCGAACTTCAGGCGCAGGCCCTGGACCTGATCCGGTTTCCAGCGATGCAGGCGCGCCAGGTCCTGAAGGTTGGTGATGCCGAGGTAGCCATCGAGTTCGCCCGCGCCGACGTGGAAGATGCCCACTACGGTAAAGCGCTTCATGCGCGGGAACATCCCGGCCGGGGTCACGGTGACTTCAGGCGCCACGAACGTCAGCTTGTCGCCAATCGCCGCACCGAGCTTTGCTGCGGCCTTGTCGCCGATGACGATGCCGAACTCGCCTGGCACCAGATCGTCGAGTTTGCCCTGCTGCATGAAGTGATCAATGATCGACACCTGACGCTCCAGCGCCGGGTCGATGGCATTGAGCAGAACTTTCGAGACTTTGCCGTTATTGGTCAGCAAACCCTGCATTTGCGTGAACGGCGCCACCGCCGTCACCTGCGGGTTTTGCTTGACCTTGGCGGCCAGGCTTTGCCAATCGCTGATGGCTTCACCGGATTCGATGGTCGCGTGGGGCACCATGCCCAGCACGCGGGTACGCATCTCATGATCGAAGCCGTTCATGACCGACAGCACGACAATCATCACGACCACGCCAAGGGCGAGCCCGATCATCGAAGTCAGGGAAATGAATGACACAAAATGATTGCGACGTTTTGCACGGGTGTAACGCGTGCCGATAAATACGAAGAGAGGTCTGAACATGTCGGGGCTTGTTCGGAGGGAAAAGGAACGTCCTTGTGGCGGGGGTCGATAACCAGCTTTACACTCAGACCACCGCCGCTACCATGGGTTCGCCATGTCGACATTAGATGAAGAAGATCGCCGCGAATACTACCGTATCGAGGACACGATCGCACTGGAAATTCGGCCCCTGTCCGCTACCGAAGCCACAGGCCAGGAAGTGTTGCAGGATGCTTCCCCACTCTTCAACCTGCTCAGCGAATTGCACCTGAGCGAATTCGAGTCGCAGCACCTGTTGCGCCAGATCAATGAGCGCGACCGCAACATCGCCGCATTCCTGAAAGCCCAGAACAAGCGCATCGATTTGCTGAGCCAGGTCATCGCCCTGACGGTGCTCGGGCAAATTGGCGAACCGCAGCCTGTGATCATCTCCGAGGGTGGCATCGACTTCCAGCACCCTGCGCCAATTGCCGCCGGCTCTCGCCTGTCGGTCAAACTGGTGCTGATGCCGCAGGCCTTGGGATTGCTGTTGCGCGCTCGCGTCACCCACTGCGACCGCAAGGGTGATGGTTATGACGTTGGCACCGAGTTCGAACACCTGACCGACGCCCAGCGGCAACTGTTGGCCCGACACATCTTGCAGAAGCAGGCCCAGGAACGACGTCTGGCCCGCGAACAACTCGAATCAGGCATTTAATTTAAGGAAGAACCGTGACCCTCATCTACGGCCATCGCGGCGCCAAGGGCGAAGCACCGGAAAATACCCTGACCAGTTTTCAGGAATGTCTCAAGCACGGCGTGCGTCGCTGCGAACTGGACTTGCACCTGTCCAAGGACGGCGAGCTGATGGTCATCCACGACCCGACGCTCAAGCGCACCACCGAACGGCGCGGCAAGGTCGCCGAGCACACGGCGGCGGAGCTGGCGACTTACGACGCGCGCAAGGGCGGCCCCGGCTGGATCAAGCCATGCCCGATTCCAACCCTGGAGTCGCTGTTCGAACAATGCGATTTCGATCACTGGCAACTGGAAGTCAAAAGCGCTTCACGCACCCGCGCCGCGACCACCGTGCTGGCGATTCGCGAAATGGCGCAACGGCATGGCTTGCTCGACAAGGTGACAATCACCTCGAGCTCGCGGGAAGTGCTGAAGGCCGCGCTGGACCTGGTGCCGGACGTTTCCCGTGGATTGGTGGCCGAGTACGCCTGGCTCGACCCGCTGAAGGTCGCGCAAAGCTATGGCTGTGAAATTCTGGCGCTGAACTGGACCCTGTGTACGCCGGAACGCCTGCAGAAGGCGCAGCGCCAGGGGCTGCATGTGTCGGTGTGGACAGTCAACGAGCCCGCGCTGATGCGCAGACTCGCCGACTTCGGCGTTGACAGCCTGATTACAGACTTTCCCGGTTTGGCCACTGCCACGCTCGAGAATTGCTGAAATCGGTCTCCCCGGCCGGCTCAGGCCACCGGCCGGAGCCGCTCAAAAAAGCCGGTTGAGGCCGTCGTATGCCGCTACCCGGTAGGCTTCAGCCATGGTCGGGTAGTTGAACGTGGTGTTGACGAAGTACTTCAACGTGTTCAATTCGCCCGGCTGGTTCATGATCGCCTGGCCGATGTGCACGATCTCCGACGCCTGATAACCGAAGCAGTGCACGCCCAGCACTTCGAGAGTTTCGCGGTGGAACAGAATCTTCAGCATGCCTTGCGGCTCGCCGGCGATCTGCGCACGCGCCATGCTCTTGAAGAACGCCTTGCCCACTTCGTACGGCACCTTGGCCTGGGTCAGCTCCTGCTCGTTCTTGCCGATCGAGCTGATCTCCGGAATGGTGTAGATGCCGGTTGGCACGTCGTTCACGAAGCGCCAGCTGCCGTTGTCGACGATGCTGCCAGCGGCGGAACGACCCTGGTCGTGAGCGGCACTGGCCAGGCTTGGCCAGCCGATCACGTCACCGGCGCCATAGATGTTCTGGATGCCGGTGCGGTAGTTTTCATCGACTTCGATCTGACCACGGCCGTTGACTTTCACGCCGATGTTTTCCAGGCCCAGCTGATCGGTATTGCCGGTACGGCCGTTGCACCAGAGCAAGGCGTCGGCCTTGATCTTCTTGCCGGACTTGAGGTGCAGGATCACGCCGTTGTCCACGCCTTCGACGCGGTCGTAGTCTTCGTTGTGGCGCACGGTGATGTTGTTGTTGCTGAAGTGGTAGCTCAACGCCTGGGAAATTTCCGAGTCGAGGAAGCTCAGCAACTGACCACGGTTGTCCACCAGCTCGACCAATACACCCAGACCACTGAAGATCGATGCGTATTCGCAACCGATCACGCCAGCGCCGTAAACGATGAGTTTGCGCGGGGTGTGGCCGAGGCTGAGGATGGTGTCGCTATCGTAGATACGCGGGTGGTGGAAATCGATGTCCGCCGGGCGATACGGACGCGAGCCGGTGGCGATGATGATGTGCTTGGCCACCAGCTTCTCGACCACGCCATTGGCGCAGACCACTTCGATGGTTTGCTCGTCGGCGAAGCTGCCGGTGCCAAAGAACACGTCGACGCGGTTACGGGCGTAGTAGCCGGTGCGCGAAGCGACTTGCTTGGAGATAACTTTTTCAGCGCTTTTCAGCACGTCCGGAAACGAGAACCAGCGCGGCTCACCAATAGCCCGAAACATCGGGTTGGTGTTGAACTGCATGATCTGCCGGACCGAGTGACGCAGGGCCTTGGACGGGATGGTGCCCAAGTGAGTGCAGTTGCCGCCGACCTGGCGACGGCTGTCGACCATCGCGACCTTGCGCCCTGCCTTGGCGGCGTTCATTGCCGCGCCTTCTCCCGCCGGGCCGGAACCCAACACCACCACGTCGTAGTTGTAGACAGCCATGCGTACTCCTCAGAACAGGCCGCGGCGCCATCGGCACCTGCGGCTAAATCACGCCAATCTGTGGCATGAAGGAACAATTTGGGGCCAGTGCAGAACCCGGACACAGTCTATAGAAGCGTCAACGCCGCGCACATTAACCCTTGGTCGCGTCGTAGGCTAGTTTTGCCTGCACTACAACGCCACTTTTCAATGCTTCAATCGCCGCAGTCATTCAGTTTTTCCAGCGCTGAGGCGTTCAAAAGCGTGACTGGTACGTGTGACGAAACCTGTATCGGCACGAATGACAAAAAATGCGCCAACGTCGTGTTTTTCCGCGTAGTCCCAACCGCGCTCCGGACCGAGAATCAGCAACAGCGTCGATAAGCCATCGGCCATCAACGCGGAAGGATGAATTACCGTGACCGAGGCCAGGGTGTGTGAGACCGGCGCACCAGTGCGGGCATCGAAGGTGTGGGAAAAGCGCTGGCCGTCCTGCTCGAAATAATTGCGGTAGTCGCCGGAGGTGGACAGGCCATAACCGTCGACGACAATGACCCGTTCAGCCACCTGCCGGTCATCCCGAGGCGCTTCCAGGGCAATGCGCCATGGCGAGCCGTCAGCCTTCTTGCCGGAAGCCTTGAGCTCGCCCGTGGCCTCGGCGAGGTAGTCATGGATGCCCATCGCCTCGAGTCTTGCGGCAATCGTGTCCACCGCATAACCGGCGGCGATGCTGTTGAAGTCGACCTCCACGGCGGCGTCCTTGCACAACCGGTCGCCCTCGATGCGCAAGTGCTGGTGGCCGACGCGCTGCCGGGCTTCGGCGAGGGCTTCGGCGGTCGGGACCTTTTCCCCGCGGGCCTGCGGACCAAAGCCCCAGAGATTGGCCAGCGGCTCCACCGTCAGATCGTAGGAACCGTCGCTTTGCACTGACAGTTGCTCGCCGACGCGGACCAATTCGAGGATCGACGCCGGCATTGCCTGACAGTTGTTGGCCGGCAATGCATTGAAGCGCTCGATGGCCGAGTCGCTGCGGTAGGTCGACATTTGCCGGTCGATGTCAGCGAGGATCTGCTCGACCTGGACGCGGACCTCGTCCGGCGCCGGAAGGCCGGCATGGTGCACATACTTGATCGAATAAGTGCTGCCCATGGTCGGGCCGCCGAAGCTTTCCAGAGTGTCGCCGTTACCGCAGCCTGATAGTGCGCCGAGCAGCAAAAATGCCACCCCCTGCCACCTGATCAACAATTCCCGAGCTCCCCGATACACCCCCTGACACACCGCCAGGGCCAGCCATTATGCGATAGAACTGTGGGAGCGGGCTTGCCCGCGATGGCGGTCTGTCAGGCGACACCGATGTTGAATGGGCGGGCCTCATCGCGAGCAAGCTCGCGCCTACAAAGTTCTTGACCGAACAGCAATGGCTGCAAACGAGGTCTTTTCATGGAGTTGCGGTATCGGTGACGCATTGTTTTAGTCGATCCGAATCCGTGCCACTGCCTTCGCTGCGATCAATATCGCCGTTGGCATCGAGATAAATATGCGTATTAGGCCACTTAGGGGTTACGTTGACGCAGTGTCGTAGCACTCCATCGTCCCACCAAGAAATCTCCATGAAAAATCTCTCATCTGGAAACAGAAAGCCATAATCACGTGTACCGCCCCCAGGCTGCATCCGCCCTTTGAATATTCGGTGCTGTACGTTCCAGATGTATTTAAGTTCTTCTTTAGCATCTTTGGAGTAACGGATAGTCACAGTAGGTAACCCAATATCCCATTGGGTGATGAGCAGAAAAGCAACTGGGATCCATAACCACCGCGAGTACCGTTTTAGGGGTTTACTGGCCAATGCGTCCACGAACTCTTTTCCTTCAGTGGCGGATCTATTGGCAAACATTTCATTAACCAAGCCAAGACTGCCTACTAAATTTGGTGCATGTTATGGTTTCGCCAAATCCCATTGACACTCTTTCAGCCTATCCACATCTGCACCACTCCCTTTGCGCATATCAATGTTGCCTTCGGCGTCGAGAAAAATATGCATGTTGGGCCACTTCGGTCTGATGCTGATGCAGTGCCAACGCCCATTCTCGGCAGCCCAAGAAAACTCCATGAAAAATTCGGCATCCGGAAATAGATATCCGTGGTCGCTGGTGGCACCTCCTGGGGACATCCGCCCCCTGTATATCCGATCTTGAACGTTCCAGGTGTACCGCAATCCGTGCTCGGCATCCCTGGAATAATTGACGGTTGCACTGGGTAGAACATAAATATTCCAGAGGGCCATCAACTGCAGTACCAGCAGTGGCAGCAGCAGTGGTAAAAACGGAATCCATAGCCACCGTAAGTAACGAGATCGGGGGTTATTTACAGACGTGGACACGGACTCCATCTCCCCAGTTCTCTGGTGGAACTGCCAACACCTTATTCATGATCATCTGCGCTGATATCCCGCCTTCAGGGTGCTGATTGGCGAGCTTTATACCGATGCTTATCGACACTCTATCAGCTACATCATCCCATGATCGCAATTCAGTCCAAGGGCTAGCTGTAGGACGAGGGCCAAGGAGCTCTCTATCTTCTTTGGGCGTTGTTCTTATCTCTTCGGCTTTGCGCAGGGTATCTGAGGCGATTTGCTCGGCCCCTGCTCCGTCTAGCAGTAAGCTTTCTGAAAGTCCCCCTATGATTCCGACATAACCGTAGTGGATGTTCGACCAAATGTCGTAGTAGTAGAGATACTTCCCTTGCTTGTGTCGTACACCAGGAAACAGCTCCCGAAGCTTCGGCTTGTGATCCCACTCCCTATTCTGACCCACCTGCTTCGTCCAAATCGCCATCGCCTCAAGCTTTTTCGTCCATGCAATTCCGTTGAAATTTGGTGGTCCAGCCAGTCTGGCGTACCAGGGTAACGCCCGAAACTTCCTGGCTTGCGCGCTGCTGTCGTAGCTCATCAGCTCTTTCATTTTCAACACGGACGGATGCTTGATGTTCCTGTTCATCTCACCTGCAATGTAGCTGGCAAGCTCTTCCATCTGATCTGGATGGTTACAGGCTTCGCTTCCACCAAGGTCGCCGGGTGGTGCAGAGATTTTATCTGCCAGCTTCAGATCAACCACCTGAGGCTTGACTGTAAAGCTGTTTTCAGCCGGAGCCGCCGATGATCCCGCGACCCTCGCGGCCGCCTGTGCAGGGCTTGCGTTGCTTTGATACGTGGCCGTCATTACGGAGGGGATCAGCCGAGCTTTACAGGGGCAATTGCTGTAACTGTCCAGCGTGCCAGCCATGGGCTTTCCATGGCTGATCATGTGCGAAATGCCACCGACGATCCGATAGGTCTCCCCGTCTTTTCCACACGTGACTCGATCACCATCGCGGGCGTGGGCAACGCCATACATCATGATCCGGGTGTCGCCATCCAGAACTTTGCCACCACAGGTGGTTCGGTCATTCAGACCGATGAAATGTCCTTCTTTCATTGATTTTCTTCTCCATTACTTCCGGCCGAGTCCAGAAAGTTTTCGACCATCAGCTGCGTGAGCATTTAAGCAACGCAGCACTGAGACAGCTTTGGACAGCGCCAGGCTTCGCCGCTCAGTCCGCGACCGATGGCAAAAAATCCTCGCCCATCGACTCACCTTCGCGCGCAATAAACACGTAGCCGCCTTGCGGTGTATTGATGATTTCGTCGCCATTGCTGAGCATGCTGCCGACCAGCGCCACATCATTGTTGTCTTGCCCTGCCCCAGTGATGATTTGCGCCGTACTGCCATCGGCATACAGGACGTAGTCGCCTTTTCGCGCTACGCGCACCGACCGTCCATTTTCCAACTTGAACTCCAGCGGCCCTGTCCCTTGCTGGATCACCCCGCCGTTACGGGTGTGGCTGCCCTCGGTTGCGCACCGGAAGATGGCGATAGCAGGATGAGCGTCGATGTAAGCCTGCTGTTGACGCACAACCAATTGGGCGCGCTCATGGAATTGCGCAATTTGCTGCTCAGTGAAGTGTGGATTGTCCAGACTGCGCAGATACTCTGGGGAAACATCGTTGGTATACAAAGGCTGAAAGGGTGCATTCATTTCAAAATCCATATCCTAGGAAGGGTGTTCAGAAATGATGCGGAGGTCGCTAACAGCGTCGCGACCCTCACGGCAGGGTCAAAGGAATGATTCAGAAGTTTCGCCAATAGAAACTATCCTTTTCCTACAGGATTATTTCTAAAACGTATTTATTGCGGAGCGCACAAACAAAAACGCCCCGACCAAAGTCGGGGCGTTTCATGTGCGGCTAAGGCTTAGCGCGGGAATGCTGGCGGGTTTACACCGGCCATGTCTTCCATCACGCGAACCACCTGGCAGCTGTAACCGAATTCGTTGTCGTACCAAACGTACAGAACAACGCGGTTGTCTTGGGTGATGGTTGCTTCAGCATCCACAACGCCTGCGTGGCGCGAGCCAACGAAGTCGGTGGAAACCACTTCCTGGGAGCTGACGTAGTCGATCTGCTTGTGCAGATCCGAGTGCATGGCCATCTGGCGCAGGTACTCGTTGATCTCTTCGCGAGTCGTGGCTTTTTCCAGGTTCAGGTTCAGGATAGCCATCGACACGTTCGGTGTAGGAACGCGAATCGCGTTACCGGTCAGCTTGCCCTTGAGCACTGGCAGTGCCTTGGCGGCTGCGGTGGCAGCACCGGTCTCGGTGATTACCATGTTCAGTGGCGCGGCGCGGCCACGACGGCTGCCTTTGTGGAAGTTGTCGATCAGGTTCTGGTCGTTGGTGAACGAGTGAACGGTTTCGACGTGGCCGTTGACGATGCCGTACTTGTCATTCACAGCTTTCAGCACCGGCACGATGGCATTGGTGGTGCAGGAAGCGGCCGAGATGATCTTGTCGTCAGGGGTGATTTCGCTGTGGTTGATGCCGTGCACGATGTTCTTCAGCGCGCCTTTGCCAGGTGCGGTGAGGATTACGCGGGCAGCGCCAGGGCAGGCAAGGTGTTGGCCCAGGCCGTCGGCATCACGCCATACACCAGTGTTGTCGACGATCAGAGCGTTTTCGATGCCGTACTGGGTGTAGTCGACTTCGGCCGGGCTCTTGGCGTAGATAACCTGGATCAGGTTGCCGTTGGCGGTGATGGTGTTGTTGGCTTCGTCGATGGTGATGGTGCCGTCGAACGGACCATGAACCGAATCACGGCGCAGCAGGCTGGCACGTTTGACCAGATCGTTCTCGGCACCCTTGCGGACCACGATGGCGCGCAGACGCAGGCCATCGCCCCCACCGGTTTTCTCGATCAGGATGCGCGCCAGCAGACGGCCGATACGACCGAAGCCGTACAGGACAACGTCGGTGCCCTTGCGGGCGGAAGCGTTCTGTTGACCTACCACGTCAGCCAGTTCTTCACGGACGAACTGCTCGGCAGTACGGCCATTGCCTTCGGCCTTGAATTTGGCCGCCAGCTTGCCCAGGTCGACCGAAGCGGCGCCGAGCTTGAGCTCGCTCATTGCTTTGAGCAGCGGGAATGTTTCGTGGACGGACAGCTCGCTGTCGTCGGACTGACGGTGACGAGCAAAGCGGTGAGCTTTGAGAATCGCAATGACTGAACGATTGATCAGGCTGCGGCCATAGATCGAGCTCACCACGTTGTTATTGCGGTAGAGCTGACCGATAAGCGGAATCATCGCTTCTGCGAGTGCTTCACGGTCGATCCATTCACCAAGACACTGGTCGGGCTTCTGAGTCACGGGAACCTTCCACATGTAGGGGCAGAAAAAAGGGGCTACATTATGCCGCCGAGTGACGCGTGTAGCAATGCGCGCCTGTCGTGCGATCAGTAACATTTTTCTGTTCAAAAAATTTTCCCTGCGCTAAAGCCCAGTAAAACCGGGGCTTTCAGAAGAGTCAATTTTTTGGAGGTATCGCTACGTTGTCCGTAACCCTCCGTAACACCCTTTCGTTTTACCACTACATAATTGGCTTTTTCCGGTAAAAAACCGAGGTTTTTTGTCTTTACCACTACATTTCGCCAAACCTGCGTAATAGACACAGTCAGCAACTGACAGGCGGCACTCCGGACCGCTACAATTACCGACTTTGTCGCAACGCTTGGAGCTCAACCTTCCGTGCCCGTTCTGCGTCTACCGCTTCTCCCTGCTGCGGCAGGTAAACAGCACTGGGGCAACCTGCCCGGTGCCGCCCTGAGCCTGGCCATCGCCGAGGCCGCCAGCGCTGCCAAGCGCTTTACCCTGCTGCTTACAGCCGACAGCCAAAGTGCCGAACGACTGGAACAGGAGCTGGGTTTCTTCGCCCCGGATTTGCCTGTGCTGCATTTCCCTGACTGGGAAACCCTGCCCTACGACCTGTTCTCGCCGCATCAGGACATCATCTCCCAGCGCATCGCCAGTCTGTACCGGCTGCCGGAACTGAGCCATGGCGTGCTGGTCGTGCCGATCACCACGGCCCTGCACCGCCTGGCGCCGACTAAATTCCTGCTGGGCAGCAGCCTGGTGCTGGATGTCGGGCAAAAGCTCGACGTCGAGCAAATGCGCACCCGGCTGGAAGCCACCGGTTATCGTTATGTCGATACCGTGTACGAACACGGTGAATTCACCGTGCGCGGCTCGCTGATCGACTTGTTCCCGATGGGCAGCAAACTGCCGTATCGCATCGACCTGTTCGACGACGAAATCGAAACCCTGCGCACCTTCGACCCGGAGAACCAGCGTTCCATCGATAAAGTCGAATCGGTCAAGCTGCTGCCGGCCAGGGAATTCCCGCTGCAAAAAGAGGCGGTCACCCGTTTCAAGGCACGCTTTCGCGAGCGCTTCGATGTCGATTTCCGTCGCTGCCCCATCTTCCAGGACCTGAGCAGCGGCATTACCCCCGCCGGTATCGAGTACTACCTGCCACTGTTTTTCGAAGAAACCTCGACCCTGTTCGATTACCTGCCCCAGGACACACAAGTGTTTTCCCTGCCTGGCATCGAACAAGCCGCAGAAAACTTCTGGAATGACGTGCGCAATCGCTATGAAGAGCGCCGCGTCGATCCGTCCCGTCCTTTATTACCGCCCGCCGAACTGTTCCTGCCGGTGGAAGACTGCTTCGCGCGCCTGAAAAACTGGCCGCGCGTGGTGGCCAGCCAACAGGATGTAGAAAGCGGCGCTGGCCGCGAGCGCTTCCCCGCTCGCGAGCTGCCGAACCTGGCGATCGAAGCCAAGGCCACCCAGCCATTGGCGGCACTGGCCGGATTCCTCGACGAGTTCCCCGGACGCGTGTTGTTCACCGCCGAATCTGCGGGCCGTCGCGAAGTGCTGCTGGAACTGCTGGAACGCTTGAAGCTGCGACCAAAGACCGTCGATAGCTGGCCGGACTTTGTCGCCGGCAAAGAACGCCTGGCGATCACCATCGCGCCGCTGGATGAAGGCTTGTTGCTGGACGACCCAGCCTTGGCGCTGGTGGCCGAAAGCCCACTGTTCGGTCAGCGCGTGATGCAACGCCGTCGCCGCGAAAAACGCGCCGACGCCAACAACGACGCCGTCATCAAGAACCTCACCGAACTGCGCGAAGGCGCACCGGTGGTGCATATCGACCACGGTGTCGGTCGCTACCTCGGTCTCGCGACCCTGGAAATCGACAGCCAGACCGCCGAATTCCTCGCCCTGGAATACGCCGAGGGCGCCAAGCTTTACGTGCCGGTGGCCAACCTGCACTTGATCGCCCGTTACACCGGCAGCGACGACGCACTGGCCCCGCTACATCGCCTCGGCTCCGAAACCTGGCAGAAAGCCAAGCGCAAAGCGGCCGAGCAGGTGCGCGACGTCGCGGCCGAGCTGCTCGACATCTACGCCCGCCGTGCCGCCCGTGAAGGCTATGCCTTTGCCGACCCGAAAGCCGACTATGCGACCTTCAGCGCCGGCTTCCCGTTCGAAGAAACCCCCGACCAGCAAACCACCATCGAAGCCGTGCGCGAAGACATGCTCGCGCCCAAACCGATGGATCGACTGGTGTGCGGTGACGTGGGCTTCGGCAAGACCGAAGTGGCGATGCGGGCTGCGTTTATCGCCGTGCATGGCGGTCGCCAGGTGGCGATTCTGGTGCCAACCACCCTGCTCGCCCAACAACACTACAACAGCTTCCGCGACCGTTTTGCCGACTGGCCGGTGACCGTGGAAGTGATGAGCCGCTTCAAGTCGACCAAAGAAGTCAACGCAGCCGTGGCGGATTTGGCCGAAGGCAAGATCGACATCGTCATCGGCACGCACAAGCTGTTGCAGGACGACGTGAAGATCAAAAACCTCGGCCTTGTGATCATCGACGAGGAACACCGTTTCGGCGTGCGCCAGAAAGAACAGCTCAAGGCCCTGCGCAGTGAAGTCGATATCCTGACCCTCACCGCCACGCCGATTCCGCGCACGCTGAATATGGCGGTGTCGGGCATGCGCGATCTGTCGATCATCGCCACGCCACCGGCCCGACGCCTGTCGGTTCGCACATTTGTCATGGAGCAGAACAAGAGCACGGTCAAAGAAGCCCTGCTGCGTGAGCTGCTGCGTGGCGGCCAGGTTTATTACCTGCACAACGACGTGAAGACCATCGAGAAGTGCGCCGCCGAGCTCGCCGAACTGGTACCGGAAGCACGGATCGGCATCGGTCACGGACAGATGCGCGAACGCGAACTCGAACAAGTGATGAGCGACTTCTACCACAAGCGCTTCAACGTGCTGATCGCCTCGACCATCATCGAGACCGGCATCGACGTGCCGAGCGCCAACACCATCATCATCGAGCGTGCCGACAAGTTCGGCCTGGCGCAGCTGCACCAGTTGCGCGGCCGGGTCGGACGCAGTCACCACCAGGCGTACGCTTACCTGCTGACGCCGCCGCGCCAGCAAATCACCACGGACGCGGAAAAGCGTCTGGAAGCGATTGCCAACACCCAGGACCTCGGCGCGGGCTTCGTGCTCGCCACCAACGACCTGGAGATCCGTGGCGCCGGCGAATTGCTCGGTGACGGCCAGAGCGGGCAAATCCAGGCGGTCGGCTTCACGCTGTACATGGAAATGCTCGAGCGCGCGGTGAAATCGATCCGCAAGGGCGAGCAGCCGAACCTCGATCAACCGCTGGGCGGTGGTCCGGAAGTCAACTTGCGCGTACCGGCGTTGATTCCCGAAGACTATCTGCCAGACGTTCACGCCCGCCTGATTCTCTACAAGCGCATTGCCTCGGCCACCGATGAGGAAGGCCTCAAGGATTTGCAGGTGGAGATGATCGACCGCTTCGGCTTGCTGCCGGAACCGACCAAGAACCTGATGCGCATCACCGCCCTGAAATTGCAGGCCGAATTGCTGGGCATCAAGAAAGTCGATGGCGGCCCGCAAGGTGGGCGCATCGAGTTCGCGGCGCAAACCCCGGTGGACCCGTTGACCCTGATCAAACTGATCCAGAGCCAGCCAAAACGCTACAAATTCGAAGGGGCCACGATGTTTAAGTTCCAGGTCCCGATGGAGCGCCCGGAAGAGCGCTTTAATACTGTAGAGGCGCTGTTCGAGCGCCTCATTCCGAAAACTGCTTGAAGGACGCCGCATGCGCCTGTTTCGCTCACTGACCTTGCTGATGACGTTGGTCGCACCTACGGCGTTTGCCGATGACCTGTATCAGGTCGAAATGATTCTGGTCCGTCAAAACGCCGTACCGGCGATTGTCAGTCGTGCCGCACCGGAAGACTGGGATGCTGGCGCCAAACGCATCGATCCTGACAGCTTTCGCACGCCGAGCCTCAACCCCGAAGTGGAAAAACTCACCGCCAGCAACGACTACAGCGTCCTGATGCACAAGGCATGGCAGCAGACGCTTGGCGAATCCCCCGTCAAAGTGGCGATCAGTGATGGCAAGGAGCAATTCGGTCAGTTCCCGATCGAAGGCACTCTCGACCTTAAGCTCGGGCGATTCACCGATGTTGGCGCCGACTTCTGGGTCAACCAGTTCAACGCAGACGGCCTGGTGACCGCCAGCGAACGCCTGAAACAGGAAAGCCATACCAAAAACGGCCAACTGAACTTCCTCGACGCCGGCCACCTCGGCTTGCTGATCAAGATCACTTCATTGACGGCGCCCGCTCCACGGGAAGCCCCTGAAGTCGTCCCTGACTGATTGAAGTCCCCATGTCCGCGACCCTGAGCAAACCCCTGGCACCTTCCTGGGTCAGCCGATTCAAGGAACAGAGCCTGGAGCGTGGCCGGCGCTACGCACTGGAAAACCGCGTCAGGATCGTCGAGGCCGGCGACGCCACCATCATCGCGGCCTGCGAAGGCTCTGGCGGTAATGTTTACCGTCAGACCATTCGCTTGCGTGAGTCCGCCAAAGGCACCCTGCTGATGGTCGATGCCCTCTGCTCCTGCCCGGTTCACAGCAACTGCAAACATTGCGCAGCGGTCCTGCTGCAAGTGCAGGAAACCCTCGACTACCCCGCCGCGGCCAAAGACGCCGAGCTGCTGGAAAAACTCCAGGCCGTGCTGGAGAACCGCCATCCCAAGGCACTGCCGCAAGTCATGGTGGACAACGTGCAACCCGTGCCGCGCCTATGGCTCGCGAGCATCGAATTCAGCGCGTTCGAGCCGCGCAATGGACGAATGCAGCGCTATATCCAGCATCGCGCTGCACTGTCTTTCAGCTATCTGGACGAATACGTTTCCGGGCAGAAAAACACTGACATCCTGATCCGCCAGGAAACACAGACCTTACGGATAAAACGTCACCCGGAAGTGGAACAGTCCTACCGCGAACAGTTACGGATCCTCGGTTTCAAAATCGCCACCCGCCAGAGCAAGGCCCTGCCGGAAAGCGCCGGGGAATTGTTCGAGATGGTCAATGACAGCGCCTGGCTGACCTTCACCCTCAACGAATTGCCCAAGCTCCGGACCCAAGGCTGGGAGCTGCAGATCAATGAGGACTTCGGCTTCGACCTGACAGCGGTGGACGATTGGTACGCCACGGTAGAGCAAGCGCCGGAGCGCGACTGGTTCGACCTTGAACTGGGGATCATCGTCAACGGCGAGCGACTGAGCCTGCTGCCGATCCTGTTGAACCTGATGCGCTCACACACCGAACTCCTCAACCCGGAACGGCTGGCCCGACGTCGCGACGACGAGCTGATCCTGGTGAACATTCCAAACCGGCCGAACTCCGAATACGGCCCCCTGCAAGTCGCCCTGCCCTTCGGCCGCCTGAAACCGGTGCTGGCAACGCTCGGCGAGTTCTATCTGCAGGAGCCAGGCGAAACCACCTTGCGTCTGAGCAAAGCCGACGCCACGCGCCTGAATCCACTGGAAGACCTGCCCCTGCTCTGGGAGGGCGGCGAGCAAATCCGTTCCTTTGCCCAGCGTCTGCGCGACATCAAGGATTACACCGCGACTGCACCGCAAGGCCTGAACGCAACGCTGCGCCCCTATCAGCTCGAAGGCTTGAGCTGGATGCAATCGCTGCGGCAACTGGAGGTCGGCGGAATTCTCGCGGACGACATGGGCCTGGGTAAAACCCTGCAAACCCTGGCGCATATACTCACCGAGAAAATCGCCGGCCGCCTTGACCGCCCTTGTATGGTGGTGATGCCGACCAGCCTGATCCCCAACTGGCTCGACGAAGCGGCGCACTTCACGCCGCAGCTCAAAGTATTGGCGCTGTACGGCGCCAGTCGGAAAAAACATTTCGAGCACCTGGCGGATTACGACCTGATCCTGACCACCTACGCACTGCTGCCCAAGGATGTCGAACGTCTGGCCTCCCTGCCGCTGCATGTATTGGTGCTGGATGAAGCGCAATACATCAAGAACCCGAACAGCAAGGCCGCACAGGCCGCCCGGGAACTGAATGCCCGCCAGCGTTTGTGCTTGAGCGGCACGCCTCTGGAAAACCACTTGGGTGAGCTGTGGTCGCTGTTTCACTTCCTGCTGCCGGGCTGGCTTGGCGATGTGAAAAGCTTCAATCGTGACTACCGCGTACCGATTGAAAAACGCACCAGCGAAGTAAGGCTTCAGCACCTCAACGGCCGGATCAAACCGTTCCTGTTACGCCGAACCAAGGAGCAGGTGGCCACCGAACTGCCGCCGAAAACCGAAATCATCCACTGGGTCGAGCTCAACGAAGCCCAGCGCGACATGTACGAAACCATGCGTCTGGCCATGGACAAGAAAGTCCGCGACGAGATCACCCGCAAAGGCGTGGCCCGCAGTCAGATCATTATTCTTGAGGCGCTGTTGAAGTTGCGTCAGGTGTGCTGCGATTTGCGTCTGGTCAATGACGCAACCCTACCGGCGCGCGGTAGCACGTCAGGCAAGCTAGACAGCCTGATGGAGATGCTCGAAGAGTTGTTTGAGGAAGGCCGAAGGATTTTGCTGTTCTCGCAGTTCACTTCCATGTTGTCACTGATCGAAGACGAACTGAAAAAACGCGGGGTGGCTTACGCATTGTTGACCGGCCAGACGCGCGACCGACGAACGCCCGTGAAAGACTTTCAAAGCGGCAAGCGTCAGATTTTTCTGATCAGTTTGAAAGCAGGTGGTGTTGGCTTGAACCTGACGGAAGCAGACACCGTGATTCACTACGACCCGTGGTGGAACCCGGCAACGGAAAATCAGGCGACGGACCGTGCCTATCGTATCGGCCAGGAAAAGCCGGTGTTCGTCTACAAGCTGATTGCACGCGGCACGGTGGAAGAGAAAATTCAGCACCTGCAGAAGGAAAAATCCGATCTGGCAGCGGGCGTACTGGATGGCCGTCAGGCCGGGGACTGGAAACTGCAAAACGATGATATCGAGGCGTTGTTTGCGCCGTTGCCGGACAAACTTGAAAAGCGCTGAGAGCCTTTGCGTCTGAACCGACATTATCGCGAGCAGGCTCGATCCTACAGTGGTGTTGTGTCGGCCTGGTTCTTGAGGCTGAACACAGATCAATCTGCAGGAGCGAGGCTGCTCGCGATGGGGTCTACTCAATCAATCAGCTGAGCCTCTTTCAGCGCACCGAGCGCAGCCAACCAACGTGGATCCTGACGGTATTCAGTGCTGGCAAACGACTGACCACGCATCCGCGCGATACGCGCTGATGGCTTGACCTTCAGTCGCTGCGCGGCACTCAGGGCCAGCTCGGCGGCAGCACGATCGTTGCACACCAGGCCCATGTCGCAACCCGCCGTCAGCGCCGCTTCGATACGACTGGCGGCATCGCCAACGACATGAGCGCCAGCCATGGACAGGTCATCGCTGAAAATCACACCGTCGAACTGCAACTCACCACGCAGAATGTCCTGCAACCAGCGGCGAGAGAAGCCGGCAGGCTGGGAATCGACTTGCGGGTAAATCACGTGGGCCGGCATGACCGCGGCCAGTTGCTTGCTCAATTTGGCGAACGGCACCAGGTCGTTGGCACGAATTTCGTCGAGGCTACGCTCGTCGTTCGGGATCGCGACATGGGAATCTGCCTCAGCCCAACCGTGGCCGGGGAAATGCTTGCCCGTGGCCGCCATGCCAGCGTTGTTCATGCCGCGAATGAATGCGCCAGCCAGTAACGCTGCACGCTCCGGGTCGCCTTCGAACGAACGAGTACCGACCACCGCGCTGCGTTGGTAATCGAGGTCCAGCACCGGCGCAAAGCTCAGGTCCAGACCAACCGCCAGCACCTCGGTGGCCATGATCCAGCCGCACTGTTCAGCCAGGTATTCGGCATTCGGGTTATCGGCAATCGCACGCATCGCGGGCAACCGGATGAATCCCTGACGCAGCCGTTGAACCCGCCCGCCCTCCTGATCCACCGCCAGCAGCAGATCAGGGCGAATGGCACGAATCGATGCGCTCAGTTCCCGCACCTGGCGCGGATGCTCAATGTTGCGGGCAAAAATGATCAGGCCACCCACTTCGGGCTGACGCAACAGTTGGCGATCTTCAGCCGTCAGCCAGGTACCGGCGACGTCCACCATCAACGAGCCTTGCAGGCCAGCAGTCATAGAGATTCCTTGATAACGATAAACCCGGCTCGCGCCAAATCGCCACCGTGGGCAGTGCCCGGCAGTGCGGCGACATTACTGGGGAGCGGGTTCAGAACGAGAGTCGGCATGGGCGGCTAGCTTAGCGGATGTAAGCTGCCGCGCCCACCCGTGAGCGGTTAAACCTTGGCGGCAACCTGTGTCGATTTGCTGCGTGGACGCAATTGTGCGGTGGCCATGGCGGTATCAGTGACACCGGATTCGGCACGCATGCCAGCGGCCAGGAACGGCACCATCAGACGCATGACCTGCTCGATGGAGGTGTTCACGCCGAAATCGGTCTCGGCAATGGCGCGCAGGGCCTTGATCCCGGACATGCTGAACGCTGCGGCCCCGAGCATGAAGTGCACACGCCAGAACAACTCGATCGGCGGAATGCGCGGCGCTGCTTCATTGACCAGCATCATGTAACGGCGGAACACCTTGCCGTACATGTCCTCCAGATAACGACGCAAATGCCCCTGGCTCTGACTGAAAGCCAGACCGAGCAACCGCATGAAGATCGACAGATCGTTACCACTGCGTGGCTGGACCACCAGGGCTTGCTCTACGAGGATTTCCAGCAGTTCTTCAAGCGTCGGTTTGTTTTCAGGCTTGGCCTGACGACGCTCGAGCTCTTTATCAAGACTGATGCAGAACGGCCCGAGGAATCGCGAGAACACTGCCTGAATCAGCGCTTTTTTCGACCCGAAGTGATAGTTCACCGCCGCCAGATTGACACCGGCCTTGCTGGTGATCAGACGCAACGAGGTTTCAGCGAAACCTTTTTCCGCGAACAACTGCTCGGCAGCATCAAGAATGCGTTCAACGGTTTCCGACTGGGCCATGGCTACTCCGCCTGACAAACACTTGTTTGAAACATACGTTTCAGCCTGTGCCTTGTCAAGCCTGGCAGTTCGTTTTGGGAATGGTCGGTCAGACATTTAACCATACAACAGCAAAGCTTCAATCAACTGGCTGATCGACCGTCTGGCGGCCTGCAAAAAAAGGGGCATTGCCAAGAGCGTTTCACTGTATATAATCCCAGTCACTGTATAAAAAGACAGAGCGATCAATATGCTAAAGCTGACGCCACGCCAAGCCGAGATTCTGGCCTTCATCAAACGCTGCCTGGAAGACAACGGCTACCCGCCGACCCGTGCGGAAATCGCTCAGGAACTGGGTTTCAAATCGCCCAACGCGGCGGAAGAACACCTCAAGGCGCTGGCTCGCAAAGGCGCCATCGAGATGACCCCCGGTGCCTCCCGCGGAATTCGCATTCCCGGTTTTGAAGCCAAGGCCGACGACTCAACCCTGCCAATCATTGGCCGGGTCGCAGCTGGCGCGCCAATCCTTGCCCAGCAACATGTCGAAGAATCCTGCAACATCAACCCGGCGTTCTTCCACCCTCGCGCCGATTATCTGCTGCGGGTTCATGGCATGAGCATGAAAGACGTTGGTATTTTCGATGGCGACCTGCTGGCAGTCCATACCACTCGCGAAGCCCGCAACGGCCAGATCGTGGTAGCACGGATCGGTGACGAAGTGACCGTCAAGCGCTTCAAGCGCGAGGGCAGCAAGGTCTGGCTGATCGCGGAAAACCCTGAGTTTGCCCCTATCGAAGTGAACCTTAAAGATCAGGAACTGGTGATCGAAGGCTTGAGTGTCGGCGTCATTCGCCGCTAAAGGAGGCTCTATGCAGTTCCCACACACATCCCAGCAAGCCCAATTGCCTCTGCTGTTCGAAGCGTTCATGGCGCAACCGCTTGCGCCAATTCTGAAGGAAGTGGTCGAGTCGCCGTGGAGCGCCGAACCTGAAGTCTTCAGTGAATTGTCTCTGCGCGGTGCAGCCGGGAACTGCCTGAACCTTCTGGCGCCAATTCTCAGGGAATTGAGTCAGGATCAGGATGCCCGCTGGCTGACGCTGATCGCCCCACCCGCCAGCCTGACTCAGGCCTGGCTACGGGACGCCGGACTCAATCGCGAACGCATCCTGCTGCTGCAACCACGCGGCACACAGAGTGCCCAGCAACTGACGTGCGAGGCCCTTCGCCTGGGTCGCAGCCACACGGTTGTCAGCTGGCTGAACCCGCTGAGCACAACGTCGCGCCAACAGCTGATCAGCGCCGCCCGAACCGGGGATGCGCAAAGCCTGAATATTCGATTGGGTTAAAATGCGAGTGACGCACATTTAAGTTGCGCCGGGCTTCTCCAAGGACAGAGAAGCCGAAATGAATCGATATCAGAAAAAACCGACCGACGGGATCAATGAAGGACCCGCGACCCCTCTTCCTTGTCGAGTTCACCTTCAACCAGGCGTCCAGCCATCTGCACGCCGACACTCAGCATCGCCTTGGCGACTTCTACGTGCTGACCCTGCAGAAATGCTTTGGCGTCCTCGGAGAAATCCAAAGTAACCAGAGAACCCTCGTCCTCAGCCCTTCGCAGCTCGATACGGCCGTCTGGTAACTCGACAATTTCTAGAAAGGACGTTGGCATAAAGGTCTGTTCTCCACGAAAGGCGGGGATTATATAGGCATCGGCCAGGCTTCGCTCGGGATCTTGACCAGATGCCACCCCAAAACTGTTTCTTTCAGCATTCGTTCAGGCCTTCGCGAAAACGGATCGCCAACCCTTTAAGATTCTGACGCCAGCTCTCCAGCTCATCACGAGTCAGCTCTTGAGGCGCCTCCTCTTCGTCGAGGTTCACAGCCAGGATCAAAGGCTGCGTCACGTCGCCTTTAGGCTTGTGCGGCGCCCGTGGTGGCTGAAACAGCGCCGCGTGGGCTGCCAACAGCTTGGCCAACCAGGTTTCCGGGTTGTTGGCCAGCTCAACCATCTCGGCCATTTCAGGGATGGCGATACTGTCCAGCACTTCGCGGGTCAGCAAAGACTCGGCCCTGGATGCATTGGCCTGAGGCAAACGGTAGAAACCGGCTATCTCATGACACAGCCCCAACAGCGCCCCGTACAGGTGAAACAACGCTGATTCGCGTCCCGCCTGAATCAGCGCCAGGGAATTCATCGCCCGCCCCTCTTCGGCCTTGGCGAGAGCTTCCAGCGACAGGCCGGCGAAGTAAATTTTCTGGTTGGTGCGGGTATAGAGTTCGTGGGCCATGACGGCAGCCTCCACAACGAAATAGGTGCTTGATGCAGGTCGGACAGTGTCGTGGATCACCCGAGCTGACCGCAAGCACAAAACAAAAAGGCCGCATGAAAACCCGAGGGTTGTCATGCGGCCTTTTCAGTGCCGCAACGCTTTACGCCTTCGCGGCTGGTCGCTTGTCTTCGACCTTCCACTTACCACCGTCGTAGAACGCCTTCCAGCCTGTCGGCTTACCGTCGACTTCAGTCTGGACGTACTGTTCCTTGGTCTTGCGGCTGTAGCGAATCACGGCTGGCAGGCCATCCGGATCTTTCTTCGGCGCGTCACAAAGGAAGTGGTACTTCGGATCGATCTCATCCTTGTGCGGGATGATCTCCAGCACCAATGGAGCACGGGTCTCGCGGTTTTTCGGGAACTGACTGGCCGCCAGGAACAGACCGGAAGCACCGTCGCGCAGGATGTAGGTGTCGTTGACCTTTTCGCATTTCAGCTCAGGCATCTTCACCGGGTCCATCTTCGGCGGCGCCGCATCACCGCTCTTCAGCAGTTTGCGGGTGTTCTTGCAGGTCGGATTGGTGCAACCGAAGAACTTGCCAAAACGGCCGGTCTTGAGCTGCATCTCACTGCCGCACTTGTCGCACTCCAGGCTCGGACCTTCGTAGCCCTTGATGCGATAGGTGCCCTCTTCGATTTCGTATCCATCGCAATCCGGGTTGTTACCGCAGATGTGCAGCTTGCGCTTCTCATCGAGCAAGTAAGCATCCATGGCGGTGCTGCAGATTGGGCAGCGATGCTTGCCACGCAGTACCAGCGACTCCGACTCACCCTCATCGTCCGCAGCGATTTCATCGCCTGGCACCAGATTGACGGTGGCCTTGCAGCGCTCTTTCGGCGGCAGGCTATAGCCCGAGCAACCGAGGAACACGCCAGTCGACGCGGTACGGATCTGCATGGGGCGGCCGCAGGTCGTGCACGGAATGTCAGTCATGACCGGCTGGTTGGCGCGCATGCCGTGTTCCGGGCTTTCGGCTACTTCGAGTTTTTTCTTGAAGTCGCCGTAGAACTCATCGAGCACGTTTTTCCAGTCGCGCTCGCCCTGGGCCACGTCATCGAGATGCTCTTCCATGCCCGCGGTGAAGCCGTAGTCCATAAGGTTGGAGAAGCTTTCGGCCAGACGCTCGGTAACGATGTCACCCATCTTTTCCGAGTAGAAACGACGGTTGTGCAACGCTACGTAGCCGCGGTCCTGGATGGTCGAAATGATCGCAGCGTAGGTCGAAGGACGACCGATACCGCGTTTTTCCATTTCTTTTACCAGGCTGGCTTCCGAGTAACGCGCCGGCGGCTTGGTGAAGTGCTGGGTCGGATCAAGCTTGATCAGCTTCATCACGTCGCCCTGGGCCATGTCCGGCAGTACGTCGTCATCGCCTGGCTTGGCGATTTGCGGCATGACTCGGGTGTAACCGTCGAACTTGAGGATGCGGCCCTTGGCGCGCAGTTCGAAGTCGCCGGCACCGACAGTCACGGTGGTCGACAGGTACTGCGCTGGCAACATCTGGCAAGCGAGGAACTGGCGCCAGATCAACTCGTAGAGGCGCTCAGCGTCACGCTCCATGCCCGACAGCTTGCTTGGCTCGGTGTTGGCGTCAGACGGACGAATCGCTTCGTGAGCCTCTTGTGCGCCTTCCTTGCTGCTGTAGACGTTCGGGGTTTCCGGCAGGTACTTCTTGCCGAACTCGCTTTCAATGTAGGTCCGCGCCATCGCCACGGCATCGGTCGACAAGTTGGTGGAGTCAGTACGCATGTAAGTGATGTAGCCGGCTTCGTACAGACGCTGGGCCATCATCATGGTTTTCTTCACACCGAAGCCCAGGCGGTTGCTCGCGGCCTGCTGCAAGGTGGACGTGATGAACGGCGCCGACGGCTTGCTGCTGGTCGGCTTGTCTTCGCGCTTGACGATGCTGTAGCTGGAAGCCTTGAGCTTTTCCAGCGCGGCCATGGCCTGGGCTTCGTTGAGCGGCTTGAAGGCTTCGCCTTTCTCGCGAGCGACGTCGAAACGTACGGTGGCGCCTTTGGCTGTGCCGAGGTCGGCGTGAACTTCCCAGTATTCTTCCGGGATGAACGCACGGATCTCGCGCTCACGTTCAACCACCAGCTTCACCGCAACCGATTGCACACGACCGGCGGACAGGCCACGGGCGATCTTCGCCCACAGCAGCGGCGAAACCATGTAGCCCACGACGCGGTCGAGGAAGCGACGTGCCTGCTGGGCGTTGACGCGGTCGATATCCAGTTCGCCCGGCTTGGAGAAGGCTTCCTGAATCGCCTTCTTGGTAATTTCGTTGAACACCACGCGCTTGTAGCGGGTGTCGTCACCACCGATGGCTTCGCGCAGGTGCCAGGCAATGGCTTCCCCCTCGCGGTCCAAGTCGGTTGCGAGATAGATGGTGTCAGCATCCTTGGCGAGCCGGCGCAGCTCTTCGATGACCTTTTCCTTGCCCGGAAGGATCTCGTACTTGGCTTTCCAGCCATGATCGGGATCGACCCCCATGCGGGCTACCAGTTGCTTGCGCGCCTTTTCTTTCGGCGACAAGGCCGGCGCTTCGCCCGCAGCAGCCTTGCCGCGCTTGGCGGCTGGTTCTTTGCTGGCGCTAGCCGAACCGCTGGTGGGCAGGTCTCGGATATGGCCGATACTCGACTTCACCACGTATTCGTTGCCCAAATACTTGTTGATGGTCTTGGCCTTAGCCGGGGATTCCACAATGACCAGCGATTTGCCCATGGATCGGAAAATTCCTGAATTCGAGAAGTGAAAGGCGGTTGGCGCCTGACGCGGCACCGCTATATATAGTGGCAACAAGATGAGGTCAAGCGCAGGGTTTTGCGCGAACTCAGCTTATGGCTTGGTAAAAAGGCTTTCTTCGACCTGCACCAAAGCAAAGCGTGGCACCTGTTCGCCGTCAACCTCGACGGACTCCAGGAACATGCTCAAGGGACGTACCCAAAAGCCGTAATCGCCATACAGGGCTTGGTAGAAGACCACTTCTTCTTCGGTTTCCGAATGCCGCGCAACACTGAAAACGCGGTACTGCGGACCTTTGTAATGTTGGTAGAGCCCAGGTTGTATCGGCATGCTTTGGCCCTCACTCAAATTTTTTCAAAATAAAAACAAAAATAAATCCGGAAAAACAAAAACCGGGGCACTTGGCCCCGGCTTCCATCAACGAGACGCTTAAACGCGTTCGAAGACGGTGGAGATGCCTTGGCCGAGACCAATGCACATGGTGGCTACCCCGAGGTTGCCGCCATTTTGCTTCATCACGTTCAGCAAAGTGCCGGAGATACGCGCACCAGAGCAACCGAACGGGTGACCCAGGGCGATCGCGCCGCCGTGCAGGTTAACCTTCTCGTTCATCTTGTCGAGCACTTTCAGATCTTTCAGCACTGGCAAGGCCTGTGCGGCGAAAGCTTCGTTGAGCTCGAAGAAATCGATATCGTTGATGCCCAGGCCCGCGCGCTTCAGTGCTTTTTGTGTGGCCGGTACTGGACCATAGCCCATGATCGCCGGGTCCACACCTGCCACTGCCATCGAGCGGATCACCGCCAGAGGCTGAATACCCAGGTCCTGCGCACGCTGTGCCGACATCACGATCATGCACGAAGCACCATCGGTGATCTGCGACGAAGTACCGGCTGTCACGGTGCCGCCCTTCGGATTGAACGCTGGCTTCAGAGCCGCCAGGCTTTCCAGGGTGGTTTCCGGACGAATGGTCTCGTCGTAGTCGAAGGTTTTCAGGAAACCGTTCTCGTCGTAGCCCTGCATCGGGATGATTTCGTCTTTGAACTTGCCTTCCACGGTCGCCTTGTGGGCGAGTTGGTGGGAGCGCACGCCGAAAGCGTCCTGTTGCTCGCGAGTGATGCCGTGCATTTTGCCCAGCATTTCAGCGGTCAGGCCCATCATGCCCGAGGCTTTCGCCGCGTACAGCGACATGTGCGGGTTCGGATCGACACCGTGCATCATGCTCACGTGGCCCATGTGCTCGACGCCGCCGACGACGAACACGTCACCGTTGCCGGTCATGATCGCTTGCGCAGCAGTGTGCAGTGCACTCATGGACGAGCCACACAGGCGGCTGACGGTCTGGCCGGCCGACGTGTGCGGGATCTGGGTCATCAGCGACGCCATGCGCGCAATGTTCCAGCCCTGCTCCAGGGTCTGGTTCACACAGCCCCAGATCACGTCTTCGACTTCGCTCGGGTCAACCTTTACGTTACGTTCCAGCAGTTTGCTGATCAGGTGCGCCGACATGTCTTCGGCGCGGGTGTTGCGGTGCATGCCGCCCTTGGAGCGGCCCATCGGAGTACGACCGAAGTCGACAATCACGACGTCTCTAGGATTCAAGCTCATAAGTTCACTCTCACTCTAGTTGGGGGCGCTTAACCGAAGAAGCTCTGACCGTTTTTGGCCATTTCGCGCAGCTTCGCGGTCGGGTGGTACAGCGCGCCCAAATCAGCGTACTGGTCAGCCAGGGCAACGAACTCTGCAACACCGATCGAGTCGATGTAGCGCAGCGCACCGCCACGGAATGGAGGGAAACCAATACCGTAGACCAGACCCATGTCGGCTTCGGCGGCGGTTTCGACGATACCGTCTTCCAGGCAACGCACGGTTTCCAGGCACAGCGGGATCATCATCCAGTTGATGATGTCTTCGTCAGTGACTTCGCGCTGTTCGAACACGATTGGCTTGAGCACTTCCAGCACCGATGGATCGGCAACCTTCTTCTGCTTGCCTTTCTTGTCGGTCTCGTAGGCGTAGAAGCCCTTGCCATTCTTCTGACCCAGGCGCTTGGCTTCGTAGAGCACGTCAACGGCCGAACGACGGTCGTCTTTCATGCGGTCCGGGAAGCCCTCAGCCATCACGTCACGACCGTGGTGACCGGTGTCGATGCCGACCACGTCCATCAGGTACGCCGGGCCCATCGGCCAGCCGAATTTTTCCATGATCTTGTCGATACGGACGAAGTCCACACCGGCGCTGACCAATTTGGCGAAACCGCCGAAGTACGGGAACAGGACACGGTTGACCAGGAAGCCCGGGCAGTCGTTGACGACGATCGGGTTCTTGCCCATTTTCTTGGCGTAGGCAACGGTGGTGGCAACCGCCAGCTCGCTGGACTTCTCGCCACGGATCACTTCCACCAGCGGCATCATGTGCACCGGATTGAAGAAGTGCATGCCGACGAAGTTTTCCGGACGCTTGAGGGCTTTGGCCAGCAAGGTGATGGAAATGGTCGAGGTGTTCGAGGCGAGGATGGTGTCCTCTTTGACCTTGTCTTCAACTTCTGCCAGTACGGCTTGCTTGACCTTCGGGTTCTCGACAACCGCTTCCACCACCAGGTCCACGTGACCGAAGTCGCCGTAAGACAGGGTTGGGCGGATGCCGTTGAGCACTTCAGCCATTTTCGCGGCGGTCATGCGGCCTTTATCAACACGGCCAACCAGCAGCTTGGCAGCTTCGGCCAGCCCCTGTTCGATACCGGCTTCGTTGATGTCCTTCATCAGGATCGGCGTGCCTTTGGACGCCGATTGATAGGCGATACCGCCACCCATGATGCCGGCGCCCAATACGGCGGCCTGCTTCACGTCCTTGGCGATTTCGTCGTAGGCCTTGGCCTTTTTCTTCAGTTCCTGATCGTTCAGGAACAGACCGATCAAGCTCTGTGCGGCAGAGGTCTTGGCCAGTTTGACGAAACCTGCTGCTTCGACTTCCAGCGCCTTGTCGCGACCGAAGTTCGCGGCTTTCTGGATGGTCTTGATCGCCTCAACCGGCGCCGGGTAGTTCGGGCCAGCCTGGCCAGCCACGAAACCTTTGGCGGTTTCAAAAGCCATCATTTGTTCGATAGCGTTCAGCTTGAGTTTTTCAAGCTTCGGCTGGCGCTTGGCCTTGTAGTCGAACTCGCCGGAGATGGCGCGCTTGATCACTTCAAGGGCAGCTTCTTGCAGCTTCTCAGGAGCAACCACGGCATCGACGGCGCCGACTTTCAGCGCGTCCTCAGGACGGTTTTCCTTGCCGGAAGCGATCCATTCGATGGCGTTGTCGGCACCGATCAGGCGCGGCAGGCGTACGGTACCGCCGAAGCCCGGGTAGATACCCAGCTTGACTTCCGGCAGACCGATCTTGGCCTTGGAGGACATGACGCGGTAGTCCGCCGCCAGACACATTTCCAGACCACCACCCAACGCGATGCCGTTGATGGCAACCACTGTCGGGACGTTGAGGTCTTCGAAATCGCTGAAAATCTTGTTGGCTTCGAGGTTGCCTGCAACAAGCTCTGCATCCGGCAGCTTGAAGTTGTCGACAAATTCGGTGATGTCGGCGCCGACGATGAACACGTCTTTGCCACTGCTGACGATCACACCCTTGATCGAAGCATCTGCCTTGATGGTGTCTACGGCCTGACGCAGTTCGTTCAGGGTTAGACGGTTGAACTTGTTGACGGACTCACCCTTGAGGTCGAACTTCAGTTCGACGATGCCACTTTCAAGAGCCTTAACCGTGATGGCTTTACCTTCGTAAATCATCAACTGATCTCCACGATATGGAAGCTGAACAGTACACGTCGGACCCGGGTGAATGGTTCGGCAGGGACGTTAAACGTCGATGCTACGCCTCTCAACCCGGCACACCCGCCAACGCGATAGTCGGGATTCTGTAGGAGCGGTCTGAAATACAAACGCTCAATTCATACGCCCGTTTGATTTGGGTATGCCACCTTCACGGAATTTCCGACAATTGTCAATCGCCCAGAATGCGGGTTGAAACGCGACTTTGCAGTCATTTCCGTAACGCGAAGATCTCTAACACGCGGGTGCATGTGCTGCCATTCATAGAATCAATTATTAGAAAAGTCGCCCTAATTCCCTGCAGCCTTTGTTTAACAAGCTACGCTGGCGGGACTTGAGAAAAAAAATTTGAACGCTGAGGTGAACACCCAGCGTAGTATCTGCCCAAACCGAATTACCGGCCTGCCTGGCCAACCCCGCCCGATGATTGATGTCGGGCTTTTTATTGCCTGAAAATAAGGACCTGGGGAAGGTCCGTTTTTCAGGCGAGGGCTTTGAGGGTGGTGTCGATGTGCTGCAATACCTCGGCTTCGCCTTTCTCGCCCCAGTACAAGGTAATCATCTGTTTGTCGGCTTCAACCTTGTAGACGTTGTCCGGCAACTTTTCGAAATGAATCAGCAACGCGGGATCCTCGCAGACCTCTTGCCACTGATTCACCCACACACCCGGGGTTTTCTGCCAATAACTCCAGCATGCCGGTTGACTGCCGCGCCGCGGTCGATGGTACTGGGCGCAGGGGTTTGGCGGCTCCTTACCGAGCCAGTGCGGCCACTCCTGAGGCGCCAGTTGCATGGCCAGGCCCATGCGCCGAGCCTCCATGCGCAGAGCCATCCGGCCGCTCTGATGACGCGATGGACGCAACCATGCCAGAGGGCTGAGCACCACCAGCAGGATTGACACCACTATCCAGACCGTCATATCTGTACTCCCGATTCTGAATGAGCGCATTGAGTCACTTTGAAACCAATGCGCTTGAAACCAGCCATACTTACCAATATTGCAATCCTCAGGAGGAGCACCTCATGCCCTACAACCATATTCTGGTCGCTGTAGATCTAACCGAAGAGTGCGATCCTGTAATCCACCGCGCTCGCGAGCTGTCGGCGAGCAATGGCGCGAAGTTGTCCCTGGTGCACATCGTCGAACCCATGGCCATGGCCTTTGGCGGTGACGTGCCGATGGACTTGTCACAACTGCAACAACAGCAGTTTGACCAGGCCAAGGAGCGCCTGGACCGGCTGATCGTGAAATACCCGGAGCTCTCCAAGGAATACAGCCACCTGACCTACGGCCAGCCACGCCAGGAAATTCACCACCTGGCCAAGGAGCAAGGGTGCGACATGATCGTGGTGGGCAGCCATGGCCGACATGGTCTGGCACTACTGCTGGGTTCCACTGCCAATGACGTACTGCACGGCGCACCTTGCGATGTGCTGGCAGTGCGCCTGCAAAGCAAAAGCTGAAGCCCGCCTTCTGTAGGAGCCGGCTTGCTGGCGATGCGGGGCAACACGGACTGCCTGATGCACCGTTGTGATGCCATCGCTGGCAAGCCAGCTCCTACAGGGAGATTGCATTTCATACGAAAAGCCCGGCGATCACGCTTGTGAAGCCGGGCTTTATTATTACAGGATCAATCAAGCATCCAGTTCAGCCCAGCGCTCGACCATCACGTCGAGCTCAGCCTGCAACTGCGACAGCTGAGCAATCACGCCTGCGGTTTCAGTCGCAGGGCGCAGGTAGAAACCCGCATCCGCCATCTGTGCTTCCACAGCGGCGATCTGCTGCTCCATGGCTTCGATCTGGCCCGGCAACGCTTCCAGCTCGCGCTGCAACTTGTAGCTGAGCTTTTTCTTCGCTGGCGCTTCGACCGCTGCCGCGACTGGCGCAGGCTCAGCCTTGACCACCGCGGAGTTCAGGTCGGCCTTGCCGGATTTGCTTTCGGTCACGCCCAACAGACGCGGCGAGCCACCCTGACGGAGCCAGTCCTGATAACCACCGACGTATTCGCGAACCTTGCCTTCGCCTTCGAAGACCAGGGTACTGGTTACCACGTTGTCGAGAAATGCCCGGTCGTGGCTGACCATCAGTACGGTGCCGTTGAAGGTCAGCAAGACCTCTTCCAGCAGTTCGAGGGTTTCGACGTCGAGGTCGTTGGTCGGTTCGTCGAGGACCAGCAGGTTCGCCGGCTTGCTGAACAGTTTGGCCAGCAACAGACGGGCACGCTCACCACCGGACAGCGCCTTGACCGGCGTGCGGGCACGCTGCGGGCTGAACAGGAAGTCGCCGAGGTAGCTCAGCACGTGGCGACTCTGGCCGTCGATATCGATGAAGTCGCGACCTTCCGCGACGTTATCGATCACGGTCTTTTCCAGATCCAGCTGATGACGCAACTGGTCGAAGTAGGCGACGTCGATCTTCGTGCCCTCTTCCACTTTGCCGCTGGTCGGTTGCAGACCGCTGAGCATCAGCTTGAGCAGCGTGGTCTTGCCGGTGCCGTTGGCGCCGAGCAGACCGATGCGGTCGCCGCGCTGCAGCACCATGGAGAAATCCTTGATCAGGAACGGCCCGCCCGGGTGAGCAAAGCTCACGTTCTCGAGCACCATCACCTGCTTGCCGGATTTATCGGCAGTTTCCAGCTGGATGTTGGCCTTGCCGGTGCGCTCGCGTCGTTCGCTACGCTCGACGCGCAAGGCTTTCAAGGCACGCACGCGGCCTTCGTTACGGGTACGACGAGCCTTGATGCCCTGGCGAATCCAGACTTCTTCCTGGGCCAGGCGCTTGTCGAACAGCGCGTTGGCAGTGGCTTCGGCAGCCAGTTCGGCTTCTTTATGCACGAGGAAACTGGCGTAGTCGCCGTTCCAGTCGATCAGGCCGCCGCGATCCAGTTCGAGGATGCGGGTGGCAAGGTTTTGCAGGAAGGAACGGTCGTGCGTGATGAACAGCACGGCGCCCTGGAAATCCTTCAGCGCTTCTTCGAGCCAGGCGATCGCACCGATGTCCAGGTGGTTGGTCGGCTCGTCGAGCAGCAACAGGTCCGGCTCGGAAACCAGGGCCTGGGCCAGCAAAACGCGGCGACGCCAGCCACCGGACAACTCGGCCAGCGTCTTGTCTGCTGGCAATTGCAGGCGACTCAGGGTGCTGTCGACCAGCGTCTGCAAACGCCAGCCATCACGGGCTTCGAGGTCGTGCTGGACGTGCATCAGCTTGTCCAGGTCAGCGTCGGTGACGATGTTCTGGCTCAGGTGGTGATACTCGGCGAGCAAGGCACCGACACCGTCAAGGCCCTCAGCCACCACGTCGAACACGGTCCGCTCGTCGGCTACCGGCAATTCTTGCGGCAATTCACCAATCTTGAGGCCGGGTGCGCGCCAAACCGAGCCGTCATCGGGCTTCTGGTCGCCCTTGACGAGCTTCATCATGCTGGACTTGCCAGTGCCGTTGCGGCCGATGATGCACACCCGCTCTCCACGGGCGATCTGCCAGGACACCTTGTCCAACAACGGCATAGCGCCGAAAGCAAGGGACACATCGCTGAATTTGAGCAGGGTCATGAGCTTCTCCAAAAACCGGGCGCGCATTCTACCTGAATCGAGGCTTCAGAAGGCCGGCAATTTCACTGTCGAAGCACTCTGCACAACAAATGTTGCGAACTGATGCAGACAGGTCCGCAAAGCTTTCACCCGTTGCTGGCAAAAGGCTAAGCTACAGATAATTCAGTGTCGGCATCGCCAGCACTTGTCATGGTTTTTCTGTCCGGACGTCTCATGCGCAGTCGCCTTTTCAATTTTTTGTCGTGCTTTTTACTGTCTGCCGCTGCCGTTCAATCCGCCCAGGCGGTAGACCTGTCCACCCAACGCCAGTATTACGATGTCGCCAAGCGTGCCCTGGCCAAGGGCGACACCGGCCCCTATTTCCGATACAGCCAGGCCTTGGCCGATTATCCGCTGGAACCCTACCTGGCCTACGACGAGCTGACCGCGCGCCTGAAAACCGCGAGCAACGCCGAGATCGAAAAATTTCTCGCCGAGCACGGCGACCTGCCGCAAGCCAACTGGATGAAACTGCGCTGGTTGCGCTGGCTGGCCGATCGCGGCGACTGGGCGACCTTCGTCAAGTACTACGACCCCAAGCTTAACTTCACTGAACTGGACTGCCTGAACGCGCAGTACCAGATCAGCCACAACCTCAAATCCGAAGGCTACGCCAACGCCAACAAGCTCTGGCTGACGGGCAAATCGCAACCGGCGGCATGTGACGCGCTATTCGGCATGTGGGCCGCCGATGGCCAGTTGACCGAACAAAAACGTTGGGAGCGCACCAAGCTCGCCGCCCAGGCGCGCAACTACCCACTGGCCAACAGCCTGGTCAATGGCCTGACCACCCTCGCCCCTCGTGGCCGCTTGCTGGTGGATGTGGCGCAGAACCCGGAACTGTTGAACCAACCATCGCGCTTCACCCCGGCCGACGAGCCGATGTCCGACGTGGTCAGTCTCGGCCTGCGCCGCCTCGCCCGCCAGGACCCCGACAGGGCCATGAACCTGTTGGACGGCTATGCCAGCAGCATGCACTTCTCCCGGGATGAAAAAGTCGCAATCGCCAGAGAAATCGGATTGACGCTCGCCAAACGTTTCGACAGTCGCGCACTGGAGATGATGACCAGATACGACCCGGAGCTGCGCGACAACACCGTGTCCGAATGGCGTATGCGCCTGTTGCTGCGCCTGGCTCGTTGGGACGACGCCTATCAGCTGACCCGACGCCTGCCGCAAGACCTGGCGAGCACCAACCGCTGGCGCTACTGGCAGGCCCGCAGCCTGGAGCTGGCACAACCGCAGAGTCAGGAACCGCAAACCCTCTACAGGAACCTCGCCCGCGAACGTGACTTCTACGGATTCCTCGCTGCGGATCGGTCGCAATCACCCTATTCGCTGAACAACAAACCACTGGTGATGAGCCAGGCCTTGATCAATAAAGTGCGCAACACCCCAGGCATACGTCGCGCCCTGGAGTTCCACGCCCGCGGGCAAATCGTCGACGGGCGCCGCGAGTGGTACCACGTCAGTCGCCACTTCAGCCGCGATGAAATGGTTGCCCAGGCGAAACTGGCCTACGACCTGAAATGGTATTTCCCGGCGATCCGCACGATCAGCCAGGCGCAGTACTGGGATGACCTGGACATTCGATTCCCGATGGCTCACCGCAACGCACTGGTGCGTGAAGCCAAGAATCGTGGCCTGCATTCGAGCTGGGTATTCGCCATTACCCGTCAGGAAAGCGCCTTCATGGACGACGCCCGTTCCGGAGTCGGCGCCTCGGGCCTGATGCAGTTGATGCCCGCCACGGCCAAGGAAACCGCGCGCAAATTCAGCATCCCGTACGCTTCGCCGAAGCAACTGTTCGACCCGGACAAGAACATCCAGCTCGGCGCCGCCTACCTGAGCCAGGTGCACAGCCAGTTCAACGGCAACCGCGTCCTCGCCTCCGCCGCCTACAACGCCGGCCCAGGCCGCGTGCGTCAGTGGCTGCGCGGTGCCGACCACCTGAGCTTCGACGTGTGGGTGGAAAGCATCCCGTTCGACGAAACCCGCCAGTACGTGCAAAACGTGTTGTCGTACTCGGTGATCTACGGCCAGAAACTCAACTCACCGCAGCCAATCGTGGACTGGCACGAACGGTACTTCGACGACCAGTGATGCCCCTTCAGGAGCTGCCGAAGACTGCGATCTTTTGATCTGCACTTGTCTGCAAGACACCAAAATGCCCGCATCGATTGATGCGGGCATTTTTGTTGAAGCGAGATCAAACCATCGCAGCCTGGCGCAGCACCTACAGGTGAAGATTGAGCTCAGCGTTGCCATCACTGAACTGCAAAGCCGCCAGCCGCGCATACAGCGCATTGCTGGCGATGAGTTCTTGATGCGTGCCAACCGCCACCAGTTTGCCTTGGTCCATCACCGCGATGCGGTCAGCGTTTTTCACGGTGGCCAGGCGATGGGCGATGACCAGGGTGGTGCGGTTTTTCATCAGGCTGGGCAGCGCTTGCTGAATCAAGTGTTCGCTTTGTGCATCGAGGGCGCTGGTGGCTTCGTCGAGCAACAGGATCGGCGCATCCACCAGCAACGCCCTTGCGATGGCCAGGCGCTGGCGCTGGCCGCCGGACAAACCGAGGCCGCCATCGCCCAGATGCGTCTGGTAACCATTGGGCATGGCTTCGATAAAGTCGTGGGCGTAGGCGATTTTTGCCGCTTCCTGCACTTCAGCAAGCGTTGCCGTCGGGTTGCCGTAGCGGATGTTCTCTTCGATGCTGCCGAAAAACAGCGCCGGGGTCTGCGAGACCAGTGCGAAGCAACGACGCAGGTCCAATGGATCGAGCTGGGTCAACGCCGTGCCGTCGAGCAGGATGCGCCCCTCGGCGGGATCGTAAAAGCGCAGTAGCAGGTCATACACCGTCGACTTGCCCGCCCCGGAAGGCCCGACCAAGGCCAGGGTTTCTCCAGGCCGTATGCTCAGGCTCAAGCCATCGACGGCATAGCTTTCGGGACGTGACGGGTAGGAAAAGCGCACATTCTCAAGCACCAGTTCGCCCTTGACCCGCTCGGGCAACGCCACCTGATGGGTGGTCGGTGGCCGGATGATGTTTTCCGAGCGCAGCAACTCGGCGATCCGTTCCGCTGCACCGGCCGCGCGCTGCAATTCGCCGATCACTTCGCTCAAGGTGCCGAACGCGCTGCCAACGATCAGGCTGTAAAAAACGAATGCCGCCAGCTCACCCGCAGAAATGCGCCCGGCAATCACGTCCATGCCACCGACCCAGAGCATGACCCCTACCGCACCCAGCACCAACACGATCACCAACGTAATCAGCCAGGCCCGCTGAAAGATGCGTTTACGCGCGGTGTCGAATGCTTCTTCCACGGTGCCGGCAAACCGCTGTTCGTCCTGGGACTGGTGGTTGTAGGCCTGCACGGTTTTGATCTGGCCGAGGGTCTCGGAGACATAACTGCCGATATCGGCGATCCGGTCCTGACTCAAGCGCGACAGGCTGCGCACCCGACGGCCAAAAATCAGGATCGGCGCAATGACCAATGGCAAGGCGACCACGACGATGCTGGTGAGCTTGGGATTGGTGATGAACAGCAGGATGATCCCGCCGATCACCATCAACAGATTGCGTAAAAACAGCGACAGCGAAGAACCGATCACCGATTGCAGCAGCGTGGTATCGGCGGTCAGCCGCGACTGGATTTCCGAGCTGCGGTTGTTTTCGTAAAACCCGGGATGCAGATAGATCAGGTGGTTGAACACCTGCCGGCGAATGTCGGCGACGCAGCGCTCGCCAATCCACGACACCAGATAAAAGCGGGCGAAGGTGCCGAGCGCCAGCCCCAGCACCAGCAACATGAAAACGCCGATGGACTGGTTGAGCAGATGCGGCGACTGGGTCATGAAACCCTGATCCACCAGCATGCGAATGCCCTGCCCCATGGACAAGGTGATGCCCGCCGTGACAATTAACGCCAGCAAAGCACCCAACGCATGCCAGCGATAAGGTGCAATGAAACGACTGGCCAGACGAATGGCACGGCGGTGTCGAACAGTGAGCATTGGCATCATCCAGGACGGAACAATTGATAAGGGCAACCTACACCGATCAATGGGGTGGAACTTGGTAAATCACAATGAGTCAGGTTAATTATGTCCACCAAGACTAGGCGCTAGACGCTATCGGTCTAACGTCCGGGTGGTAACGCCGAAGTATTTCTGGTGGACTGGTATTGCCGTTTTGAAGTGATCGCAGGGAGTTGTCATAGCCTGGTCACCTGGCGGTTTTATAGTGGGTACACAACCTGATGAGGAGACAGGCCATGTCCTTGCAAAACAGCAGCGACGACAAGATTCAAGTGATCCGCACACAGCCAGACCAGTCTCTGGGTTGCTCGATTATCGATGAACAGGGCCGCGAAGTACCGATCACTGAAGACATGATCCAGAAAGCTTGCAGCGAACTGGAGAAGCGATTGGTCAAGCCTGTCGAACAAGAGTGATATAGCCACCGTCTTCTTGACCCGGCCCTTGTAGGCCGGGTTTTTTATGCCTGCATGAACATGCTTTGTGTGGGAGATGCCGAAGGGTTGGTCTTTAGACAGGTGTTGCGCCCAACGCTGCCACGATCTGTTGCAACGCCGGCGCATCACCGTCGATCCGCACTTGCAAGCCATCGATCTCACGCCGCGATGGGTAATTCTTGCGCAGCACATCAAACGCCGCACGCTGCTCGCTCACACTGCCTACAAGACTGCGGCGGAAGTCCGCGTCGTCGCGGCGCGGGTCGTACACGCCTCGGCACACCATCGCCAGCGCCCAGGCCGGATCGCTTTGCGCGCTCAAGGTCACTTGCGACAACCAGGGTGCCGGCAGCAAATCACTCAAGCTGACCGTGGCCGGTTGCCCGAGGAAATCGCAATACGCCTGGTAGATCTGCGCGGTACCGCGTTGTTTGCCATCGAGGCTGTAGCCGGCAATGTGCGGCGTTGCCAGCACGCAGAGTTCGGCCAGCGCTACGTCGACTTCCGGCTCGCCTTCCCAGACATCAAGCACGGCTTGCAGGTCTTCACGCTCCAGCAACACATCGCGCAATGCAGCGTTGTTGACCACCGGGCCACGGCTGGCATTGATCAGCCAGGCACCGGGTTTGAGCTGGTTCAAGCGTTTTTGATCAAACAGATGCCAGGTCGATTGCGGGCCTTGTTTGGTCAGCGGCGTGTGCAGGCTGATCACGTCGCACTGCTCAATGATGTCTTCAAGGCTGACGTAATCGCCGGTTTCAGCGGCTTGCCGGGGCGGGTCGCAGACCAGCACTTTCCAGCCAAGCCCCTGCAGGACGTTGACCAGCCGCCCGCCCACTTCACCGGCACCGACCACGCCATATGTGCGCTGCGTCAGGTCGACGCCTTCGATTTCGGCCAGGGTCAACAGGCTGCCGAGCACATAGTCGACTACGCCACGGGCATTGCAACCCGGCGCACTCGACCACGTGATGCCAGCCTGTTGAAAGTAATCCAGATCCAGGTGATCGGTGCCGATGGTGCAGGTGCCAACGAAGCGCACCTTGCTGCCTTCGAGCAGCGCGCGGTTGACGTTGGTCACCGAGCGCACCAGCAATACGTCGGCCTGTTCGACGGTGGCGCGGTCGATGGATCGGCCCGGCACCCGGCGGATTTCTCCGAAACTTTCGAAGAACGCATCGAGCAGGGGGATATTTTCGTCGGCAACAATCAGCATGGCAGGCTCCTTAGGCGGATCGGCAGTGTAGGCGCAGATGGCGCATAACGCCTAGCACGCGCCAGAGGGTCGATTACAAATCGCTAACACGGGTCTTTTCCTGACCGCTGCGTCAACGCGTAGAATGCGCGCCTGTGCAACAAAACCTTTTGGACGCTTTGCTATTGAATCCTGTAACTGAAAATACCGTCGCCGCAGCGCCTGCGCGGACCACGCCCGTCCGCATCGAGCTCAAAGGCCTGCTCAGCCTGGCTTTGCCTATCATGGTCGCGCAGTTGGCCACCACGGCCATGGGCTTTGTCGATGCGGTGATGGCCGGCCGCGTCAGCGCGCGGGACCTCGCCTCGGTGGCGCTGGGCAACTCGATCTGGATTCCGGTCTACCTGCTGATGTCCGGCGTTCTGCTGGCCACCACGCCCAAAGTCGCGCAACGCTTTGGCGCCGGGCAGTTTGACGAGATTGGTCCGCTGGTACGCCAGGCGTTATGGCTGGCACTGTGTGTCGGGTTGATCGGCAGTGGCCTGCTGCTTGCCGCCGAGCCGATCCTGCACTGGATGAAAGTCGATGCGCAATTGATCGAGCCGAGCATGGGTTACCTGCACGGCATCGCTTTCGGCTTGCCGGGCATGGCCTTCTATTATGTGCTGCGCTGCTACAGCGATGGCATGGGTCGGACGCGTCCGAGCATGGTCATTGGCCTGTGCGGCCTGTTGCTGAACATCCCGCTGAACTATGCGCTGATCTATGGCCACTTCGGCGCTCCGGCCCTGGGTGGCGTCGGTTGCGGCTGGGCCAGCGGCATTGTGATGTGGTTTATGGCGTTAAGCATGGCCGGCTGGACCTTCTGGGCGCCGTTTTATGCGCGCACCCGTGTGCTGGTGCGTTTCGACCGCCCGCAAGGGGTCGTGATCAAGCGCTTGGTCAGCATTGGCCTGCCGATCGGTATCGCGGTCTTTGCCGAGTCCAGCATCTTTGCGGTCATTGCCCTGCTGATCGGCAGCCTCGGCTCCACCGTGGTCGCCGGCCATCAAATCGCCCTGAACATCAGCTCGCTGCTGTTCATGATTCCTTACTCGCTGGGCATGGCAGTCACGGTGCGGGTCGGCCAGGCACTGGGCGCCGGCAATCCCTGGCAGGCGCGGTTCGCCGCGAAGGTCGGGCTCGGTGCCGCGCTGGTGTTTGCCGCGTTTTCGGCGACGCTCATCCTGTGCCTGCGCGAACCGATCGCTTCGATCTACACGCCGGACAAGGCGGTGATCCAGATTGCGTCGATGTTGATCGTCTACGCCGCGTTGTATCAGTTCTCGGATGCCATCCAGGTGATCTGCGCCGGAGCGCTGCGGGGCTACCAGGACACGCGGGTGACGATGATCCTGACGCTCTTCGCTTACTGGGGAATCGGCTTGCCGGTCGGTTACGTGCTGGGGCTGACTGATTGGCTCGGCCCGGCCAGCGGCCCGAGCGGGCTCTGGGAAGGCTTGATCGCCGGCTTGAGCTGTGCGGCGCTGATGCTGTCGATCCGCCTGACCCGCAGTGCGCGCAAACGAATCCGGCTCAGCCTTCGCTAATCACCGCACCCTGTAGGAGCCGGCTTGCTGGCGATGGCGGTGTGTCAGTCAGGTTAATACCGGCTGAACTACTGCGATCGCCAGCAAGCCGGCTCCTACGCGGTTTACGTAGATTTCTTGCGGATCCAGTACAGATAAGTGCCCGCGTCTTCATGCTGTCCCACCAGTTCGTGGTCGAGAAACACGCAGAACTTGGGGATATCACGACGGGTCGACGGATCGGTGGCGATCACCTTGAGCAGGCCGCCGGGCGCCAGGTCACGGATGTGCTGGTGCAGCATCATGACCGGCTCCGGGCAGTTGAGGCCGGTGGCGTCGAGGGTGCCGTCTACCGGCGCATCAAGTATTTCACTCATGATCAACTCCTGAAACTTGCCGGCATTGTCGCGCATTGCCGGGTTTGTGGCGAGGGAGCTTGCTCCCGCTTGGCGGCGAAGCCGTCGTCAAACCTGTGGGTGAGGTGTACCTGATCTTGCGAGGTTGCTGAGTTCAGGGCCGCTTCGCAGCCCAGCGGGAGCAAGCTCCCTCGCCACAAAAGCCATAGAGGGATATCAGCGGGACTTGGGCTTCTTCACGTCGATCCGGCGCAAATGGCAAGTCACTTCTTCCCGGTCGTGGTACAGCTGCTTGCAGCCGATCTCGACCTTGATGCCCCGGGCCTTGAAGCCATCGGCAATGCGTTCCAGCAGGCGCTTCACTTCGGCATAGCGCTGTTTCATCGGCAGCTTGAGGTTGACCACCGCTTCACGGCAATGCCCTTCGCCAATCCACTCTTCGAGCATCGCGGCGTTGCGCGCCGGTTTCTCGACGATGTCGCAGACCATCCAGTCCACCGGTTGCTTGGGTTTGAAGGTAAAACCGTCGGCCATCAAGTGCTGCACCAGGCCTGTGTCCATGAGGCTTTCGGCCATCGGACCGTTGTCGATGGCGGTCACCAGCATGCCGCGGTTGACCAGTTGCCAGGTCCAGCCCCCAGGCGCGGCGCCGAGGTCGACGCCGGTCATATCACTGTGCAAGCGCTCGTCCCACTGCTCACGCGGGATGAAATGGTGCCAGGCCTCTTCCAGCTTCAAGGTCGAACGGCTCGGCGCTTCGCGGGGGAATTTCAACCGCGGAATGCCCATCGGCCACATCGCCGAGTTGTTCGACTCCGCCAGACCGACGAACACTTCACGACCGCTCTTGAAGGTCAGCAGCAGGCGCGGTTTGCTGGCGTCGTCCACCAGCTTGCCGGCGGATATCAATGCCTTGCGCAGGTGCACTTCGAACTTTTTGCAGAAGTTCGACAGCTCCTTGCCATCGTTGGTGTCGACCATTTCCAGCCACAGGCTGCCGCACACGGGGAAATCCGCCATGTGCGCGAGGATCACACTGATGCGGTCGGTTTCCGGCAGATCTATGAAAATGCCCCGTGCCCATTGGCGCGGGAAGATCAGCCGTTCGAAACGCTGACCGCGCATCAGGCGTTCGGCGCCATCTTCTTCGGTGCAGACAAATTCGGCGCAGGCACTGGCGGCCTTGGCCTTGGCATAACCGGCCACGTTCAGTTGTGCGGCAAGGTCGGAAATCTCGGAACAGACTTCGCCTTCGAAGCCCGGCCGGCAATGCATGAATAGGGTGTTCATTCTTACTCCTGGGCAGATGGCGAGACATTCAACCACTGCGCGATGCCCAGGCTTGCTCTGGAGCAAAGCCTGTCACGAAAACCGGCGCATGATAGCCGAGATCGGAACCTGGGGTCTGTCCATAGAGTCCAGTTATTAGCCAGCTACTTAAAACAGGGCTAGGTTTAATGCTCTGCCCGTCCCCTCAGTCCGTAGCCGTGCGGACTCAAAGGAGTGATCGTAATGCCGTCCCTCGATAGTCTGAAGACACTGAAAACCCTGCAAGTCGACGACAAGACCTACCACTATTTCAGCCTGCCGGATGCCGCCAGGAGCCTGGGTAACCTGGACCAGCTGCCGATGTCGTTGAAAGTGCTGCTGGAAAACCTGCTGCGCTGGGAAGATGAAAAAACCGTCACCGGTGCCGACCTCAAGGCGATTGCCGCCTGGCTCAAGGAGCGCCGCTCCGATCGCGAGATCCAGTACCGCCCGGCGCGGGTGCTGATGCAAGACTTCACCGGCGTGCCTGCGGTGGTCGATCTGGCCGCCATGCGTGCGGCGATGGCCAAGGCCGGTGGCGATCCGCAGCGGATCAACCCGCTCTCCCCCGTCGACCTGGTCATCGACCATTCGGTGATGGTCGACAAATACGCCACCAGCAGCGCGTTCGAACAGAACGTCGATATTGAAATGCAACGCAACGGCGAACGCTATGCGTTCCTGCGCTGGGGCCAGAGTGCCTTCGACAACTTCAGCGTGGTGCCGCCGGGTACCGGGATCTGCCACCAGGTGAATCTGGAGTACTTGGGCCGCACAGTGTGGACCAAAGACGAGGACGGCCGCACTTACGCCTTCCCGGATACGCTGGTCGGCACCGATTCCCACACCACGATGATCAACGGCCTCGGCGTGCTCGGCTGGGGCGTTGGCGGCATCGAAGCGGAAGCGGCGATGCTGGGGCAACCGGTGTCGATGCTGATCCCGGAAGTGATCGGCTTCAAACTCACCGGCAAGCTCAAGGAAGGCATTACCGCCACCGACCTGGTGCTGACCGTCACCCAGATGCTGCGCAAGAAAGGCGTGGTGGGGAAATTCGTCGAGTTCTACGGCGATGGCCTCGCCGACCTGCCGCTGGCGGATCGCGCAACCATCGCCAACATGGCCCCGGAATATGGCGCCACCTGCGGTTTCTTCCCGGTGGACGACGTGACGCTGGATTATCTGCGCCTGTCCGGCCGCCCGATTGAAACCGTGAAACTGGTCGAGGCCTACAGCAAGGCGCAGGGCCTGTGGCGCCTGCCGGGCAAGGAACCGGTGTTCACCGACAGTCTGGCGCTGGACATGGCCAGCGTCGAAGCCAGCCTCGCCGGCCCCAAGCGTCCGCAAGACCGGGTTTCGCTGCCGAATGTTGCGCAAGCCTTCAGCGACTTCCTCGGTTTGCAACTCAAACCCACCAGCAAGGAAGAAGGCCGCCTGGAAAGCGAAGGCGGCGGTGGTGTGGCGGTGGGCAACGCCGATCTGGCCGGTGAAGTGGATTACGACTTTGAAGGACAAACCGTACGCCTGAAAAACGGCGCGGTGGTAATTGCGGCGATTACCTCCTGCACCAACACCTCAAACCCGAGCGTGATGATGGCCGCCGGTCTGGTAGCGAAGAAAGCCGTGGAAAAAGGCCTGCGCCGCAAGCCGTGGGTGAAAAGCTCACTGGCCCCAGGCTCAAAAGTGGTCACCGACTACTACAAGGCTGCCGGCCTGACGAAGTATCTGGATGAACTGGGTTTTGCCCTGGTCGGATATGGCTGCACCACGTGCATCGGTAACTCCGGGCCGTTGCCGGAACCGATCGAAAAAGCCATCCAGAAAGCCGACCTGACCGTGGCCTCGGTGTTGTCGGGCAACCGCAACTTCGAAGGCCGGGTCCATCCGCTGGTGAAAACCAACTGGCTGGCCTCGCCGCCACTGGTGGTCGCCTATGCGCTGGCCGGCACCGTGCGCATCGACCTCAGCCGCGAGCCGTTGGGCGAGGATCAGAACGGCAATCTGGTTTACCTGAAAGACATCTGGCCGAGCACCCAGGAAATCGCTGCTGCGGTGGAGCAAGTCAACACCGCCATGTTCCACAAGGAATACGCCGAAGTGTTCGCCGGCGATGAACAGTGGCAAGCCATCGAAGTGCCGCAGGCGGCGACCTATGTCTGGCAGGACGATTCGACCTATATCCAGCATCCGCCGTTCTTCGACGACATTGGCGGACCGCCGCCGGTGGTGAAAGATGTCGCAGGTGCGCGCATCCTCGCCTTGCTCGGCGATTCGGTAACCACCGACCACATCTCCCCGGCCGGCAACATCAAGGCCGACAGCCCGGCGGGCCGCTACCTGTGCGAGAAAGGCGTGGAACCGCGGGACTTCAACTCCTACGGCTCGCGCCGCGGCAACCATGAGGTGATGATGCGCGGCACCTTCGCCAACATCCGCATTCGCAATGAAATGCTCGGTGGCGAAGAAGGTGGCAATACGCTCTACATCCCTACCGGTGAGAAGCTGGCGATCTACGACGCGGCCATGCGTTACCAGGCGGCGGGCACGCCACTGGTGGTGATCGCCGGGCAAGAATACGGCACGGGATCAAGCCGTGACTGGGCGGCCAAGGGCACCAATCTGCTGGGGGTCAAAGCGGTCATCGCCGAAAGTTTTGAACGGATTCACCGCTCCAACCTGGTGGGCATGGGCGTGCTGCCGCTGCAGTTCAAACTTGATCAAAATCGTAAAAGCTTGAAACTGCGGGGCACAGAAACCCTGGATATCCTCGGTCTGACCGGTGTCGAACTGACCCCGCGGATGAACCTGACCCTGGTCATCACCCGGGAGAACGGCACCCACGAAAGAATCGAAGTCTTGTGCCGGATCGATACGCTCAATGAAGTGGAATACTTCAAGTCGGGAGGGATCCTGCATTACGTGTTGCGACAGTTGATCGCGTCGTAGTTGTGCGCTGACAAAGACACCGCCTTCGGGCGGTGTTTTTTTGTGCTCACGAAAAAGACTGTGAAAGCGAGCCTGCTCGCGATAGCGGTGTAACATTCACAAATGATGCTCAATGACACCCCGCGATCGCGAGCAGGCTCGCTCCCACCGGGGGCTGGTGCAGGCCCAGACACAAGGATTCTCAATGCTCGCTCTGCCATGGACACTTCTGGCGCTGCTCTCCCTCGGCTACGGCATGGCCCTGGCCTATGGCCGACTCGGCTGGTTTGCGGGGATTTCCGTCGGCTTGTTGCTGATCGCCGGTTTCGCGGTCCGTCAATCAAAACTGCAGTTCGGCCGCTATCTCGGCCATGGCCTGTTCATCTTCCTCGCGCTGGCACTGGCGCTGCACTGGCTGCCTGGCTTCCATAACGGTCGGGTGATCGAACCACAGCGCTTCACGGACGATGCCGTGCGGTTTTCCATGTACCTGAATCTGGATAAACCCCTGATCGGTTTCTGGTTATTGCTGGTCTGCCCGTGGATTGTCGGCCGGCGGTCACTGCGGTTGTTCCTGTATGCCACGCCCGTCGCGCTGGCCCTGAGCGCCGTGCTTGCACTGGGTGGCGCGCTGCTGCTGAACGTCATCGCTTGGGCGCCGAAATGGCCGGACGCGGGCTGGCTATGGCTGCTCAACAATCTGCTGCTGGTGACGCTGGTCGAGGAAGCGCTGTTTCGCGGCTATATCCAGGGCGGCCTGAGCCGACACTTCAAACACTTGGCGTACGGCGAAAACCTCGCGCTGCTGCTGGCTTCGCTGTTGTTCGGACTGGCGCACGCAGGAGCGGGCTGGCAATGGATGCTGCTGGCGAGCCTGGCAGGTTTAGGCTACGGCCTGGCCTACCGCTTTGGCGGACTGGCCGCCGCCATCGCCACGCATTTGCTCTTGAACCTGCTGCACTTCGGCCTGTTCACCTATCCGATGCTCGCCGGCTGACGCAAGGGGCATTTTTGCGACGCGCCTCTGATTATCGAAAAATAATCTCAACCATTGGCCAAGGGTGCCGATACAGCACTTGATAGCCTTGCGGATTAAAAAGCCATGCGTAACAACCAGCCAATTACACAACGCGAACGGACCTTCCCGGCCCAGCAACGGTTGATTTCCACCACCGACGCCAAGGGCATGATCACCTACTGCAACGACGACTTCGTCGAGATCAGCGGGTTTTCTCGTGAAGAACTGATCCGTGCGCCGCACAACCTGGTGCGTCACCCCGACGTTCCGGCCGCGGTGTTCGCGCATATGTGGGGCACACTGAAACAAGGCTTGCCATGGATGGGTATTGTCAAGAATCGCTGCAAGAGCGGTGATCACTATTGGGTTAACGCCTACGTGACACCGATCTTCGAAGGCAATCAGGTGATCGGTTACGAGTCGGTGCGGGTCAAGCCCACCGCCGAACAGATCCACCGCGCCGAAGCGCTTTACCAACGCATCAACCAGGGCAAGTCGGCCATCCCTTCCTCGGATAAATGGTTGCCGGTTCTTCAAGACTGGCTGCCGTTCATTCTGGTCAGCCAGTTGAGCTTCATGATCGGCGCCACCCTGACTTCGCAGTGGGGTTTCGCCCTCGCCGCCGCCCTCTCGGTACCGCTGGGCCTGATGGGCCTGAGCTGGCAACAGCGTGGCATCAAGCGCCTGCTGCGCCTGGCCGAGCAGACCACATCCGACCCGTTGATCGCGCAGATGTACACCGACAGCCGCGGCGCCCAGGCGCGTCTGGAAATGTCGATCCTCAGTCAGGAAGCCCGCCTGAAAACCTGTCTGACCCGTTTGCAGGACACGGCCGAACACCTGACCGAACAAGCCAGGCAGTCCGATGCACTGGCGCACAACAGCTCTACCGGCCTGGAACGTCAGCGCGTCGAAACCGAGCAAGTGGCGACCGCCGTCAATCAAATGGCCGCCACCACGCAGGAAGTCGCCAGCCACGTGCAGCGCACTGCCGATGCCACCCAGGAAGCCAATCGCCTGACCGGTCGCGGTCGCGACATCGCCGGGGAAACTCGCGAAGCGATTCAGCGACTGTCGGTAGTGGTTGGGGAAACCGGCCTGACCGTGACTCAACTGGCCAAGGACAGCGACGAAATCGGTGGTGTGGTCGACGTGATCAAGGGCATCGCCGACCAGACCAATCTGCTGGCGCTCAACGCCGCCATCGAAGCGGCCCGTGCCGGTGAAATGGGGCGTGGTTTTGCGGTAGTGGCCGACGAAGTCCGTCAACTGGCGCAACGCACCAGCGAATCCACCGGGCAGATTCACGCCCTGATCGCCAAGCTGCAGCAAACCGCAGGCACGGCCGTACAAACCATGGAAGCCGGGCACCGTCAGGCCGAAGAAGGTGTGGCGCGAGTACTGGAAGCGGATCAGGCGCTGGTGGGGATCAGCGAAGCGGTGGCCAACATCACCGACATGACCACCCAGATCGCCGCCGCCACCGAAGAGCAAAGCGCTGTGGCCGAAGAAATCAGCCGCAACATCAGCAACATCTCGCACCTGGCTGACCAGACCTCGGAACAGGCACAGAACTCGGCGTTGTTGAGTGAAGAGCTGACCAAGACGGCAAATACCCAGTATTCGTTGGTGGAGCGGTTTAACCGCTGATTGATGCTGGAATGACAAAAACCCGGACAGTGCAAGCTTCCGGGTTTTTTATTGCCGATCTGATAATGATGTCGCCTGATAGGCCCCCATCGCTGGCAAGCCAGCTCCACAAAGGATCACCGTCCCCGTGGGAGCTGGCTTGTCAGCGATGGGGGCCATGATGTTCACCGCAAATATCACTGAAGAAACGCAGCCACCTTGCTCGCCGCAGCCGCCAAATGCTGTTCATGCGTGAACCCCGAAGCCTTCAACGGTTTCAAATCATGATCCCCCGCCACCAGCCAGAACACTTCAGTACTCGGTGACAACGCATAAGCCTCGACCGCCTCGCGATTGCCCAATGCATCCCGCTCGCCTTGCACAATCAAGGTACGGGTTTTCAACGAAGCCAGATGCTCAACCCGCGGCTTCTCCGGTTTCCCCACCGCATAGAACGGATACCCCAGGCACACAAGCGCATCCGCCCCCAGCTCATCCGCCAACAAACTTGCCATCCGCCCGCCCATGGACTTGCCGCCAATGGCCAAAGGCCCAGTGACATGGCGTCGCACTTCGGCATACACCTCGCGCCAGCATTCCAGCAGTTTTGGCGCCGGGTTGGGTGGACGCTTGCCGCCGTCGATTCGTCGTTGCGCCATGTACGGAAACTCGAAGCGCAGCACGTTGACGCCTTGCGCCGCGAGGCGTGCGGCCATGTCGTTCATCCAGCTGCTGTCCATGGGTGCACCGGCACCGTGGGCCAACACCAACGTCGCCGAAGCCGTGCCAGGGCCGGTATCCCACAACCATCCGTGTTCCCGCACACACTGCGCCCATTGATCCCCGTCAATACCGGCCTTGTGCCCATTGTTCATGCTTGCCTCGCTTTTAGTCTGCCTATAACTCCAGGCGAAGGGGACGCTGCCTTGCGCTGCGCCCATTTCGGCTGAACCGTGGATGGGGAACCATGAACACTTCTATCAGTACCGCCTACAACTACAAGGTGGTCCGCCAATTCGCCATTATGACGGTGGTGTGGGGCATCGTCGGCATGGGGCTCGGGGTTTTTCTCGCCGCCCAGTTGGTCTGGCCCGAACTCAACTTCAATTTGCCGTGGACCAGTTTCGGCCGCTTGCGCCCGCTGCACACCAACGCGGTGATCTTCGCGTTTGGCGGCTGTGCCTTGTTCGCCAGTTCTTTCTACTCGGTACAACGCACCTGCCAGACACAGCTGTTCGCGCCGAAAATCGCCGCGTTCTGCTTCTGGGGCTGGCAGCTTGTCATTCTCCTGGCAGCTATCAGCTTGCCGCTGGGCTACACCAGCTCCAAGGAATACGCCGAGCTGGAATGGCCGATCGACATCCTGATCACCATCGTCTGGGTTGCCTACGCCATCGTGTTCTTCGGCACGGTGATGAAGCGCAAGACCAGGCACATCTATGTGGGGAACTGGTTCTTTGGCGGGTTCATCATCACCGTCGCCATCCTACACATCGTCAACAACATGGAACTGCCCGTCAGCTTCACCAAGTCCTACTCGCTGTATGCCGGCGCCACCGACGCCATGGTGCAATGGTGGTATGGGCACAACGCCGTGGGCTTTTTCCTCACCGCCGGGTTCCTCGGCATGATGTATTACTTCGTGCCAAAACAGGCCGAACGCCCGGTGTATTCCTATCGCCTGTCGATCGTGCACTTCTGGGCGCTGATCACGTTGTACATCTGGGCCGGTCCGCACCACCTGCACTACACCGCACTGCCGGACTGGGCGCAGTCGCTGGGCATGGTGATGTCGCTGGTGCTGCTGGCGCCGAGTTGGGGCGGGATGATCAACGGCATGATGACGTTGTCGGGCGCCTGGCATAAGTTGCGCAGCGACCCGATCCTGCGCTTCCTCGTGGTGTCGCTGGCGTTCTACGGCATGTCGACCTTCGAAGGCCCGATGATGGCGATCAAGACCGTCAACGCCCTCTCCCACTACACCGACTGGACCATCGGCCACGTACACGCCGGCGCGCTCGGCTGGGTGGCGATGATTTCCATCGGCGCGCTGTACCACATGATCCCGAAAGTCTTCGGACGCGATCAGATGCACAGCATCGGCCTGATCAACGCACATTTCTGGCTCGCCACCATCGGCACCGTTTTGTACATCGCTTCGATGTGGGTCAACGGCATCGCCCAGGGCCTGATGTGGCGTGCAGTGAACGAGGACGGCACGCTGACTTACTCCTTCGTCGAAACCCTGGTGGCCAGCCACCCGGGCTTCGTCGTGCGGCTGGTGGGCGGCGCGATTTTCCTCAGCGGCATGTTGCTGATGGCTTACAACACCTGGCGCACCGTGCGGGCCTCGCAGCCTGCCGACGTCGCCGCTGCCGCGCAGATGGCCTGAGGAGTCCGCCATGAAACACGAAACAATCGAGAAAAACGTCGGCCTGCTGATGCTGTTGATGGTGCTCGCCGTGAGCATCGGCGGCCTGACCCAGATCGTCCCGCTGTTCTTCCAGGACGTGACCAATAAACCGGTGGAAGGCATGAAGCCCTACACCGCGCTGCAACTGGAAGGTCGCGACATCTACATCCGCGAAGGCTGCGTCGGCTGCCACTCGCAGATGATCCGCCCGTTTCGCGCCGAGACCGAGCGCTACGGCCACTACTCGGTGGCCGGTGAGAGCGTCTGGGACCACCCGTTCCTCTGGGGTTCGAAACGCACCGGGCCGGACCTGGCAAGGGTTGGCGCGCGTTACTCGGATGACTGGCACCGCGCGCACTTGTACAACCCGCGCAACGTCGTACCGGAATCGAAGATGCCCGCCTACCCGTGGCTGGTGGCCAATGCGCTGGACAGCAGCCACACCGAAACCAAGCTCAAGACCCTGCGCACCCTCGGCGTGCCGTACACCGACGAAGACATCAGTGGGGCCGTCGCGTCGCTCAAGGGCAAGAGCGAAATGGACGCACTGGTCGCCTACCTGCAAGTGCTCGGCACTGCGATCAAGAGCAAGAGGTGAGCCATGGTCATTGAAATGAGTACTGGAATGATCCGCGGCCTCGGCACGGTCGTGGTGTTCGTGGCCTTCGTCGGCCTGACCCTGTGGGTGTTCAGCGCCAAGCGCAGCCCGGAGTTCGCCGAAGCGCGCCTGCTGCCATTCGCCGATGAGCCGCAATCCGACATCACTGAAGCACCTGTCACAAGGAGTACCCGGTCATGACCACCTTCTGGAGTACGTGGATCTGCGTACTGACCATCGGCAGCCTGATCGGCCTGACCTGGCTATTGATCGGCACCCGCAAGGGCGAAACCAAGGGCAGTGTCGACCAGACCATGGGCCACAGCTTCGACGGCATCGAGGAGTATGACAATCCGTTGCCGCAATGGTGGTTCATGCTATTCGCCGGCACGCTGGTGTTTGCCGTCGGGTACCTGATTCTTTATCCGGGCCTGGGCAACTGGAAAGGCATCCTGCCCGGTTACGAAAATGGCTGGACCGGCGTGCACGAGTGGGAAAAGGAGATGGACAAGGCCGACGCGAAGTTCGGGCCGATCTTCGCCAAATTCGCGGCGATGCCGGTGGAAGAAGTCGCCAAGGATCCGCAAGCACTGAAAATGGGTGGTCGCTTGTTCGCTTCAAACTGCTCGGTGTGCCACGGCTCGGATGCCAAGGGTGCGTTCGGTTTCCCCAACCTGGCAGACAGCGACTGGCGCTGGGGCGGCAACGCCGACACCATCAAGAACACCATCATGGGCGGTCGCATGGCGGCCATGCCGGCCTGGGGTGAAATATTGGGCGAGGCCGGCGTGAAAAACGTCGCAGCCTATGTACGCCATGAACTGGCCGGTCTGCCATTGCCCGCCGACAGCAAGGCCGATTTGCAAGCCGGACAACAGGCGTTCAGCACCACTTGCGTAGCCTGTCACGGGGCAAACGGCCAGGGCACCGAAGCCATGGGCGCGCCGAATCTGACGCACCCGGCCGGCTTCATCTACGGCACCAGCCTGACCCAACTTGAACAGACCATTCGTCATGGTCGCCAGGGCCATATGCCGGCGCAAAATGAACTGCTGGGCAACGATAAAGTGCAGCTGTTGGCCGCTTATGTGTACAGCCTGTCCCACGGTTTGAATACCGAGCGCTTACAGGCTGAAGACAACCGCGAATAAACCTCGACCGCTCTGCTGCCGCATTCTTCGCAATGCGGCAGTTCCCTTCTTCTTTGCGACCCATTGTCGCACCCTCCTTCAGTCTTCCTTTCGGATCCCCGGATTCGGGTCTAAGCTTCCCCCGATGCGGACTGGCCAGTGCCGGTTCCAGGTCGACCCTGAAACGACGTGTTCGACGATTCGGCTGACTGACAGGCCGCAAAGGCTGGTAGATACCGGCTGTCGCGCCAATTGCCTGCGGTCACCCAATCGTTGCGTTTGAACACACCCCGTTACACCCGACCTGACCCCCTCGCCTGATCTCTGCGCCGGGACGATTTGTCCATGGGTAATTTTGCCCTTACGCGGCGCATGGAAAGGCCGCAGAATCAGCATTTGAAATGCATTGACCCAGGTCATGGCGCGTTGCAATGACCCCCTGCTTTCTCCATACTTGCGGCCGATTTTCAATCCTAATAAAACACCCAAACCGTGGAACCTTAGAATGAGCACAGCAATCAGTCCGACTGCTTATAACTATAAGGTAGTCCGCCAGTTCGCCATCATGACGGTGGTCTGGGGGATCCTTGGCATGGGGCTCGGTGTCTTCATCGCCTCGCAACTGGTTTGGCCGGAGTTGAACTTCGGTCTGCCGTGGACGAGCTTTGGACGCTTGCGCCCGTTGCACACAAACCTGGTGATTTTCGCCTTCGGTGGATGTGCACTGTTTGCCACTTCTTATTACGTCGTGCAGCGAACCTGCCAAACGCGACTGATTTCCGACAGCCTCGCGGCCTTCACCTTCTGGGGATGGCAAGCGGTGATTGTCGGCGCCATCGTTACCTTGCCGCTGGGTTACACCACCACCAAGGAATACGCTGAGCTGGAATGGCCCCTGGCTATTCTGCTGGCCATCGTCTGGGTCACCTACGGTCTGGTGTTCTTCGGCACCATCGTCAAGCGCAAGACCAAGCACATCTATGTGGGTAACTGGTTCTACGGCGCGTTCATTGTCGTGACCGCGATGCTGCACATCGTCAACCACATGTCGCTGCCGGTCAGCCTGTTCAAGTCGTACTCGGCTTACTCGGGTGCGACCGACGCGATGATCCAGTGGTGGTACGGCCACAACGCCGTGGGCTTCTTCCTGACCACCGGTTTCCTGGGGATGATGTACTACTTCGTGCCGAAACAGGCCGAACGTCCGATCTACTCCTATCGCCTGTCGATCGTGCACTTCTGGGCGCTGATCACCCTGTACATCTGGGCCGGTCCGCACCACCTGCACTACACCGCTCTGCCGGACTGGGCTCAGTCCCTGGGCATGGCGATGTCGATCATCCTGCTGGCTCCGAGCTGGGGCGGCATGATCAACGGCATGATGACCCTGTCGGGCGCCTGGCATAAGCTGCGCACCGACCCGATCCTGCGATTCCTGGTCGTTTCCCTGGCGTTCTACGGCATGTCGACCTTCGAAGGTCCGATGATGGCGATCAAGACGGTGAACTCGCTGTCGCACTACACCGACTGGACCATCGGCCACGTACACGCCGGTGCCTTGGGTTGGGTAGCGATGATCTCGATCGGCGCGATCTACCACATGATCCCGAAACTGTTCGGTCGTGCGCAGATGCACAGCACCGCCCTGATCAACACGCATTTCTGGCTCGCAACCATCGGTACCGTTCTGTACATCGCTTCGATGTGGGTCAACGGCATCACCCAGGGTCTGATGTGGCGTGCAATCAACGATGACGGCACCCTCACCTACTCGTTCGTAGAAGCGCTGCAAGCCAGCCACCCTGGCTTCATCGTTCGTGCATTGGGCGGTGCGTTCTTCGCCACCGGCATGCTGTTCATGGCCTACAACGTATTCCGTACCGTACGCGCCTCGAACCCGGCCGAAGCTGAAGCCGCCGAACAGATTGCTGTAGTTGGAGCTCACTGATGAAGCATGAAGCAGTCGAGAAGAATATTGGCCTGCTGGCCTTCTTCATGGTTATCGCCGTCAGTGTTGGCGGCCTGACCCAGATCGTTCCGCTGTTTTTCCAGGATGTCACCAACAAGCCGGTCGAGGGCATGAAGCCACGCACCGCCCTTGAACTGGAAGGCCGGGACGTTTACATCGCCAACGGTTGTGTCGGCTGCCACTCGCAGATGATCCGCCCGTTCCGTGCTGAAACCGAACGTTACGGCCACTACTCGGTTGCCGGTGAAAGCGTCTGGGACCACCCGTTCCTGTGGGGTTCCAAGCGTACCGGTCCGGACCTGGCCCGTGTCGGCGGTCGTTACTCCGATGACTGGCAGCGTGCGCACTTGTACAACCCGCGCAACGTAGTGCCTGAGTCGAAAATGCCGGCCTACCCGTTCCTCGTGGAAAACAAGCTCGACGGCAAAGACACCGCCAAGAAAATGGAAGTCTTGCGCACGCTCGGCGTCCCTTACACCGACGAAGACATCGCCGGCGCCAAGGATGCTGTGAAGGGCAAAACCGAAATGGACGCGCTGGTGGCCTATCTGCAAGGCCTGGGCACCATCATCAAAAGCAAACGGTGATCTAAATGGATATCGGGATGATTCGTGGCCTGGGCACCGTCGTTGTGATGGTGGCCTTCATCGGTCTGGCGTTGTGGGTATTCAGCCCCAAGCGCAAGTCGGAGTTCGAAGACGCGACCTTGCTGCCTTTTGCGGATGATCCCGAAGCCATCAAGCACGTCGAGCAAGCTTCTAGGAGTAACAAAGAATGACTACATTCTGGAGTCTGTACGTCACAGTCCTCAGTCTCGGTACGATCTTTTCCCTGACCTGGCTGTTGCTGTCGACCCGCAAGGGCCAGCGCACCGAGCCTACCGAAGAGACGGTCGGGCACTCCTTCGACGGTATCGAGGAGTACGACAACCCGCTGCCTAAATGGTGGTTCATGCTGTTCGTGGGCACCATCATTTTCGCCTTGGGCTACCTGGTGCTGTACCCGGGCCTGGGCAACTGGAAAGGCCTGCTGCCAGGTTACAACTACCTGGATAACGAGAAGCAGACCGCGTTCGCCAACGGCCAGACCGGCTGGACCGGCGTTCACGAGTGGGAAAAGGAAATGGCCAAGTCGGATGCCAAGTTCGGCCCGATCTTCGCCAAGTTCGCTTCCATGCCAATCGAAGAAGTGGCCAAGGACCCGCAAGCCCTGAAGATGGGTGGCCGTCTGTTTGCCTCCAACTGCTCGGTTTGCCACGGTTCCGACGCCAAGGGCGCTTATGGCTTCCCTAACCTGACCGACGCCGACTGGCGCTGGGGCGGTGAGCCGGAAACCATCAAGACCAGCATCATGGGTGGCCGTCACGCGGTCATGCCAGCGTGGGCTGAAGTGATTGGCGAGCAAGGCGTGGCCGACGTGGCGGCGTTTGTCCTGACCAGCCTCGACGGCCGCAAGCTGCCGGAAGGCGCCAAGGCAGACCCGGTTGCCGGGCAGAAGCTGTTCGCCGCCAACTGCGCGGTTTGCCACGGTCCGGAAGGCAAAGGCACGCCGGCCATGGGCGCACCGAACCTGACTCACCCGGGCGCATTCATCTACGGTTCGAGCTTCGCTCAACTGCAGCAGACCATCCGCTACGGCCGTCAGGGCCAGATGCCTGCGCAAGAGCAAATGCAGGGCAACGACAAGGTTCACCTGCTGGCCGCTTACGTCTACAGTCTCTCTCACAGTGAGAAAGCTCCGGCGGCGGACGCCCAGTAAGGCAAATGCTTGATGCAAAAAAAAGACCCCGTCATTCGACGGGGTCTTTTTTTGTGTGGCAAACGCGCGTTACCGAACAGGGATGATGGCGATTTCTTTACGGCTCGGCCAATTGTTGCCGTTGACCTGATGCACCTTCAACGACTGGCGATCCGGCGCAACATCGACAATCAGATAAGTCTGGTTGGACGCACCGCCACTGAGAAACACGGGTACGTCGCCAAAGTAGTCCTCACGGTTCCAGCCGAAATACCTGCCAGGATCATTGTGCAAATGCCCGGCGAACACCGCGGTGACGTTGTAGCGCTCAATCATCGCTTTGAAACGCGCTATCTGTTGTTCACTCCCCTTCCATCGATCGGGCTTGTGCATATTTAGAATGATTATTCTGCCCGCACTGCGTGCACGCTGCAGATCGCGTTCCAGCCAATCCAGCGCGTCAGTAATTTCATACCTGACCCTGTTCAATGGAAAACCGGAAGAGAAACTGACGGAGTAAGTAGGTTCATTGTTTAACTGAGTCAGATGGATGTCACCCATTACCCTGGAGTAAGCAAGACTGCCGTAAAGCACTTTGCTCCCACCCTCTTCCCGCGCGGCAAGATCAAAACTTGCTACTTTCCCCCAGTAGCGTTCCTTTAAATCAAGAATGCTTCCAGCCGCACAGTTATTTTCGGGAAACTGGCAGTCATTCACATTATTTTCGTAGTCATGATTACCCAAGCCATAATCGTAATCCCTTCCCAGTTTCTTCTCCAACAAGGCCTTAACCGTGGAGCGCTGGTTACCATGCCCGAAAGCGGTCATGTCGCCATTTATCATGACGGGAATCGCTGCGGCTACAGGACTGAAGTTTCTTCTGAAATTGGCCACGTCTGAGTACTGGGTTTCAATCAGCCATTGCGAACGCCGTTCTTTCTCCGAGGTAGACTCCTCCCAGCCATGGTCTGAGCTTTCCGTCCACGGGTACTGTGGATCCGAAGTAAAAATCAAATACCGCGGAAAATAATCATCTTGCGCCGAATAGGCACTACAAGTAACAACCCATAACAAGGCACACACAGCCACCTTAATTCTTTTATCAAGAAACATAAAAATCCATATTTATCAGTTTTAAATTCCATGAGAACAAACACGTTCACACCAACAACTTACGATATGAATTAATCCAAAACAAAGGTTTGGAAAAACAGCTTCGATAATGGATGTTTCCTAAAAACCCCGTTCAGCTCGAAATAACCGCTGGTCGAGCGCGCTCACCACGATATTGCGAGATACCGATACAGGTAGTAACGTTGCTACATATGTGTTTTCAGGAGGGCCCAACAGGATGGCCATCACCACCATTTCCAGCCGTGAATTCAACCAGGACACAAGTGGTGCCAAAAAAGCCACGCGTCAGGGGCCGGTTTTCATCACCGACCGAGGCAAACCGGCCCATGTGCTGCTAAGCATTGAGGAGTACCAAAAACTCACGGGCATCAACGCCGACATCGTCGAGCTCCTGGTCATGCCGGAAGCGGCAGACATCGAGTTCGAAACCGAGCGCGCCGTGATCACTCATCGCCCTGTGGATTTGTCTTGATGTACCTGCTCGACACCAACGTGATTTCCGAGCTCCGCAAACCCCAGGCAGACGCGAACGTCGTCGCCTGGGCCAAAAGCATCATCGCTCCACGCATGTTCATTTCAGCCATTACCTTGAAGGAACTGGAGACGGGAGTGCTGCGCATGGAGCGCCGCGACCCCGCCCAAGGCAAAGTGTTGCGCACCTGGCTCAAGCATCATGTCCTTCCGGCGTTCGATGCCCGTATCCTGCCGATCGATGCTGCCGTGGCCCTTCGCTGTGCCGGCTTGCATGTTCCGGATCGAGCCAACGAAGCCGATGCATTGATTGCAGCCACTGCACTGGTACATGGTTTGACGGTCGTCACTCGCAACATCGACGATTTTCAAGCCAGTGGCGTGCCGCTGATTAACCCATGGGCCGATTGAGCGTTCCCCTCACAAAAGCGTCCATAATTCACAAGTCAATTGATTCAAGTCATTACACCATCGTTTAATTTCTCCCAACGTGACCAAAGGTCGCACCCTTGGGCTAGAGCGACAGGCGTATCATTGCGCCACTGCAATGCCCCTTTTGACCTCGTTTGGCACGTACTGACCGAGGCATTTTTCCACTGCCGTGGGATGCAATGATGAGCAACCAGATTCCGGTACACGACGTCACTCCACCCACCAAGAACGCGAACAACAGCGTTGACCTCTACGCCTCTCGAGAAAAGATCTACACCCGGGCGTTCACCGGCCTGTTCCGCAACCTGCGGATGGCGGGCGGTGCCGCGCTATTTCTGTTGTATTTCGGCACGGTCTGGCTGAACTGGGGTGGTCATCAGGCCGTCTGGTGGAACCTGCCCGAACGCAAATTCTTCATATTCGGCGCCACCTTCTGGCCTCAGGACTTCATCCTGCTGTCCGGCATGTTGATCATCGCCGCGTTCGGCCTGTTCTTTATCACGGTGTATGCCGGTCGGGTCTGGTGCGGCTATACCTGCCCGCAAAGCGTGTGGACCTGGATCTTCATGTGGTGTGAAAAGGTCACTGAGGGCGACCGCAACCAACGCATCAAACTGGACAAGGCGCCCATGAGCGCCAACAAGTTCCTGCGCAAATTCAGCAAACACACGATGTGGCTGCTGATTGGCTTTGTGACCGGCATGACCTTCGTCGGCTACTTCTCGCCGATCCGCGAACTGGTGATCGAATTCTTCACTGGCGAAGCCGATGGCTGGTCGTACTTCTGGGTCGGCTTCTTTACCCTCGCCACCTACGGCAACGCCGGCTGGCTGCGTGAGCAAGTCTGCATCTACATGTGCCCGTACGCGCGGTTCCAGAGCGTCATGTTCGACAAGGACACCCTGATCGTTTCCTACGACCCGCGCCGTGGCGAAGGCCGTGGTCCGCGCAAGAAAGGTGTCGACTACAAGGCCCAGGGCCTGGGTGACTGCATCGACTGCACCATGTGCGTCCAGGTTTGCCCGACCGGCATCGACATCCGCGACGGCCTGCAAATCGAATGCATCGGTTGCGCCGCGTGCATCGATGCCTGCGACGCCATCATGGACAAAATGGAATACCCGCGCGGCTTGATCAGCTACACCACCGAACACAACCTGTCCGGGCAGAAAACCCATAAACTGCGTCCGCGCCTGATCGGCTATGCCGTGGTGCTGCTGGCGATGATCAGTTTGCTGGTGACCGCGTTCTTCATGCGCTCGCTGGTAGGTTTCGATGTCAGCAAGGACCGTGTGCTGTACCGCGAGAACGCCGAAGGCCGGATCGAAAACGTCTACAGCCTGAAGATCATGAACAAGGATCAGCGCGACCACACTTATGTGCTGGAAGCCACTGGCCTGCCGGATCTCAAGCTGCAAGGCCGACGCGAAATCAAGGTCGCGGCCGGCGACATCATCAGCCAGCCGGCCGAGTTGTCCGTGGCGCCGGAACACCTGCCATCGAGCACCAACGAGGTGAAATTCATCCTCAAGGATGCCGATGACGCCAGTATTCAAGTTGAAGCCAAGAGCCGATTCATCGGCCCACAAATTCGTTGAGAGAAGTGATCATGCCCGCAGCAACTGCCGCAAGTCCCTGGTACAAGCACCTTTGGCCGTGGATCATCATCGGGATTCTGGCCTGCTCGGTGACCCTGACCCTGTCCATGGTGACCATCGCGGTGAACAACCCGGACAACCTGGTCAACGACAACTATTACGAAGCCGGCAAAGGCATCAACCGCTCCCTCGACCGCGAATTGTTGGCGCAAACCCTGCTGTTGCGCGCCAGCGTGCACCTGGATGACGTGACCGGCGAAGTCGACCTGCGCTTGAGCGGCAACAGCCAGCCCAAGACCCTTGAGCTGAACCTGATCTCGCCAACCCAGCCGGAAAAAGACCGCAAGATCGTCCTCACCCGCAGCGAAACAGAACAGGGCCGCTACATCGGCCAGTTGAGCGACAAGATCGACGGTCGCCGGTTTGTCGAATTACTGGGTACTCAGGACGACCATATCTGGCGCATGTTCGAAGAAGAACTGGTCAGCCATGACAAGGACCTGCTGCTCGGTGATGAACCCCTGCAGGGCGCGGAAGACTTGAAAAAGTAACAAACCATCGAATGTGGCGAGGGAGCTTGCTCCCGCTGGGGGGCGAAGCCCCCCTGAAATCTGCAACTCGGTTCCTTCAGGTACAGCGAGTCCGCAGCACGACGACTGCTTCGCAGCCGAGCGGGAGCAAGCCCCCTCGCCACAAAGGCTTTCATGGCTACAGAAATGACCACTCCACTCCCCTGCTACCACTGCGCCCTGCCCGTCCCACCTGGCAGCCGCTTCACCGCCGTTGTGCTCGGGCAATCCCGCGAATTCTGCTGCCCGGGTTGCCAGGCCGTGGCCGAGGCGATCGTCGCCGGCGGGCTGGAAAGCTACTACCAGCATCGCAGCGAAGCCTCGGCCAACCCTGAAGCCTTGCCAGTGCAATTGGTGGACGAACTGGCGTTGTATGACCGTGCCGATGTGCAGCGACCCTTCGTGCGCCACGAAGGCGAACTCGCCGAAACCACATTGCTGATCGAAGGCATCAGCTGCGCTGCCTGCGGCTGGCTGATCGAGAAACACCTGCGCACATTGCCCGGCGTGGAAGAAGCCCGTCTGAACCTGTCCAATCATCGCCTGCACGTGCGCTGGGCCGACGCACAATTGCCGCTGAGCAAACTACTCAGCGAACTGCGCCACATCGGCTACGTCGCCCATCCTTATCAGGCCGACCGTGCCAGCGAGCAACTGGCCAGTGAGAATCGCCTGGCCCTGCGCCAACTCGGCGTCGCCGGGCTACTGTGGTTTCAGGCGATGATGGCAACCATGGCCACCTGGCCTGAATTCAACATCGACCTCAGCCCCGAACTGCACACGATCCTGCGCTGGGTCGCGCTGTTTCTCACCACCCCCATCGTCTTCTACAGCTGCGCGCCATTCTTCAAAGGTGCCATGCGCGACCTGCGCACCCGCCATCTGACCATGGACGTATCCGTGTCGCTGGCGATTGGCAGCGCCTACATCGCCGGGATCTGGACCTCGATCACCGGCGTCGGCGAACTGTATTTCGACGCGGTCGGCATGTTTGCGCTGTTCCTGCTGGCTGGACGCTATCTTGAGCGTCGCGCCCGCGAACGCACGGCCGCTGCCACCGCGCAACTGGTCAATTTGCTGCCTGCCTCGTGTTTGCGGCTAAGCGCCGACGGCCAGAGCGAGCGGATCCTGCTGAGTGAACTGCGGGTGGGCGATCAAGTGCTGGTGCACCCGGGCGCGGTCCTCCCGGCGGATGGCAGGATCCTCGATGGCCAATCGAGTATCGACGAGTCGCTATTGACCGGCGAATACCTGCCGCAGGCGCGTACCCCGGGCGATACGGTGACTGCGGGCACCCTCAACGTTGAAGGCGCGCTGACCGTCGAAGTCCAGGCGCTCGGCCAGGACACCCGACTCTCGGCCATCGTGCGCCTGCTCGATCGTGCCCAAGCGGAAAAACCGCGTCTGGCGGAAATTGCCGACCGCGCCGCTCAGTGGTTCCTGTTGCTGTCGCTGATCGCTGCGGCCGCCATCGGCCTGCTGTGGTGGGAGCTGGATTCGTCGCGGGCGTTCTGGATTGTGCTGGCAATGCTGGTGGCGACCTGCCCTTGCGCCCTGTCCCTGGCCACGCCAACCGCCCTCACCGCCGCGACCGGCACCCTGCACAAACTCGGCTTACTGCTGACGCGCGGCCATGTTCTGGAAGGCTTGAACCAGATTGACACGGTGATTTTCGACAAGACTGGCACGCTCACCGAAGGGCGTCTGGCGCTGCGCTTGATTCGCCCGCTCGGCGACCTCGGTAGCGACGAGTGCCTGGCGTTGGCCGCCGCGCTGGAAAACCGCTCCGAACACCCGATCGCCCGTGCCTTTGGCCGCGCACCGTTGGCGGCTGAAGAAGTACACAGCACGCCGGGGCTTGGCCTGGAAGGTGTGGTTGGCGATCAACGCTTGCGTATCGGTCACCCCGGTTTTGTCTGCGAGCTCAGCGGCGCTGATGTGCCCGTGATGCCAGACGAAGCCGGCCAATGGTTATTGCTCGGCAACCGCCACGGGCCGTTGGCCTGGTTTGTCCTCGATGACCGCCTGCGCGCTGATGCCACCGCGTTGCTCCAGGCCTGCAAGGCCCGCGGCTGGCATACCTTGCTGCTGTCCGGCGACAGCTCGCCGATGGTTGCCAGCGTGGCTGCCGAACTCGGTATTGATGAAGCCCGGGGCGGCTTGCGTCCGGACGACAAACTGCAAGTGCTGCAACAGTTGCACAAAGAAGGACGCAAAGTGCTGATGCTCGGCGACGGCGTCAACGACGTACCGGTGCTGGCAGCGGCAGACATCAGCGTCGCCATGGGCTCGGCCACCGACCTGGCGAAAACCAGCGCCGACGCGGTGCTGCTGTCCAACCGTCTCGATGCTTTGGTGCAAGCGTTCAGCCTGGCGCGGCGCACCCGTCGGGTAATCATCGAGAACCTGTTGTGGGCCGGGTTGTACAATGGCCTCATGTTGCCGTTCGCTGCCCTCGGCTGGATCACTCCGGTGTGGGCCGCCGTCGGCATGTCGATCAGTTCGTTGACCGTGGTGCTCAATGCGCTCCGCCTCACCCGCCTGCCGGGTGTGCAAAGTGCTTACGCCACGCCAGAAACCCGCCCGCTGCCGGCCTGAGCCGCGCGGGCATGGAGTCCAGATGCCAGCTCTCTACGTGATGATCCCGGCCGCCCTGCTGATCGTGGCCATCGCTGTCTACATTTTCTTCTGGGCGGTCGACAGCGGTCAGTACGACGACCTCGACGGCCCGGCCCACAGCATCCTGTTCGATGACCAGGACCCGAACCACACCGCGGCCGTCGACGAAGCCAGCGGCCATTCGGCCAAACCCGACGACAAGGCCCCGCCCCATGCTTGAATTGGCGCCACTGCTGGTGTCTGCGCTGATTCTCGGTCTGCTCGGTGGCGGTCATTGCCTGGGCATGTGCGGCGGCCTGATGGGCGCGTTGACCCTGGCGATCCCCAAGGAACAACGCAGTCGGCGTTTTCGCCTGCTGCTGGCCTACAACCTTGGGCGAATTCTCAGCTACGCCACCGCAGGACTGTTGATCGGCCTGGCCGGCTGGGCGGTGGCCAACAGTCCGGCGGCGATGTTCATGCGCGTGCTCGCCGGGCTGCTGCTGATTGCGATGGGTTTGTACCTGGCTGGCTGGTGGAGCGGCCTGACGCGCATCGAAAGCCTCGGGCGCGGCCTCTGGCGGCATATCCAACCGGTTGCCAACAAACTGCTGCCGGTGTCGAGCCTGCCCCGTGCGCTGTTGCTGGGCGCGCTCTGGGGCTGGTTGCCCTGCGGCCTGGTTTACAGCACCTTGCTGTGGTCGGCCAGCCAGGGCAATGCGCTGGACAGTGCGCTGCTGATGCTGGCGTTCGGGTTGGGAACCTGGCCGGTTTTGCTCGCCACGGGATTAGCCGCCGAGCGGGTGACCGCAGTTCTGCGTAAACGCAGCGTGCGCATGGCGGGCGGGATGCTGGTGATGCTGTTCGGAATCTGGACGCTGCCAGGGCCACATCAGCATTGGTTGATGGGCCACTGAACTGTGGCGAGGGCGCTTGCTCCGTCGCCACAAAAACCGATCACCACCACCTTTTACCCTTGACGCAAATCAAGATGCCCCGCCGCCCCGCCCCCTAGACTGGCCGACACAGCCAGCCTATCCGGGGGAACGCCCGCATGATGCTCGACGCCATTCGTTGGGACACCAATCTGATCCGCCGTTATGACCTGGCGGGACCGCGCTACACTTCCTATCCGACCGCCGTGCAATTCAACAGCCAGATCGGCACGTTCGACCTGTTCCATGCCCTGCGCGACAGCCGCAAGGCGCTACGCCCATTGTCGCTGTATGTGCACGTACCGTTCTGCGCAAACATTTGCTACTACTGCGCCTGCAACAAGGTCATCACCAAGGATCGAGGCCGGGCCCTGCCTTACTTGCAGCGCCTGGAACAGGAAATCGCGTTGATCGCCTGTCACCTCGACCCCGCGCAAAAAGTCGAGCAACTGCACTTCGGTGGCGGCACCCCAACGTTTCTCAGCCATGACGAGCTGCGTCAGTTGATGGCGCACCTGCGCAAACATTTCAACCTGCTCGACGACGATTCGGGCGACTACGGCATCGAAATCGATCCGCGCGAGGCCGATTGGTCGACCATGGGGCTGCTGCGCGAACTGGGTTTCAATCGGGTCAGCATCGGCCTGCAAGACCTCGACCCCGCCGTGCAGCGCGCGGTCAATCGCCTGCAAAGCCTGGAGGAAACCCGTGCAGTGATCGACGCCGCGCGGACCCTGCAGTTTCGCTCGATCAACATCGACCTGATCTACGGTTTGCCGAAACAAACCCCGGAAAACTTCGCCCGCACGGTCGAAGAAGTCATCAGCCTGCAACCGGACCGGCTCTCGGTCTTCAACTATGCGCACCTGCCGGAACGCTTCATGCCGCAGCGGCGGATCAACAGCGACGAACTTCCGACGCCAGCGCAAAAACTGGAAATGCTCCAGCGCACCATCGAGCAACTGACCGCCGCCGGTTACCGCTATATCGGCATGGACCACTTCGCCCTGCCCGACGATGAACTGGCGATTGCCCAGGAAGAATCGACTCTGCAGCGTAATTTCCAGGGCTACACCACCCATGGGCATTGCGACTTGATTGGCCTGGGCGTGTCGGCGATCAGTCAGATCGGTGACTTGTACTGCCAAAACAGCAGCGACCTCAATCACTATCAGAACACCTTGGCCACGGCGCAACTGGCCACCAGCCGTGGCCTGCTGTGCAACGCCGAAGATCGCCTGCGTCGCGCCGTGATCCAACAACTGATCTGCCATTTCAGCCTGGAATTCGATGAGATCGAACGAGCGTTCAACATCGATTTTCAGGGTTATTTCGGTGAGCTCTGGCCACAACTGCAAGCCATGGCCGAGGACGGGTTAATCGAGCTCGACAGCGACAGGATCAACGTATTGCCCGCCGGGCGCTTGCTGGTGCGCTCGGTGTGCATGGTGTTCGATGCGTACCTGGAACAACACGGTCGTCAGCGGTTTTCCAGAGTGATCTGACCGCTGCGACAAAACCGCCACGCACTGGCCTCAATGTCCTTGGGTGGGTTACCCTTACGTCTTATGTGTGTTTTCCCACAAGGATTGAAGAAATGTCCGAGCCAGTAAAAATGCGTGCTCATAACCAGGCCCATTGCAAGGATTGTAGCCTGGCCCCGCTGTGCCTGCCGCTTTCGCTGAATCTGGAAGATATGGATGCATTGGACGAAATCGTCAAACGTGGGCGCCCACTGAAAAAAGGTGAGTACCTGTTCCGCCAGGGCGACACGTTCGACTCGGTCTACGCGGTTCGCTCCGGCGCGCTCAAGACCTTCAACCTCAGCGATGCCGGCGAAGAACAGCTCACCGGTTTCCACTTGCCGAGCGAACTGGTTGGCCTGTCGGGCATGGACACCGAAAAACACCCGGTGTCGGCACAGGCGCTGGAAACCACTTCGGTGTGTGAAATCCCCTTCGAGCGTCTCGACGAACTGGCCCTGCAACTGCCGCAACTGCGCCGTCAGTTGATGCGAGTGATGAGTCGCGAGATCCGCGACGATCAACAAATGATGCTGTTGCTGTCGAAAAAAACCGCCGACGAGCGTATCGCCACGTTCCTGGTTAATCTGTCGGCACGTTTCCGCGCCCGGGGTTTCTCGGCCAACCAGTTCCGTCTGAGCATGTCGCGCAACGAAATCGGCAACTACCTGGGCCTGGCGGTGGAAACCGTGTCACGGGTGTTCACGCGCTTCCAGCAGAACGAACTGATCGCCGCCGAGGGCAAGGAAATCCGCATCCTCGACCCGATCCAGCTCTGTGCTCTGGCCGGCGGCTCACTGGAAAGCTGAAACAAGCCGTTGCGGCTGAGCGAAACGGTTCAGCCGCCGTTATACTGCGTCGTTTGCAGCCCTGCCAGGACAACCGACGATGGTCTTCGACTCCTTCGACATCAAATCCCTCATCCGCCCTGTGATCGACTTTCCCAAGCCGGGCGTGATCTTTCGTGACATCACCCCGCTGTTCCAGTCGCCCACGGCGCTGCGCCTGGTAATGGACCGTTTCGCCCACCGTTACGTCGAGGCCGACTTCACTCACATTGGCGCGATGGATGCCCGTGGATTCCTGATCGGTTCGGTACTGGCCTATCAGTTAAACAAGCCGCTGGTGCTGTTCCGCAAGCAAGGCAAACTGCCAGCGGACGTGTTGGCCGAGGGTTACGCGACCGAATACGGCGAAGCATTCCTCGAAGTGCACGCCGACAGCTTGTGCGAAGGCGATTCGGTGGTGATGTTCGATGACCTGATCGCCACGGGCGGTACGTTGATCGCTGCAGCGAATCTGATTCGGCGCATGGGTGCGCGGGTGCATGAAGCGGCGGCGATCATTGATTTGCCGGAGCTGGGTGGTTCGCAGCGCCTGCAAGATATGGGGATCCCGACGTTTTGCCTGACGCAGTTTGCCCTTACCGATAAGTAATTCAGCGCCTGTAGTGACGCCATCGCTGGCAAGCCAGCTCCCACAAGGTTCTTTGTCATGCACTGGATGGGTGTGCGATGCAGATCTCTGTAGGAGCTGGCTTGCCAGCTCCCACAGGGTTCTTTGTCATGCACTGGATGGGTGTACGACGCAGATCTCTGTAGGAGCTGGCTTGCCAGCGATGGCGTCAGTCGTTACACCGCAAGCCTCATAGCCCCATCTGCTTGCTGATAATCTCGTTCATCACTTCCCGCGTCCCCCCGCCGATCGACAGAATCCGGTTATCCCGATACAACCGTTCCACCAGACTTTCGCGCATATACCCCAACCCGCCCAGAATCTGCACCGCATCGGTAGTGATTCGGTCCGCCGTGTCGGTGGCAAAGTTCTTGGCCATGGAAATCTCCTTGATCACGCTCTGCCCCGCCGCCATTTTTGCCGCCTGGCGATAAGTGAACTCCCGTGAAACCTCAAGTTGCGTAGCCATCTCGGCGAGGCGATGCTTGATCACCTGGAATTTACCGATCGGTTTGCCAAAAGCCTCTCGCGCCCGTGCCCATTTCAGGCTTTCCTCGAGCGCCAGTTGCGCGGTCATATTGGCCATCAGGGCCAACGCCAGGCGTTCGCTCTGGAAGTTGCCCATGATGCAGGCGAAGCCCATATTCTCTGCGCCGATCAAGTTACCTACAGGAATCCGGCAATCATCGAAGAACAATTCAGCCGTGTCCGACGCCCACCAGCCCATTTTCTTCAGCTGCCGCCCCACCGTGAAACCCGGTGTGCCCTTCTCGATCAGCATCAGGCTGATGCCGGCAAAACCCGGCGCACCGGTGCGCACGGCAACGGTGTAGTAATCGGCACGGACGCCGCTGGTGATGAAGGTTTTGCTGCCGCTGACCCGGTAAACATCCCCCTCACGTACGGCGCGGGTTTGCAGGTTGGCGACGTCGGAACCGCCGCCGGGCTCAGTGATGGCCAAGGCACTGATCTTTTCCCCGGCCAGTACCTGCGGCACCACTCGGTCACGGACCTCCGGCCTGGCCCACTTCAGTAACGGCGGCAGGCCAATGTCCAGCGAGCCGAGCCCTGCCACGAGGCCGCCCGAGCCACAGCGCATCAGCTCCTCGCTGGCAGCGACCTTGGCGAACAGATCACCCTCGTGGCTGCCACCGTAGCGTTCCGGATAGCCGATGCCGAGAATCCCGGCCGTGCCGGCCTTCAGGTAGAGCTCACGGGGAAAGCTTTCGGCTTCTTCCCACTGGTCGATGTCCGGAAGAATCTCGCGCTCGACGAAACGTCTGACGCTGTCGCGGACCATTTGGTGGCTGGGGTCGAAGTATTCCTGAAAGGCAGACATCGGCGAACTCCACTGAAGGGTTCAGCGAAGTTAACCGAGCGCTTGCTTGGTTTTCAACAGGATTGTGTGCATCTGGAGGACCGAGGTGCCAGCATCGCCAGCACGCCGGCTCCTACAGGTTCAGCGCAATCCCTGTGGGAGCAGGCTTGCCCGCGATGGCATCAACTCAAACGACACATAATTACAAGCTGATCGGCTTACGCCCTGCAAACGAATGCGCCAGCGTTCCGCCATCCACCAACTCCAGCTCGCCTCCCAACGGTACGCCGTGGGCGATACGCGAGGCGATCAGGCCTTTGCTGCTGAGCAACTGCGCGATGTAGTGAGCCGTGGCCTCGCCTTCCACCGTTGGGTTGGTCGCAAGAATGACTTCGGTAAAGCTGCCCGCCTCTTCGATCCGCGCCATCAATTGCGGAATGCCGATGGCTTCCGGCCCCAGGCCATCAAGGGGCGACAGATGCCCCTTGAGTACGAAGTAGCGGCCACGGAAACCCGTCTGCTCCACAGCGTAGACATCCATCGGCCCTTCCACGACGCACAGCAGCGTGTCATCGCGGCGGGTATCGGCGCATTGCGGGCACAGATCGTCTTCGGTCAGCGTGCGGCACAAACGGCAGTGACCGACCCCTTCCATGGCCTGGCTCAGGGCCAGCGCCAGGCGCGAGCCGCCGCTGCGATCACGCTCGAGCAACTGCAACGCCATGCGCTGGGCGGTTTTCTGACCCACGCCTGGCAAAATTCGCAGGGCGTCGATCAGTTGGCGAATCAAAGGGCTGAAGCTCATGAGGAAAAAGTCCGACAAAACAACGAGACGCGGTTTATACCCGCGCCTCCGTTTAGCGTCAAATGACGTCGCCAATTACTCGCTCTGCCCGACGCGCACCACCAGTTTGCCGAAGTTACGACCTTCCAGCAGACCGATGAACGCTTGCGGTGCGTTCTCCAGGCCATCGACCACGTCTTCACGGAATTTCACCTTGCCATCACGCACCCACGGCGCCATCGCACTGATGAATTCCGGCTGGCGATCACCGTAGTCATCGAACACGATAAAACCCTGAATCCGTACACGCTTGGTCAGCAGCGTGCGCTGCAACAGCGGCAAGCGATCCGGCCCGCTGGGCGCTTCGCTGGCGTTGTACGAGGCAATCAGGCCGCACAACGGGATCCGCGCCTTGGGATTGAGTAACGGCACCACGGCGTCGAACACTTTGCCGCCGACGTTTTCGTAGTAGATATCGATGCCTTTGGGGCAGGCCTGGGCCAGTTCGTCGGCGAAACTCGCACTCTTGTGGTCGACGCAGGCATCGAAGCCCAACTCTTCCACCACGTAGCGACATTTATCCGCACCACCCGCCACGCCGACCACACGCAGGCCCTTGATCTTCGCCACTTGGCCGACCACCGAACCCACCGCGCCAGAGGCCGCCGCGACCACCAGGGTTTCACCGGATTCCGGCTGGCCGATATCCATCAAGCCCATATAGGCCGTCATTCCCGGCATGCCCAGTACGCCCAAGGCCATGGATGGACTCGGCAAACCTTTAGGGACCGGAATAATGCCGCGACCGTCGTTGATGCTGTGGCTTTGCCATCCTGTGACACCTACCACCAGGTCGCCTTCCTGAAACCTGGGGTTGAGCGAACGCTCGACACGGCTGACAGCGCCACCGGTCATCACGTCGCCGATTTCCACCGGAGCGGCGTAGGACGGAGCATCGCTCATGCGCCCGCGCATGTACGGGTCCAGCGACAGATAGAGGGTCTTGAGCAGCACCTGACCGTCGGCAAGATCGGGCAGTGCGACCCGCTCCAGACGGAAATTTTCCGGCGTCGGCGCGCCGACCGGACGTGAAACCAGGACGATGCGTTGGTTGAGGGTCATGGGGTCGGACATGTCAGCGTCTCCTTTGATCAATGGGTTGGGTGATATAGGGAGCAGACCTTTGTGGCGGTGGTGGGTTCGATGATTCAGCAGCTGTACCGAGTCGACGCCATCAGACAGCCTGTACCAACAGCCACAAACAAAAATGCCAGGCGCGATGCCTGGCATTTTTTGTAGCTCATCTGTCACCCAAAGGCGAATCAGAATGGCAGTTTCATGCCCGGCGGCAGTTGCATGCCTGCGGTCATGCCGGACATTTTGTCCTGGCTGTTGGCTTCGATCTTGCGCACGGCGTCGTTGACGGCGGCGGCAAACACTGCCTCCAGCATCTCGCGATCGTCTTCGCTCAGGCCTTCGACCATGCTTGGGTCGATGGTCACGCGCTTGACGTCATGACGACCGGTCATGACCACAGTGACCATATCGCCACCGGCTTTACCGGTGACTTCAGCGTTGGCCAGCTCTTCCTGCATCTTGGCCATTTTTTCCTGCATCTGCTGCGCCTGCTTCATCAGGCCGGCCATGCCACCTTTCATCATGGGAATCACCTCAAAAGTACTTGGATTAAAACAGCGTCCGGCCCTGACGGCCGAACGCCCTCAGTTATTAGCCCTGACTGACCAGAGCTTCGACAGGTTCAATAGTATCGTTACGGATCACCGCACCGAACTGCTGCATCATTTGCTGGATGAACGGATCACCGTGGATCGACTCCTCGGCCTCGCGCTGACGGTCGGCACGACGGCGGGACGCCGCCTGGGCCGGGGTTTCCTGCTCGGGCTTGATCAGCTCCATGGTCAGGGTCAGGGTGCGGCCGTGATGCTGGTTCAAGGCATCGTTGAGCCGGCGCTGTTGCGTCGCGTTGAACAAGGCACTGTGAGCCGGGTCCAGGTGCAACAGCCAGTTGTCGCCATCCACGGCGATCAGTGTGCAGTTGGCGGCGATGCTGCCGGTCATGCCGGAGATCGGCAGCTTGGGGAACAGCTCCAGCCATTGCAGGGCCAGGCCGGTGGCCGGCGCCGCTGCGGGCTCAGGTTCAGGTTCCGGCGGCGGCTCGGCAGCATGCTCGCTGGCCAGTTCGTCGAGGTAACTGTAGGCCGAATCCATATCCGGCTCGATGTAGTCCTCGTCGAGCGGTGGTTCGTCATCCAGGTCGATGCCTGGCGTCGCAGCATCGACCTCTGCCACGGTCGGCTCCGGAATCGGCGCAGCGGCCCACTCAGGCGCGTCCGGCACCACGCTGTCAGGCGTCGGCAACGGCATCGGTGGCAAGTCGGGCTGTTCGCTGGTGGTTTCCAGTACAGGCTCGACCGCTGGCTGCTGAGCCGGTGCAGGCTCGACCGGGTCATTCCACGGCAGGTCGACCACTTCTTCGACCACAACCGCTTCGACCACAGGCTCGGGCTCGACGACCGTTGCAACCGGCTCAGGCACAGGGGCTGGAGCCACCGGCGCGGCTGGCGCGATGGCGGCAACGGGTGTCGGTGTAACGGCCGCAGCGACTACCGGCGCAACAACCGGCGCGGCAGCCACTGAATTTGCGGAATCAACTGTGGCCTGGCTGATCCCCACTGGCTTTAGCGGTTGCCTCGGGGCATCCGCGGTGTCTGCCGGTCGGAAGGCGAGCATCCGCAGCAGCACCATTTCAAACCCGCCACGGGGATCCGGCGCCAGCGGCAAATCCCGGCGGCCGATCAGGCCCATCTGGTAGTAAAACTGCACGTCTTCGGCCGGCAATGCCTGGGCCAGCGCCAGCACCCGGTCACGATCACCGTGACCATTGTCGACGCCTTCAGGCAGGGCCTGGGCGATAGCGACACGGTGCAGCACGTTGAGAATCTCGGACAGCACACCACTCCAGTCCGGACCTTGTTCGGCCAGATGGCGGACCGCTTCGAGCAAAGCCTTGGCATCGCCTTCGATCAACGCATGCAGGACGTCGTAAACCTGACCGTGATCGAGGGTCCCGAGCATCGCCCGCACGTCGGCGGCCATCACCTTGCCTTCGCCGAAAGCAATCGCCTGGTCGGTGAGGCTCATGGCGTCACGCATCGAGCCATCGGCGGCACGGCCCAGCAGCCACAGCGCATCGTCTTCGAACGGCACGTTCTCGACGCCCAGCACATGGGTCAAATGCTCGACCACCCGTTCCGGGGTCATGTTCTTCAGGGAGAACTGCAGGCACCGCGACAGAATCGTTGCAGGAAGTTTCTGCGGGTCGGTGGTGGCCAGGATGAACTTGACGTACGGCGGCGGCTCTTCGAGGGTTTTCAACAGCGCATTGAAGGAATGGCTGGAGAGCATGTGCACTTCGTCGATCAGGTAGACCTTGAAGCGCCCGCGGCTCGGAGCGTATTGCACGTTATCGAGCAGCTCGCGGGTGTCCTCGACTTTGGTCCGGCTCGCGGCGTCGATCTCGATCAGATCGACAAAACGGCCCTCATCGATTTCGCGACACACCGAGCACTCACCGCACGGCGACGAAGTGATACCTGTTTCACAGTTCAGGCATTTGGCGATGATCCGCGCGATGGTGGTCTTGCCGACCCCACGCGTACCGGTGAACAGGTACGCGTGGTGCAGCCGCTGGCTGTCCAAGGCATTGATCAGAGCCTTGAGCACATGGGTCTGGCCGACCATTTCGCGGAACGAGCGCGGACGCCATTTACGTGCAAGAACCTGATAACTCATCGAAAACCGTCGCAGCGAAGGAAGCAGAAGCGGCTAATGCTAGCGGAGCAAGGCCAAAATTGCATCCGGTGTCCTCGTCTAATCTGGTCAAGCTGCATTGGGTGCTGGTTTATTGGAGCATTTATGCGGTTGGCCTTGGGGGCATTGCTGCGGATCATCGGCGGTAAAGCTGACCCGGCGTTTGCGCAGACGGGTCAACAATTGCGCCATTGCAACGGAGCGACAAACCCCTCCACCCACCCCGGCACCTCGGAAGACGGCATCGGGCGAGCAATGAAATACCCCTGCGCCACCTCGCACCCCAGGCGCAGCAATAATTCACCGTGCTCGATACTTTCCAGGCCCTCGGCAATCACCTGTCGGCCAAATGCCCGGGCCAGGCCGATGACCGCCGTGGTCAGGGCGAGGTCATCGCCATCATGCAAAATGTCCCGCACAAACGACTTATCGATCTTGATCGTTTGTGTGTGCAACCGCTTGAGATAGCTGAGGGACGAGTAACCCGTGCCGAAGTCACCCAACGAAAACTGCACACCCAGTGCCTGACAGGCCCGCAAGCACTCACCGACGTGCTGAATATTCTCGATGGCCACCGACTCGACGATTTCCAGATCAAGCCTCTGCGGGGCAACCCGCGCATGGCGGGCCAATGCACTTTTAAGCCGGTCGACAAAGTCCGCCCGCTGAAAATGCCGTGCCGCGATGTTCACACTCACCGGCCAGTCATGTCCGGCCTGACGCCAAAGGTCCAACTGCAACAACACCTGATCCATCACCCACTCACCGATATCGATGATCAGGTCTGTTTCCTCTATCAGGGGCAGAAAGTCCCGGGCAGCCAGCATGCCGTTTTGCGGGTGCTTCCAGCGCAGCAATGCTTCGAACCCGACCACCTCGCCCTGCCGCATGTTGACCTTGGGCTGGAAGTACAGACGCAATTCATGGTTGTTCAGCGCCTGGCGCACCCGTTCGACGGTTTGATGGGTGGCCTTGACCTCTCGGTCCCGGGACACATCGAACAGGTGAAAACGCTTGCGTCCGCTTTGCTTGGCCACATACATCGCCTGGTCAGCGTGACGCAGCAGGGTTTCGGCATTTTCGTTGTCATGGGGAAACAGCGTGACGCCAATACTGGCAAATACATTGATGTCCTTGCCGTGCAGCGCGTATGGCGCCGAGATCGTGCCCAGCACCCGGTTCAACGCCGCCCGCAACTCCGGCAGGTCGCGCACGTAACGCAGCACCAGCACAAACTCGTCACCGGCCAGCCGCGCCACGACATCCTCGGCGCGAATGACACTGCGCAATCGTTTGGCCACTTCCACCAACAAAAGATCGCCGGTGGCATGCCCGTATCCATCGTTAACCGCCTTGAAACCGTCAAGGTCGAGCATGCACACCGCCAGCGGGATGTTCTCCTGTCGTGAAAACTCCAGCGCCTGATCGAGCAAATCGGAAAGAAACGCGCGATTGGGCAGACCGGTCAACACGTCGTGCCCGACCCGCCATTGCAGGGTATGCAGCAGCTGACGCTTTTCGCTGATATCGAAGCGAATCGACAAATACCGCTCGACCCGCCCAGTGGCTTTGTCGAGGACCGGCACCATCGTGCTTTCGACCCAATACAGGCTGCCATTTTTGGCGCGATTGCAGATTTCGCCTTTCCACACATTGCCCAGGGCGATGGTGCGCCACATGCCGGCGAAAAATTCGGTCGAATGGGTACCGGAATTGAGCAGACGATGATTTTGCCCCAGCAGCTCTTCGCGGCTATAGCCGGAGATGGCGCAAAATTGGTCGTTGACGTGGGTGATCCGGCCGGACAGATCGGTTTCGGAAAAAATCGCGGCGGCATCCACGGCCCTGCGGTACTTCTCATCCATGAGTCAGACTCGCTGTTGCTAACATTGGCGGCGCAGAAGCTGCGATATTCCGCTGACAGTTCGCGGGATATCACGGCGGTCCAAAGACTCACGTAACCCTGTGAGCGGACGCCATGCTGGCTTTAATAGTAGTGATCGAACGCCTGAAAATAGGTCATTAAATGCCCATTTCCGGCGGCGATTCTACGAGATGCGGCACATTTTGCAAGGAAAGGTAAGCGATCACGCCGCTACCTGCCGCAAACACCCGTCGATGAGCGTGCGACTTCCTCTAGCGAGCCGCAGGTGAATCCATTGGGCGCGCCCGCTCCAATTCATGTCGCTTTACCTATTCGCAGACGACAGAAAACCGCTATGGACCAAAGCCATGGCAGCGCAATAAAAAGTATTTGATTCAGATAACGCGAGAGAAGACTCGCGTTGCGTTATGGAGGCAACCCCACCAGCCACACCCCGGCACACAATGTTCCCGCTGTGGCTGCTGCCTTCCGGCTCTGACCAGGTTCACGGGTAATCGTTGCGGGGGGACCGATGGGGTCACCATAACGACGCTCACCTGACGGCGAGCCGCGCCATTGTACCTATCTGAGACGAAGTTACAACCGTTCCAGCGGATTAAAAAATATGAACTGCTTCAAGGACATGCGGCTGCCATGGAAGATCGCAGCCTGCGTCAGCCCCTACAGGGTGTACGCCATCCCATGCAGGAGCTGTCGCGGGCCGCGATCTTTTGACTTTATTGCGCAAGCACCTCATCCGCCCTGCCGCCCTCGCGCTGGATCACCAGGTGAATAAAGTGCAACTTGGCAATCACCGCCGGCGGCAATACGAAAGGATAGAAATCCGGTTGTCCCATGCTGCGCGACAGTTCATTGAGCATGCCGGCCAGCTCGATCCACGCGTTGACGAACGACAGGAACGCCGCACCGCCGGGATGCTGCGGCTCGTAGAGGGTATCGAGCGGAAATGGCTGATAATCGAAGTCCATTTCCCGCGCGCTCATGCCGAACCCCAGCGCGGTATCGACTGCGTCCATCATGTGCAGGTAATGAGCCCAGGTTTCCGCCCAGTCCTCCCAGGGATGCATGGTGGCGTAGGCGCTGACGTAGCGTTGCTGCCAATCAAGCGGTGCGCCCTGCTGATAATGCCGTTCAAGGGCTTCGGCATAGCTGTCACGCTCATCACCGAACAATCCGCGGAACGCTGGCAGCCAGTCACTGTTGGCGATCAGGCGATCCCAGTAGTAGTGCCCGACTTCGTGGCGAAAATGCCCGAGCAATGTGCGATAGGGTTCGTGCATCTGCACCCGCACCTGTTCGCGATGGGCGTCGTCGGCTTCTTTGATGTCGAGGGTGATCAAGCCATTGGCGTGGCCGGTGGTGGGCGACGTGCCCTCGAGGTCCACGCCGATGAAATCGAAGGCCAGGCCGGTTTCTTCGTCGACTGTCCTGGGTGTCACCTGCAAACCCAGGCTGATCAACTGCGCGACCAGCCGCCGCTTGGCCGTTTCCACCTTGCGCCAGCGTTCAGGGTTTTCGGCTATCGATAAATCGGGAATGGTGCGATTCAGGCTACAGGCGATGCACAACGCATCGTGGTCATTGGCAGGCAGCAACCAATTGCACGCGGCCGCTGAGTCAAGGTTGGCGCAACGACGAAACAGCCCTGCCGCGGGATCGACATCAAGCAACCAGGTATCCGGGAAATCGCCCGGCTGCAGCGACGACAAGCGACTCTGCTCCGGCTGATAGCCCAGCGCCGCCGAACACGCCAGGCACTGACTGTTGCGAAAGAACAGCGACTGCCCGCACCGACAGGGCCAGATCTTGCTGTTGCGCGAGCTTTCGCCCATGAAGGGTGCAGCGATGCGCGAGCTGAGCTGTTCGAAGAAGCGGTACATGGCGATCTCTCCCTGGGGCTTGCCAAGACTAGATCATTTCCCGGACAGGATCGTTCCGTGCTCTTTGTGGCGAGGGAGCTTGCTCCTGTTCGCCTGCCTAGCAGGCGCCAGTTCCAATGGAACCGCTTCGCGTTCCAGCGCGAGCAAGCCCCCTCGCCACAGGTCAAAAGTCAGACAGGAACACCGTGACTCTTCAGGAATTCGACAAACGCCTCTTCATCCAGCACCTTCAACCCCAGCTCATTGGCCTTGGTCAACTTCGACCCCGCCCCCGGCCCCGCCACCACACAATGAGTCTTGGCCGAGACGGAACCTGCCACTTTGGCGCCGAGGCTTTCGAGCTTGTCCTTGGCCACGTCGCGGCTCATCAGCTCCAGCGAACCGGTGAGCACCCAGGTTTGCCCGGCCAGCGGCAGACCTTCGACGACTTTCTTCTCACTCAGCCAGTGCATGCCGAAATCGGCCAGTTGTTTTTCAGCGGCTTCGGCGAGTTGGCGATTTTCCTCGATGGCAAAAAACTCGCGAACCGAATTGGCCTGCTTTTCCGGCAACGCCTGACGCATGTCCAGCCAGTCGGCATTGATGACCCCTTGCAGCGAACCGAACTTTTCAGCCAGTTTCTGAGCCCCGCCCGGCCCGACCGAAGGAATGTGCAGCTTGTCGAGCAATCCTCCCAATGTCGTGCTGGCGGCAAATTCGACGCCCAAGTCGCCCTGGTCCTGAATCTGCAAACCATGCTTGAGCAGATCGGCGATCACCTGCCGGTTGTGCGCATCCTCAAAGAAGCTGTGAATCTCGTGAGCCACTTCGAGGCCGACATCCGGCAAGTACGTCAGCACGTGTGGCAATGCCTGCTGAACCCGCTCCAGCGAACCGAGGGAGCGCGCCAGTACCTTGGCCGTCTCTTCGCCGACATCGGGAATCCCCAGCGCGTAGATGAAGCGCGCCAGCCCCGGCTTCTTGCTGTCTTCAATGGCACTGAGCAGCTTGTTGCTCGACACCTCGGCAAAACCTTCCAGATCAACGATGTCGTCGAATTTCAGCGCGTACAGATCCGCCGGCGAACTGACCAGCCCTTCGTCGACCAACTGCTCGACGCTCTTGTCGCCCAAGCCCTCGATGTCCATGGCCCGACGCGAGACGAAGTGAATGATTGCCTGCTTGAGTTGCGCGCCACAGGCCAGCCGGCCGACGCAGCGGTACACCGCACCTTCACTGACTGTCTCACGGCCTTTGCTGCGCTTGACCAGTTGCGTACGCTCGACGTGAGCGCCACACACCGGGCATTGCTCAGGAATCTTCACCGGCCGCGCGTTATCCGGACGGCGCTCAAGCACCACCTGCACCACTTGCGGAATCACATCGCCTGCGCGGCGGATGATCACCGTGTCACCGATCATCAAGCCCAGGCGTGCTACTTCATCCATGTTGTGAAGCGTTGCGTTGGCCACGGTGACACCGGCGACCTTGACCGGCTTCAGTCGCGCCACCGGCGTCACGGCGCCGGTACGACCGACCTGGAATTCCACGTCGAGCAGTTCGGTGAGTTCTTCCATGGCCGGGAATTTATGGGCGATGGCCCAGCGCGGTTCACGGGCGCGGAAACCCAGTTCACGCTGTGCAGCGATGCTGTTGACCTTGAACACCACACCGTCGATTTCGTACGGCAGCGCATTGCGGCGCTCGCCAATATCGCGGTAATACGCCAGGCATTCAGCGATACCGTTCGCCAGTTTCAGCTCATGGCTGATCGGCAAGCCCCAGGCCTTGAGCTGTTGAAGATTGCCGATGTGTGTCTCAGCAATGTCCGCCGAAACCTGGCCGATGCCGTAGCAGCAAAACTCCAATGGCCGGTTGGCGGTGATCTTCGAATCCAGCTGTCGCAAACTGCCCGCGGCAGCATTGCGCGGGTTGGCGAAGGTCTTGCCGCCAACCTCCAGTTGCGAGGCGTTGAGCCGCTCGAAACCGGCCTTGGACATGAACACTTCACCGCGCACTTCCAGCGTCGCCGGCCAACCCGTGCCATGCAACTTGAGCGGGATATTACGCACGGTACGCACGTTGACGCTGATGTCTTCGCCGGTGGTGCCATCGCCGCGCGTGGCACCGCGCACCAGCACGCCGTCCTGATACAACAAGCTGACCGCCAGGCCATCGAGCTTCGGCTCGCAGCTGTACTCCACCGCCGCGCCACCACCGAACAGATCGCCAACCGGAAGATCCAGACCTTCGCTCACTCGCCGGTCGAACTCGCGCATGTCGGTTTCTTCGAAGGCGTTGCCGAGGCTGAGCATCGGCACTTCATGGCGCACCTGGGTGAACGCCGACAGTGCCGCGCTGCCCACCCGCTGGGTCGGCGAATCACTGGTCACCAGTTCCGGGTTGGCGGCTTCAAGGGCTTTGAGTTCGTGGAACAACCGGTCGTATTCGACGTCCGGAATGCTCGGCTCGTCCAGCACGTGATAGCGATAGTTGTGCTGATCCAGCTCGGCACGCAGCTCTAGAATGCGGTTTTTGGCGGCAGTCATGGGTGTTCTCTCATAATGCAAAAGAGCAGCCGAGGCTGCTCAATTTTCCAAATCACAATAGCTCAAGGCTATGGACATTGTGGCGAGGGAGCTTGCTCCCGCTAGGCGGCGTAGCCGTCGTAAATCCTGCAACCTCGTCGTACCTGACACAACGAGGCGGGTGGCCTTGGGGCCGCTTAGCGACCCAGCGGGAGCAAGCTCCCTCGCCACAAAAGCGACCTTATCGCTTCTGGGTCAACGCGCGACGCTCGAACTCGACGATGCGCTGACGATAGTGCTCAATCGTCTGGGCAGTCAGTACGCTGCGCTGATCGTCTTTCAATTCGCCGTTGAGCTCTTGCGACAGTTTGCGCGCTGCAGCCACCATCACATCGAAGGCTTGCTTGGGATGACGCGGGCCTGGCAAGCCGAGGAAGAAGCTCACCGCCGGGGTGCTGAAGTGGTCGATGTCGTCCAGATCGAAAACACCCGGCTTGACCGCGTTGGCCATGGAGAACAGGACCTCGCCGTTGCCCGCCATGCTTTCGTGACGATGGAAGATATCCATCTCGCCAAAACGCAGACCGCTTTCAAGGATGTTCTGCAACAACGCCGGCCCTTTGAAGCCAGCGGTATCGCGGCAAATCACACTGATCACCAGCACTTCTTCAGCCTGAGGTTGATCCTTTTCGCTGACCGATGACGAGGACTTGGTGTCATCCGGGAAATCATCGTCACGACTGCTGAAGCTCGGGCCACCGTCCAGATCCAGGCTGAGGTTCATGTCGCCCTGGGCTGGCTCGCCATGCCCACGCTTGCCACGCTTGGAGCCCGACTCACGCGGCTCGCGGGCCGGCATGCTCACCGAAGGCAGATCGTGCTCGTCCAGTTGCGGTTCTTTATGGGTGTCCAGCACGCGGGGCGGGCCCAACAGCTCGGCGCTGGTGTCCTCATCCGGCAGGTTGGACAGACTTCGATCAAGACGGAATTTCAGTTTTCCCTTGCCGCCGCGCATCCGGCGCCAGCCATCAAAAAGAATACCGGCAATGACAATAATGCCGATGACGATCAGCCACTCGCGCAGACCGATTTCCATGTAATCCCGTGCCTCTATAAAAAATGCTGAAAAATAAGGGGTTTACAACCTGTAAACCGCTTTAAAACGTGGCGCCAACTCTATGTTCTGACAGGCGTTTTGCCCACGTATACGAAAAATTGACATTAAACTAGCACGACCAAAGGCAACTTTACACCGTCTACCACCCCGGCTTACGCGAATATATCGATTGGCCAGCAAGTCGAAGCAAGTAAAAAGTCCTACGGACTGCAAATACCTCCCCCTACAAGCGCCGAATCAGGCATCCACCATCGCCATCGCCTCCTCGACATCCACGGCCACCAGACGCGAACAGCCCGGCTCGTGCATCGTCACCCCCATCAATTGATCGGCCATTTCCATGGCGATCTTGTTGTGGGTGATATAGATGAACTGCACCGTCTGCGACATCTCTTTGACCAGTCGTGCGTAGCGTCCAACGTTAGCGTCATCCAGTGGTGCGTCAACTTCATCGAGCATGCAAAACGGTGCCGGGTTCAACTTGAAGATCGCAAAAACCAGCGCCAAAGCAGTCAGGGCTTTTTCGCCACCGGAGAGCAAATGGATGGTGCTGTTCTTCTTTCCGGGCGGCTGCGCCATGATCGTTACCCCTGTATCGAGTAGATCTTCGCCCGTCAGTTCCAAATACGCGCGACCACCACCGAAAACTTTTGGGAAAAGCGCCTGTAAACCGCCATTGATCTGATCAAAGGTATCATTGAAACGGTTGCGGGTTTCCTTGTCGATCTTGCGAATCACGTTTTCCAGCGTCTCCAGTGCTTCCACCAGATCGGCGTCCTGGGCATCCAGATAACGTTTACGCTCGGATTGTTGCTGGTATTCGTCGATGGCCGCCAGGTTGATCGCACCGAGGCGTGCAATTCGCGCAGCAATGCGTTCCAGTTCTTCCTCGGCGGCTTTTTCGCTGGCTTCGGCCGTCAGCGTGGCGAGCACGCCGTGTAGATCGTAGCCGTCTTCCAGCAGTTGATCCTGCAAGGCCTTGCGGCGCACGGTCAACGCTTGCCATTCCATACGTTGCTGTTCGAGTTGACCGCGGATCAACTGCGATTGCTGCTCAGCCTGGTTGCGCCGTTTTTCCGCATCACGCAGTTCACGGTCGGCGTCTTCCAGAGCGATCTGCGCAGTCTTGAGTTCTTCGTCGACGGTCATGCGCTTGTCGAGCAACTCTTCGAGCTTCAGGCGCAGCTCTTCGAGCGGTGCTTCGCCCTCCTCCAGATTGAGGCTCAACTGCTCGCGCTTTTCGGTCAGGCGTTCGGATTGCATCTCCAGACGCTCCAGCGCCTGTCGCGTCGAGTCGTGCTGAGCCTTGAGCGAACCCAGTCGCACCGCCAGTTGATGGGCGTGATCCTTGTGCTGCCGCGCCTCCTGACGCACCCGATCAAGGCGCTCGCGCAGGCTGTCGCGCTGGGCCAGCAGCAACTCGCGCTGTTCGGTGTCCAGCGCCATGCTGTCGAGCGCTTCCTGCAACTGCAGGCGCGCTTCGCCGATGTTTTCGTGCTCCAGCGCGCGCTGTTCGTCGAGCTCAATGAGTTCTTCGTCGAGGCGTGTGCGGCGCAGGGTCAACTGTTCGGCCTTGGCTTTGCCGGCCGACAATTGGGCTTTCAATTCACCTTGCTGACGGGCTTCGTCTTGCAGCAAACGGCGCAAATGTTCGCGGCCGTTTTCCTGCTGACGCTGTTGGGCGCGCAGGTTTTGCAATTGGCTTTCGAGGTTTTCGACGGCGGCTTCGCGCTCTTCACGCTCAAGGCCAAGCGCCTGGATTTCCTGACCTCGCGCCAGCACACCGCTTTCTGCTTCACTGGCCCGGCGCACCCGCAGGAAATGCCGGCCAACCCAGAAGCCGTCGCGGCTGATCAGACTTTGGCCAGCGCTCAACTGCCCGCGCAAGGCCAGCGCCTGCTCAAGGTTTTCAACCGGCTTGACCTGTCCCAACCAAGGCGACAGATCTATCTGCGCCTCGACCTTGTCGAGCAGGCTGCCAGGCACGCGCACGCCATCGCCGGCCGGGCTGAGCAAACGCAAATCGCCTTGGGCAAACCCGGCCAGATCATAATCATTGAAGTCATCCACCAGCACCGCTTGCAGGTCGGCACCCAGCACGGTTTCGACCGCCAGCTCCCAACCGGCGTCGACCTTCAGACCTTCGGCCAGACGCGGACGATCCGCCAGATGCTGCTCGCGCAGCCATTCGGCGGTGCCGGTGCCGGGGTCGAGCGCGGCTTGCTGCAAGGCTTCCAGTGACGCCAGACGCCCGTTGAGTCGCTGCAGATCACCCTGGGCTTGTTGCTGCGCCGTCAGGGTCTGCTGCAATTGCTGGCGAAGTTGCTCGAGCTTTTCGACCTGAGCTTCTTCACTGGTCTGCAAATCCTCGAGGGTCGCTTCGGATTCAGCGAGCTGCTCGCTGAGTGCCATGATTGCCGCGTCTTCGGGGTCCGCCGAGAGCAAGGCGCGTTCTTCGCCGAGACGTTTTTGACGATCAGCCAGACGCTCCATGCTGGTTTCCAGCTGCTGGATTCGCGATTGCTGCACTTCCGCCTGACGACGCGGCTCGGCAGCGGTGAGGTTGAAAGCGTCCCACTGTTCCTGCCAGCCGTGCATGGTGGTTTCGGATTCTTCCAGCGCGGCGGCGGCTTCTTCGGCAGCGGCGCTGGTGACTTCCTGCTCCGGCGTGAGCATGTCCAGCTCTTCGCCGAGGGTCAGTAACAGCGTGCGGTCATGGCCCAGGTGAGATTCGGTTTCCAGCCGCGCGCGCTCGGCTTCTTTCAAATCGTCCTGCAACTGACGCAAGCGCTGCTGGCCGTGCTGAATACTCTGCTCGACCCGGGCGATGTCGCCACCGACCGAATAGAAGCGCCCTTGCACCAGATTGAAGCGTTCAGAGAGATCGTGATGCCCATCGCGCAAGCGTTCGATGCTGGCATCGGCATTACGCTGCTCGGCAACCAACGCTTCAAAACTGATTTCCTGGGTGCCGATGATCGCTTCGCGCTGGCCGACCTGATCGTTCAGGTCCTGCCAGCGCAGGGCTGACAGTTGCGCCTTGAGCTGACGCTCTTCGCCCTTGTATTCCTGATACTTCTTGGCGGCCTCGGCCTGGCGGTGCAAGCGCTCGAGTTGACGCGTCAACTCTTCGCGCAGGTCGGTCAGGCGCTCGAGATTTTCGTGGGTGCGGCGAATGCGGTTTTCAGTCTCGCGCCGACGCTCCTTGTACTTGGAAATGCCCGCCGCTTCTTCGATAAAGTTACGCAGGTCTTCGGGCTTGGACTCGATCAGCTTGGAGATCATCCCCTGCTCGATGATCGAGTAGCTGCGCGGACCGAGGCCAGTGCCGAGAAAGATATCGGTGATGTCGCGACGACGGCATTTGGTGCCGTTGAGGTAATACGTGGTCTGGCTGTCGCGAGTGACTTTGCGGCGAATGGAGATTTCCGCATAAGCGGCATATTCGCCGAGCAACGTGCCGTCTGAGTTATCGAACACCAGTTCGATGCTCGCCTGGCTCACGGGTTTGCGACTGGTGGAGCCGTTGAAAATGACGTCGGTCATCGACTCGCCGCGCAGGTTCTTGGCCGAACTCTCGCCCATTACCCAACGCACGGCGTCGATGATGTTCGACTTGCCGCAACCATTGGGCCCGACCACCGCCGCCATGTTACTGGGGAAGTTCACCGTGGTCGGATCGACGAAGGACTTGAACCCCGCCAGCTTGATGCACTTGAGCCGCAAGATCAGGCGTCCGTCAGGGCGGAGATCACCAGATCGCAGCTGCGCTGGCCGTAGGCGGTCAGCACTTCGCGGATCTGTGGGAAGTCACGGGCAATCACGGCGGCGAGCAGGCGTTCGAACAGTTCAAGGTACTCACTCATCGAGGCCTTGCGCTGATCCAGGGCAAGGAAGTACGCACGGCTCATGGCCGGCTGCAGATTTTCGACGGTTTCCTGCAGGTACGGGTTGTTGGCGAACGAATAGGTGGCGCGCATCACATTAAAGCTGTCATCAACGAAGCTATGGATGTCCTGGCGCTCGAAGCTGGCCGTCAGGCGCTGCTGGATCTGCACGAACGGCGCCAGGTCGGCCTGGACTTTCCAGCCACTGGCCACGGCGTTGGCGAGCAAAATGTACATCTCGCCCATCAGCGTGCACAGGCTCCGCACCTTGTGCTCGGTGAGCTCGGTCACGTGGGCACCGCGTCGCGGCAGGATCGCAATCAGATGGCGACGCTCAAGGATCAGCAAGGCCTCCCGGACCGAGCCGCGGCTGACATTGAGTGCCAGCGTGACCTTCTGTTCCTGGATGCGCTCCCCGGGCTTCATTTCGCCGCGAATGATGCGTTCGGCGAGGTGGTGAGCGATTTGCTCGGCGAGGCTGTCCGGCGCCTTGAACGTCATGGTTGTCCTTCAAACTGTTCGATCTGCACAAGCGGCGCAGTGTAGCGCAATTGATACGTCATGGCGCACAGCCCTGGCGGGGGTTTTGGCACGATTCAAGCAAAAAGCAGGCTAGCCCGCGAGGGTCAATAATGAACAAACGAGTTGTTAGTCGACAAAATGCATTTTCCTGACCTTTAAGTCAGAAAACCATTGACCGAAAAGTCAGACCTGCTAAATTCGGTCCCATCGGTTAACAACAATAATGAGTCTGCGAGGCCTTCCGTGATCCAGTTTTTACTAAACCAGGAACTCCGTAGCGAGCACGCCCTGGACCCGAACCTGACCGTGCTCAACTATTTGCGCGACCATGTGGGCAAACCCGGCACCAAAGAAGGCTGCGCCAGCGGTGACTGCGGCGCGTGCACCGTGGTGGTCGGCGAATTGCAGACCGATGATGACGGCCGCGAACACATTCGCTATCGCAGCCTCAATTCGTGCCTGACGTTCGTGTCGTCCCTGCACGGCAAACAACTGATCAGCGTCGAAGACCTCAAGCACAAAGGCGAACTGCACAGCGTGCAGAAGGCCATGGTCGATTGCCATGGTTCGCAATGCGGCTTTTGCACCCCCGGTTTCGTGATGTCGCTGTTCGCCCTGCAAAAGAACAGCGACCAGCCCGATTCCCATAAAGCCCACGAAGCGCTCGCCGGCAACCTCTGCCGTTGCACTGGCTATCGGCCGATTCTGGAAGCAGCCCAGCAATCCTGCTGCGGCAAGCAACCGGACCAGTTCGACGCTCGTGAGGCCGAGACCATGGCCCGTCTGAAAGCCATCGCACCCACCGACATCGGCGAACTCAACAGCGGTGACAAACGCTGTCTGGTGCCGCTGACCGTGGCCGACCTGGCCGACCTCTATGATGCTTATCCACAGGCCCGCCTGCTGGCCGGCGGTACGGACCTGGCGCTGGAAGTCACGCAGTTCCACCGCACCCTCCCGGTGATGATCTATGTCGGCAACGTCGCCGAGATGAAGCGCATCGACCGCTTCGACGACCGCCTGGAAATCGGCGCCGCCACCGCCCTCTCCGACTGCTACGAAGCCTTGAAGGCCGAATACCCGGATTTCGGCGAACTGCTGCAGCGCTTCGCCTCCTTGCAGATTCGCAACCAGGGCACCCTCGGCGGCAACATCGGCAACGCCTCGCCGATCGGTGACTCGCCGCCCCTGCTGATTGCCCTCGGCGCGCAAATCGTCCTGTGCAAGGGTGAAACCCGCCGCACCCTGGCGCTGGAGGATTACTTCATCGATTACCGCGTGACTGCGCGCCAGGAAAGCGAGTTCATCGAGAAAATCATCGTGCCCCGCGCCAGCGTCGAAAAACTGTTCCGCGCCTACAAAGTCTCCAAGCGCCTGGACGACGACATCTCTGCGGTGTGCGCCGCCTTCAACATTCGCCTGGAAAACGGCGTCGTCGCTGAAGCCCGCGTCGCCTTCGGCGGCATGGCGGCCATTCCGAAACGTGCTGCAACCTGTGAAGCGGCATTGCTCGGCTCGCCCTTCAATAACGCCACCGTCGAACGTGCCTGCGCCGCCCTGGCCGAAGATTTCACGCCGCTCTCGGACTTCCGCGCCAGCAAGGAATATCGCCTGCTCAGCGCGCAGAACCTGCTGCGCAAATACTTCATCGAACTGCAAACACCGCACATCGAGACTCGGGTGACCGCTTATGTCTAATCATCACGCCGTAGAGAAGACCCAGGCCGAACTGGCTGAACTGTTCGCCCAAGACCTGACCACCGGTGTCGGCCGTAGCGTCAAGCACGACAGCGGCGCCAAACATGTGTCCGGTGAAGCGCAGTACATCGACGATCGCCTGGAGTTTCCAAATCAGCTGCACGTGTATGCACGCCTGTCGGACCGCGCCCACGCGAAAATCATCAGCATCGACACCAAGCCTTGCTACGCCTTTGAAGGCGTGCGCATCGCCATCACCCACGAAGACGTGCCGGGCCTGAAAGACATCGGCCCATTGCTGCCGGGTGATCCGTTGCTGGCCATCGACACCGTGGAATTCGTCGGTCAACCGGTGATCGCCGTCGCCGCGAAAGACCTGGACACCGCACGCAAGGCAGCGATGGCTGCGATCATCGAATACGAAGACCTCGAGCCCGTACTCGACGTGGTCGAAGCCCTGCGCAAACGCCACTTCGTGCTCGACAGTCATACCCATCAGCGCGGCGACTCAGCCACCGCGCTGGCCACCGCTGAGCACCGCATCCAGGGCACGCTGCACATCGGCGGCCAGGAGCATTTCTATCTGGAAACCCAGATTTCGTCAGTGATGCCGACCGAAGACGGCGGCATGATCGTCTACTGCTCCACGCAAAACCCCACCGAAGTGCAGAAGCTGGTGGCGGAAGTGCTGGACGTGTCGATGAACAAGATCGTCGTCGACATGCGCCGCATGGGCGGTGGTTTCGGCGGCAAGGAAACGCAAGCCGCGAGCCCGGCGTGTCTATGCGCGGTGATCGCGCACCTGACCGGCCAGCCGACCAAAATGCGCCTGCCCCGCGTCGAAGACATGCTGATGACCGGCAAGCGTCACCCGTTCTACGTCGAGTACGACGTCGGCTTCGACAGCACCGGTCGCCTGCACGGTATCGCCCTGGAACTGGCCGGCAACTGCGGTTGCTCGCCGGACCTGTCAGCGTCGATTGTCGACCGGGCGATGTTCCACTCGGACAACTCGTACTACCTGGGCGATGCGACCATCAACGGTCACCGCTGCAAGACCAACACCGCGTCGAACACCGCTTACCGTGGCTTCGGCGGCCCGCAAGGCATGGTCGCCATCGAAGAGGTGATGGATGCCATCGCCCGCCATCTGGCCCTCGATCCGCTGGCGGTGCGCAAGGCCAACTACTACGGCAAGACCGAGCGCAACGTCACCCATTACTACCAGACCGTCGAGCACAACATGCTCGAGGAAATGACCGCAGAACTGGAAGAAAGCAGCCAGTACTACGAGCGTCGCGAAGCGATCCGTCGCTACAACGCCAACAGCCCGATCCTGAAAAAAGGCCTGGCCCTGACCCCGGTGAAATTCGGTATTTCCTTCACCGCCAGTTTCCTCAACCAGGCCGGTGCCCTGGTGCACGTCTACACCGATGGCAGCATCCACCTGAACCACGGCGGCACCGAAATGGGTCAGGGCCTGAACACCAAAGTCGCGCAGGTCGTGGCTGAAGTGTTCCAGGTGGAAATGGACCGCGTGCAGATCACCGCCACCAACACCGACAAAGTACCGAACACCTCGCCGACCGCGGCCTCCAGCGGTGCCGACCTGAACGGAAAAGCCGCGCAGAACGCCGCTGAAACCATCAAGCAACGCCTGGTGGAATTCGCCGCTCGCCAGTACAAAGTCAGCGAAGAAGATGTGGAGTTCCACAACGGCCACGTACGGGTTCGCGATCACATCCTGACCTTCGAAGCACTGATCCAGCAGGCGTATTTCAATCAGGTGTCGCTGTCGAGCACCGGTTTCTACAAGACCCCGAAGATCTACTACGACCGCAGCCAGGCCCGGGGCCGTCCTTTCTACTACTTCGCCTTCGGTGCGGCGTGCTGCGAAGTGCTGGTCGACACCCTGACCGGCGAATACAAAATGCTGCGCACCGACATCCTCCACGATGTCGGCGCCTCACTGAACCCGGCCATCGATATCGGTCAGGTCGAGGGCGGTTTCATCCAGGGCATGGGTTGGCTGACCATGGAAGAACTGGTGTGGAACAACAAAGGCAAGCTGATGACCAACGGCCCGGCCAGCTACAAGATCCCGGCCGTGGCGGACATGCCGCTGGACATGCCGCTGGACCTGCGGGTGAAACTGGTGGAAAACCGCAAGAACCCGGAAGACACGGTGTTCCATTCCAAGGCCGTGGGCGAGCCGCCATTCATGCTCGGCATCGCCGCGTGGTGCGCGATCAAGGATGCCGTGGCGAGTCTGGGCGACTACAAGCATCAACCGAAGATCGACGCCCCGGCGACCCCGGAGCGGGTGTTGTGGGGGTGCGAGCAGATGCGCCAGCTGAAGGTGGCGAAGGCTGTCGAGGCTGAAACCGAGTTGGCTCCGCTCTAGACCGAGGCGCGGCCATCGCTGGCAAGCCAGCCACAGTGTTTTGTGGTGTCCACAGAATCTGGATTCAACTCAAATCCTGTGGGAGCTGGCTTGCCCGCGATGAGGCCCGAACTGACAACAGAGATGTTGAGGTGAAACATGTACAACTGGATCGACGCCCTCGCCGACCTGCAAAACCAGGGTGAGCCCTGCGTGTTGGTGACCATCATCGAGGAGCTCGGCTCGACGCCGCGTAATGCCGGTTCGAAAATGGTCATCAGCGCTCGCCAGGCCTTCGACACCATCGGTGGCGGACACCTGGAATACAAGGCCATGCAGATCGCCCGCGACATGCTCGCCAGCGGTAAACAGGACACCCATCTGGAACGCTTCAGCCTCGGCGCCAGCCTCGGCCAGTGCTGCGGCGGCGCGACCGTCTTACTGTTCGAACCGATGGGCCAGGTGCAAGCGCAAATCGCCGTGTTCGGCGCCGGTCACGTTGGCCGCGCACTGGTGCCGTTGCTCGCCAGCCTGCCCTGCCGTATTCGCTGGATCGACTCGCGCGATGACGAATTCCCTGAACAGATCCCCCACGGCGTGCGCAAGATTGTTTCCGAAGAACCGGTGGATGAAATCGACGACCTGCCCGCCGGCAGCTACTGCATCGTCATGACCCACAACCACCAGCTCGACCTCGAACTCACTGCCGCAATCCTCAAGCGTAACGACTTCGCCTACTTCGGCCTGATCGGTTCGAAGACCAAACGGGTGAAGTTCGAACATCGCCTGCGCGATCGCGGTTTCGACAGCAGCGTCGTGCAACGCATGCGCTGCCCGATGGGCATCGGCGAAGTCAAAGGCAAGTTGCCTGTGGAAATCGCCATCTCCATCGCTGGCGAGATCATCGCCACTTACAACGCGAATTTCGGCCAGCAGACTGCCAGCGCCGGATCATCGATTGCCAAACTGCTGCCTGCTTCACGCCGCAGCCAAGCCTCCAATTGATAAGCCTTAGAACCCGGGAACCCACATGCCTCTGACTCGCAAAGCCTACCGCGCCGCCATTCTGCACAGCATCGCCGACCCTGCCGAAGTCGGCATCGAAGCCTCTTACGAGTATTTCGAGGACGGCCTGCTGGTGGTGGATAACGGCAAAATCAGCGCACTGGGCCACGCCAGCGATTTGCTGCCGACGCTGCCGGCAGACATTGAAATCACCCACTATCAAGACGCACTGATCACCCCCGGCTTTATCGACACCCACATTCACCTGCCGCAAACCGGCATGGTCGGCGCCTACGGCGAGCAACTGCTGGACTGGCTCAACACTTACACCTTCCCGTGCGAAAGCCAGTTCGCCGACAAGGCCCATGCCGACGAAGTCGCGGACATTTTCATCAAGGAACTGCTGCGCAACGGCACCACCACCGCACTGGTGTTCGGCAGCGTGCATCCGCAATCGGTGAATTCGTTCTTCGAAGCCGCCGAGCAGCTCGACCTGCGGATGATCGCCGGCAAGGTGATGATGGACCGCAACGCCCCGGACTACCTGACCGACACCGCTGAATCCAGCTACGTCGAAAGCAAGGCGCTGATTGAGCGCTGGCATGGCAAGGGTCGCCTGCACTACGCGGTGACGCCACGTTTCGCCCCGACCAGCACCCCGGAACAATTGACCCTCGCCGGCCAGTTGCTCAGCGAATACCCGGGTCTGTACATGCAGACCCACATCAGCGAAAACCTGAAAGAAGTCGAGTGGGTCAAGGAGCTGTTCCCCGAGCGCAAGGGTTACCTGGACGTCTACGATCACTATCAGTTGCTCGGTGAACGCTCGGTGTTCGCCCACGGCGTGCACCTGTGCGACGACGAGTGCGCGCGCCTGGCGGAAACCGGATCGGCCATCGCCTTCTGCCCGACCTCGAACTTCTTCCTTGGTAGCGGCCTGTTCAACTTGCCAATGGCCGAGAAGCACAAACTCAATGTCGGCCTTGGCACCGACGTCGGCGGCGGCACCAGCTTCTCGCTGCTGCAAACGCTCAACGAAGCCTACAAGGTCATGCAGCTGCAAGGTGCGCGCCTGAGCCCCTTCAAGTCGCTGTACCTGGCGACCCTGGGCGGCGCCCGTGCGTTGCGTCTGGAAGACAAGATCGGCAACCTGCAACCGGGCACCGACGCCGACTTCCTGGTACTGGACTACAACGCCACACCGTTGCTGGGTTATCGCCTGAAGCAGGCCAATAACATTGCCGAGACGTTGTTTGTGCTGATGACGCTGGGGGATGACCGGACGGTTCAGCAGACCTATGCGGCGGGGAATCTGGTGCATCAGCGCTGAGTTTTCTTCGGGCATAAAAAATCCCCCGCCGCTTTTCAGCCCGGGGGATTTTTATTGCCTGTCAGTCCGCCATCGCTGGCAAGCCAGCTCCCACAGGGCCGAGGTGAATTACAAGTTTGTAAACACCGAAGATCATTGTGGGAGCTGGCTTGCCAGCGATAGAGGCGACGCGGTCCGTCAGATTTTCGCCGGCGACCGCCCTGGCTTCTTGGTCTGCAACAAATGCGAGAACACCGCATGCAGATCATCCGAAGCACTTTCCTCATCGAGGTTGAGCTTGCTGTCGATGTGATCCATGTGATGCATCATCAGGTTCACCGCCAGTTCGCCGTCGCGCTTTTCGATGGCGTCGATCAACTGGGTGTGCTCGTCGTAGGAGCAGTGGGAACGGTTGCCGCTTTCATACTGGGCAATGATCAGCGAAGTCTGGGACACCAGGCTGCGCTGGAAGCTGATCAACGGCGCATTTTTCGCCGCTTCGGCCAGTTTCAGATGGAATTCGCCCGACAGACGGATACCGGCACCGCGATCACCACGGGAAAAGCTGTCGCGTTCGTCGTTAACCATCTGGCGCAACTCGGCGATCTGCTCGGCGGTGGCGTGCTGGACGGCCAGTTCGGTGATCGCGCGCTCCACCAGACGGCGGGCCATGAACACCTGACGGGCCTCCTCGACGCTCGGGCTGGCGACCACGGCGCCACGATTCGGACGCAGCAGCACCACGCCTTCATGGGCCAGGCGCGACAAGGCGCGGCGAATGATGGTGCGGCTGACCCCGAAAATTTCCCCCAGCGCTTCTTCGCTCAACTTGGTGCCGGGCGCCAGACGCTGTTCGAGGATGGCCTCGAAGATATGCGCGTAGACAATATCGTCCTGGGTACCGCTACGGCCGGCTTTGCCTGCTCGCGGTTGTTTCTTTAGGGGCTGCAACTGTTCGTTCATGGGCACTCGAGTCGGGAGAACTGCGGCGAATTGACCGTGACTGTAATACGGCACAGTGGGTCGCTGGCAAGTATCGCGTAAAAAACATGGCGATTGTACACAATGCTTAGTGGCAACACGACTGTACGGCTGTTTGTCACTTCCGCTGTATTGCAACGTTCCATTACGTTTGAGTTTAGGCTTGATCGCAGAATCCGCTGCCAGGCACGACCTCCTAAAGGGGATGTCTTCATCAGTATAAGGAACACCGCCGTCATGAACGACGCCACGCACACGCAATTACGCCCCCTGGCCGACACGTCACCGTCGGCGATCGTCGCCGGGTTCATCGCGATGATGACCGGTTACACCAGTTCGCTGGTGCTGATGTTCCAGGCCGGACAAGCGGCCGGCCTGAGCAGCGGGCAGATTTCGTCGTGGATCTGGGCGATTTCCATTGGCATGGCGGTGTGCTCCATTGGCCTGTCCTTGCGCTATCGCACGCCGATCACCATTGCCTGGTCGACCCCGGGCGCCGCGCTGCTGATCACCAGCCTCGGCGGTGTGTCCTACGGCGAAGCCATCGGTGCCTACATTACCTGTGCCGTGCTGGTGACGATTTGCGGCCTGACCGGCAGTTTCGAGCGCCTGGTGAAAAAGATCCCGGCTTCGTTGGCGGCCGCTTTGCTGGCGGGCATTCTGTTCAAGATCGGCAGCGAAATCTTCGTCGCCGCCCAGCATCGCACGGCGCTGGTCCTGGGCATGTTCGTCACTTATTTGCTGGTCAAACGCCTGTCGCCTCGCTACGCGGTGCTGGCGGCGCTGTTGATCGGCACGGCGCTGTCCGGATTCATGGGGTTGCTGGATTTCAGTGGTTTCCATCTGGAAGTGGCCACGCCGGTCTGGACCACCCCGCACTTCTCCCTTGCCGCGACAATCAGCATCGGCATTCCGCTGTTCGTGGTGGCGATGACCTCGCAAAACATGCCCGGCATCGCCGTATTGCGCGCCGATGGCTATAACGTGCCGGCCTCACCGCTGATCACCACGACAGGCATCGCTTCGTTGCTGCTGGCGCCATTCGGCTCCCATGGCATCAACCTCGCAGCGATCAGTGCCGCCATTTGCACCGGGCCGCATGCCCACGAAGATCGCAACAAACGCTACACGGCCGCCGTCTGGTGCGGGATTTTCTACGGGATTGCCGGGGTATTCGGCGCGACGCTGGCGGCATTGTTTGCGGCATTGCCCAAGGAACTGGTGCTTTCGATTGCCGCGCTGGCGCTGTTTGGCTCGATCATCAACGGCCTGAGCATTGCCATGAGCGAAGTGAAGGAACGTGAGGCGGCGCTGATCACCTTCATGGTCACGGCGTCGGGGCTGACGCTGTTTTCCATTGGTTCGGCGTTCTGGGGGATTGTGGCGGGGGTTGTGACAATGGTGATTTTGAATTGGCGCAAGGCCTGACAGGCATAAAAAAACGGCGACCCTTGGGTCGCCGTTCTTCTCAAGACATCAAGCTACCGGATTGATCGGCTTTTCCGGGTACCAGACATCGATCAGCGGGCTGACAGTCGCTTCGGTCAGTTCGCTGCGGCCTTTGAGCCAGGCTTCAACCGCTGCACGCTGCTCTTCGGAAACCGAGCCACGCTTCTGCAGGCAAACCAGACCGAAGTCGTCGCCGCCCACATAACCCAGACCGTTGGCTTCCATGGCTTCTTTAAGGAACGCATCGAGGAAAGCATCAATGGCTTCATCAGCCAAATCTTCTTTGAAATCCAGGTTCAGTTCGAAACCCAGCTCTTGAAATTCATCGACGCACAGTTTTTTGCGCAGACGCTGGGAACGGTTAGTCGCCATTGGAACAATCCTCTTAAGTAATAACGGGCGGCACTTTAGCAGTTTAAGCGGCCGATTGCCCGACTCTCTGGGGCGCGAAGGCTACCGCCGGTAAAAAATAGCCGATTAAAGGCCCAAGGCACGGCACAAGCCGTGACACCTTGGGGCATAATGCCGACACTTTCATGACCACTGAGGGAATTTATCTTCATGCCCTCGTTTTTTTTCCCCTCGGCTGCAGGGTTCTATTTCACATGATCAAATCGTTGCGTCCATTGTTGCTGGCCGGCCTGCTGTTCCCCCTGGCCATTCCCGTTTCCGCTGCCCCGATCAACACCTCTTTATCACCCAACGTTGAAAAAGCCCTCAAGGCCAGCAAGCTGCAGGACAACGCCCTGTCGCTGGTGATGCTTCCGCTCAACGGCCCGGGCACCCCGACCATTTTCAACGCCGACGTATCGGTCAACCCGGCGTCGACCATGAAGCTGGTGACCACCTACGCGGCCCTGGAAATGCTTGGCCCGAACCACCAGTGGAAAACCGAGTTCTACACCGACGGCACGCTCAGCGGCGGCATTCTCAACGGCAACCTGTACCTCAAGGGTGGCGGTGATCCGAAGCTGAACATGGAAAAACTCTGGCTGTTGATGCGCGACCTGCGCGCCAATGGCGTGACCCAGGTCACCGGCGATCTGGTGCTGGACAAGAACTTCTTCGTGCAGCCGCAACTGCCCGAGTTCAATGACGACGGCAACGACAAAAACAAACCGTTCCTGGTCAAACCCGATGCACTGTTGGTCAACCTCAAGGCCCTGCGCTTCGTTGCACGTAACGATTCGGGCAAGGTGCTGGTCTCGGTGGAGCCGCCGATTGCCAGCATCCGCATCGACAATCAGGTCAAGGCCATCAACGCCAAACAATGCACCGGCGGCGTACGCTACAACCCGGTGCCCCAAGCCGATGGCAGCGTGACGGTGACCGTTGGCGGCCAGTTGGGCGAAGGCTGCAGTTCGCAGACCTACCTGTCGCTACTCGATCACGCGACGTACACGGCCGGTGCCGTGCGTGCGATCTGGAAAGAACTGGGCGGCAGCATCCAGGGCAAGGATGTGCTGGCGCCAACGCCGAAAGGTGCCAAGGTGCTGGCGCGGTCATTCTCGCCGGATCTGGCGGAAATCATTCGCGACATCAACAAGTACAGTAACAACACCATGGCCCAGCAGCTGTTCCTGAGCCTGGGGCAGAAATTCCGTACCGATGCCGACGGTGACGACGCCAAGGCGGCACAACGCGTCGTACGCCAGTGGCTGGCGAAGAAAGGCATTACCGCGCCGCACCTGGTGATGGAGAACGGCTCCGGCCTGTCCCGCTCCGAACGCGTCAGCGCCCGGGAAATGGCGTCGATGCTGCAGGCCGCGTGGCGCAGCCCTTACGCCGCCGAGTACATCAGTTCGATGCCGATTGCCGGCACCGACGGCACCATGCGCAAACGCCTGAAGACCACCGCGATGCGCGGCGAAGCCCACGTCAAGACCGGCACCCTGAACACCGTGCGCGCCATCGCCGGTTTCAGCCGTGACGTCAATGGCAACACCTGGGCGGTCGTGGCGATCCTCAACGACAAGGCGCCGTTCGGTGCATCGTCGGTGCTCGATCAAGTGCTGCTGGACCTGTACCGCCAGCCAAAACTGCCGCAGACAGCTTCGGTTTTGTAAGCACCACAAAACCAATGCAGGAGCCGGGTCAGTTCGTCTCGCCCTGGACCCGGTCCCTGCCCGCCTGTTTCGCCGCATACACTCCTGAGTCCGCCCGCAGCAGCAGCGCATCCGCACCTTCACCGATTCGCCAGCTGGCGATCCCGAAACTCGCAGTGACGATCCCGACCTCGTCGATCGGCGAACTGCGCAAGCCTTGCCACAGTTCCAGTGCCAACACGTAGGCGTGTTCACCGCTGATGTCGGGGCACAGCACCATGAACTCTTCGCCACCCAATCGGCAAAACACGTCCGTGCGGCGCAACCGGTGGCCAATGCGCTCGCAGACGATCTGCAAAACCCGATCACCGACGGCATGGCCATGCTGGTCATTGATGCGTTTGAAATGATCGATGTCGAGCATGATCACCGACAGCTCGCCGCCACCGCGCTCGACCCGGGCCATTTCCGTGGTCAGGCGCTCCTGGAAATAGCGCCGGTTGTGAATGCCGGTCAGGGAATCGGTGACCGACAGCGCGCGCAGTTCTTCTTCCACCCGCTTCATGTCGGAAATGTCCGAGATGTAGCCATGCCAGAGTACGCCGCCACCTGGCAGTTCTTCCGGCGTCGCCTCGCCGCGTACCCAGCGCAGACCGCGCTGCGGCAGTTGCACGCGATACTCTTCGCGCCAGGGGCTGATGGTATCGGCCGAGTCGCGAATGGAGGCGCGCACACGGGTGATGTCCTGGGGATGAATCCGCGTGAAGATCGCCTCGGCATTGAGCAGCAATACGTCCGGCTCGAGTTCGTAGATTTCGCGAATACCGTCACTGGCGTAGATCACGCTGAAGCGGCCGTCGAACTCCATCTTGAACTGATAGATTCCGCCTGGGACATGGGCGCTGAGTTTCTTCAACAACACGTCCCGAGCGGCCAGGGCCTCGTGGACCCGTTTGCGTTCGGTAATATCGATGCACACCGCCAGATGCCCGACCCACAGGCCTTGCTCATCAAGCACCGGGGTCGCCAGCATGTTGACGATCAAATGGCTGCCGTCGCCCCGCACCAGCGTCCATTCACGCGCCTCGTGCTTGCCGCCCTCGCTGCCCTCGACCAGCATTGCATGACAGGTTGGCACCGGTTTGCCGAAGCGCGCGCTCAGTTCTGCCGAGCGTGCCGACAGCTCCCGGGGCAGGTGCAGGTTTTCCAGGGTCATTTGCCCCACCACCTCGGTAGCGGTGTAGCCGAGCATCTGCTCGGCACCGGCATTGAAGGTGCTGATCACGCCGCGCAAATCCGTGGCAATGATCGCCACCTGGGTTGCAGCGTTCAGCACACCGCGTAACTGGCCATGGGTGCCGCGCAGTTCCTGTTCGCGGGCGCGCAGCTCTTCGGTCCGTTGTTCAACCATTTTCAGTGCCCGCTGCCGCTGGCTGACCAGCACGTAAAGCAAGGCACTGAGCAACAAGCTGAGCAAACCACCGAGCACCACCAGGGTGGTCACCGATGAATGGTTGGCCTTGAGAAACGCCTCACTGGGCTGGATGTCGACCTGGTAATTATGGTCGGCCAGACGCAACAGCCGGGTCGCCGACAACTCGCTGACGGCCGGAGTGTTTGGCGACTCATACAGCACTTCATGCTGATTATCGATGGACAGATCGAGGATACGTACCGTCAGATAGTCACGTCCCGCCTCAGGCAAACCGTCTGCCAGCAACTGACGCATACTGATCACGGCCATGACATAACCGACCGGTTTGGCTGGCACTGGACGGTTGCGCAACACGACCGGCGCGACCAGCAGCACGCCCCGCGCATACGCCGGCTCGATACTGACCAGGTGCATGGGTTGCGAGACGGCCATCTGGTCATGCTGATCAGCTCGCTCCAGGGTGGCACGCCGCATCGGCTGGGCCAGCAAATCGTACCCGAGCGGCGCGCCGAGTTTGCTTTGTGTCTGGCTGTACACCACGACCACGTACTCGTCCCGCTCGGCAGCCAGTTGCAATTGGCCGTCGGCGTTGAGCTCGCGAAAGCTAAAACCGCTCAGGCCCTCGCCACGAACACGGCTTTCGAATGCAGTGCGTTGGTCACGGCTCACCCGTTCGGCATATGAATACGCCTGGGTCCGGTGCAATAAAGGTCGGGTGTAGCCATCGAACTCGTCTCGGGAGACCGAACCGGAGTTGGCGAAAAACCGGCGCAGGCCATCGAGGCGCTGCTCCTGATCTTCGAAACGTTCTTCGATACGGCTGTAACGCTCACTGGCCAGCAGTTGGAAACGTTGCCGCAATTGATGTTGAAACAAGTTGAGGGTCGACCACGCCAGCAAACCCGTGAGAATCCCGCCGACGAGCAAAACCAGGAGCGCGACCAGCCAGGCCGAGACATCTTCGCTGATAAAACCCAGGATCTTTGGGCGCACGGCGTGCAACGACATAAAACCCAACTCAAAACGCCAGGTGCGGGAAAGCCCTTTGGCCCTGAGTTGAGTTATAGCTATTAGCCACTAATTTGACCAGTACTGAAAGAACCCACAGAGCCTTTTAAAATCAAGGCTCTGTGGATCCAACCAACCCGGGTGTCAACGGGCCGTGATTTTCCAGGCACGGTGGATCTTGGTGTTACGCGCAAAATCCGGATCGATGGTCTGGGCGGAAATCTCTTCGACCGCGTAGCGCTCGCTGAGGTTGGGTTCCAGGTCGAACTTGCGGAAGTTGTTGGAGAAGTACAGCACCCCGCCTGGGGCCAGACGCGCCATCGCCAGGTCGATCAACTGCACCTGATCACGCTGCACGTCGAAAATGCCTTCCATGCGCTTGGAATTGGAGAACGTCGGCGGATCGATGAAGATCAGGTCGTACTCGTCACGGCTGGCGTCCAGCCAGGCCATCACATCGCCCTGCTCCAGACGGTTCTTGTCGGAGAAACCGTTCAGCGACAGGTTGCGACGCGCCCAGTCGAGGTAGGTTTTCGACAGGTCGACGCTGGTGGTGCTGCGTGCGCCGCCCTTGGCCGCGTGCACGCTGGCAGTGGCGGTGTAGCAGAACAGATTAAGGAAGCGCTTGCCGGCCGCCTCTTTCTGAATGCGCATGCGCATCGGACGGTGGTCGAGGAACAGACCGGTATCCAGGTAATCCGTAAGGTTGACCAGCAGCTTCACGCCACCTTCGTTGACCTCGACGAACTTGCCCTGTGCCGCCTGGCGCTCGTACTGCCTGGTGCCGCTCTGACGTTCGCGACGCTTGACCACCACGCGGCTCTTGTCGATGTTCAACGCTTGCGGAATGGCGGCCAGGGCATCGAACATCCGCGCCGAGGCTTTTTCCGGATCGATGGATTTCGGCGCGGCGTATTCCTGGACGTGGACCCAATCGTGATACAGGTCGATGGCCATGGAATATTCCGGCATGTCGGCATCGTAGACACGGTAGCAGTCGATGCCTTCGCGCTTGACCCACTTGCCCATTGCCTTGAGGTTCTTTTGCAGGCGGTTGGCAAACATCTGCCCGCCTTCGCTCAGGCGCGGCTGCTCGATCACCGGCACCGGGGCCGGCGCGGGTTTGATCGGGTTGCCGTTTTTGTTGTACTGGCGTTCTTGCGGTTCGCTCGGCGCTTCATCATAGGCCGCTTGCTCGCGCTCGGCCTGACGTTGTTCCGGGGTGCGACGCTCGCCGGTGACGAACTGATCCGGCAGCACCTTGATCAGCAACAGCTTGCACGGCAACGCGCCGTTCCAGAACGAATACTGTTTGTGGCTGCGAATGCCCATGCGCTTGCCCAGGTCCGGCGCGCCGGTGAACACCGCCGCTTCCCAGTTCAGACAGGCCTGGCGCAGACGCTCGCCGAGGTTCTGATAAAGGTAGAGCAGGCTCGCCTCATCGCCCAGACGCTCGCCGTATGGAGGGTTGCAGATCACCAGGCCTTTCTGGTTCTGGTCGGGACGCGGCTCGAAGGTCGCGACTTCGCCTTGATAGATCTTGATCCACTCGCTGAGGCCGGCACGCTCGACGTTGTTGCGGCCCGGTTGAATCAGGCGCGGGTCGGCTTCGTATCCGCGAATCCACAGCGGTGGCTTGGCCAGACCGGCGGCGGCGCGCTCGGACGCTTCTTCGTGGAGCTTTTTCCACAGCGCCGGTACATGACCGAGCCAGGCGGTAAAACCCCACTGTTCGCGACGCAGGTTCGGCGCGATGTCGGCAGCGATCATCGCCGCTTCCACCAGGAACGTACCGACACCGCACATCGGGTCAGCCAGTGCGCCGCCTTCAGCCGCGATACGCGGCCAGCCGGAACGGATCAGGATGGCGGCCGCGAGGTTTTCTTTCAGCGGCGCCGCGCCCTGCTGCAGACGGTAGCCGCGCTGGTGCAGGCTGTGGCCGGACAGGTCGAGGGAGAGGATCGCTTCGCCACGGTCCAGACGCAGGTGAATGCGCAGGTCCGGGTTGAGTTTGTCGATGGACGGGCGATCGCCTTGCGGGGTGCGCAGTTTGTCGACGATGGCATCCTTGACCTTCAAGGCGCCGAAGTGGGTGTTGTCGATGCCGGAGCCGTGACCACTGAATTCGACGGCCAGGGTGCCATCGTTGAGCATGTGGTCTTGCCACTCGATGTCGAGCACGCCGTGATAGAGGTCCTCGGCGTCTTTCATCGGGAAGCGCTTGAGCACCAGCAGTACCCGGTTGGCCAGACGCGACCACAGGCACAGGCGATAAGCGGTTTCCATGGTGGCCATGCCGCGCACGGCAGAGGTGTGCTCACGCGCTTCCTCAAGGCCAAGCCCGACGGCTTCCTCGATGAGCAGGCCTTCAAGGCCTTTTGGGCAAGTGAGGAAGAGTTCGAAACGATCGGACATGAGAATTCGGAGCCTTTGGCTGAGTGGCCCGACAACGCATTGCCGGACCGGTTTTCAATCAGGCGCTTTTCTCGAAGAGCGCCCGCGTGGCACGAAGGTGTGCCGTTCCACCCCTGCTGCCCGGGTTAAATGAGCTTAGATGCAAGGACAGATAAAAAAGTTGACGCAACAAAATGTCATAAGGCGACCCTTCGTCGAATAGTCCTTCCCGGCAACGGGAGGCATTCTCACCAAAGGATTAACCTGATCATCCTGTGCAGGGCCGATCATACCGGGGTTTGCCTAAAAAATACGTAGCGAAGATCCGGTTACTTATGGCCTTAGCACATGAACAGTTACGTCCTTATGACAAAACGATCATTCCCTCGATGTGACGCATTGGTTAGAACTCCATACAGGTTGGCGTCGCAATGGCGCCAACACCTTGGCTCGTCACGCCGGCAACGAGCCCCCAACGGCAGAGTTTTTCTGCCAGACCTCAATTGAGGTCGACGCGATAAATACAGTCAACAAGTGAGGGCAACACCCTATGAGAAGACTTAAGCGTGATCCGTTGGAAAGAGCATTTTTGCGCGGATATCAATATGGCGTTGGTGGCAAATCCCGTGAGCTTTGCCCATTTACTCTACCGTCGGTACGTCAAGCCTGGATTAACGGCTGGCGAGAAGGACGCGGCGACAACTGGGACGGTATGACCGGCACTGCGGGAATCCACAGACTCAACGAACTTCACGCCGTCGGCTAACACAGGGCACAACACTCCGACACGACAATCTGATTACGTAACGAATTAACCACGCACGTCCCATCCGGACGGCGGGCTACGGCCCAGGGGCTCCTTTAAAGGGGCCCTTTTTTTTATGCCTGTGAATTCACCGTAAATCCCATTGTGGCGAGGGGGCAAGCTCCCTCGCCACAAAAGCCCGACCCATAGGGATCAGCGCAGGGCAGCAATGGCGTCGACGGATTCACGGATCAGCGCCGGGCCTTTGTAGATGAAGCCTGAGTAAATCTGCACCAGGCTCGCACCGGCCGTGATTTTCTCGGCCGCGTGTTTGCCTTCGGTAATGCCACCGGCAGCAATGATCGGCAGGCGACCACCCAACTCCGCCGCCAGCACCTTCACCGTGTGGGTGCTCTTGTCGCGAACCGGTGCGCCGGACAGACCGCCCGCCTCGTCACCATGCTCCATGCCTTCGACGCCCACGCGGCTCAGGGTGGTGTTGGTGGCGATGACCGCATCCATACCGGTTTCGATCAATGCCTGCGCCACCTGCGCGGTTTCTTCGTCGGTCATGTCCGGGGCGATCTTGATCGCCAGCGGTACGTGTTTACCGTGACGCAACGCCAGCTCCGCGCGGCGCGTGGCCAGGTCGGCCAGCAGTTGCTTGAGCGAGTCACCGAACTGCAGGCTGCGCAGGCCCGGCGTGTTCGGCGAGCTGACGTTGACCGTCACATAGCTGGCGTGGGCATAGACCTTGTCCAGGCAGATCAGGTAATCGTCGACCGCGCGCTCGACCGGCGTATCGAAGTTTTTGCCAATATTGATACCCAGCACGCCCTTGTACTTGGCCGCCGCCACACGGGCCAGCAGATGATCGACGCCGAGGTTGTTGAAGCCCATGCGATTGATGATCGCCTCGGCTTCCGGCAAACGGAACAGCCGTGGCTTCGGGTTGCCCGGTTGCGGACGCGGGGTGATGGTGCCGATTTCGACAAAACCGAAACCCAGTTGGGCGAACCCATCAATGGCCGCGCCGTTCTTGTCCAGACCGGCCGCCAACCCCACCGGATTCGGAAAATCCAGGCCCATGACATTCACCGGTTTTTTCGCCGGCGCCTTGCACAGCAAGCCGTTGAGTCCCAGACGCCCTCCCGCACCGATCAGGTCCAGGGACAGATCGTGGGAAGTTTCCGGGGAAAGTTTGAACAACAGCTGACGGGCCAGGGTGTACATGGGCGGGTTTGACTCGATTGACGGCGAAATGAGGCGCCGATTATAGCCGGGGTTGATGTTGACAGGCGATCACTTTGCCTTGGTTCAAGGCCCGGCAGTCTCCTGAAGCACATAGAGGTTGTCGCTACGTTTGGTGATGCCGAACACCAGAGGAAAGTAAACAATCATTGCCATCAGTGCGAGGCAGCCGTTGAGGATGTGCATTTCATAGCCTGAATCGACTTCGGAATCGCCAAGCAACGACGCTACCGCCCCCACCACCAAAACGATGGCGTGACCGGCCGAGAGACGTAGCGCTCCGATATTGAAAACCGCATCCGCCAATTGGGTTCGCGTGGGTCGCTGAACACCTGCACGCACCCGCAACACCACTTGCTGCAAAGCTTCCGGATCAGAAAAAACCGAATCCAGCCTCGGTGACGGAGATAACAGCTTCCAACTTTTGCAAAGAATCGAAACAACATCGTCAAGGGCCATGGCAAAGCCATTCATCACCCCCTGGATCGCATCCGCCCCCAGACTATAACCAAGCCCCGCCGTAACTCGCGCCGGTCCGCTCAAGGGTGCGAGCTGACCCATTTGCGCCAGTAAAAACTGTGCTGCACCGTAGACGGCAGTCGTTGCGCCCGTAGCCAAGGCGGTAGTTGGCCCTGCATTGTCCTGCAAAGGAATGAAAACATTGGCCAGTCCTCTGGCCAAGGTGTAAATCGACCCGCCCACCACCGTCGGGAGCAACGCACTGGAGGCGCCTGTCAGATGCGCCGCGATGACTGCGCCCAATGTAATACTGACCATACACGCCCGTCCCAGGCGTGACGCGGGACTTGCAGTCCCGTCGCGCTCATTTCGAATCGCGCCCATCAATGTCAGCGCCGGTCCGATCATGGTGATCGCCACCACCGCCCATTCGCGGGAGGCCACAGGCGAATCGCCCTCACGCAAAGCTTGCTCCACGTGATAACTGACTAGTTGGCGCAGCACAGTGGTCAGTGCGACGATCAATCCCGTTCGGCCGCAGATATTGAGCAAATTGAGCCCGGGCCCTTTGGCGGCTTCAAGCCATTCCATGCCAGCCTGAAGCATGGTTTGCATGCGACTTTCGCGGGTTTGGACGGCGTCTGCGGCATTTAACTCACGGACCCGATCAAACAACGCTTCATTGACCGGTTCCCTGGGTAAAGACCTATGATCAATGAATCCGGTGACACGTCCGACAGCATTTTGGTCTATCTCACCAAGCTGCCTGAAACTCTCTTCAAATTGAGGCGTCAACGCACGATTCACGTGACGCATACCCGCGGCTATATGTCGGGCTGCCCCCATGTCGCCCGTTTGAAAAAGCGGCGATGAACCCGACACTGAAAGGGTCAGCCATTCTGATGCGCGGCTCGCCGTCGATGGACCTGCCACAGAGGAGCCATCGGGTAAAGCAATGCCCCATATTGTCGATCCAGTAATAGGTTGAATCATCATGACTTTCCTTTTTCATTAATGATGCTGTTATGAGCACTGCTAGCCTGTCACCAATCACTCTTTTCCCGCGCCTCATCCCCCATCGGCTCAAACACTTCCTTCATGAACGCCTTGACGAAAACATCCATGCTGAACGCCAGGCTGTTGGCACCACGCATTTCCTTGAAGAGCAGCGAGCCTTCCAGCTTCTCTTCTTTCAGGCGAACCAGTACCTGGAGGGTGACGGCCATCAGTTTCTGAGCCGTTGGATAGGCAGCAGATGTGCCGTCGGCGCTGCGCAACGAACGGAGAAAATCGTAGATCGTCTTGTCTCCTTGTCCCTCCATGGTTAACAGCAATTGATACAGGTGCTCGAACTCCGGGTCCGGGCGCCTGCTTTCAGATACGTTCTGCCCGGCAGCAAGAACACGTGATTCAAGCGTCTGCACCCCGCTCTCCTGCACGGGCGCGCCATGATTCATCGGGTGATCAATCTTCATGGCTGACTCCATCGGCCACGCGCGCGCCAAAAGTCGAACACAGCGTTGTCAGCGCCTGAACTGCGGCCTGGTCCAACACACGAACCGAGTCCGGCAGTTTCTCGACGCTCGCCAACAACCTTGGCTCCAGACGCCTTTGGTTGGTTTCCACATCAAATTCGAGCAGTTGATCCGCGAGGCGCACCACATACCGCTCCTGTGGGTGATAGTCGAAGACCACTTCGCCGGACCACAGCCTGCACAGTCGCTTACGCAACTCATCACCCCGGGAACGGCAATGCATCGGCAGCAGCACTTGCAGCACAGCGCCCGAATCGCCCGTTTGCGTCGCCAGCCAGCGCTCGAGCATTTCGTCCAGCCACTCGGGACGACTCAACGCGTCTTCAAGTATTGCGCGCGCGGCCTGCGCAAGGTCTTTGCGTAATGTTTGCCCCAGCGCCTGCGACTCCAGCAAACCGTTCGCCAGATGCTCGACCGCACGCAAGACGCCCTCGGCATAGCCTTGCTGAAACGCCTGGGCATGCACCGCTTCGGCATCACACCGGGCCTGGTCGACACAGTCACGGGCCCACCGCTGAGCCTGGCGTTGCAACGTGCGACGTTGCCGTGCGGCGATAATATCCTCGCGAGGCAGATGCACAGCATGGGAATCGGGGAGTTCAGTCAGGGTTCGGATAGCGTCGAGCATGCTGCACCGCCAAGAAGAAAAGAGCTGGATCGGGTTCAGTGATCGGCCATTGCCTGGACAAGCTGACAACCGGTTCGGAAAATTGCAGGATCAGGCGTTCCAGCAACATCGGCGGCACCTGCTCGCGCCAGCTCCATAATGCATTGAGGCCGGCGGCTTCGACTTGCTCCAGGGGATCGGAGGAACCCTCGATCGATGCGCCTCTTCGAGTGCCCAGGCTGTAACCGGCAAACCGGCGCAGCGATAACGGCAAGCGCAGCAGCGCGGCGCCTTGCGCCAGATCCGGCATCAAGCAATAAGCGCCAATCAGCCTTGCGATGTAGGGCAGCTCTCGCCAATGATCAATCCAAAGAGTCCCCATGGCTGACAGCGGTGTCGCAGGCCACGGACCTTGCAAATCAAGCCCTTCGAGCAGCATCCGGTCGAGCAGGCTGCGGGCCTCGGCCCCATCGAATTGCGACGGCAAAGACAGGCGCTGCGGGTGTAGATAACTCAGAGGTTCGGCGAGAATTCGCTGCAAACATTCAGCGTGCGCCATCACGCTGTCCTGTGCTCGACTGGCGACAGGCCCAGGCTGCACCAATGGCCAATAGCAATCCGCTCACCGCGGCTAACAACCACACCCACTGCGTGTGCCCTTGCGTCGCGATCACGGACGGGGCGACGTGCTGTGTCGGCGAACGTTTCGACAGCACCACGGAGATGTTCTCGTACTCCACCGCGGCAAAACTGTTCTTGAGAAAACGCTTGATGTCGGTGATCAGCAATTGCGGTTCGATATCGCGTTCATGGACGGCTACCGCCGAGAGATGAATCGGCGGTGATTTGCGCCCGCCTTCGCCGGCATCGAGGTCGTAACTGACATGGACCCGCGCTGAAACCACGCCTTCGAGCACACCCAGCGACTGTTCGATCCGCTGCTCCAGTGCCGAATACAACCGGGCTTTTTCGGCACGGGGCGAGGCCACCAGCGAATCGGCAGGAAACATCTCCGCCACTTGCAAACGTGGCCGGGAAGGCAACGAATAGAGGTTGAGCAAATCGACGGCGGCGGAAAAATCCACCTGATCGATTTTCACCGCGTAGCCGGTTTTACCGGCGTCGACTTTCACCGCGGCGATGTTGTTGCGTTGCAGAACGGAAAGCACTTCATTGGCCTGCTGCTGATCCAGCCCTTCAAGCAGACTCGGCTGGCGACAGCCGATCAACGCCACGCACATGACAACCAGTAAAGCCCCAACCTTCATGACGCACGCAACAGGGTTTCAGCCGTGCCGACTGCTTTGCGAACCAGCACGTTGAGCAAGTTGATGTCGACGTTGTACTGCCCCACCTGCTCCTGCAACTGAGTCAGCACTTCAGGACTGGTGATATCCGGGCGCTGCATCAGCTGATTGATCGCCGAGACCTCCTGCTCACTGTTGACGGCAGAACCGGCGAACGCTTCGATCAAGCGGGACTCGAGGGACACGATCGGTCCTTCCTGCGGACCACGCAACTCACTGAACGACGTACGCGCAATAAAGGGCTGGGAAATGTTCTGAATGGACATGCAATGCACTCAAAAAGGCCATCGATATACGTCGATGGCCGACCGAAGAGAAGGAATCAACGCGCCGCCTGGATGATCGCCATGTCGATGTCCTTGAAGCCCTTGATCGTGTTGGTCTGGGCATTACGGAAAACCGTGTAGGACGAAAAGGCTGCCTGGTAGGCCGCCAGCTTCGTGGGGTCGGAAGCATCGCCCTTGAGTTCGTCCAAAGCCTCATCCAGCGCTATCTTGAGATTTTCTGCCCCGAGTTCGAACGCTGCGGCTTGACGCCCGAGAAAGTCATCGGAGAAATCGATCGGAATACCAATGCCAGACATGAGTCACCTTTAGTGTTGTGTTGGAAAATGCCAGGATGACGACGTCATCTTGATGTAGCCCTGCGGGCCGGTTTGAAACGACTTGTCACTCAGCGCATCGTCCTTGAGCTCGACCGTGAAGTTCACGTAACGATCACCCCACTGCCGGTAAAAGCTGTCGACATAACGGCGAGCGGCGGCCAGTTCGGAGTCCTGCAGGTTGCCCGTCACGGCGAACGAGACACTGCCCTCTTGCTCCGAGCGGTTGAACCCCAGTGAAAGACGTTGCAGCCCTTCCTGCGCCAGGTCGGCCAGCAGGTTGTCATCCTGCACTTGCAGGGTGATGTCTCGGGCATAGGGTGCGGCCGCGAGCAGTGCATCGATCAGCTTCGCTTGCCTCTGAGGTGTCATCAGATTGCGTTGGGCGCTGAGCAGCAGGCGCGGTATCGAGGGTTCCTTGAGATCAAGAGCGTGCCAGGCCAGTTGCGGGTCATGCTCGATCAGCAACTGCTCCAGTCGACGGCGCTCCTGGTCCGTCACCAACACTTTGCCGCTCAGTGCGTTGTGGCGCACCAGCACCTGCCGACTCCAACCGGCATCACGCTCGGAGGTCACGAAGACATAGATTGAATTGTCACGGCCGCTCAACACCCGGGCCTCGGCACTGGCTCCGGCAATCAACGCACGGATATCGGTTTCAGGTGCCGGTTCTGGCATCGATATGAGACTGGTTGTGGCGACCAACGCGACGAGCGCCAGCCCACCGGCGATCCATCGAGTCAATGGGTTACGCCACCACGCAGGCTGGAACGTTTCGGAGGAAACGCAGACTGGCCGTCCGAGCACTTCTGGTGCCCAAGTCTGGTCGTCAGGGCGCAAGGCGATGTGCAGGCCGCCGATCTGCACCCTGCACTGGAAGGCGCAATGGCGTATCTCTGCGCAGTCGTCGAGCAACCGAACCGGCAAGCCATCGGGCGTCGCCTGATCGGCCAGCACCTCGAAATTGCAGCCCCCTTCCTCCAGGGGAACGAAGACTGCGTCGGCAGGAACACTGGCAGTCAGCGCCCCCTGCCCCAACAGATCCACAGCCCCGACCACGAACAATGTGCTGGTGTCGCCGAGGGGAAATTCGCATCCCTGCAGCGGACCGTTGAGTATCCGTAAAACGCAGGGCTGTCGGGCGGAGTCTGTCACCGGTCAAGCTCCAGAGCTGTGAAATTGAGCAGGCATGTTAGAAGGGCTGATCGCGGGATTCCTGATCGAATTCTGCCGATTGCGCTCAACGGAGGATCAGAATCCGCGGCCAGCCTTCCCTCGGCCCGCCACTATCGCGTCTGGATAAATGCCTGATAGCGCTGCCAGACCTTGCGCGCATAACGAAGACGCGCGGCTTGCCGATGAGGGGAATTGCCGGCGTTGTACGCGCCCACCGCGGTCCAGTTGTAGCCGTAACGGGCGACAAAATCGGCGAGCACCGATGCACCGACTTCGACCGACAGGCAAGACTCATCCAGCAGGCGCTGCTCGGTAATGCCCTGTTCGCCCAGTCGAGGTAGATGATGGCTGTTGATTTGCATCAAGCCGATGTCGTGGCTGCCGTCCTTGTTGTAGTTCATCGCTCGCGCCGACTGGCCCGACTCCACTTCGGCGATCGCCTGGAGCAGTTCCGGCTCAATGGCATGTTTCTCGCCAGCCGAATGCCAGCAAAACGCATGCGCGGGCCCGGCACCAAGACACACCAGCATGAGGATCGGTTTGAATGTGCGCCGACTCATGCCAGAGATCGCCAGCGATCAAGCACAGGCGACGGCTCAGCGCCCTGTAAGGTTGGACGCCCCATCAGCACGACCTCTGCGCCGTTGCCTGCCAGTGCAATACGGTCCTTGAATATCTTCGCCCGCACACACTCGGGGTCATGCCGCAGGCACTTTTCCAGACTTTGCGTCGCCTGCTCGGTCCGTCGCCAAAACCAGTGATGCCAGGCGTAGAAAAAATGAACATCGGCCTGTTCGGCGCCCAGTAAACAACGTCGAAAAAGCACATTCGCAGCGTCATCGCACCCACGAAGGCTGGTCAGCAGGGCAAGACGCACAAGCGCTTGCGCGCTGGCGGGTTCCAGCGCCATGGCTCTGGAAATCGCAGACCTCGCCTCATCAATGGCATGCCCCTGCTCGCACAAACCAAGCATGGCTTTCCCCAGCCAGGCATCCGCCAACCCGCACCAGGCCGCCGCGTAATTTGCCGCCAGCTGCAAACAGTGCCGAAACTGCACAAGGGCATCGCGCAGGCTTTGTGGCGTGTGTTGCTGCACGCTGCACAAACCACGCAGGTAGGCCACGGCGGCCGGGTATGAAGCACAGGCATCACCGACAGGACGCAAGCCGGGAATGCGCTGCGCCAGCAGACACGTCAACGCGCCAAGCCCTTCTGCCGTATCACCGGCATCCAATGTCTGTCCATGCAGCAACGCCTGATCACGGCCACGGATCAGCTCGATCGACCACAGTGCTCGCTCGCGGGTGCCGGAGCCGCGCCCACTCAAACAGAAGTCGACAGACAATTGCCCAGCCAGCGCCCGCACATCGACCGGTTGGCCGTAAGCCGCCATCAATCCCGAGGGAATGACGTGCAATGCCTCGCCGAACGCTGTGGTCAACTGGCGGATCATCGTATCCTGCAGATCCAGAGCGGCACCCTCGTCGAGATGACGAAATGGCAGAACGGCCAGCGTCGGTGCCGCAACCTTTGCGTGGCCAGGCGTGTCCAGTGCGACAACCGCGCAGGTAAAGCGATAACCCTGGCCGTACACGGTCGCAATGAAATCCTTGTTCTCCTTGAGCAACTTGCGTAACGCGTAAATACAACGGGTCAACGACTCTTCAGCGGCATCGGTTTCTGGCCATACACGGTCCAGCAAGTGGTCCTTGCTGATCACCGTGCCCGCCGAACCGAGCAGCAGACGTAAAACACTCAACTCTTTTGGGGGGACGTGGACGCCTTGTCCATCTCGCATCAGCGTTCCGTCGCTTTGCAGTTGCCAGTGGTCAAAAACGTACGACGGGACCGGCAATTGATCAGTGGCACTGTCCATACTTTGAGACTTCTCTATAGAAAGGTACTGAAACGCAATCGAGCCTGAGAAGAGTCAGGCTCGAGATAACAAGCTGCGTGACTATAGGAAGTTGAGTGGGGGGATTCCGTAGGACAGGTGTACGTATAGCCAGGTGAATACACGACTTAATTTGTAGGAAAAACAACACTCAATAACTAGGCGTTAAGGAATTTAATGAGTGCGCTCCAAAGACCTGGCTGTAGCGTTGACCAACTCACAAATATCACCCACCGTCTTCCACTGTTCTACGCCCTCCTCTGGCAGATCAATGCCGAACGCCTCATTCAAAGCCATGACGATTTCAACCACGCCCACTGAATCCACATACAAGTCTTCGACCAATCGTGAATCAGTCTCGATGGTCTTCCGACCGACCGAAAAATAATCTGATAGAAGCTTTTTAACTTGGTGTTCAAGCCCTGACGCATCCGTAAAAAATTCAGACATTCATTCCTCCGACACAAAAAAGCAGGCGCGACTCAAGTTCAAACGAACCCGTGTCACGCCTGCCAAAAAATCAAGATTGAATTACCCACTCACAAGCATCGGATCTGCATCAAAAATTCAACATCGCCTTCAACATGTCTGAAAACTGATTCAAATGAGAGGACAAGGTCTTATTAAAATTGTCGTGATAAGCATTGGCATTCGAATACTTCTGCGTCAACGACTGCAATGTGTTCTTGATGCGTTCTTCCTGAGCATTGAAGCCGGTTTGCCAGGCCTGGAATCTGGCGGTGTCCCATCTCACGATCGTTCCCATCGCTGGCACACTGTTCTTCATCGTCAAGAGCGGTGTGAGGTCGATGACTACACAATAAGTGCCGTCAGCGTTCTGTTTCAGGCAACTAGCAGGAAGGCCCAAGGCTTCCCGCCACTTCTCCGCCTCTTCCCTGCTCGCGCCTTCCCTGCCGGGCTCGGGGAATAGCACTGACTCAGGATTGGGGTGTGAGTATTTCTGGATCAGGGCATCCAGAGCCGCTCGCAATGCGGGCGCATTGAGATCAACTTCCTTGCCGTCGTTGGCCCCCACGATCCAGTCTTTCAACTTCGCGGTAATTTCCTTATTGAAGTCGGAAAAGAAGTCTGAATAGGCCGTAAAGATGTGCTCATACCCGGCCAGGTAACCGTTTTTAATCAAGTCGATGAGTTCGAGCAGTTTGTCGAAAAAATCGTTCGATGAATTTATTTCAGAATTAAATGAACCGGCTATTTCGACCGGCTTCTGATCGTTTTTCAGATCACCCAGAATACGGACTTGCTCAGCGTAAAGTTGCTCGCGCTGTTCCATCGGCCGTGTTTCGAGGCAATGGGCAAACACCCGTCCACACTGTTTAAGCTGCTGCGCCCACATTTGCCATCGAATGCGTTTTACCTCGATCTGCTCAACAAATCCGGATGACGTGAAGTATTGCGCCAGGCTTTCGGCTGACCCGCCCTCCCCCCCCTTGGCAATTCCCGCAGAGCACTTGAGCATATTGTCGTGATTGCGATTCAGTGTTTTTAGCGAGCGTTCGAGCAACTGCGCAAGGGAAAATGCAGCATGAAGCTCGATGGGCATTTCAGGCGGCGGCGGTGCTTCAGCATTGAGGTTCAAGTCTGCTGGCGGCCTACCCGCAGGAGGGGTGAAATCTGGAATTCTCATATGGGTTTGCTCACTCAAACGCTTTTGATGACATCAATACGCGATTGCAAAATCTGCATCACCATATCCATGAGTTTTTGCAACAGTGCGCCGTCGGCGGAGTCTTTCTGGCCGATCTCGTCACTCAAGCTTTTCTGGGTGTTTTGTGCACTTTGCTGCAAGACTTCCTCTTCCCGCGCAGTGTGCTCGCTCATGCGAACCATGCTGGACACGACCTGACTCAGGCTCATTGCCATGGCACTGAGCGTACGTCCGATTTCGAGTTTTTTCTCAATGCCCCTGATACCCATTTGGCTCAGCCAGTCGGAGGACTGACCGATATTTTGCGCCTTGAGAATTTCCCGGTCGAACCACGCCTGCTCCTGAGGTGTCAGGGTGGAACCCCTGGGTTTGAAATCGACTGAAATCGTCCGGCCGAAATCATCGAAGGTCTTTATCTTGTAGGTGGTTTGCGGGTCCCAGTCATCGCGGGAGCGATGTTGCTTGAGGTCACGCTCGAGGTTGTTGGCGTCCAGCGCGTTGCGTTTGTGCAGGTTGATATCCGCATGTTTAAGGCCATGACCTTGAAAGGTCTTAAACATGGCAAAACCGGCGATTACACCGGACACCACCGCAGCAGTAACGGCGCTGTGAAAGGCCGCATTGCCGGATTCGATAATGGCCGCACCCTGAGCCTTGGCTGCATCCGCGGCCATGACACCAAAATGCCCGCGCAACTGCGCGTTGACGACCCGCGCAACGTTCAACGCAATAATCGCCACGATCAATACGTTTGCGTGTTTTTCCCAGGCACCCGGATCAAACATCAACTCATTACGTTCGTCTTCGCTGAGTTTCGTCAGGGCAACGGTAAAGTCTTGCCAGTCCGACTCTGTGGGCTGGCGGGTGTTGATTGCAGCTTCGAGCTCCGCCGCCGTAGGCGCTATGAAGCTCGCCTTCTGAAGCACTTGCTGTGCGGTGACCTGGTTGATTAACGCCGTATCCGAGAGCCGTTTACCTTTGAGTTCTTTCGAGAATTGCTCCTGGGTAATCAACTCGCTCAACCCTGCGCCGTTCACTGGATCGGGAGTCAATGTCGCTGGAACGGGCCGGGACATGGTGTGAATGGTAGCCATGAAAAATTACCTTCTTATCCGTGAGTTCAAACGTGCCTGGCCATGTACTGGCTGACGGAATGACTGCGTTGCAGGTCGGCAAGCAGCTGCTCGATCTGTCGGGTGCGGCCCTGCATTGTCTGGCCGTAGTCCTCGACCAATCGAGAGAGGTAGGAAGTGATCTCTTCGCTGACCGCCATCCGTACCCGCACATCAGCCAGATGCACAGCGGCCTGGGCCTGGTGATGGCCGCTTTTGATCTGCAACCCGCCTTGTACGGCCACATTGCTGAACTCGGTAACGGCCTGAGCCGTCTGCAGATTGGCGGCGTATCGGGCCAGGGACACGGCATCGGCACCGTTGGTGATAAAGCTGCGCAGTTGGGTCAGCATCTGCGTCAACGATTGACTGACCGATGAACCCAGCTGCTTGAATGCCTGCATGGCCGCAGGCGCAGCGTTGGCGATCATGGAGGACAGTTTCGAAGCGATGGCGCCGACCATCGGCCCGATCACCTGCGCCCCGACCACCGCCACCAATGCAACAGCGGCCAGCGTTGCGGCGATGCCCTGGATCATGCCGAGAATTTGCGCGATGTCTTTAGCGGTTTCCGGGTCGACACCGAACGTCACCAGCAATTTTGTATAAAGCTCGGTGAACAGCTTGATCGCTTCCTGCATCACAGTTGTCAGCGGCTTCATGGCTTCGGCCATGAATGACACGCCGGTCGCTTGCTCAATCGCCGAGTCGGAAATCATCACCGCCGCGCCAATAACGCCCACCGCGATCAGCACCGGGTTGGCGGTCAACACGCCCGCAGCGATGGTCGCAACAGTCAATATCGCACCGACAATCTTGCCAATGCAGCCCATGGTCTTCTGCAGCGCTTCGGCCTTGCGCACCTCTTCCAGATACTTTTCCGACTCAAGCTTCATGTGTTCCTGAAGCCTGGCTTGCAGCTCCAGAAACAACTCCTGATTGAGCTCCTCCTTGGCCTGTGCCGACTCGCCGAGCAACTCGATAATCTTCAAGCGATTGAGCAGCGCCAAGGCGCTGCTGCTCAGCGCCTTTTCGTTGGACTCCTTCACCGAAGGTCCGGCGAGCCCGGCCTCTTGCACTTTCACGGCCACCGCGGCCAGCGTTCTGGCGCAGGCGTTGGCGATCTCGATCAGTTTCAGGTGAGCCTCGGTGGCCTTTTGCAGCGTTTGGGTATGGCCGGCCAATTCACCTTTGAGCTTGTCGCGCAGTGCCAGTTCGCGAGCGTACTCCGGTGACTCAGGGTCCAGTTCCGCCAACCGTGCCTCGCTCTCATCCAGTAGACCCTGGACCTGGCGAACCCGCTCCTGCAACTGATCAAGATGCGCCTGGCTGCTCCCGACCTGACCTTCGGCAGCTTCCAGCGCTTCAACGGCAGCCGCATATTCCGCCGCCAGTTTTTCATGCCCCTGCTGCCTGGCACCGGCCATGCTTTGCAGCATCGCCAGGCGATTTTTCAGTTTGTTGGCGTCGACCTCACCGAGCAGCTCACAGATCATCGCCATCAGCAGCGTGAACAAATCACCGCTGGTTTCCTGTTTGTTGCCGTCGGCGCGCGGTGGTGGCGCATGCAGCGCGGGTCGGCCCGCACTGGCGACGCTTGGGCCAGGCTGGCCTTCGTAGCTCACCGACCTCAGGTCGGCCAACGCCTTTCGGCCGGCCTCCTGATAATCCGGCCTCGCGGTGGCCTGACTGGCCGCCTTGCCATATTTTTCAAAGGCCTCGGTTCGAGCTATCGGGCTCGTAACGGCCGGGGTAGAAGTACTTCTGATTTCACTCATGCTCAGTCTCCGAACATTCCTTTTCAATTTGACTCAAGGTGTCGAGATACACCTGGGCCTGTTCACGCAAATCGTCTTCCTTGGCTTGTTCAAGCACGTACTCGAAACACAACCGGGCCTTGCCGATCTTGCCCAGCGCCAGGTGGCACTGTCCGGTGTACAGCATCGGCCGGTAGTCGTTCTTGCCCTGGGCGAAGGCGATCGCATACAGGTCGATCGCTTTCTGGTGGTCGTCCTTGAGTTGGTGCACAGCGGCCAAACCCATCCAGTAATGGCTGTTGTTCAAGTCGTAGATGCACAGGAAGTGGAAGAACTTTTGTGCATCGTCCAGCCGCCCCTGTTCGTAGAACTGGAACGCGAAGGCATAGAGACTGTTCATGTGCTCGTCACTGATGCCTTGCACGTCTTTCAATGCCGCGCCACCGAGCACTGCTTCCACGACGTCGAGGGCCACTTGTTCATCGGGTTGTTTGTCGCGACTCATCAGCCACACTCCTGAAAAACGTCAGCGTTGCTGACGACTGCATTGAGCCAAAGCACCGGTGAGTACGCTGCCAAATTGCGCTCATGCCGGCGTTCGGTAGAAAAAGGGAAAGGTGGGAAATCAGGCGTTCTCGACTTGCTCGAGCCAGATCAACAGACGCAGGACTTCTTCGACTTCCTGGACCTGGAGGAAGCTGTAGCGCTGGTGAGTCTTGAAGATCCGCCGGGCCAGGGCGATGTCGTTGATCACCGGCACACCGACCTCCTTGGCATAGGCTCGAACGGCCAGGGCACGCTGATTGGTTTCCATCAGGGAGATAAACGGCAGCACGGTGATTTCCGGACGGAAATACACCCCGATGGCGATATGGGTCGGGTTGGCGATGATCATCCGTGAGCTGCGTACATCGGACTTGATCTGCTCCGACAGCAGCTCCCGATGCAAGTCACGACGGCGTCCCTTGATTTCCGGGTTGCCGTCCTGCTCCTTGTGTTCACGCTTGACCGCGTCCTTGTCCATCATCTGATCTTTCATGAACAGCCAGTATTCGCAGAGCGCATCCAGCACGACGATCAGCAGCACGCAGCCGAGGAATGCCAGCACCAACACCAGCAGCAAATGCCCCCAGATAGCGAACAGGTCCGGGGCCTGGGCGAACAACTGGGCAAACACCAGTTGACGCTGGGTGATCCAGACAATCCACAGCGCCAGGGCAAAACTGCCCAGGTACAGCAGCGCTTTCACGGTGTCCTTGACGGTGCGCATGCTGAACAGTTTTTTAAAGCCATTGATCGGATTCAACGCGCCGAGATTGAGCTTCAAGGCTTCGCTGGCCAGGGCGAAACCGCTTTGCAACAGCGCAGGCAATGCGCTGGTCAACACGCACACCAGCAGCAACGGCAACAAGGCCTTGAGCCCAACCAGCACCAGCATCGCCGAATACGCTTGCAGGTCCATGTCAAAGTCATTGGCGATGATCCGCCGATAGACTTCCATGACCTCAAACAGTGAACTGTTGAACACCATGTAGGTGATGGCGCAGAGGGTCAGGCAGGTGATCACCAGGTCCTTGGCCTTGAACGTCTGGCCTTTGCGGGAGGCATCGCGCAGCCGCTTGGCGGTGGGTTTCTCAGTTTTCGAGGCGCTGGACGACATCGACGGCCTCCCCTTCACGGCCCAGATAATGTTCCAGCCCTTGGGATTTGGCGCCCAGGCGCAGGACTTCGTCCGGCAGGTGCACGCCGAAATACAGCATCAACACCACCAGTGCCACCAGGCTCTTGACCGTCAGCGACACCGAGAACGCGTTCATTTGCGGCGCATACCGCGAGTGCAAACCGAGCAGCGCTTCGCTGACCAACAACGTGGCCACCACCGGGGCGCTGATCACCAGGGTCTTGCTGACCAGTGCATCCAGCAGGCTCAAAATCGCCGTCAGGTGCATTTCGCAACCGTTGACCGGCGTGCAAATGCGGTAGCTGTGGCCGACGGTTTCGAGCATCAGCAACATGCCACCACCTTCGAGATAAACCACGGCGGCAAACAACTGGAGAAAATTCGCCAGCTCCGAGGTATCGACGCCGTTGGCCGGGTCCACGGTGCTGCTGAGCATGGCCCCGCGCTGGTTGTCGATCAGGTTGCCCATGGCGTGCAACACCCAGAATGGCCAGCACAGCAAGCATCCCAGCACCACGCCGATGCCGGCCTCGCGCAACACCAGACCGAAAAACGCCAAACCGTCGAGCGCCGGCAACGGCACGCCCACATAGGCCCAGAACCCTGTCGCCACCAGCACGATGACCGCCTGGCGTGGCGCCCCCGTGAGCACACCACTGTTGAGAAACGGCAACATGAAAAAAATCGGCGCCAGGCGCGCCACTCCCAGGATGGCGGCGGCGAACCAGGCATACAGGTCGAAAAACAACGTGACCGACATCGCGCTAGCCCAGCGCCAGGCGGATGACTTCGCGGCTGAAATCGAGCAGGGTTTCCCCATACCAACCCGACAGCAGGAACAGGCACGCGGCGACGGCCAGCAGCTTGAAACCGAACGGCAGGGTCTGCTCCTGCAACTGCGTCACGGTCTGGATCAAGCCGACCACCAGGCCAACCACCGTGGCGACAATGATCGGCCAGGCCACCATCAACAGAATCAGGTACAGGGTTTTGTTGCCGGCATAGACCAGATCGTTCATCGGCCGCTCCTACGCCAGCAAGGTCAGGTATTGCTTGACCAGTCCGGTCGACAGCAACGCCCAGCCGTCCAGTGCCACAAACAACACCAGTTTGATCGGCACCGAAATGATCACCGGGCTCATCATCATCATGCCCAGCGCCAGCAGAATGCTGGAGATCACCAGATCAACGATGACGAACGGCAAGTACAGATAGAAGCCGATCTTGAAGGCGCTTTTGATTTCACTCAGCGCGTAGGCCGGCAACAGGGAAAACAGCGACGGCGTGAGTGCTTCATCGGCGGGCAGCCCGGCGTCGGTTTCACTCTGAACCGCTTGGGCACGCTCGAAAAACAGCGCCAGCTCCGGGTCGGTGTATTTGCGCAGGTATTCCTTGTAGCCCCCCAACCCGTTCTCGGCGAAATTCACCACCGACCCGATATCGGTAAAGGCCACCTGCTCTTCCTTGTAATAGCCATAGCCTTGTTTCATCACCGGCGTCATCACGAAAATCGCCAGCATCAAGGCAATCGCATTGAGGGCCATGTTCGACGGCACCTGCTGCAAGCCCAGGGCGTTACGCACGATGACAAAGACTATGGAAAATTTGATGTAGCAGGTGCCGGCCGCCACCAGAAACGGTAACAGCGAAGCGAAGGCCAGCAGGGCAATCAGTGAAACATCGTTCATCGCGACTGTTCCGAAAACGTGTCCCGATAGACCTCGATCAACTCGACACCCAATTGCCCGTCCAGCTGCACCAGCTCGCCCCGGGCGACGCGCTTGCCATTGGCGCGAACCTCGATGTGTCGCGCGGCATCGTCGGCCAGTGGAATCAGTTGCCCATCGACTGTCTGCGACAGCGTGGCGAGGTCGATGTCATGGGTCGCGAGAATGAACTCCAAACGCACGGATAAAGCGTCCAGCCCGACCTGCGCAGCGGCTTCGATCACGGCCTGCGAATGAGCATCGGTATCAGTCGATTGCATGAGTAGTCCTTGTTCAGTAAAGGTAAAAGCGCCGATGCATCGCTGCGCCACGAAGCCGTGTTGAGCGCGCTGGGTGATGCGCAGGACATCGCCTTCGTTCAGTCGGATCCGGCTCGCAGGGTCGAGGTGACTGACACCCAGTTTCAGCGTCAGGCACAGCGGCAAATCACTCAGCCAGGCGCTGGAGTTCCCGGGTTCGCCGACGGCACGAGCCACTGGCAACCGCGTGACCCAAACCCGCCCCTGAGGCGTTTCCAGCCACGGCACACTGTGGGTCGGCAACACCAGTGGATCGACCAGCGCGACATCGCTCAGCGTTTGGTAGTGCAACTCGTCCAGCGCCAGCAGTAACGGCCGTGGCACTGCCCGGAACAGCCCGGCAATGCTCGTCAACGGGGTCTCGACCGTCAGCAGCGCCTGCAACTGCGGGAGCGAGTGGTGTAACCATTCGCGGGCCAGGATCAGACCGTTCCACCCCCCTCCTTCGCACCCCGCGCTAAATCGCAAATAGCCGGGCATGCGTTGCAGACACTCGCAACCAGCGTCATGGCCGGCACCTCGCCAGCGCTCGACCGACCGCGCGCGGGCATGAGCCGCCGGATCGACCTGGCGCAACTTCAGTGCGCTCATGCCGGAAGCTCTGACTGCTCGCTCTGCTCGTCTTCCGGCGACTGCTGTGAGCCCTGCCGCTGTTGCTCGCCGCCACTGTCAGTCAGTCGCCAGACCGGTTCACGCAGCTGATCAAATGGCACTTTTAGCTGATCAAAGACCAGGCCATTGCTGGGGCTCAGTTGCAGGCTGCGGGTGGGTTCGTCCGGCACTCGACTGATCGTGACTTGCCCGCTGGCGGTGCCTTTGTTGAACGGCACTTGCAGCAGGCCACGGTCCGTGCCCGGCAAGGTTTCGAGCGTCATATCGGCAGGCGGAACGGGTCGCAGTGTCGGGGCGGCCGGGGCAGTCGGTGGTGAACCCGTTACCGCGTGACGGGTGGTGGCGGGCGGCAGTTGCAGTGCTTGCGGCAAAGGCGGCTCAGCGCTAACCGGATGGGTGGCCCGTTCGGCAGGCGGCGATTCCTTGGTACTCGACGTACGTTCGGACAACGGCAGTGCCGCCACACTCGTCACGCGTTCGATTGACGGGCCTGGTGGCTGAGTTGGTCGACGCGGGTTCGCATCGGTGTCCCCGACCTTCCCCGGCACAGGCATTTCCACCCTGTCGACGGAAGGCTCAATAGCCGCCTTCAGCTGAGGGGGCAGTGGCTGGATCGGTCGGTCAGCTTGCGAGTAAATCGTCGCCAGCGGAACAGACGGTGGTGCTTTGTCGTGCACTGCATCCGCCGTCTCATGGACGCCGTTCAATAATTGCGATGCCTGCGCGCCGTCCATTTTCATTGTCGTTCGTTGACGCTGAATCAGCGCCGCCAGAAGATCCAGCACACCTTGCGGCAGATCCTCCTCCTGCACCGGTACCAGCGTGTCCCGCAGTTCATCCGTCGAACCGTCGGTAACCGGATCCAGGACTTGAACCGGCATAGGTGAAATGACTGATACATCGCTCATCGCCGCACTCCGCTCATCTCTTCTATCTCTCTTTCTTCCCGGCGCACCTGCTCCAGCCTTTGCACGCGCAACAGTTGCTGGACAGACCGTTGGTATTTGTCGTGTTTGCACTGCAGGGAACGCAATTGCTCGCGCTGTGCTTGCAACTGTTGCTCGACCTGCCGGCACTGCTGATCCACGCGGTCACGCTCGACACGCAACAGATCGAGCTGGCGACGGATCACGGCCTGCCTGCGCAACAGCGCCAACAGTTGTCCGTGATCCAGCACGCAGTCGTTCGCCCGATGACTGGCCAACAAACGTTGCAGCGACGCCTCTTGCCCGTCGAAACCGGCCCGTTCCCGCAGCAGCGGTTGCAGTTGCTGCTGGGTACGCAGCAACGCTTGTTCGCCGCGTTGCCGACGGAACTGACTGAACGCCAACAGGCGCCGCCGATCAGCCAAGGAGTTCATGCAAACTCCGCAGGGTTTCGTCCGGTTCGCAGCATTCGTGCGTCGGCTGACGCAGCCATTGGGTGAGGGCTTCGCGGCGCTGCAGGGCGTGGTCGTTGGCGGCGTCTGCGCCCTGGGTGTACTCGCCCATGTCGAGGAAAATCTGCAACTGCTCAAGGCGCGCCAGGGTTTCGCGGGTCGACGCCGCCAGTTGCTGCAACTGTGGCGTGGTGACCTGAGTTGCCACGCGACTGACGCTGTGCAGCACATCGATTGCCGGGTAATGACCTTTGGCTGCCAGGGCGCGGCTGAGGTAAATGTGGCCATCAAGAATGGAGCGGATCTCTTCGGCAATCGGGTCCGGCTCATCGTCGCTTTCCAGCAAAACGGTGTACCAGGCCGTGATGCTGCCGGAGCCGGTCACACCCGGTCGCTCCAGCAAGCGCGGCAAGGCATCGAACACCGAGGCCGGATAGCCGCGCCGCGCCGGTGCTTCACCGGCCGCCAGGGCCAGGTCGCGCCGAGCCCGGGCATAACGCGTCAACGAGTCCAGCAACAACACCACGCGCTGGCCCTGGTCGCGGAAGTACTCGGCGATGGCCGTGGCCTGAAGGGCCGAGTTGCAACGATCGACCGAGGAAAAATCCGACGTAGCAAACACCACCACACACCGGGAGCGTTTTTCGGACTGGCGCAAATGCTCGATGAACTCGGTCACCTCACGCCCGCGTTCGCCGATCAGGCCGATGACAAAAACGTCAGCCTCGGTGTGGTTGATCAGCATGTTGATCAAGGTGGTTTTACCGGAGCCCGCGGCTGCAAAAATGCCGATGCGCTGACCGACACCGCAGGTCAGCAAACCGTCGATGACGCGAATGCCGGTACGCAATGGTGCCGCCACCGGGCGCCGCTGCTGGTAGGACGGCGGGTCAGCATCCACGGGATAGTCTTGCCGGGCAACCGCCGTTGACGGTGCCAGGCGCTCGACGATGTTGCCCTGGGGATCGACCACGCTACCGAGCAACGCGTCACTGCAGGTCAGTTGCAGCGTCGCGCCCGTCGGCACGATCATTGATTGCCTGGACAAGCCTTTGGCGTCACCGAGCAAACTGAGCAACACCGAGCCAGGCTTGAAGCCAATGACCTGCGCCCTCGCCGCGAGCCCGGGCAAGCGCCAATGGCGACGGACTTCGCAGACCTCGCCAATCACAACATCGCCCAGCGCCGCTTCGATCAAGGGCCCGTTCAAGCGCAGGGGATGAGCCGCATGCCGTTCCAGCCGGAGGGTCATCGGCGCAAGAGCTCGCACAGCGTTTCGGTGGCCTGCACGAAACCATCGAGGGCCTGGGCGAAGTGCGGGGCATCGCTCAAGGCGTGAGCATTGGCCATCAATCGCAGTTCAAGGCGCTCCTGCACCACGCAAAGATGCAATTGCCCGGTGCGGGAAAACGCATTGCCTTCGAGCAAAAACTGCATCAGCTCGAAGGCGCAATGGTTCATCACATTCGGGCTCGCCTCTGCGACCGCCGCCCAGACCCAGACATCGCCTTCGACCACCGCCACGCTGATATCGGGCAGGTTTTTCATTTGCATCTCTATGGTGCTGTGACTGTCGAAGTGCCCTATCTGATTGTCTTCGCAGCCACTGTGACGCAGCGCCTCGCGCAATAGATCAGCGATGTCCATCGGAATCATGTACAGGTTTTCCTTACAGCGTTTTGAGAACATTGACGGAAACGGTCTCGGAGATTTCGCCGAACGACATCACGTCCAGCTCCCGGAAGCGTCCCTCGATGAGTTTCTTGATGTAGCGCCGCACATCGATCGAACACAGCAGCACCATGTCTTTTTGCGCAATGTGCAGGTTGTCCAGGCCGACACTCAGCCGGTCCATCAGCTCTTCCGACTCGGCCGGGTCCAGGTTGATGAAGCTGCCGCCCGAGGTTTGCCGAATCCCGCGCCGCACCACCTCTTCGAACTCCGGTGACAACAGCAGCACACGCAGGTCATTGCCTTGGGCAAATTTGTTGCTGATGTAGCGGGCCATCGTGCCGCGAACGTGTTCAACCAGCGCCAGCACGTCCTTTTCCCGCGATGCCCAATGGGCCAGAGATTCGAGAATGAGCTTCATGTTGCGCACGGAAATGCGCTCGCCAATCAGCCGCTGCAGCACTTCGGCGATCTTCTGCACGGTGACGTGGCGATAGACCTCCTTGAGCAGGTCGGGGTAGCGCGCTTCCATTTCGTCGAGCAGTTGCTTGGTTTCCTGCACGCCGAAAAACTCCTGGATATTGCGCGCCAGCAGCGTGACCAGGCAGCGGTAGCATTCTTCGTCAGCGGGACGCAGGTGATAGCCCAACTGTTGCACCCGCTCGCGGTCAGTGGCGTTGACCCAGACACCGCCCAGACGATTGCTGTCATTGCCGCGCACCAAGGCAAAACCCAAGGCTTCCAGCTCCGGCGAATAGTCGAGCAATCGCCAGTGATCGAAATGGATATCGAACTGCTCGGCACGGACTTCATTGATCAGCACAGCGACTTGAGAGGCCGGCAATGCGTCGCTGGCACGAAGCTGCGGTTCAGGAATGCGCAAGCCGTAGTCGACGAAAAACTGGCTGCGAAAGCGCGCCGCCCAGCGCGCCCTGGTCAATTCTTCCAGGCGCGATGTCGGCACCAGCAACATCAGGGCAACGGTTTCGGTGGCGACGTTGTCGACTTCATCGAGCAATCCCGACTCGGGTTGCAGCGCGTCCTGGCCAGCAGGTGCAGCGCGACTTTCACCCTGTCCGGCGGCTCTGGAGGATTTTCGATGGCGCATGAACACCACCAGCCCCAGCACGCTGGCAATCGACAAAAACGTTAACAGCGGAAAGCCGGGCAGCAGACCGACGCCCACCGCCAGCAGTGCGGTCACCCCCAGAACGAATGGGTTACCGAGCATTTGCGCAAGCATGTTGCGCCCCAGGTTGCTGTCATCGCCGTTGACGCGGGTGACGATGAAACCGGCACCGATGGCAATCAGCAACGCCGGAATCTGCGCCACCAGGCCGTCGCCGATGGTCAGCAAGGTGTAGGTCGACAGCGCGGTGGACATGTCCATGCCCATTTGCCCGACACCAATGGCCATGCCGCCGATGAAGTTGACGAAAATAATGATGATGCCGGCAATCGCATCGCCCTTGATGAACTTCATCGCCCCGTCGAAGGAGCCGTACAACTGGCTCTCGCGCTCCAGTACGCTACGTTTTTCCCGGGCTTCTTCGGCGGTGATGGCGCCCGCTTTCAGGTCACCGTCGATGCTCATCTGTTTACCCGGCATGCCGTCCAGGGAGAAGCGTGCTGCCACTTCGGCAACCCGCTCCGAACCTTTGGTGATCACGATGAACTGGACAATGGTAACGATGGAAAAAATCACGAAACCCACCACCAGGCTTTCGCCGATCACGAACTCACCGAACGAAGCGATGATCTCGCCCGCATCGGCCTGGCTGAGGATCAGGCGGCTGGTGCTGATCGACAGCGCCAGGCGAAACAACGTGGTCAACAGCAGCAGGGCCGGGAATGTCGAATAGTTGAGGATGCGCTCGATGTAAAAAGAGCCCATGAACACCAGCAACGAAATGATGATGTTCAAGCCAATCAGAAAATCCACCAGCACCGTCGGCAAGGGAATGATCAGCATGGCGATGATCATCACCATCAATGACAGAATCAGCAGCTCCGGGCGAGCGCTGACATTGCGTAAAAATACATTGAGCATGGCAGGTCAGTTCCGGGAAAACGTCATGGGCAACCGCAGAGACGTCGTCGTTCAATACATTCATGGGCGTAGGCAATGTCAGCCAGGCGCGTGAACTGTTCGGCCAGACGCTGCGGCGCCGCTTCATCGACAAACAGCGGCAACGGCAATTGCAGACTGAGACGGCGCAGCGTTTGCAGCACGGTCCCGCGCTCACGGTGAGGGCTCAGCAACAGGCGTTCACCCAGTGCGCCGAGCAACAACTGATCGAGTTCGTCGGGGTAGGTCAGCAGCCCCATGAGCAATACCAGCCAGTCGGATTCCTCGGGGTTGTGCCGGCAGATGAGTTCATCGCCGAGCAGGCTGCCGATGAACAGGCCATCGGCTGATCGCAGGCGCTTGAGGTCGGCCAGCCTGGCCAGCAGGTCACCAAACTCCGCGCGCGAGCAACTCGGGTCCTGGGCACTGATGTCAGTGAGCAAGGCGTCTTCGATAAACAGCAGCACGCTCATGCGTTTTGGTGCACCGTACAAGGCAATCCAGTCCTGGTAGCAACTGACCGGGCCGTCGTCGGACTCGAGAAAATCCCGATAGGTTTCGCGCAGCAAACCCGCACGCACAGCCATGCTCGCACCAAACATCCGGGCTTTGAGGGCGGTGTTGATGCCGGCATTCATTCGCTTGGGCGAGGCCTCGGCGAGCGCCGCCTGCAATGCCCGTTCGAGCCGCCGACGCGACCCGGCATCCAGCCGTTTGCGGCGCAACAATTCCCGCAGGACCAACACCAGATCGCTGTCATCCGGGAACAACCCGCGCAATTGCTGCAACAGCCAGGTGACAGGTTTGTCCGCCAGCCGTGCCAGGCTGAGTATCCGCTGCACCTTGGGCTGCGTGTCGTCATCGAGCACGCGTTCGAAGTTGTCGGTCAGGGCGTCCGACTTGAGCTCGAAATGCCGCCGGCTACGAAACTGCGCCAACGCCGCCGACATTTCGTCGCTGATCTGGACCAACCGCTGCGCAGCCGCCGCCGTTCCGCTGTCGTCCAGATCAAGGTCCGCATCTGCCTGCGGTGCTGGTTGTTCAGCGGCTTTCTCGGCATTCAGCCGTGCCTGGGCCGCCCGCCCACCCGTGGAAACCGGTGGCAGGATCATCTTTGTGCAGCCCGCAAGTACGATCGACGCACACGCTCATGCTGCTGCGGGGTGAGTGGTTGCGGGGCCGGCTCCGTGACGGGTTCAAGGGCGTCGAGAATTTCCTTGGGTTGAATCAGGAAGACGCGCACCGTGTTGGCCGAGCGGTTCTGGCGATAGCTGAACAAGCGTCCGATCCATGGAATCGAACCCAGTACCGGTATCCGCCCGATTTGCTCGCTGTGGTCATCGCGGGTGAAACCGCCCACCAACAGACTCTTGCCCTGGGGCACCCGCGCCACTGTGTTGATCCGCGTGCGCCCGACCGTGGGCAGTGCGTTCGGGCGCTCACCCTGGCCGGGGTTTTCCACTTCATTGCCGTCTTCGATATTGAGCGACATTTCCACCTCGTCGGCCTTGGCGAAACGCGGCAGGACACTGACCAGCGTGCCGTAGGTCACGTGCTGCAAATCGACACTGCGCTCCCCCACCAGTGGCGCATAGAACGTGCGGTTGTTGTCGAAGATCGCCGGCACGTTTTCCTGGGTCAGGATCACCGGTCGCGAAACCACGTTGGCGCGGTTGGTCCGTTCCAGCGCCATGACCTGGGTCACGAACGAAGCGCCATCGAGGGTGGTCGCCGAGCCCGCATTGAGCGAGGCGGAAAAAGCCCCGCCCGAATTCACGGTGCCCTGCCAATTGATGCCCAGTTGATTGAGTTCGTCCTTGTGCAGATCGATGATCCACAACGACAGCTCCACGTGGCGTTTGGGCCTGTCGAGCGCACTCACCAGGTTCTCGATGAAACGCACTTGCTCCGGCAAACCCTTGACCAATAGGCTGTTGGTGTCGGGATAAGCCACCACCCGAATATTTCCGGCGGCCACATCCCGCGCAATAACGCGCGGCGCGACCGGGTCTTGATCCGAAGGCGCACTCGCCAGGCCTTCCAGGGGAAACGCCGGCATCAGGCCTTGCGGTCGTGGCGCAACGGCCTGGGCCACCGACGGTTCGACCTCGCGTTTTTCGCCGCGCAGCAATTGTTCAATCACGGTGGCCAGGCCGGGGATGGTCACCTTGTCATCGCGCAGCTCGTATTTGCGATCGCTGACAAAGGTGTTGCGCACCTGGATAACGCCGATCTGCTGCTTGCCCAGCAACAGTTCCGAGCGCTGGTTACCCATCATCCCGGCCGCTTGCACCACCAGGTCGACGTACATCGGCGGGCCCGACACATGGAACGTGCGCAGACCGTCGTGGCGCAACGGGTAACGCTTGTCGTGCAGTCCGGAACGTTCGAGAAATGCCTGGAGCCTGGCAACGGTGAGCGTCTGCAGCGACATCATTGAGCTTTTGAATTCCGAGGCGTCGTACAGGTAAATCGCCTGGCCATCGGTGTACCAGATCAGGCCCATCTGCAAGCTGATCCGCTCAAAGGTCCGCAGTGGCGTGAGCAAATCGAACGTTCCGGAAACCCGCTTGGCCGCGGCGGCCTTGCTGACGATCACCGGTTTGCCCAGCGGCCCCGACAGCTCACTGAAAAACGTACGCGCGCTCTGTTCACGGGCCTCGAACTGATAGATTGCGGACTGCGCGGCAACCGGTGCGAGCAGCAATGCAGCGCTCAGGCAAACGGGTAAAAGGGGTAATGAGAACAATCGGCAGTTCATCGGCTCACTTGCCTGGAAGGTAGGTAATATCGGCCAGACTGCTGGGCGTGAAGCCCACCAGCTCGCGGATTTCCTTGGAGAAATGCGAAGAGGAGGCGAAACCGAACTCCAGCGCGACATCCGTCAGGGAGCCGTCCTGCTGGCTCATGTTCAGCAGTGCCTGGGCCGTTCGCCAGCCACGCAAGGCGGGTTTGGCCGCAGTCCCCAGCGCCTGTCGACACAAGCGACGGAAATGCGAAACGGAGACGCCATACCGCTGCGCCAGCGTGGTCAGCTTTTCACTGCGGGTGCCCTGCTCCAGCAGGAAGCGCACAAGCCCATAGCTCTCGCAGTTGCGCAGCACGCCGGCAAACGCCTGATAGGCCGGGCCACCCGCCATCGCCTGCTCGATGTACCAGCGCTCAAGTGCTTTGTGCGACTGCGCGGCTGGATCAGCCATCGGCAGTGCCGCCCACGGTGCATGGCCGGATGGTTGGTCAACCAGCGCTTCACCCAGATCGATGAACACTTGCAACTTCACCAGCGGCGCTTCTTGAATCGGACGGGTTTGCACGCTGCCACTCACTTCGATGGCAGCGCTGATCGCGATCAACCCTTCCCACCCGGCGGGCAGTTGGCAGGCCTTCGCACACTGAGGCGAGACCAGATACGCGGGGGATTGCCCGACACGCAGATGCAGCACCCGCTCGCTGAGACGGGCATCAGGGGAACCTGTGACGCGAAGTGATTCGATGGGCACGCCAACCTCCTTTGCAGCCTGACGTCAGGGGTCGGCAGGATGAAAGACATGGCGCGTTGAATCCTGATGTAAAGCTGATGAACCCGGGATGGCATATGCCTTGCACCCGTTCAGGCATCAGCACACAGACCAACGACGGAATGTGTGCAAGGACAATGGCGTCGTCACGCGGCCTTGCGGGTTCAAGGGCTGGGGCGGCGTTTTTTTTGAAGGTGCGAAATTGATGAACGAACCATCAGCCGGCCCTCTGGCCTGGGTTAACGGCAGCGATGCCCCGGAAAAGACCGAAATCAATCTCGGCTTCATGGCCCTGAGCGACTGCGCCTCGGTGGTTGTCGCCGCCACCCAGGGCTTCGCCCAACCCTACGGCCTGACGCTGAACCTCAAGCGCCAGTCGTCCTGGGCCAACCTGCGGGACAAACTGGTGAGCGGTGAACTCGATGCCGCCCACAGCCTGTACGGCTTGATCTACGCCGTGCACCTGGGCATCGGCGGCGTGGCGGCGACCGACATGGCCGTACTCATGGGCCTGAACCAGAACGGCCAGAGCATCAACCTCTCCCATGGTTTGCAGAGCCTTGGCGTGACCGGTCCTGAGGCACTTCACCGGCACGTGCACCAAACTCGCCCAAAACTGACGTTCGCTCAAACCTTTCCCACCGGCACCCACGCCATGTGGCTGTATTACTGGCTCGCCAGTCAGGGCATTCATCCGTTGCTGGAGGTCGACAGCGTGGTGGTACCGCCGCCACAAATGGTCGCGCACCTGCAGGCGGGGCGCATTGACGGTTTCTGCGTCGGCGAGCCGTGGTCCGCCAGCGCGGTGCAACAGGGCCTCGGTTTTACCCTGGCCACCACCCAGACCATCTGGCCCGACCATCCGGAAAAAGTCCTCGGCTGCACTCGCGCCTTCGTCGAGCAATACCCCAACACCGCCCGGGCACTGGTGATGGCGATCCTTGAAGCCAGCCGTTTTATCGAAGACAGCGTCGAGAACCGTCGCAGCACCGCGCAATTGCTCAGCGCGCCGCAGTACCTCGACGCCCCGCTCGAATGCATCGAACCCCGTCTGCTGGGCGACTACGACGATGGCCTGGACAATCGCTGGCAAGACCCGCACGCCCTGCGCTTGCACGGTGAAGGTGAAGTAAACCTGCCGTACCTGTCCGACGGCATGTGGTTCATGACCCAGTTCCGTCGCTGGGGCTTGTTGCGCGATGACCCGGATTACCTCGCCGTGGCCCGCCAGGTTCAGCAACTGGATGTGTACCGAGACGCGGCGAGTGCCGTCGGTGTCGCATCACTGGGCAAAGAAATGCGCAGCAGCCAGTTGATCGACGGCAAGGTCTGGGACGGTTCAGACCCCGCCGGCTATGCCCGCAGCTTCAAACTGCACGCCATGAGCGACAGCTCGCCCCGACTCGCCAGCCGCTGACAGGAGACTGCGAACATGTTGCGTATCCTGCTGATCAACGACACTGCCAAGAAAGTCGGACGCCTGAAAGCGGCCCTTAGCGAAGCCGGTTTCGAGGTCATCGACGAATCAGGCCTGACCATCGACCTGCCCGGGCGCGTCGAAACGGTGCGTCCGGACGTGATTCTGATCGATACCGAGTCACCGAGCCGCGACGTCATGGAGCAAGTGGTGCTGGTCAGCCGCGACCAGCCACGGCCCATCGTGATGTTTACCGACGAGCACGACCCCGGCGTGATGCGCCAGGCGATCAAGTCCGGGGTCAGTGCCTACATCGTCGAGGGCATCCACGCCCAACGCTTGCAGCCGATTCTGGATGTCGCCATGGCGCGCTTCGAAAGCGATCAAGCCCTGCGTGCGCAGCTGCACGCCCGCGACCAGCAACTGGCCGAGCGCAAGCGCATAGAGCTGGCCAAGGGGCTGCTGATGAAAATGAAGGACTGCAACGAAGAAGAGGCCTACACCCTGATGCGCCGCCAGGCCATGAGCCGCCAGCAGAAGCTGATTCAGGTGGCGGAGCAGATTATCGCCATGAGTGAACTGTTGGGTTGAGGCATTGCGTTGCCTGTTAGGGCCTCATCGCGGGCAAGCCCGCTCCCACAGGTTTATCGGTACCCACAAAACCTGTGGGAGCTTGCTCGCGATGAGGCCGCGACACGGTCTCAATTGTTGGCACAGATATCGCTTAGCAAAACCTACAGGTAACCAACGGCGGTTGCCCAATCTACGACAAAGACGTCGCTCACCTCGTTTGCCCCCGGGCAAATCAGGTGGCGGCGTTTTTTTGTTTTGGCTCCCGTTCGAGACTCCTATCAGCTGAGGTGCGCGATGAATTCAAGCTTCTGGAAATCCGGCCATACCCCGACCCTGTTCGCGGCGTTCCTCTATTTCGACCTGAGTTTCATGGTCTGGTACCTGCTCGGCCCCCTGGCAGTCCAGATTGCCGGTGACTTGCAGCTGACCACCCAACAGCGCGGCATGGTCGTGGCCACGCCGATTCTGGCCGGCGCGATACTGCGCTTTGCCATGGGCATGCTGGCTGATCGCCTGTCGCCAAAAACCGCTGGCCTGATCGGCCAGGTCATTGTGATCTGCGCACTGTTCGCTGCCTGGAAACTCGGCATCCACACCTACGAACAGGCATTGCTGCTGGGACTGTTCCTCGGCATGGCCGGCGCGTCCTTCGCCGTGGCCCTGCCGCTGGCGTCACAGTGGTATCCGCCGCAGCACCAGGGCAAGGCGATGGGCATCGCCGGGGCCGGTAACTCAGGCACCGTCCTTGCCGCGCTGATTGCGCCGGTGCTGGCGGCCGCGTTCGGCTGGAGCAACGTGTTCGGCTTCGCCCTGATCCCGTTGATCCTGACCCTGATCGTGTTCGCCTGGCTGGCCAGGAATGCCCCTGAACGGCCGAAAGCCAAGTCGATGGCCGATTACTTCAAGGCCTTGGGCGACCGCGACAGCTGGTGGTTCATGTTCTTCTACAGCGTGACCTTCGGTGGCTTCATCGGCCTGGCCAGCGCCCTGCCCGGCTATTTCAACGACCAATATGGCTTGAACCCGGTAACTGCCGGTTACTACACCGCAGCCTGCGTGTTTGGTGGCAGCCTGATGCGACCACTGGGCGGGGCTTTGGCAGATCGCTTCGGTGGCATCCGCACCTTGCTGGCGATGTACACCGTGGCAGCGATCTGCATTGCAGCCGTGGGCTTCAACTTGCCAAGTTCCTACGCGGCGCTGGCGCTTTTCGTCTGCACCATGCTCGGTTTGGGTGCAGGCAACGGCGCGGTTTTCCAATTGGTCCCACAGCGTTTTCGCCGCGAAATCGGCGTCATGACCGGTTTGATCGGCATGGCCGGCGGAATCGGTGGATTTGCCCTGGCAGCAGGCATGGGAGCGATCAAGCAAAGCACCGGCAGTTACCAGCTGGCGTTGTGGTTGTTCGCCAGCCTGGCAGTGCTCGCATGGTTCGGCCTGCACGGCGTGAAACGTCGCTGGAGAACCACCTGGGGTTCGGCAGCCGTGACTGCTGCGCGGGTTTGAGGTCTTAAATGAGCCTGCAACTGAGCTTCGCCGAAGCCAGCGCCACCGGCCCTCGCGAAGAGAATCAGGACGCCCTGCGCCTGGTGACGCCAGCCCCGGCGCTGGCGGCCAGCAAGGGTTACCTGTTCGCCATCGCCGACGGCGTCAGCCAGTGCGCCGATGGTGGCCTGGCAGCCCGTTCGACATTGCAGGCGCTCGCACTGGATTACTACGCCACCCCGGAAACCTGGGGCGTGGCACAAGCCCTTGATCGCCTGCTGCTGGCGCAGAACCGCTGGTTGCAGGCCAACGGTGGCGGGCAACCGCTACTGACCACGGTGAGCGCTCTGGTGCTGCGTGGCAGGCGTTTTACGTTGGCTCACGTCGGCGATTGCCGGGTGTATCGCTGGCACGCCGATCAATTGCAGCGCGTCAGCGAAGATCACGTCTGGGATCAACCGGGCATGCAACATGTGCTCAAGCGAGCGCTGGGACTGGATCAACACCTGGTGCTGGATTTCCTCGACGGTGAACTGCGCCTTGATGAAAGCTTCGTGCTGCTCAGCGACGGCATCTGGGCGGTTCTCGGTGACACCGCGATCGCAGCGATCCTGCGCGATCAACCGGATCTCGATAGCGCCGCGCAGACGCTGGTGCATGCCGCGCACCTGGCCGGCAGCCAGGACAACGCCAGCGCGCTGCTGGTGCGGGTCGATGGCCTCGGTGAAACCAGTATTGGCGATGCCTTGATTCACCTGCAGCAATGGCCTTTGCCGCCGGCCCTGAAACCCGGACAGGATTTCGAGGGCTGGCAGGTGGAAGGGATACGCGGCCAGAGCCAGCAGTCGCTGCTCTATCGAGTGCGCGACAGTCAGCAACAACCGTGGCTGCTGAAAACCCTGCCCGGCCACCTGCACGACGATCATCAGGCCGGGCAAGCCTTGCTGTCGGAAGAATGGTTTCTCAAGCGTGTGGCCGGTCGGCATTTCCCTGAAGTCCATGCCGCCAGCCAGCGTCAGCATTTGTACTACGTGATGCGCGAATATTCCGGGACGACCCTGGCGCAGTTGCACGCGCAAACCGGCCCGCTGCCACTGGCCCAGTGGCAGGACCTGGCCGAACGCCTGCTCAAAGCGGTCGGCCTGCTGCATCGACGGCAGATCCTCCACCGCGATATCAAACCGGAGAACCTGCTGCTGGGAGAAGATGGCGAGCTGCGTTTGCTGGACTTCGGCCTCGCCTATTGCCCCGGTTTGTCTGAAGACCAACCCTCTGCCCTCCCCGGCACGCCCAGCTTCATTGCACCGGAAGCGTTTCGCGGCGAAGTGCCGACACCGCAGCAGGATCTCTATGCGGTCGGCGTGACCCTGTTTTACCTGCTGACCGGGCATTTTCCCTACGGCGAAATCGAAGCGTTTCAACGACCACGGTTCGGCAGGCCCGTCAGCGCCAGTCGCTATCGTCCCGACCTGCCGGATTGGTTGACGCAAAGTCTGGAACGCGCGGTTGCCGCCGATCCCGGCCAACGTTTTGAAACGGCGGAAGAATGGTTACTACTGATCGAACAAGGCGAACGACACAGCTTGAATGTACGCCCGCGCCCACTGCTTGAACGTGAGCCGCTGAAGGTGTGGCGAACGTTGGCACTGGTGTCAGTGCTGGCGAATCTGGCGCTGTTATTTGCGGTATTTCATGGCTGTTGCCATTTCATTTGAGGAACACAGGATGAGCGCAAAAGTCTGGCTGGTGGGTGCGGGACCGGGTGATCCGGAACTGCTGACACTCAAGGCCGTAAGGGCTTTGAGAGAGGCGGATGTGGTGATGATCGATGATCTGGTGAATACCGCGGTCCTCGAACATTGCCAGCAGGCGCGTGTCATTCCTGTCGGTAAACGCGGTGGCTGCCGCTCCACGCCGCAAGCGTTCATCCATCGTCTGATGCTGCGTTACGCGCGCCAGGGCAAATGCGTGGTGCGACTCAAGGGCGGTGACCCGTGCATTTTCGGGCGCGGCGGTGAAGAGGCGCAGTGGCTGCGTGAGCGCGGGGTTGAAGTCGAGCTGGTCAATGGCATCACGGCCGGGCTCGCCGGAGCCACGCAATGCGATATCCCGTTGACGCTGCGCGGAGTCGCGCGTGGGGTAACACTGGTGACCGCACATACTCAGGACGGCAGCAGCCTGAACTGGCAGGCCCTGGCCCAAGGCGGTACGACTTTGGTGATTTACATGGGAGTGGCCAGGCTCAGCGAAATTCGCGAGCAGCTGTTGGCCGGAGGGATCGCGCTGGATACGCCAGTGGCGATGATTGAAAACGCGTCACTGCCACAGCAACGGGAATGCCGTAGTGATCTGATGGCAATGGAAGCGGATGCTTACGCCTTCGGCCTGAAGAGCCCGGCAATATTGGTCATCGGAGCAGTGGCGGCTAGCGAGAAGATCAAACGAACAGAGTCATCGGCAGCGCCTGCAGGTATCTACGCCCAGCTTGTATAGCCGCTGGCGCAGGCGGCGATCTTTTCGCTGCAGACCTGCATCTCACGCTACAACAGCAAATCGCAGACAAAGAAAAGCCCGGCCTAAGCCGGGCTTTTCTCAGAGCGGCGAGCTAATTACTTAGCTTCAGCTTCAACCTGCGCTTCTACGCGACGGTTTACAGCGCGGCCAGCGTCAGTTGCGTTGTCAGCAACTGGGCGGGATTCGCCGTAGCCGACGGACTGAACGCGGGACGATTCAACACCGTACTGGTTGGTCAGAACTTGCTTAACGGCGTTTGCACGACGCTCGGACAGTTTCTGGTTGTAAGCGTCAGGACCGACGGAGTCAGTGTGACCTTCAACAGTAGTGGTGGTGGATGGGTACTGCTTCATGAAGTCAGCCAGGTTCTTGATGTCGCCGTAGCTGTTAGGCTTGACTACCGACTTGTCGAAGTCGAACTTCACGTCCAGCTCAACACGAACAACTTCAGCAACTGCCGGGCAGCCATCAGCGTCAACAGTTACGTTGGCTGGGGTGTCCGGGCACTTGTCAACGTTGTCGCAAACGCCATCGTTGTCGCTGTCGGAGCAGACTTCAGCTGGTGCTGGAACTGGAGCAACAGGCTTGGAGCCGCCACCGAAGTTCACACCGATACCGACGCTAGGAGCCCACTCGGTGTTGCCCTGGTCGATGTTGTACTGAGCTTCAACGCCGGCACGGGCGTAGAAGTTGTCGGTGAAGTACAGCTTGGCGCCGCCACCAACGTTGGCGAAAGTCGAACGGTCACGACCGTTCGAACCGTTCTGGTCGATGCTCTGGTCGGAGAAACCGGCCGAGACGTAAGGACGCAGCATGTCGCCTGGGTTGTTGAAGTGGTACAGAGCGTCCAGAGCGGTGTTGGCGCCCTTGATGTTCTGGCCGGAATCGGAACGTACGTTGTGCACTTCGTCGTAAGCCAGACGCAGTTCAACGTCGTCGGTCAGGAAGTAACCAACAGAACCACCGAACAGATTGCCGTCGTTTTTGAAGTTACGAGTGCTGTCGTAGTACTCTTTCTTTGCAAAGCCTTCGATTTCAACTGCGCCTTGGCCCTGTGCCAGAGCGCCGAACGAAGTGGCGGCAATAAGAGAACCAATGGCCAAGCCCAAGGTGTTTTTCAGTTTCATCCGTTAAATCCCCATCTGGTGATTGTGAAGCAGTCCCGCAAACCGGGGGACAACTCGGCGACAAGTCTATCAGAACTTGCCTACACGTAAGAGATATTTGCGCCGAACTAAGTTTCAGCAATGCCTGCAAATTTCTCACGCAATTTATCTAGAGCGCGTTTGTACCGCATTTTTGTAGCACTCAAACCCATATGCATGATATCCGCGATCTCCTGAAACTCCAGCTCTGCGACAAATCGTAGCACCAGAATTTCACGGTCAATCGGGTTCACATACACCAGCCAGCGATCAAGTCCGCCCTTTTCCTCGGGTTTCGGCGCCTTTTCCTCAGACGCTTCCTCGAGGGGGTCAAGACTCAATGCGTCCATCAAGCGACGCTTTCGCCGTTCCTTTCGATACTGCGTAATACACTCGTTGTACGTGATGCTATATAGCCATGTCTTGAACTTCGATTTTCCTTCAAAGTTCTTCAGGCCGTACAGCACCTTTAACATGACTTCCTGACAGACATCGTCTGCGTCGCGATCGTTCCCGAGATATCGTGCACAGACGTTAAATAATGTTCGTTGGTAACGTCGCATCAATTCTTCATAGGCGCGCGTTACGTGAAACAGCTCGGTATGCGAGCGCGCGACCAACTCCTCATCAGAGAGCTCGCGGGGGTCGTAGCGCGTGGATAGCGATTGGGCTTTATTCAAAACAAGTCGGGCCGACAGTCAGGTCAATGTCCGCCGCAGCCAGCATCAGGCGGCATTTTGCGGCGGCATACATTAGCAGGGTTTGCCGGGTTAGCGGCTACTCACATGCTGCTCAAGTAGGATCCGATTGGAGAGAGAGACTAGCTCACCCTCATCGGTCAGCAATGTGGTTTTAACCGTGCCGATCTCTTCGATCTGCCCTTCGACCTCTCCAACTCGCACTTGTTGCCCAACCTGATACAACTCACGCACATAGATTCCCGCAAGAATCTGACCGGCAATTTCCCGGCTTCCCAACCCCATGGCCAGCGCAACTGCCAGACCAACGGTAATCAAAACGATCACGATCACGTGGTTGAGCAGGTCAGTCTTGACCTCCAACTGACTGATCGCCACCGAGATGCTGATGATGATCACCAGGCCTTGGGCAATTCGCCCCAGCCCCGAAGCGTAGTCCAGGCCCACGCCTTCTGCCGCTCCGCGCACCAGCCCATTGGCCAGTTGCGCCAGCAAAACACCCACCAGCAGCACCAGCGCGGCGCCAAATACCTTCGGCAAATACAGCGCTAGCATGTCCAGCGTAGCTGAAACTCTCTCAAGTCCAAGGGATTCTGCGGCTGAAACCAGAAAAATCAGCAGAACAAACCAATAGACGATCTTGCCGATCAATGTCGAGATCGGTACTTGCAGGCCGGCGCGGGACAGCAGCTTGGTCAGGCCGGTGCCGCCCATCAGGCGATCAAGGCCCAGTTTGGCGAGCAATTTGGAAAGCAGCGTATCCAGCAGCTTGGCCACGACAAAACCCAACAGCAGCACAACCAGTGCGCCGAACAGGTTCGGAATGAAGTTGGCAATCTTGGTCCATAACGCAGTCATTGCAGTGACGAGGCTCTGTGTCCAGAGATCAAGTTCCATATTCAATCAGCCTTATCAGCAGTGCGAGCGGTAGGTTTACGAAGACGGGACACCGGCGCCACGTGGGCCGATCCATTATTCAGGGCGATCATCAGGGCAGGCAACCAACGGCCCAGCAGGCTGAACAAATCACCGGCGCCGACCTGACGATTGGCGGTTTTCAGTACGCGCCCCAGGCATGCATCGTCGTCCCGGGTGGACGGTGATGCCTTGAGCATGTCACGCAAAGACTGTTCAAACGGATCGTGCATACGCACCTCTCGTGATGTCTGTGAAAGACGCGGTGAAATTTGGTCGGGTCACATGGCGCTCCCTCAGACCCAGCGCAAACGTCGGTATAACCACCACTGCCCCAATGCCACCGAAACCACCAACAGGCAAGCGATCAGGAAACCATACGGGCTCGCAGAGAATGGAATGCCACCGACGTTGATCCCCAAAAGCCCGGTCAAAAAACTCATCGGCAGAAAGATTCCGGTGATGACACCGAAGCGATACATCGTGCGATTCATGCGCACGCTCAAGCGCCGGTCTTCAGCCTCCAGCACAAGCCCCACGCGCTCTCGGGTCAATTCAAGCTCTTCGAGATAGCGGGTCAGGCTGTTGTTCAATTCGTTCCAGTAATCACCATCGTCCTCGACGAACCAGGGCACTTTGATCCGTGTCAGCTGACCGAAAATATCCCTCTGCGGAGCGAGAAACCGCTTCAACGCAGCGGCCCGGCGACGGATCTGCAAGATCGATCCATGTTCGGGCGTATACCGTTCGTCGGCATCAAGCTTTTCTTCTTCCTCATCGACCACTTCCGAGAGGCAACTGACCAGATCCTGCACTTTGTTGGTGAGGTACTGCGCCATGTAAAGAATCAGCTCGGAGGCGGTTTTCGGCCCCTTGCCCTCCTCCAGTTGCACCAGTAGCTCTTCAGTGGCGCGCAGCGGCCGCAAGCGCAAGGAAATGACCCGCTGGGCAGAACCGAAGATCCGCACCGAGACCATGTCTTCAGGCTCGGCACCCGGATTGAGGTTGACTCCACGCAAAAATAGCAGCAGTTCGCTGTCGGGAAGCTGTAAAAGCCGCGGACGGGTATTTTCTTCTAGCAGCAGATCACAGCTGAACTCACTCAAACCGCTGTATTTACGCAACCAGGTCTGGGTTTGCGGATGACTGCGATCCCAGTGCAGCCACAGGCTTTCATGGGCCTGCAGCTGCAGTTCATCGAGTTCAGTCCGGGCTATCGAACGCGCGCCGCCTTTACCGTCCAGCACCAGGGCATGTACCAGCCCCCATTGCGCGTTTTCTTCCTCGAACATCCGCATTCCTTCAGTCAATCGGGGATTTTATTCAGGCATTTTCAGCGGGCTCGGCGAGATGATCACGCCGTTGTTGTCCGCATAGAGGTAGTGGCCAGGGTGGAAGGTCACCCCGGCGAAGGTCACGGCAACGTTGAGGTCGCCGAGCCCGCGCTTGTCGGTCTTCATCGGGTGGCTGGCCAGGGCCTGGACCCCCAGATCGGTCTGGGCGATGACGTCGACGTCACGGATGCAACCGTAGATCACCAGCCCTTCCCAGCCGTTTTTCGCGGCTTTCTCGGCGATCATGTCACCCAGCAGCGCACGACGCAGGGAGCCACCGCCATCGACCACCAGCACCTTGCCGTTGCCTTTGAGTTCGGCTTGTTCCTTGACCAGCGAGTTGTCTTCGAAGCATTTGATGGTCACGATTTCGCCACCGAAGGAATCACGGCCGCCAAAATTGCTGAACATCGGTTCCAGCACCTGGACCAGCTCCGAGTAGGCGTCGCACAGGTCAGGCGTGAGGTAATGGTTCATCGAGAAACTCCTGTAATAAGGGAGACAGCACGAACATCACTGATGAATCAGTCATCGAAAATGACCAGAACAGCTCAATGCGTCATATCTTAGCCGCAAGCCGATCAGAGCGAAATGCCCTTGATAGAGCGCCCAGCTTAGATCGCCTTGGCCAGTTCCGCTTGTTCAGCGAGCAACGGCGCGTGCGGATCCGCCAGCCAGCGCGCCACCAGTGGCCAGACCTCAAGCTGTGCGGCTTTGCTGACGAGCATTTCGACGTGGCCGAAATTGTCGCCGAAACCCTGCTCGCGGCCCAGATTGATGAACTGCTTGTGCTCGGAACCCATTTGCTCAAACAACTTGCGGCACGCCCAGGCAGGATCTTGATGATCACCCGCCGCGCTTACGGCGAGCACCGGCATTTTCACCTCGGCGAGCCCCGCCCACCAGTCCTTGTCAGCATCGCCGAAGCGGCCGAACAAGCCATACCAGCGCATGCTTTCCAGGGCCAGGCCAATCGGCTCGTCCTCCGGGCCGCGCTTGAGCCGTGAACCCGAGAGCTGGGCAAAACGCTTGAGAATGAAGCGCCCGCCCCACTCCACCGGTGGAATCTTCAGCGGCCAATAGGTGCGGCTGACCTGGGTGCCAAAGAACGCTGCAGACGCTACCACCGGCTCGCCGATGTACTCGCCGCCCAGCGCCGCCGCCAGGGTGATTCCACCCAGCGAATGGCCGATCCAGTGCGGGACCTGGCCGCTCTGCTCACGCACGAACGCACCAATGGCCGGCAGATCGTAGCGCGCATAGTCGGCGACGCGGTTCTTGCGATAGTTCTGGTTGCGCCGCGACAGGCCGTGACCGCGCATTTCCGCGATCCATACGTCGAACCCCAGGCGCGCCAGATACGCCCCAAGGCCAAGGCCCTTGGGAGAAAACCAGAAGCGTCGATTGGAAAAGCTGCCATGCAGCAGGATCACTGGCACGCCACGCATGGCAGGCTCATCGGCCATGCCCAGGCGGGTGACCGCCAGCTCGACACTCGGGTCCGGACTGTTGGCCGGTTTCAAACGATAAACGTCTTCGCTCAGATCGCCGCGCCGCTCGGCGCTGATCAGGGCGACAGGAAATAGGTTGCTGCTGCTTTGCATAATCTCTTGCACAAAAAAGGGCGGCATCCAGATGGAGCCCGCCCTACTTCAATCTCAAGGCCCGCCCCATGTGGGAACGAGCCTGCTCGCGAAAGCGGTGTATCAGCGAACATCCATGGCGGATGTTGCTCCGTCTTCGCGAGCAGGCTCGCTCCCACAGGGTCAGGCCGTCGTTCACATGCTGATCAAGCCTGCGCCTGACCTTCGGCGAGGAAGAACCAGGTTTCCAGTACGGAGTCCGGGTTCAACGAAACGCTTTCAATGCCCTGCTCCATCAGCCATTTGGCCAGGTCCGGGTGGTCCGAAGGCCCCTGACCGCAGATACCGATGTACTTGCCGGCCTTGTTGCACGCGGCAATGGCGTTGGCCAACAGCTTCTTGACCGCCGGGTTACGCTCGTCGAACAGGTGCGCAATGATCCCGGAGTCACGGTCCAGGCCCAGGGTCAACTGGGTCAGGTCGTTGGAACCGATGGAGAAACCGTCGAAGAATTCGAGGAACTCTTCAGCCAGAATGGCGTTGGACGGCAGTTCGCACATCATGATGACGCGCAGGCCGTTCTCGCCACGGGCCAGGCCGTTTTCGGCCAGCAGGTCTACAACCTGGCTCGCTTCGCCCAAAGTACGGACGAACGGCACCATGATTTCGACGTTGGTCAGGCCCATCTCATTGCGTACGCGTTTGAGGGCGCGGCATTCGAGCTCGAAGCAGTCACGGAACGATTCGCTGATGTAACGCGAAGCGCCACGGAAGCCCAGCATCGGGTTCTCTTCTTCCGGCTCGTACAGCTTGCCGCCGATCAGGTTGGCGTATTCGTTGGACTTGAAGTCCGACAGACGCACGATGACCTTTTTCGGCCAGAACGCTGCAGCCAGTGTGCTGATGCCTTCAACCAGTTTCTCGACGTAGAAGCCGACCGGATCGTCGTAACCGGCGATGCGCTTGTCGACGCTTTCCTTGATGTCCAGCGGCAGACCGTCATAGTTCAGCAGTGCTTTGGGGTGCACGCCGATCATGCGGTTGATGATGAACTCCAGACGGGCCAGGCCGACACCGGCGTTCGGCAGCTGCGCGAAGTCGAAGGCGCGGTCCGGGTTGCCGACGTTCATCATGATCTTGAACGGCAGATCCGGCATGGCGTCCACGGAGTTCTTCTTGATGTCGAAGCCCAGTTCGCCTTCGAAGATGAAACCGGTGTCGCCTTCGGCGCAGGAAACGGTTACGCCCTGGCCGTCTTTCAGCAGCTGGGTGGCATTACCGCAGCCCACAACGGCCGGGATGCCCAGTTCACGTGCGATGATCGCCGCGTGGCAGGTACGACCGCCACGGTTGGTGACGATGGCGCTGGCGCGCTTCATGACCGGTTCCCAGTCCGGGTCGGTCATGTCGGAGACGAGTACGTCGCCTGGCTGGACCTTGTCCATCTCGGACACGTCCTTGATGATGCGGACCTTGCCGGCGCCGATGCGCTGGCCGATAGCGCGGCCTTCAACCAGCACGGTGCCGGTTTCTTTCAACAGGTAACGTTCCATGACGTTGGCCTGGGTACGGCTCTTCACGGTTTCCGGACGGGCCTGCACGATGTACAGCTTGCCGTCGTCACCGTCCTTGGCCCATTCGATGTCCATCGGGCACTGGTAGTGCTTCTCGATGATCATCGCCTGCTTGGCCAGCTCGCTGACTTCGGCGTCGCTCAGACAGAAACGCGCGCGGTCAGCCTTGTCCACATCGACGGTCTTGACCGAACGACCGGCCTTGGCCTCGTCGCCGTAGATCATCTTGATGGCCTTGCTGCCCAGGTTGCGGCGCAGGATGGCCGGGCGACCAGCATCCAGCGTGCCTTTGTGGACGTAGAACTCATCCGGGTTCACCGCGCCTTGTACGACGGTCTCACCCAGGCCGTAGGCGCCAGTGATGAACACCACGTCACGGAAGCCCGACTCGGTGTCGAGGGTGAACATCACGCCGGCGGTGCCGGTTTCGGAACGGACCATGCGCTGCACGCCAGCCGACAGGGCGACCAGCTTGTGGTCGAAGCCCTGGTGCACGCGGTAGGAAATCGCACGGTCGTTGAACAGCGAAGCGAACACCTCTTTGGCGGCGCGAATGACGTTTTCGACACCACGGATGTTCAGGAAGGTTTCCTGCTGGCCGGCGAAGGAAGCGTCCGGCAGGTCTTCGGCGGTAGCGGAAGAGCGCACGGCCACGGCCATGTCAGGGTTGCCGGCCGACAGCGTGGCGAACGCGGTGCGGATTTCGGCATTCAGTTTTTCCGGGAACTCGGCTTCCATGATCCATTGACGGATCTGGGCACCGGTCTTGGCCAGGGCATTCACGTCGTCGACGTCCAGGGCATCGAGGGCGTCGTGAATCTGCTGGTTCAGGCCGCTCAGTTCGAGGAAATCACGATATGCCTGAGCGGTCGTGGCGAAGCCACCGGGCACCGATACGCCGGCACCTGCAAGGTTGCTGATCATCTCGCCCAGGGATGCGTTCTTGCCCCCCACGTGCTCAACGTCGTGTTTGCCGAGCTTGTCGAGGGAAACTACGTACTCTACCAAGGTGATCTCTCCACTAACTGTGTTGGAAAAGCTCAGAAACCGGCTGCTTGAATGGGCATTTGCCGGCTATATGGCCTGGACCTGGAAAATAAGTGAGAATGCAGGCCAATGGCGGCCGACAAATCGCGCCTATCATATCCAAGATTCGTTACTAGCTTAAGGCCCAAGGTGCAAATGAAACGATCTGCTTTCTTTATCTCCGATGGCACCGGCATTACCGCCGAAACCCTGGGTCAAAGCCTCCTGGCGCAGTTCGAAAACATTACCTTCAGCAAAGTCACGCGGCCGTACATCGACAACGTGGACAAAGCGCGGGCCATGGTACAACAAATCAACAAAGCCGCCGAAACCGACGGCTTTCGTCCGATTATCTTCGACACCATCGTCAATCAGGACATTCGTGAGATTCTTGCTACCTCGAATGGTTTCATGATCGACATTTTCTCGACGTTCCTGGCCCCCCTGGAACAGGAACTGACCGAGCATTCTTCCTATACCGTGGGCAAATCCCACTCCATCGGCACCAGTTCCAATTACATGGAGCGTATCGAGGCCGTCAACTTCGCCCTCGACAACGACGACGGCGCCCGCACGCACTATTACGACAAGGCCGACCTGATACTAGTGGGCGTGTCGCGATGTGGTAAGACACCGACGTGCCTGTACATGGCCATGCAATTCGGCATCCGCGCGGCCAACTACCCGCTGACCGAAGACGACATGGAGCGCCTGCAACTGCCAAACGCCCTGCGCGCCCACCAACACAAGCTGTTCGGCCTGACCATCGACCCCGACCGCCTCACCGCGATCCGCAACGAGCGCAAACCCAACAGCCGCTATTCGAGCTACGCCCAGTGCGAGTTCGAAGTGCGCGAGGTGGAAAACCTGTTCCGCCGTGAAAACATTCCACACATCAACTCCACGCATTTCTCGGTGGAAGAAATCTCCGCGAAGATTCTCGTGGAGAAAGGTGTGGAGCGGCGTTTCAAGTAACGCTGTAGCGCCTGATCTATTGCCATCGCGGGCTTGCCCGCGATGAACGATAACGCGATCTCCTAGATAACAAACAAATCCACAAACCGATTAACAGGCGTCACTTCAAGCGCTGCCTGATCCTTGCACAACGCAAGAATTTCCTCGCTACGCTGCCCGGTGAATCGTGTCAGCAAGTTCGCCCTGAACTTGTCCTCCAATAACGGAATGCCCTCGGCACGCCGCCGACGATGACCGATCGGATACTCCACCACCACGTTCTCGGTGCTGGTCCCATCCTTGAAAAACACCTGGATGGCATTGGCGATCGAGCGCTTGTCGGCCTCAAGATATTCCCGGGTGAAACGCGGGTCTTCGACAATCACCATCTTGTCGCGCAGCACATCGATGATCGGATGCGCCTTGTGGAATTCGTCCTCGTAATACTCGGCCACCAGATTGCCGAAGGCCAACGGCACAGCAGTCATGTACTGGATGCAGTGATCGCGATCAGCGGCATTGGCTAACGGGCCGACCTTGGAAATGATGCGAATCGCCGACTCATGGGTGGTGATCACGATCCTGTCGATTTCGTGCAGGCGATTGCGCACCTGCGGATGCAAGGTAACGGCCGCTTCACAAGCCGTTTGCGCATGGAACTCGGCAGGGAAACTGATTTTGAACAAGACGTTTTCCATCACATAACTGCCGTAGCTGCGGGAAAAACTGAACGCCCGCTTGTCTTCGGGTTTTAGCGCCAGATCATTGTTGGTGTGGCTGAACAACACGTCGTAAAAACCCCACTGTCTGGCACTCAGAACACCCGGAATACCCATCTCCCCGCGCATCGCCATGTCCGCCAGGCGCACGCCACGACTGGACGCATCCCCCGCTGCCCAGGACTTACGCGATCCGGCATTCGGTGCATGCCGGTACGTGCGCAGAGCCTGACCATCCGCAAAAGCGTGAGATAGCGCCGACAACAACTGCTCGCGATTGGCGCCCATCAGTTTCGCCGTGACGGCCGTCGAGGCGACTTTCACCAGAATGACGTGATCGAGGCCGACGCGGTTGAACGAGTTTTCCAGGGCGATCACGCCTTGAATTTCGTGGGCCATGATCATCGCTTCAAGAACTATACGAACAGTCAGCGGTGCTTCGCCATTGGCCAGGCGCTTTTGTGATAAATGGTCGGCCACCGCGAGAATACCGCCGAGGTTATCCGACGGATGCCCCCACTCGGCGGCGAGCCAGGTGTCGTTGTAATCGAGCCAGCGCACGATGCAACCGATGTCCCACGCCGCCTTCACCGGATCGAGCCGATAGCTGGTACCGGGCACGCGGGCACCGAACGGCACGACGGTGCCTTCGACCACGGGCCCCAAATGCTTGGTGCACTCGGGAAAACGCAAGGCCAACAGGCCGCAACCCAAGGTATCGATCAGACAGTTGCGCGCGGTCTCCAGCGCCTCTTTGGATTCGATCTTGTAGTTGAGGACGTAATCGGCAATGTCCTGCAGGACCTTGTCGTAGTCAGGGCGGTTGTTCAGGTCGACGTTGGCGCTCATGTTCGATTCACCTGTAGGAGCTGGCTTGCCAGCGATAGCGGTGTCACACAAAACAATGATGTTGAATTTGACGGCCTCTTCGCTGGCAAGCCAGCTCCTACAAGGAGGCGGTGTCTTCTGTAGGAGCCGGCTTGCCGGCGATAGCGATTTCAAAGACGCCATCGCCGGCAAGCCGGCTCCCACAAGGTTACGTGTTAGTTAGAATGAATCACCCGGCACTCGCACAAACCCTTCCATCAATACACGCGCACTGCGGCTCATGATGGCCTTGTTCACGGTCCATTCGCCGTTGACCTGGCTGGCTTCGGCGCCAACACGCAAGGTGCCCGACGGATGACCAAAGCGCACTGCGTTGCGCTCTACACCACCCGCAGCCAGGTTGACCAAAGTGCCGGAAATCGCTGCCGCGGTACCGATGGCGACAGCCGCCGTGCCCATCATCGCGTGGTGCAGCTTGCCCATGGACAACGCACGCACCAGCAGATCGACATCGCCCGCCGCAACCGCTTTGCCGCTGGACGATACGTAGTCCGCCGGCTTGGCCACGAACGCCACTTTCGGCGTGTGCTGACGCTTGGCCGCTTCGTCGACATTCGAAATCAGGCCCATGCGCAATGCGCCGTAAGCGCGGATGGTTTCGAACATCAGCAAGGCTTTCGGATCACCGTTGATCGCGCCTTGCAGTTCGGTCCCCTTGTAGCCGATGTCTTCGGCATTGACGAAAATCGTCGGGATGCCGGCGTTGATCATGGTGGCTTTGAAAGTGCCTACACCGGGTACTTCGAGGTCGTCCACCAGGTTGCCGGTGGGGAACATCGAACCGCCGCCGCCCTCTTCGTCCGCCGCCGGATCGAGGAACTCGATTTGCACTTCTGCCGCCGGAAAGGTCACGCCGTCGAGTTCGAAATCGCCGGTTTCCTGCACCTCACCATTGGTAATCGGTACGTGGGCGATGATGGTCTTGCCGATGTTGGCCTGCCACACGCGCACCACGGCAATGCCGTTGTGCGGGATGCGGCTGGCGTCCACCAGGCCATTGCTGACCGCGAACGAACCGACCGCCGCCGACAAGTTGCCGCAGTTGCCGCTCCAGTCCACGAATGGCTTGTCGATAGCGACCTGACCGAACAGGTAATCAACGTCGTGATCGGCCTTGATACTTTTCGACAGGATCACGGTTTTGCTGGTACTGGAGGTCGCGCCGCCCATGCCGTCGATTTGTTTGTCGTACGGGTCGGGGCTGCCGATTACACGCAGCAGCAACGCATCGCGGACCGGGCCTGGCACCTGGGCGGCTTCTGGCAAGTCGGTCAGGCTGAAGAACACGCCTTTGCTGGTGCCGCCGCGCATGTAAGTCGCTGGAATTTTGATTTGCGGTGCATGAGCCATGGTGTTGCTTACTCCTTAGCTAGAAAACAGACACGGGACTCAAGGTCCCGTGTCAGCGCAGCAAGTGTTAAACGGCTACCGCCGATTCTTCGAGGAAGTCCTGGGCGAAGCGTTGCAACACGCCGCCGGCCTCGTAGATCGACACTTCTTCGGCGGTGTCGAGACGGCAGGTCACCGGCACATCGACGCGCTCGCCGTTCTTGCGATGGATCACCAGCGTCAGCTCGGCGCGTGGCGTGCGTTCACCAATCACGTCGTAGGTTTCGCTGCCGTCGATCGCCAGGGTGTGGCGGTTGGTGCCGGGTTTGAACTCCAGCGGCAACACGCCCATGCCCACCAGGTTGGTGCGGTGGATGCGCTCGAAACCTTCGGCGGCAATCGCTTCGACACCGGCCAGGCGCACGCCTTTGGCCGCCCAGTCGCGGGACGAGCCCTGACCGTAGTCGGCACCGGCAATGATGATCAGCGGCTGCTTGCGATCCATGTAGGTTTCAATGGCTTCCCACATGCGCATCACCTGGCCTTCCGGCTCGACGCGGGCCAGTGAACCCTGCTTGACCTTACCGTTTTCCAGAACCATTTCGTTGAACAGTTTCGGGTTGGCGAAGGTGGCGCGCTGCGCAGTCAGGTGGTCACCACGGTGAGTCGCGTAGGAGTTGAAGTCCTCTTCCGGCAAGCCCATTTTCGCCAGGTATTCGCCAGCGGCGCTGTCGAGCATGATGGCGTTGGATGGCGACAGGTGATCGGTGGTGATGTTGTCCGGCAGTACTGCCAGCGGGCGCATGCCCTTGAGCGGACGCGCGCCGGCCAGTGCGCCTTCCCAGTACGGCGGACGGCGGATGTAGGTGCTCATTTCGCGCCAGTCGTACAGCGGCGCGACTTTCGGGCCGGTGTCTTCGTGGATGGCGAACATCGGGATGTAGACCTGACGGAACTGCTCAGGCTTCACCGAAGCTTTCACCACGGCGTCGATTTCTTCGTCGCTCGGCCAGATGTCTTTCAGGCGGATTTCATTGCCATCCACCACGCCCAGCACATCTTTTTCGATGTCGAAACGGATGGTGCCAGCGATGGCGTAAGCGACCACCAATGGCGGCGACGCGAGGAACGCTTGCTTGGCGTACGGGTGAATCCGGCCGTCGAAGTTACGGTTGCCGGACAACACGGCAGTGGCGTACAGATCGCGGTCGATGATCTCTTGCTGGATCACCGGGTCCAGCGCGCCGGACATGCCGTTGCAAGTGGTGCAAGCGAAGGCCACGACACCGAAACCGAGCTGCTCCAGCTCATCGGTCAGGCCGGCTTCATCGAGGTACAGGGCAACGGTTTTCGAACCCGGTGCCAGGGACGACTTGACCCATGGCTTGCGGGTCAGACCCAGCTTGTTTGCGTTGCGCGCCAGCAGGCCGGCAGCGATCACGTTGCGCGGGTTACTGGTGTTGGTGCAGCTGGTGATGGCAGCGATGATCACCGCGCCGTCGGGCATTTGGCCTGGTACATCGTCCCACTGACCGGAGATGCCTTTGGCCGCCAGATCCGACACCGCCACACGAGCGTGCGGGTTGCTCGGGCCGGCCATGTTGCGCACCACCGAAGACAGATCGAACGTCAGGCCGCGCTCGTATTGCGCGCCTTTGAGGCTGTCAGCCCAGAGGCCGGTGGTCTTGGCGTAGTTCTCGACCAACTGCACCTGCTCGTCTTCACGGCCGGTGAGTTTGAGGTAGTCGATGGTTTGCTGGTCGATGTAGAACATCGCTGCGGTGGCGCCGTATTCCGGCGCCATGTTGGAGATAGTCGCGCGGTCACCCAGGGTCAGCGCCGCTGCGCCTTCACCAAAGAACTCCAGCCATGCGCCAACCACTTTTTGCTTGCGCAGGAACTCGGTCAGCGCCAGCACCATGTCGGTGGCGGTGATGCCCGGTTGCAGCTTGCCGGTCAGTTCGACGCCGACGCTTTCCGGCAGACGCATCCACGATGCGCGGCCGAGCATCACGCTCTCGGCTTCCAGGCCACCGACACCAATGGCAATCACGCCCAGCGCATCGACGTGCGGGGTGTGGCTGTCGGTGCCGACGCAAGTATCAGGAAACGCCACGCCGTCGCGCACCTGGATCACCGGAGACATTTTCTCCAGGTTGATCTGGTGCATGATGCCGTTGCCCGGCGGGATCACGTCGACGTTCTTGAACGCCTTCTTGGTCCAGTTGATGAAGTGGAAACGGTCTTCGTTGCGACGGTCTTCGATGGCGCGGTTCTTCTCGAACGCTTGCGGATCGAAGCCACCGCGCTCGACGGCCAGGGAGTGGTCGACGATCAACTGCGTCGGCACCACCGGGTTGACTTGCGCCGGGTCGCCGCCTTGCAGGGCGATGGCGTCACGCAGGCCGGCGAGGTCGACCAGTGCAGTCTGGCCAAGAATGTCGTGGCACACCACACGGGCCGGGAACCACGGGAAGTCGAGGTCGCGCTTGCGCTCGATGAATTGCTTCAGGGATTCGGTGAGCGTGGCCGGGTCGCAGCGACGCACAAGGTTTTCCGCCAGCACGCGTGAGGTGTAAGGCAGGGTGTCGTAGGCGCCAGGCTGAATGGCCTCGACCGCTGCGCGGACATCGAAGTAATCCAGGTGGCTGCCGGGCAGCGGTTTACGGAATTGAGTGTTCATCGTCAGGACTCGGTCACGGTAGTTACAAAAGGCGGGGCCTGGCACCAGACTTGAAGTTCACACCATCCACTGTGGGAGCGGGCTTGCCCGCGATGACGGAGTCACATCCAACAGGTATGTCGACTGACCCGCCGCTATCGCGGGCAAGCCCGCTCCCACAGGTTTTTCGGTGAACCTCAATATCAGTGCCTGGCCTCCACCATTCAGCGTTGTTCGATTGGCACGAACTTGCGCTGTTCGACGCCGGTGTATTCGGCGCTCGGGCGGATGATGCGGTTGTTGGCGCGTTGTTCGTAGACGTGGGCCGCCCAGCCGGTCAGGCGCGAGCAGACGAAGATCGGCGTGAACAACTTGGTCGGGATGCCCATGAAGTGGTACGCCGAGGCATGGTAGAAGTCGGCGTTCGGGAACAGTTTTTTCTGTTCCCACATGGTGGCGTCGATGGCTTCGGACACCGGGAACAACACGGTGTCGCCCACTTCGTCGGCCAGCTTTTTCGACCAGCCCTTGATCACCTCGTTGCGCGGATCGTTGTCCTTATAGATCGCGTGGCCGAAGCCCATGATCTTGTCCTTGCGCGCCAGCATGCCGAGGGTGCCCTCGACCGCCTCTTCAGGCGAAGAGAAGCGCTCGATCATTTCCATCGCCGCTTCGTTGGCGCCACCGTGCAGCGGGCCGCGCAGCGAGCCGATGGCCGCGGTGATGCACGAATACAGATCGGACAGGGTCGAGGCACACACGCGCGCGGTGAAGGTCGATGCGTTGAACTCGTGCTCTGCGTAGAGGATCAGCGAAACGTTCATCACCTTGACGTGCAACTCGCTTGGCTTCTTGCCGTGCAGCAGGTGCAGGAAATGGCCGCCGATGGACGCTTCATCGCTCACGCACTCGATGCGCTTGCCTTCGTGGCTGAAGCGATACCAGTAAGTCATGATCGCCGGGAACGCGGCCAGCAGACGGTCGGTTTTGTCGTGCTGCTCGGAGAAGTTGTTCTCCGGCTCAAGGTTGCCCAGGAACGAGCAGCCGGTGCGCATCACGTCCATCGGGTGGGCGTCGGCGGGGATGCGCTCCAGCACTTCTTTCAGCGCTTGCGGCAGGTCGCGCAGCTTGCTCAGCTTGGTGATGTAGGCGTTCAGTTGCGCCTTGCTCGGCAGTTCACCGTACAGCAGCAGGTAAGCGACTTCTTCGAACTGTGCGTCAGCCGCCAGTTCACGAACGTCATAACCACGATAGGTCAGACCGGCACCCGACTGGCCCACGGTGGACAGTGCGGTTTGCCCGGCAACCTGGCCACGGAGCCCGGCGCCACTGAGTACTTTTGCTTCGGCCATTGCTGTCTCCAATCTTGAATTTATTAGGGAGTTATTCGACTTACTTCTTCGCCGCAAACAACGCATCGAGCTTCTGCTCGAAGGTGTGGTAGTCGATGCGATCGTAAAGCTCCATGCGAGTCTGCATGGTGTCGATGACGTTCTGTTGCGTGCCGTCGCGGCGGATCGCGGTGTAGACATTTTCCGCTGCCTTGTTCATGGCACGGAAGGCCGACAGCGGGTACAGCACCAGCGACACGTCGGCTGCGGCGAGTTGCTCGGTGGTGTACAGCGGCGTCGCGCCGAATTCGGTGATGTTGGCCAGGATCGGTGCTTTCACGCGGTTGGCGAACAGCTTGTACATGTCCAGTTCGGTGATGGCTTCCGGGAACACCATGTCGGCACCGGCCTCGATGCACGCGGCAGCGCGATCCAGGGCAGACTCCAGACCTTCCACCGCCAGGGCGTCGGTACGGGCCATGATCACGAAGCTGTCATCGGTGCGGGCATCGACGGCTGCTTTGATACGGTCGACCATTTCCTGCTGGGTCACGATCTCTTTATTAGGGCGGTGACCGCAGCGCTTGGCGCCGACCTGGTCTTCGATGTGAATCGCCGCCGCGCCGAACTTGATCATCGACTTGACGGTGCGCGCAACGTTGAACGCCGAGGAACCGAAACCGGTGTCCACGTCCACCAGCAGCGGCAAATCGCAAACATCAGTAATGCGGCGTACGTCCGTCAGCACGTCATCCAGGCCAGTGATGCCCAGGTCCGGCACGCCGAGGGAGCCGGCAGCCACCCCGCCACCCGAGAGGTAGATCGCCTTGAAACCGGCGCGCTTGGCCAGCAACGCGTGGTTGGCGTTGATTGCGCCGACCACTTGCAATGGATGCTCGCTGGCGACCGCATCGCGGAAACGCTGGCCTGGAGTGCTCTTGTTGGAACTCATGACTCACCTCGTTTGGCTGTCGGGTTAACGCCGTCCTGGTAATGACGGGCGATGTTGCGTTTGGAGGCGCCGATGTGGCGGCGCATCAACAACTCGGCCAGCTCACCGTCACGGTCGGCGATGGCATCGAGAATTCGGTGGTGTTCGGCAAAGGCCTGGTGCGGGCGATTGGGCGTGGTGGAAAACTGAATGCGGTACATGCGCACCAGTTGATACAACTCGCCGCACAGCATTTGGGTCAGCGTGCGGTTGCCGCTGCCCTGAATGATCCGGTAGTGAAAGTCGAAATCGCCTTCCTGTTGGTAATAGCCCCGGCCAGCCTGAAACGCCTCGTCGCGCTCGTGGGTTTCGAGCACCCGACGCAGTTCGTCGATTTCTTCTACGCTCATGCGTTCAGCGGCCAGGCGACAGGCCATGCCTTCCAGGGATTCACGGATTTCGTAAAGCTCGATCAACTCGGCATGATTGAGCGACACCACCCGCGCCCCGACGTGCGGCACGCGCACCAGCAGGCGCTGGCCTTCCAGGCGGTGGATGGCCTCGCGCAGCGGGCCGCGGCTGATGCCATAGGTACGGGCCAGCTCTGGTTCGGAGATTTTACTGCCCGGCGCGATATCGCCTTTGACGATGGCCGCCTGAATACGGCGGAAGACGTTCTCGGAAAGCGTCTCCGAATCGTCTTGGGTAGAAACCGGGGGATCGAGTTGATCCAGCATATTGTCGACACCTTGAAAGCCAATGCCGCAAAAACTAGCGAATACACCGGACATAGTCAAAGGATAATTGGATATTGTCGACAATCGTCTAATAACCACATTCCTGGTAGAAGCCGGCTTGCTGGCGATGGCGCAGGGTCAGCAATGGATTTGGCGACTGGACAGGCGCTATCGCCAGCAAGCCGGCTTCCACGAAGACAGCGCGACCTGCAGCGTGCCTCATAGCAGCCGGCCAGCGCTGGCGCCAACAAGCCACCGTGCTAGAATGCCGCCCGCATTTGTTTGTCACATCTGCACTGTCTGTCATAAAACACTGATAGGCATACGAAGGAGCTTGCGCAGCAATGCCAGGGTCTTGAACTGAAGTATGGCCCGCTGCGCACCAGGATTTATGAGACTCAAGCCTTTTCCCACCTTCCTTTATCTTCTTTGCCTGCCGGGATTTGCAGCAGCGGGGGAAAAGACCGTGTACGGTCTCAATGAGTACGCTTTCCTGGGTGGCATCGACCTGGAAGTGGCGGCCAAACTCGACACCGGGGCGAAGACAGCGTCCCTGAGTGCCCGCGACATCAAGCGCTTCAAGCGCAATGGCGAGTCCTGGGTGCGTTTCTACCTGGCCATCGACGCCGCCCACTCACACCCGATTGAACGACCGCTGGCCCGTGTCAGCAAGATCAAGCGCCGGGCCGGCGACTACGATCCGGAAGAAGGCAAAAAGTACACCGCCCGTCCGGTGATCGAGCTCGATATCTGCATGGGCTCGGCTTTACGCACCATCGAAGTGAACCTTACCGACCGAAGTGCCTTCCAATATCCGCTCTTGATTGGCTCCGAAGCACTCAAACGCTTCGATGCGCTGGTCGATCCCAGTCTTAAATACGCTGCCGGCAAACCCGCCTGCGCTACCGACGCTCATATCGCAGAGTAATTCCAATGCGCTCTCTTAACCTTCATCTGAAAATGCTGATCGCCATCCTGGTGGTGCTGGGCATATCAGTTACGGCCTATCAGATCTTCGTGCTGGGCATTCCCGTAACCGAAGACGCCACCGACGACCTGTGGAACATCGACGCCAAGGTCGAGTTCGTCGCCAGCGCCAAAGACCCGGTCAAGATCCAGATGTTCGTGCCGCCACTGAGCCGCGACTACGTCAGTCTTAACGAGAGCTTCATCTCCAATAACTACGGCGTGGCCGTGAACCGCGTCGACGGCAACCGCAAGGTCACCTGGTCGGCGCGTCGGGCCAAGGGCAACCAGACGCTGTATTACCGCCTGGTGCTGACCAAGCGCTACACCGCTGAAAAAACCAAAATCAAAGGCCCGACCTTCCGCGACAGCATTGCCGTCGAAGGCCCCGAGAAAATCGCCGCCGAAGCTCTGCTCGCGCCGATCCGCCAGCATTCGGCCGACGTCGAGACCTTCATCAGCGAAGCCATCAAGCGGGTCAACAACAGCAACGACGACAACGCCAAGATGCTGCTGGCCGGCGACCCGACCCCGGCGCACAAGGCGAAGATCGTCGAACTGCTGCTCTCCATCGCCCACGTCCCGGTGGAAAAGGTCCACACCGTGCGCCTCGTGGCCGACCAGCCGCAGACACCGGAACTCTGGTTGCGCAGCTTCAACGGAACCGACTGGCTGTACTTCAACCCGGAATCCGGCGAACAGGGCCTGCCGACCGACCGCCTGCTGTGGTGGACCGGCGACGAAAACCTGATCACCGTCGATGGCGGCAAGAAAGCCACTGTCACCTTCAGCATGAACAACAGCGAAATGAACGCCATTCGCCTGGCCAAGCTGACGGATGAAAACACCGACGCCAACTTCCTCGAATACTCGCTGTACGGCCTGCCACTGCAAACCCAGCAGACCTTCATGATCATGGTGATGATCCCGATCGGCGTGCTGGTGATCCTGATCCTGCGCAACCTGATCGGTATCCAGACGCTGGGCACGTTCACGCCGGTGCTGATTGCCCTGGCCTTCCGCGAAACCCAGCTCGGCTTCGGCATCGTACTGTTTACCATCATCACGGCACTGGGGCTGTCGCTGCGCTCCTACCTTGAACACCTCAAGCTGCAAATGCTGCCGAGATTGTCGGTGGTGCTGACGTTTGTGGTGGTGTTGATCGCTGCCATCAGCCTGTTCAGCCACAAACTCGGTCTGGAACGCGGGCTGTCGGTTGCACTGTTCCCGATGGTGATTCTGACCATGACCATCGAACGCCTGTCGATCACCTGGGAAGAGCGTGGCGGTGGCCATGCCATGAAAGTGGCGATCGGCACGCTGTTCGCCGCCTCCCTGGCGCACCTGATCATGAGCGTGCCGGAACTGGTGTACTTCGTGTTCACCTTCCCGGCGATCCTGTTGATCCTGGTGGGCTTCATGCTGGCGATGGGGCGCTATCGCGGTTATCGCCTGACCGAACTGGTGCGCTTCAAGGCCTTCCTGAAAAAGGCTGACGCTTGATGTTCGGTTTCTGGAAAACCTGGAAGGCCCTGGAAGCCCGGGGCATCATGGGCATCAATCGGCGCAACGCGGACTACGTGCTCAAGTACAACAAGCGCAGCCTGTACCCGATCGTCGATGACAAGATCCTCACCAAGGAGCGCGCCATCGCCGCCGGCATTCATGTGCCGGAACTGTATGGCGTGATTTCCACAGAGAAAGAAATCGAAAAGCTCGACGAGATCATCGGCGGGCGCAACGACTTCGTGATCAAACCGGCACAGGGCGCCGGGGGCGACGGCATCATTGTCGTGGCCGACCGCTTCGAGGGCCGCTATCGCACGGTGTCCGGTAAAATCATCGCCCACGAAGAGATCGAGCACCATATTTCCAGCATCCTCACCGGGCTGTATTCGCTCGGCGGACACCGTGATCGGGCGCTGATCGAATACCGCGTGATCCCGGACCAGATTTTCAAGAGCATCAGCTACGAAGGCGTGCCGGACATCCGCATCATCGTGCTGATGGGCTACCCGGTGATGGCCATGCTGCGCCTGCCGACCCGTCAGTCTGGCGGCAAGGCCAACCTGCACCAGGGCGCGATCGGCGTCGGCGTCGACCTCGCCACCGGCCTGACCCTGCGTGGCACCTGGCTGAACAACATCATCACCAAGCACCCGGACACCACCAACGCGGTGGACGGCGTGCAACTGCCCTACTGGGACGGTTTCATGAAACTCGCCGCCGGTTGTTATGAGCTGTGCGGGCTGGGTTACATCGGTGTCGACATGGTGCTCGACCAGGAAAAAGGCCCGCTGATTCTGGAGCTCAATGCCCGTCCCGGCTTGAACATTCAGATTGCCAACGATTGCGGGCTGACGCTGCGCACCCATGCCGTCGAGGCGCGCCTGGAAGAATTGAAGGCCCGCGGCGTGACCGAAACCGTGGAAGAACGCGTGGCGTTCGTACAGGAAATGTTTGGGCATATTCCGCCGGTCGAGGGTTGATCCGAGACCGGGTCGTCGCCATCGCCAGCAAGCCGGCTCCTGCAGGATGCGCTCCATTTTGTAGGCGCTGGCTTGCTAGCGATGGCGTTCTCATTGCCACCGAAGCCCCCAACCTGCCAATCCCCGACATCCCCTCTAGGAGCAAACTCCCGAGGGGACTACAATCGCCACCCCGCCTCGATGGCTGATCCAACCCGCCCATGCTGACCTGCTCCGTACACCCGCTGCCCTATCGCGCCAACCCCGCCGAGTACTTCGCGGCCATTCGTCATGCCCCTGGCGCCGTGCTGCTCGACAGCGGCCGCCCCAATGCCGACCGCGGGCGCTACGACTTGCTCAGCGCGTGGCCGCTGGAACAACTCACGGTTGCGCCCGACGAAAATGGCGGCGATTTCCTGCAACGCCTTCGCGATAATCTGACGCGGCTCGGTAAAGCGACTGTTCCTCATGAGCTGCCGTTCGCCGGCGGTCTGATCGGTTACCTCAGCTATGACTTCGGCCGACATCTGGAGATTCTGCCAAGCCAGGCGCTGGACGACCTGCAGTTGCCGGATGCGCGTTTTGGTGTGTACGACTGGGCGCTGATCAGCGATCACCAGCAGATGACCAGCCAGTTGGTGTTTCACCCGACATTGGCCGACAGCGAACGTCAGCGCCTGATCCAGCTGTTCAGCCAACCGACGACCGGGGCGGTCATACCGTTCAAACTGCAAGCACCGATGAATGCCGACCTGAGTGCCGATCAGTATCGCCAGGCAATCGAGCGGATTCAGCAATACATCCAGGCCGGTGACTGCTACCAGGTCAACTTCGCGCAGCGCTTCCGCGCACCGTGCGAGGGTGACCCGTGGACCGCTTATTGCGCGTTGCGTCTGGCGTGCCCGACACCGTTTTCCGGGTTCCAGAGCCTGCCTGACGGGGGCGCCGTGCTCAGTCTGTCGCCGGAGCGTTTCGTCAAAGTCAGCGACGGCCATGTCGAAACCCGCCCGATCAAAGGCACCCGCCCGCGCGGCCTGACGCCAGCCGAAGACTCTGCCAACGCTGCCGAACTGCTGGCCAGCCCCAAGGACCGCGCGGAAAACCTGATGATCGTCGACCTGCTGCGCAACGACCTGGGCCGCACCTGCCGTACCGGTTCGGTAGCGGTGCCGGAGTTGTTCAGCCTCGAAAGCTACCCGAACGTGCATCACCTGGTGAGCAGCGTGACCGGCGAGCTGGCGGATGATCGGGATGCACTGGACCTGATCGCCGGCAGTTTTCCGGGTGGCTCGATCACCGGTGCACCGAAAATCCGCTCGATGCAAATCATCGATGAGCTGGAACCGACCCGACGCGGACTGTATTGCGGTTCGTTGCTGTATCTGGACGTGCGCGGCGAAATGGACAGCTCCATCGCGATTCGCAGCTTGTTGGTCAAGGATGGGCAAGTGTGTTGCTGGGGCGGTGGCGGGATCGTCGCGGATTCGGAGTGGCAGGCCGAGTATCAGGAATCGATCACCAAGGTGAAAGTGCTGCTCGATACCCTGCAGAACCTTTAGCCTTTTGTGGCGAGGGAGCTCCCTCGCCACAGGTCATTTACAAACTCAAAGCCCGATTCGAAGCCTTGATGAATTCCTGCTTCAGCGCTTCAAACGTATGCACCGCCGGGAATTGCGGGAATTCGCGGATCACGTTATCCGGTGCATGGAACAGAATCCCCGCATCCGCCTCGCCCAGCATCGTCGTGTCGTTGTAGGAATCCCCCGCCGCAATCACCCGGTAGTAAAGGCTCTTGAACGACAGGACCGACTGACGCTTGGGATCTTTCTGGCGCAACTGGTAGCTCGTCACACGCCCGGTGTCGTCGGTAATCAGACGATGGCAAAGCAAGGTCGGGAAGCCCAGTTGACGCATCAGCGGCTGGGAGAATTCGTAGAACGTGTCCGACAGAATCACCACCTGGAAGCGTTCACGCAGCCAGTCGACGAACTCAATCGCGCCGTCCAGCGGCTTGAGGGTGGCGATCACTTCCTGAATGTCCGAAAGCTTCAGGCCGTGCTCGTCGAGAATCCGCAGGCGCTGCTTCATCAGCACGTCATAGTCGGGAATATCCCGAGTGGTGGCCCTGAGGGATTCGATCCCGGTTTTTTCGGCGAAGGCGATCCAGATTTCCGGAACCAGCACACCTTCAAGATCCAGACAGGCAATTTCCACAAGACACTCCCATTTGTATTGTTTATTGGTCGAGCGAGCTAAAAGACTGCCGAACTCTAGCGATTCCTCCCCCACCGCGCAACGCACAGGACGCCCCGAGCAACGCCGCTTTTTGTTACCATCGGCCCATATAGAGCGCCCAGCGCCATAGACCTGTAGGAAGCCGCCCTGATGAGCCCAACGTTCGACGTCGTGGAACTCGCCACGACCTATGCCAATAAATCCGCCCAGGACATCCTGAAACTCGCCTTTGCCGAGTTTGGTGATGATCTGTGGATATCTTTCAGCGGCGCCGAGGATGTGGTGCTGGTGGACATGGCCTGGAAGCTGAACAAGAACGTCAAAGTGTTCAGCCTCGACACCGGCCGTCTGCATCCCGAGACCTATCGCTTTATCGATCAGGTGCGCGAGCACTACAAGATTGACATCGAACTGGTGTCGCCGGACTACACCAAACTCGAACCGTTCGTGAAGGAAAAAGGCCTGTTCAGTTTTTACAAGGATGGTCATGGCGAGTGCTGCGGTATCCGCAAGATCGAGCCGCTGCGTCGCAAACTCTCCGGCGTGAAAGCCTGGGCCACCGGCCAGCGCCGCGACCAGAGCCCGGGCACCCGCAGCGCCGTTGCGGTGATGGAGATCGACACCGCGTTCTCCACCCCGGAACGCACTCTGTACAAGTTCAACCCGCTGGCGCAAATGACCAGCGAAGAGATCTGGGGTTACATCCGCATGCTCGAACTGCCGTACAACAGCCTGCACGAGCGCGGCTTCATCAGCATCGGCTGCGAACCCTGCACCCGTCCGGTGCTGCCGAACCAGCATGAGCGCGAAGGCCGCTGGTGGTGGGAAGAAGCGACCCAGAAAGAATGCGGGTTGCATGCGGGCAATATCATCAGCAAGTCCAACACCTGATCCCCAGCCCGGCGATATCCCCCTGTAGGAGCCGGCTTGCTGGCTCCTACAAAGTCAGTCATCAAAAAAATGTGTACACACGAATGTCACCATCGGTGCCATTTATGTGTGCACTTTTTCGTTTCCACGCCCCTAAAAGTTACATTCCTTCTCCGCCCTTGCGCCGCTACGTCCTCGAGCCTTCCCCCGCGAAAATAAAAACCTGCTCCAACGGTCAGTTTATATTTCCGATTTTTCAGCAGCTTGGCGCAAAGCCATAACAAAACGAAATGAGCAGCGCCATTCATAGAACGGCCGGCTGGCATGGATCTGGCTTAAGTGCATACATGTTTTGTATACAATATTATCAAGACATACACACACTCAAGATCCGCAAGCCTGAAGCGCCCTATCCCGTACAGGCTGCAGATGCCCCGTAACCAATGATATTCGCTACACCGCGACGAAGATTTGTCGAGCCAACGCTCATGCACAGTCATCGCGGCGTCGAGCATCAGGAGCCTGCCGGAATGCGTACAAGTCTTTCAAACAACAATATTGCGCTGGATCTTCCCTCCTCCCACGCCACCCAGACCGCTGTTGATCAAACGCTTGAATCTCCCGTGGTACTCAGCCCACGTCTGCACAACAAAGACCTCGCGCCGACCAAGGCCGAAGGGCGACGCTGGGGTCGCTACAGCATCTTCGCGCTGTGGACCAATGACGTGCACAACATCGCCAACTACTCCTTCGCCATCGGTCTTTATGCGTTGGGCCTTGGTGGCTGGCAGATTCTTCTGTCCCTGGGGATTGGCGCGGCGCTGGTGTACTTTTTCATGAACCTGTCGGGCTACATGGGCCAGAAGACCGGTGTGCCGTTTCCGGTCATCAGCCGGATCAGTTTCGGCATTCACGGAGCGCAGATTCCTGCATTGATCCGGGCTGTTATCGCCATCGCCTGGTTCGGCATTCAGACGTACCTGGCCTCGGTGGTCTTTCGCGTCTTGTTGACGGCCATCCATCCCGGCTTCGCCGAATACGACCACGACTCGATTCTCGGCCTGTCGACCCTGGGCTGGGTGTGCTTCGTAGCGATCTGGCTCGTGCAGCTGGCGATCCTCGCCTACGGCATGGAAATGGTGCGCCGCTATGAAGCGTTTGCCGGGCCGGTGATTCTGCTGACCGTCGCCGCCCTCGCCGCCTGGATGTACTTTCAGGCCGACGCGACCATTGCCTGGTCAATCCACGAACCGCTCACCGGTGGCGAGATGTGGCGCAACATCTTTGCCGGTGGCGCGCTATGGCTGGCGATCTATGGCACGCTGATCCTGAATTTCTGTGACTTCGCCCGTTCGTCGCCGTGCCGCAAAACCATCAAGGTCGGAAATTTCTGGGGTCTGCCGGTGAACATTCTGGTATTCGCCGCCATCACCGTCCTGCTGTGCGGCGCGCAATTCCAGATCAACGGCCACATTATTGAAAGTCCTACAGAGATCATCGCCTCGATCCCCAACACGTTCTTCCTGGTCCTCGGTTGCCTGGCGTTCCTGATCGTCACCGTGGCCGTGAACATCATGGCCAACTTCGTCGCCCCGGCTTTCGTGCTCAGCAACCTGGCGCCGAAGTACCTGACGTTCCGTCGCGCCGGCCTCATCAGCGCGACCATCGCCGTGCTGATCCTGCCGTGGAACCTCTACAACAGTCCGCTGGTGATCGTGTACTTCCTCTCGGGCCTCGGCGCCCTGCTCGGCCCGCTGTATGGCGTGATCATGGTCGACTACTGGCTGCTACGAAAAGGTCAGATCAACGTGCCGCAGTTGTACAGCGAAGACCCGAACGGCGCTTATTACTACAGCCGAGGGGTCAATTTGCGCGCCGTGGCGGCGTTCATTCCCGCAGCCTTGATCGCCATCGTCCTGGCGCTGGTGCCGGGTTTCCACTTGGTGTCGCCGTTCTCCTGGCTGATTGGCGCCGCGATTGCAGGGCTGCTCTATCTGATCATCGCCAAACGCCAACCGCATTATGCCGACGTCAGCGGCGAAACGATTGCGGTCGACAACGCCAGCCATTAACTCCATCGCGGCCCGGCAGTAGCGTCGGGCCGCGGAACCACCCGTTATAAGGACTTCCCATGCGAATTCTCGTGGTCAACGTCAACACCACCGAATCCATCACCCAGGCCATCGCCCGTTCGGCCCAGTCCGTGGCCGCGCCCGGCACCGAAATCGTTGGCCTGACGCCCTACTTCGGTGCCGACTCCATCGAAGGCAATTTCGAAAGCTACCTGGCCGCCATCGCGGTCATGGACCGGGTGATGTCCTACGACCAGCCCTTCGATGCGGTGATTCAGGCCGGTTACGGCGAACACGGCCGCGAAGGCTTGCAGGAGCTGCTCAACGTGCCGGTGGTGGACATCACCGATGCAGCGGCCAGCACCGCAATGTTCCTCGGCCATGCTTATTCGGTGGTCACTACCCTCGACCGCACCGTGCCGCTGATCGAGGATCGCCTGAAACTCTCGGGCCTCTGGGATCGCTGCGCGTCGGTGCGCGCCAGCGGGTTGGCGGTACTGGAATTGGAACACGAGCCGCAACGCGCACTCGAGGCCATCGTGCATCAAGCCGAGTTGGCGGTGACCCAGGACAAAGCGGAAGTCATCTGCCTCGGTTGCGGCGGCATGGCCGGGCTTGATGAGCAGATTCGCCAGCGTACCGGCGTGCCGGTGATCGATGGCGTGACTGCGGCAGTGACCATTGCCGAGTCGCTGGTGCGATTGGGCCTGTCGACGTCGAAGGTGCGCACGTATGCGACACCACGGCCGAAGAACATCATTGGCTGGCCGCAGAAGTTCATGCGGTAGACCGCGTTATCGCTCATCGCGGGCAAGCCCGGCTCCCACAGGATCTGCGTCGTTTACATTATTGAGGCCGGCACAGAACCTGTGGGAGCGGGCTTGCCCGCGATGGCCACGCCTCGGTCTACAGCCATGCTCAAACCGCACTGAACCTCTGCGCCAACCCTCGCTGCGCAAACTGCTCAAAAATGAAATCGACAAACGCCCGGGTCTTGCCCGGCAACAATTTGTGCTCGGCGTAGTAGATCGAAATATTGCCGTCATCGATGTACCAGTCCGGCAACACCCGCTGTAACGTGCCCGCTTCCAGATAATTGACCGCAAACGGCATGCTCACCAACGCAATGCCCAGGCCCTGGGCGGCTGTGGCGCAAGCGGCATCCGAATCACTCATGGTCATTCGCGCCTTGAGCATCAACGGTCGGCAGTGTTGAGGGCTACGGCCGGTCAACTGCCAGGAACGCACGCGTCCGGTTTGCGGCGACCGGATCAGGATACCGTCGTGATGCTGAAGATCGTCCGGCTCCGTGATCGCTTCATGTCGCTTCAGATAGTCTGCCGAGGCCAGCAACACCCGATGCGCCGGTGCCAGCTTGCGTGCGACCACGCCTTGGGGCAGCTCAAATCCGCCACCAATCGCCGCATCGAAACCCTGACCGATCAGGTCGACCTGGCGATTGTCGAAATGCCAGTCCGGATTGATCGCCGGATAGCGCCGCAGAAACTCGCCGAGCAGCGGCACGACATACAGTCGCCCGAACACCGTGCCCATGCTGACCTTCAAAGTCCCCGCCGGCTGCCCTTCGGCGTTAGCCAGATGGGCCACCGCGTTCTGGATGGTCGTCAGGCTGGCACTGACCTGCCCCAAAAACAGCTGACCGGCCTCGGTCAGCGTCAGGCTGCGGGTGCTGCGCTGAAACAACCGCACACCCAACCGCGCCTCCAGCTTGGCGACGCTTTTACCCACCGCCGCCGGCGTAAGGCTCAAGCGCCGCGCGGCTTCGGCAAAGCTGCCGACTTCAGCACTGCGGACAAAGCATTCGATACTGCTAAAGGTTTCCATGGCGCATCACTATAAACTTCTGGTTTACACAGACTATAGCAATTACCGTCTACTCAGGTTGCAATCCTCAATCGATACTAGGCTCCATCAACCGGGACATCTCGCCTCGGGACTTTGGAGAAAGAAATGACTACTCAGAACCTCAACGGCAAAGTGGCTTTGATTCAAGGCGGTTCCCGCGGCATTGGTGCGGCCATCGTCAAACGCCTGGCCGCGCAAGGCGCGACAGTAGCCTTCACCTACGTCAGCTCCACAGCCAAGGCCGAAGAACTGCAAAACGGCATCATCGCCGACGGCGGCAAAGCCCTCGCCATCAAGGCCGACAGCGCCGACGCCGAAGCCATCCACAACGCCGTGAACGCGACGGTAGAAACCTTTGGTCGCCTGGATATCCTGGTCAACAACGCCGGCGTGCTGGCGGTGGCGCCGCTGGAAGATTTCACACTCGAAGATTTCGACCGGACCCTGGCCATCAACGTGCGCAGCGTGTTCATTGCCACCCAGGCCGCCGCCAGGCACATGACCGAAGGTGGCCGCATCATCAACATCGGCAGCACCAACGCCGACCGCATGCCCTTCGCCGGTGGAGGCCCGTATGCAATGAGCAAGTCGGCACTGGTCGGCCTGACCAAAGGCCTGGCCCGAGACCTCGGCCCGAAAGGCATCACCATCAACAACGTGCAACCGGGCCCGGTCGACACCGACATGAACCCGGCCGAAGGTGACTTCGCCGATAGCCTGATCCCGCTGATGGCGGTTGGTCGTTACGGCAAGGTTGAAGAGATCGCCAGTTTCGTCGCCTATCTTGTGGGCCCGGAAGCGGGTTACATCACCGGCGCGAGCCTGACCATCGACGGCGGTTTTGGCGCCTGATGGTTTAAATGCGATGCTGGCCCGGGAGCGGACCTCTCCGCTCCCACAGGGTCAATCCTTCAAGTGTCGATAACTCTGTAGCGCAGAACCGAGCACTACCGCACCCGCGCCAATCGCCAGCCAAAACCCGCTTCTCGCTCCGAATGCATCCACCAGCCAGCCCGACCCCGCCGCACCGATCGCCACACCGATACTCAATCCGGTGACCAGCCAGGTCAGGCCTTCGGTGAGTTTGGCCGGTGGCACGATCTGTTCCACCAGCGCCATGGCGACAATCAACGTCGGCGCAAAAAACAGTCCGGCAACGAACACCGCCAGTGACAACCCGAGAATGTTCACCGCCAGCAACAGCGGCAACGTCGTCACTGCCGTGGCGATCCCGCCGTAGAGAAACAGGCGCGGCAACGGCACTTTCGAGCGCAAGGCACCGAACGCCAGACCGGCCATGCAGGAACCGATGGCGTACACCGACAGCACAATACTCGCCGCCGCCGGTTGACCCTGTTGTTGCGCGAAGGCCACGCTGACCACGTCCACCACGCCGACGATGGTACCCATCGCGACCATCAACAACATCAGCAGCTGAATGTCGACGGAGCGAATGATCGACGCCGCATGATGTTCCTCATGGGGATGCACCGGTGGCTCGGTGCTGCGTTGCGACACAAACGCCGTGACGCCGATCGCCAGCATCAACAAAGCTGCCAAGGGGCCTGCCTCGGGAAACGCCACCACGCACAAGCCCACCGACAACGGCGGCCCGACAATAAAGCAGACTTCGTCCAGCACCGACTCCAGCGCATAGGCGGTTTGCAGTTGCGGCCGACCGCGATACAACTCGGTCCAGCGCGCCCGCACCATCGCCGACATGCTCGGCATGCACCCGGCGATGGCGGCGAACACAAACAACGTCCAGTTTGGCGCCTGCAAACGCGTGCACAACAACACCAGCAACAACGCCCCGCCACCGATCAGTGCCGACACCGGCAAAATCCGCCGCTGCCCAAAACGGTCCACCAGCCGCGACACTTGCGGCGCACAAAACGCCGTGGCCAACGCAAACGTCGCCGCCACCGCACCGGCCAAACCGTAGCCGCCCTGCAGCTGCGAAAGCATGGTGATCAGGCCGATGCCCGTCATGGAAATCGGCATGCGCGCAATCATCCCGGCCAGCACGAAGGCCCGGGCGCCGGGGGCGTTGAACAGTTCGCGATAGGGGTTGGCCATGGTGCAGGTCTCGTCAGGGGCCTGCACGTTGCCATAAGGCTGAATGGGGGGAAAGGCTGGAATTGTTGGTTGAATGTGAAGGTCCTGTCGCGGGCAGGCTCGCGCCCATATTTGCCCGCGAAGAGGCCAGAACAGTCACCGCACAAATGAACTCCAGCCCATCCAGACCAGTCAGCTACTTAGGTCCCTGTTTCCAGGAGTTTCGCGACAATGGCTGATCAACCCGAACGCCAAAGCCCCATCGACGCCCACGGCATCATCGGCGACATGCGCAGTGCTGCGCTGGTCAATGACAAGGGCAGCGTGGATTTTTTCTGCTGGCCGGAATTCGACAGCCCGTCGATTTTCTGTTCGCTGCTGGACAGTCCCGAGGCCGGGATTTTTCAGTTGTCGCCGGATTTACCCGACGCCCGTCGCGAACAGATTTACCTGCCGGACACCAATGTTCTGCAAACCCGCTGGCTCAGCGATCGCGCCGTGGTCGAAGTCACCGACCTGCTGCCCATTGGTGACAGCGAGGATGATCTGCCGGTGTTGATGCGCCAGGTCCGGGTGGTCAGCGGCAAGGCAACCTTTCACCTGCGTTGCGCCGTCCGACACGACTATGCCCGCGCCAGAACCCGCGCCCGCCTTGATAAAAAAACCGTGATTTTCGAAGCAGACAATCAGCCGTCCCTGCGCCTGTTTGCGGATCAGGCGTTACGCATAGACGCCGATGCCGCCGTCGCCGAGTTCACCCTCGAACAGGACCAGAACGCCCAATTCCTGCTTGGCGCCGTCGACGATCCGCGCTTCAAGGAAGGCGCCGCGTCGATGTGCCTGGAGCGCACGCTGAAGTTCTGGCGTGACTGGATCGGCCAGTCCAACTACCGCGGCCGCTGGCGGGAAATGGTCAACCGTTCGGCCCTGGCGATGAAGCTGCTGACCTCGCGTAAACATGGCGCCATCCTCGCCGCCGCAACCTTCGGCCTGCCGGAAACCGTCGGTGGTGAACGCAACTGGGATTACCGCTACACCTGGATCCGTGACGCCTCGTTCACCGTATACGCCTTCATGCGCCTGGGCTTCGTCGAGGAGGCCAACGCCTACATGCGCTGGTTGCGCGGACGGGTCAGCGACTGCCGCGGCCAGCCGATGAAACTCAATATCCTGTATGGCATCGATGGCCGTCAGGAGCTGCCGGAAATCGAACTCACGCACCTGTCCGGGCATGGCGGCGCAAAACCGGTGCGCATCGGTAACCTGGCTTACACGCAGGTACAACTCGACATTTTCGGCGAGCTGATGGATGCGGTGTATCTGGTGAATAAGTACGGCGAAGCCATCTCCCATGAAGGCTGGAAACACACCACGAAAGTGATCGATCAGGTCTGCGAAACCTGGAATCAGGAGGACGTTGGCATCTGGGAAATGCGCGGCGAGCAACATCACTTCCTGCACTCGCGCCTGATGTGTTGGGTGGCGCTGGATCGGGCAATCCGACTCGCCTCGAAACGCTCGCTGCCCGCCCCGTTCGCCCGTTGGGACCAGACGCGTCAGGCCATTTACGCCGACATCTGGGACAACTTCTGGAACGAAGACCTTGGCCATTTCGTCCAGCACATTGGCGGCACCGGCCTCGACGGCTCAATGTTGCTGATGCCGCTGGTGCGTTTCGTCAGTGCCAAGGACCCGCGCTGGCTGGCGACCCTGGACGCCATCGAAAAAAGCCTGGTGCGCGACGGCATGGTTTACCGCTACCGCAACGAGCACACCCACATCGACGGCCTGCCGGGCACCGAAGGCGCGTTCGCCGCGTGCTCCTTCTGGTACGTGGAATGCCTGGCCCGCGCCGGCCGGGTCGAGAAGGCCCATCTGGAGTTCGAGCAACTGCTGCGTTACGCCAACCCGTTGGGGCTGTACGCCGAAGAGTTCGACAGCCACGCCCGGCACATGGGCAATACCCCGCAAGCGCTGACACACCTGGCGTTGATCAGCGCGGCGTGTTTTCTTGATCGGAAATTGAGTGGCGAGAAGAGCTTGTGGCAGCCTTGAGTGTGGGTTCGGCGCAAGCCACTTCCCACACGTGTTACATAACGGCCGCCCACCGCAGCATTGACCTCTTCGAACCGGCCTCAACCGCGACGAACGGTGGGAAGCCTCCAAAAAGTGCCTGATCAAACGCTGGAAAGTCAGCCGCCTGCGAGGCTGACGCAAAACCGCTCACGATAAGCCTGCGGCGTCACGCCCATCGCCCGCAGAAAACTGCGGCGCAGTGTTTCCTCGCTACCGAATCCGCATTGCACGGCGACCCGCTTGATCGGCACGCCGGTATCGCTGAGCAGGCGTCGTGCGGTCTCGACGCGGATCAATTCGATGGCCCGGGCCGGCGTTTGGCCGGTTTCGGCGCGGTAGTGGCGCACGAAGCTGCGTTCGCTCATGCGCGCCTGCTGGGCCAAGGTCGGGATGCCGAGGTCTTTGGTGAGGTTTTCACTGATCCAGGCGTGAAGCTCGTCGAAGCGATCGCCTTCTTTTTGCAGGGACAGGGTCACGCTGAATTGCGACTGTCCACCGGGGCGTTTGAGAAACACCACCAGTTGCCGGGCGACTTCCAGGGCCATGTTACGACCCAGATCGGCTTCCACCATCGCCAACGCCAGATCGATACCGGCGGTCACTCCGGCTGAAGTCCAGACCGGGCCGTCGTTGATGAAAATCGGATTGGGCTCCACCCGCAGTTGCGGATGCTGCTGCGCCAACTGTTCGCATCGGGTCCAGTGGGTGACCACGCGACGGCCATCGAGCCAGCCGCTGGCTGCCAACAGGAATGCGCCGGTGCACACCGATGAAACACGTCGGCATCCTGCTGCATGCTCGCGTACCCAGTTCACCAGTGGCTGATCCTGCGCCGCCGCGTAAACACCCCAGCCACCGGCGATGATCAAGGTGTCACTGCCCTGCTCGGGCAACGGCTCGGCCAACAATGCCAGGCCCGCTGATGACATCACTGCCCCGCCGCCGCTGGCAATCACCGACGGCGCATACGGTGCAGGTGCACCTTGCTGGCGGGCGATGTCATTGGCGGACGCGAACACCTGCAACGGCCCGGTGACGTCGAGCAGTTGCACATTGGCGAACGCGAGCACGTGAATGGTTTTGGGCATATTGGCGTAATTCGTGGGGTGATTGGCGTATTAGCCAAATCCTAAGCGCCTACAGTGAAGGCGTCCACCCACTTCAGGAGAAAAAACATCATGACCTTGCAGATCGGTTTTCTGTTGTTTCCACAGGTGCAACAACTCGACCTCACCGGCCCTTACGACGTGTTGACCTCGTTGCCGGATGTGAAGGTGCATCTGATCTGGAAGGACTTGATGCCCATCACCGCCAGCACCGGCCTGATGCTGAAACCGACCGTCACTTTCGACGACTGCCCGGCGCTGGACGTGATTTGTATTCCCGGTGGCAGCGGCGTCGGGCCGCTCATGGAAGACGAGCAAACGCTGGCGTTCATCAAGGCTCAGGCTGCAAACGCGCGTTACGTGACGTCGGTCTGCACCGGCGCGCTGGTGCTCGGTGCAGCGGGCCTGCTCAAAGGCAAACGCGCGACCACTCACTGGGCCTACCACGAATTGCTGGCGCCGCTGGGAGCGATTGCGGTGAACGATCGGGTGGTGCGCGACGGCAATCTGCTGACGGGGGGCGGCATCACCGCCGGCATCGATTTTGCCCTGACCCTGGCCGCTGAGCTGTTCGATCAAGCCACCGCTGAACGGGTGCAGTTGCAGCTGGAATACGCCCCGGCTCCGCCGTTTCAGGCAGGCAGCCCGGAAACTGCGCCGGCCAGCGTACTGGAAGAGGCCCGCAAACGTGCCGCCGGTTCGTTGCAATTGCGCGCAGACATTACCGAACGCGCGGCCGCGAAACTCGACCGCCTATAAAAAATGGCTGCGAGATGAACATCTCGCAGCCAGACTTTTCTTGCGCCCATAAAAAACCCGCCGAAGCGGGTTCTTCCAAGACCATTACGACTCCCTGTCGTGAGCAATCCATGCAAATGGCCGATCATCCATGATCCTGAGCACTCCTTGTGCTTCAGTGGATGGGGCTAGAATACGCATCGGATCCAATCTGCAATAGACGACATAGTTGTTACAGCGTGTAAGACATTCGCCATAGCCCCCCTTCCGAAAACCCTTAGACGCCTCAGGTATCCAGCCTCGAAGCCACGAGTTTCATGACCTGCAGGCGTCCGGCCCCGGCGTCCAGCGTTTCAGCCAAGGCTCAAACGCATAGCCTCAGTCACCCTCACGCTCGCGGGCCTTGGCGTTTTCAACAAGAAACTGTTCGAGTCTGCTCAACTGCTCTTCCCAGCCACGGCTGTCCATGTAATACGCCTCTTTCTGGCGGACGTCGGGAATGTGCGCGAAGCCCGACTCGGAAACCTTGAGCAGCGTGCCGTCCTCAAAGTCTTGCAGTTCGAATTTCACCAGCGTGGTGGGCTCCTGGGAGTAGTCGATCTTCGGATTCACCGCGTAAGGGTGCCAGCGAAAAGAGAACAACTGCTGCGGCTCGACCCGCTCGACCAGCACATTCCACAGCACGTGCTCGTATCCGGGATACGTCACCTGCCCCTGCGTCCACTCGCCGGCAATGAAGCGTCTGCCTTCAAGCGCAACGCCGAACCATTGTCCGAACGCCTCTGCATCGACCAATGCCCGCCAAACATGGGAGCGCGGCGATTTAAGCGTGATTTTGCGCTCAAAACTATTGGGTACTGGTTTCATTTGTCACCTCCTGTACTGGACAACAGTAGGCCTGTAAGACCACAAGTCCAACCCGAAAGTTGTATGAAAGCGGTTTAAGCTGTCGTAATGGTACCCCCTGGCAGCGTCGCTTGCTTCGCTACACTGCCCCTCAACGCCCCCTTGCCACAGCGAGTTTCTCCATGCACCTACGCTTTCTCCTGGCGCTGACGCCATTGATGCTCACCTCCCAGACCTACGCCGCCGTGAACTGCGACAACACCACCGACCAGGCGACGATGAACCAGTGTGCATCGCAGCAGCATGCAGCGGCCGACAAGGAGTTGAATGCGCTTTACCAACAGATTACCAATCGCCTCAAGGGCGACCCCGACCGCAAGAAGCTGCTGTTGGGCGCGCAGCGTTCGTGGATTGCGTTTCGCGATGCCGAGTGCAAGTTTTCGGCCTCGGGCGTGGAAGGCGGCAGTGTCTATCCGCTGATCTACAGCAATTGCGTGACGGAGTTGACCCAGGCGCGGGTTGAGACGTTCAAGACATACCTGAAGTGTCAGGAGGGGGATTTGGGATGTCCGGTGCCCTCAGCCCCTTAAGTGCGATCTTTTCACAGGCACTCTGAATATCAGCGTGCCCACACCTCAGGCCTGACAAAAACGCCCGCGCAATGAATCAGACGTGAGGGTCGCCGGGGGATTTGCTGGGCGCTGCGTATTGCGGCTTCAGATGACCGTCCTGATCGAGTAGCCAGGCATCCATGATCTGCCGCACTACAGGTCCTGCGACCCGCCCACCGGCTTCACCGTTTTCGATCATGACCGAAATCACAATCTTGGGATGTTCGGCCGGGGCAAACCCGACGAACAAGGCATTGTCGCGGTTGCGCTCGCGGGTTTTCTCGCGGTTGTAACGCTCGCCCTGCTTGATCGCCACCACCTGCGCCGTGCCGCTCTTGCCGGCGATACGATATTGCGCGCCTGCCGCTGCGGCTCGGGCAATCCCCCGGGCATCATGCATCACCATTTGCATTCCGTGGTTGACCTGCTCCCAGTCGCGCGGGTCCTTGAGCAATATGTTTGGCATCGGGTGCTCATCCACTGGCGCGACACCGTCCACGGTCATGGCCAGGTGCGGGCGGTTCCACACCCCTTTGTTGGCGATCAGGGCCGTCGCCTGAGCCAATTGCAGTGGCGTGACCTGCATGTAGCCCTGGCCGATGCCGAGGATCACCGTCTCACCCGGGAACCACGGCTGATGGCGCGTCGCGCGCTTCCACGCCTGGGATGGCATCAGACCCGACGACTCTTCATACATATCCAGCGAGACTTTCTCACCCAGGCCGAACATCGCCATGTAGTCGTGCAGACGATCGATGCCCAGCTTGTGTGCCAGGTCATAGAAGTAGGTGTCGTTGGAGCGCATGATCGCCGCGTCCATATCCACCCAACCATCGCCGCTGTGGTTCCAGTTGCGGTACTTGTGATCGAAGTCCGGCAATTGGTAATAACCCGGGTCGAAGACTCGGGTCTGTGGCGTGACAACGCCGGCGTCGAGCCCGGCAATCGCCACTTCGGGCTTGATGGTCGAACCCGGCGCGTAGAGACCGCGCAGCACACGGTTGAACAGTGGCCGGTCGATGGAATCGCGCAGCGTCGAGTACTCCTTGGAGCTGATACCGGTGACGAACAGATTTGGGTCGAAACTTGGATTGCTGACCATGGCCAACACTTCGCCGGTCGACGGATCGAGCGCGACGACCGAACCACGGCGATCACCCAAGGCGTGTTCGGCGGCTTCCTGAAGCTTGATGTCGAGGCTCAGTACAATGTTTTCGCCCGGCACCGGATCAGTGTGCTTGAGCACGCGCAATACGCGGCCCTGGGCATTGGTTTCGACTTCCTCGTAACCGACATGGCCGTGTAGCTGCGACTCGTAGAATTTCTCGACCCCGGTCTTGCCGATGGATTGGGTGCCTCGGTACTCGGCCGTATCCAGCGCTTTAGATTCTTTTTCGTTAATGCGTCCGACGTAGCCGACCGAATGAGCGAAATGCTCACCCAGTGGGTAGTGCCGAACGAACTGCGGCTCGACATCCAGGCCCGGCAAACGGAATTCGTTGACCGCGAGCACCGCGATCTGCTTTTCGCTCAGCCCATAGAACAGCGTCACGGGTACGAACGGATGGCGTGCCTGCTTCATGGCCTTGTCGAACAGCGTGCGGTCTTCTGCGGGCAATTGCAGGAGGCTGGCCACCTCATCCAGCTCACGATTGACGTCGGTCGCGCGTTCGCGGGTGATGGTCAGGTTGTAGCTGGGCCGATTGTCTGCGAGCACCACGCCATTGCGGTCATAGATCAAGCCGCGGGTAGGTGTGATCGGCAGGACATGCACGCGATTGTTTTCAGAAATCGTGGAGTGATAGTCGAATTCGACGACTTGCAGAACGTACAGGCGCACCACCAGCGCGCAAGTAATCGCGACGACGAACAACGCGCAAGCCATGAGTCTCTTGTTGACCAGGCGGGTTTCTTTTTCGTGGTCTTTGATCGGAATCGGTTGGGGCATTTCTGTAGCAACTCTTTGAATAGGGAAGCGCCGATCCGTGAGCTTCAAAACAGTCCGTTAAAAAACGAGCTGCACCATACCAAAAACTACCCGGTCACTTTAGTGCGTTTTCCTCTAACGGCGATCTCTGGCCAAGCCCCGAGCAATTGCATAGAAATCGAGCAAGACAGATTTTCCTGCGGGCAAAACAAAA